>CAZTPX010000150.1:0-24015 GCA_964615095.1 uncultured Planctomycetaceae bacterium | reverse complement strand
TTTGCGCGACGAGATCGAGATCCGGCGGATCGGCGAGCACGACCTGGGGGCTTTTGCCACCACATTCCAGGATCACACGTTTCAAGTTCGATTCCGCCGAATACTTGAGGAAGTAACGTCCGACCTCGGTCGAGCCGGTGAAAGCGGCCATGTCGATGTCCGGATGACGGCCAATCGCCTGGCCAGCGGTGTCTCCCAGTCCGGGCACGACGTTGAAGACACCTGGTGGCAGGCCAGCGTCGGCGGCCAGTTCGGCCATGCGGATCGCGCTCAGCGACGTTAGCTCGGCCGGCTTGAGGACAACACTGTTGCCCGCCGCCAGGGCCGGGCCGATCTTCCATGCGGCCATCTGCGCGGGAAAGTTCCAGGGGATCACTGCCCCTACGACACCCACGGGTTCCCGGAGAATCAAGGCCAGGTTCTGGGCCGGCGCGGGAGCGATGCGGTCGTATAGCTAGTCGATCAACTCGGCATGCCAACGGATGCAGTGAATCGTATCGGGGATATCGCCATTGACACAATCGCTAATCGGCTTTCCAGCCTCGAGGCTGTCGAGCAGTGCGATCTCGTCGGCGTGGGCCTCCAACCGATCGGCAAAGGCCAGAAGCGTTTTCTTGCGATCGACGGGACGCATCTTGGACCACACTCCGCTCTCAAATGCCTTGCGGGCCGAACGAACGGCCAGATCGACATCCTCGGCCTCGCAGGCCGCCAGGTGAGTGATCGTCTTGCCGTTGGCCGGATTGTCCGTGGGAAATGTCCGGCCATTTCGGGCTGGCTGGAATTTGCCGTCGATGAACGCCTCGGTTCGAAAACTGAGTTTTGCAGCAGATGCGGCGATTGACTCGGAGGAAAGGGTTAAAGTCATTGTATTTTCCTGTACTCGATGTTTATTGCGGTTTACGTGGAATAGTGGTGGTTGACGCAATACAGAATCACCACCGTTGCCAGCAGAAGACAGGCCACCAGTCGCGGATCGCTCCATCCCTGGATAGGGCCTCGCATGAAAGCCAAGGGATGGTCCCAGCAGACCTTTTCGACCTCGGCCGGGTCCATGGCGGGAGTGGCGAGACTGGTGACGACGTAGATTACGGCGCAAACGCCCGCCAGGATTGGGCCGACCAGCATGAAGGGAATACCCAACCCCTGCGCGGGATCGGTGACCAGGCCGGAAAAATCGGCGGAGGTATGCGTGGCGCCGAGGATCAACTTGCCGATACTCGGCAGGTCGAGCACGAAGTAAACGATGCCGATCAGCGAGCCCAGATACAAGGTAGTCATCGCCGCTTCCTTGGTGCCCCGTTTCCACATCACTCCCAGCACAAAGACCGTCGTCACCGCCGGCGCGAAGGTCATGGGAATCTTGTTAATGGCCTCGAAAATCGTGCCAAATTGATCGCCTTGGGTCGACCAGAGCATGGCTAGCACCATGATCGCGCCCGTTGTGATCCGGCCGATGGTCACCACCCGGGTATCGGCCATACTGGGCTTCCATCGTTTGACGATATCCATCGAGATCAGCGTAGCACAACTGTTCAACGCGGCGGCCATGCAACTCATCAGCGCCGCGGCCATGCTGGCGGCGAGCAACCCCTTGAGGCCCACGGGGACCAGGTAGTTGATCAGCGACGGCAGCATCGTGTTATAGTCGACTCGGTTGGCGCCTTCCACATTGAGAAGTTGGAACGCCCCTTTTTGCCAAAGCACGTACCCGATCACTCCCGGAAAGACCATGAGGAACACGGGGGTGATTTTGAGGAAGCCGGCGAAGATGGCGCCGTTCTGGCCGTCTCGCAGGCTCCTGGCGCCCAACACGCGCTGCACGTGGGTTTGATCGGCGCACCAATACCAGATGCCGAGAATCGGATAGCCCAGCAGCACCGCCAGCCAGGAATACTCGCTCAGATGCCCGTTGGCGTTGATCACGGGGTGCAGCATGTTCAGTTGCTCGGGCTTGAGCGCCTCCTTGAACGCGGCCACGTCATGCACGCCGACCGCCGGCAATGCCTGCAGGCCCAGCACCGTAATCAGAACGGCTCCGCCCAGCAGCAGGCAGATCTGGATGTTCTCGGTCATCACGACGGCTTTTAGACCGCCGAGTGCCGTATAGGTCACGGTAAAGGCCGAAAGCACAACAATGGTATACAGCATCGGCACGCCCAAGAAACTCTCGAATAGCTTCGCGGCGGCAAAGAGGCTGATGCCGATATGGATCAGCAGTGCGCCGATTATCCCTATGAACGCCAAAATCGTGCGCGCCTGCGGGCAGTATCGCCGTTCCATGAATTCCGGCAGGGTGGAGACGCGGGAATTGATGTAGAAGGGCGTGAACAGCAACGCCAGCAGAATCAGCGTAAAGCACGCCATCCATTCGAAATTACCGATGACCATGCCGTCCTTGGCGCCTCCTGCGGCAAGCCCTACAAGGTGAATGGTCGATATGTTCGAGGTGAAAACCGCCGCCCCTACGGTAAACCAACCCAGCGACTTGTTGGCGAGGAAATACTGATTCGTGGAGGCATGCCGGCGGAATCCCACCCAGATCCCGAAGGTGGTGATGCCGACCAGGTATACAACGATGACAGCGAAGTCAATCGAATTCAGATGCATCAGTTCTTCCTCGTGTCAATGTCGCGGTTAATGATCCCCGTTTCTCGCATGACATGACTCCTTAACTTTTCAGCGAATTGCAGCACAATCACGATCCGGCCGCGAAGTTTCTATCGAAGCGGCGGGCTTACGGGCCGGCGCCGCCGCCAGATGGGCGCCGTGCAGCGTGAACGCCTTGGTATCCGTGCAACGCAGCTCGATCCACACGACCAGCGATTGCCGCCCATTCGGATCGCGCACGATGCCCTGCCGGAACTTGGTCCCTTCGGGCTGCGGCTGCGAATCGATTTCCAGCATCGCCCGATCATCGCAATTCCAGTTCTTCACTACGAAGCAGAGATTGACAATCGGATGGTCGGCGGACGCGGCGATGCGAACGGCTGGCGCGGCGCCGGTGGCGGAAAGCACGTAAGCCCGTTGCGATTCATCGTAGCCCAGACTGTGGCAATCTGAAACGGTTTCCAGCGGTGGCGGCTGCAACCACGACTTTGCCAGCCCAACTAGCGAAACTGCGCTCTGGTCCGTCATGCCTTCCATCAGCGTCTTTTCCAGGTACGTCACGTCGCCCCGTTGTTGTCCGCTCAACTGCCAAAAGAGATGGGAAACGGAACTGTGTGCCGCCCGGTCGGGAAAGCACGCGTTGCGCCCGGAGGAATTCACCTGCGCAGTCGGCCAGTGGTTCCACGAGGGGAATACGGAGTACCAATTTCGTTCGCCATTATAAATATCGCCGCCGGTAAATCGCTGGATCGTGAACGGACTGTAGGGGCCCGTATAGTGGATGAAGTGGATGATCTTGTCGCGAAAATCCGGCTTGGGCGGTTCGGGATTCCAATTGTAGTCCACGGACTTGCCGGCCGCGTTGACCAACGTCATGACGGGCGACTTCGCGAATACGCTTTCCGGATGCTGACCCTCGCCCAGAACGGCAATCGTTTCCTGCCATTCGTACCAACTATTGGGCTGAGACGTGTAGCACCGCATGCGTTTTACCGCAACGCCGTCGGGATAGATGTAGTAATACCAGTCGGAAATGTCACCCCAGCCTGTAGCCGGGTTGTAGTTTGCCCAATGATGGTCGGGGTTCGATAGCCAACACCGCCAGTGAACGACCACCCGCGCGGGCGAGTTCTCGATGATGCGGGCGTGAGAGTTCCAGCAGCCTTTGTCGGACATCGGTTCGCAGTCACCCGGCGCATTCGTAGTAAAGCCGGTCTCGTTGAACTCGTTAGTGTACCACTGGTTCTTCTCGTTGACGATCATCGGGATGTAGCTGACGCCCCGCCAGAAGACATACTTTACGGGCAGCCGCTCGAAACCGACGACGACATCGGGATACTCGCCAAACCGCCACAAGTTCTCCCAGGTTTCGTAGTAGGGCAGGTGCGTGTAAAAGGCTTTGAACTCTCCACCGGTCGTTGGAAAGGAAAACGCCCGTTTTTGCATGTCGGGCGAGATGGCGATCGCCGGAGCGGGGTGGAGAATCTTGTAGGACTCGGCCACTTGGCTTCCGCTCAAGGCAGCCTTATAGATCCGGACTTCGTCGATCAGGCCGTCGAGGCCGAATTCGCTCGGAAAGGTGTCATGGAGGGCTTCGGTCGGCAGTCTCAAGATGCCGGCCTTTCCAACGCGGATGTCTGCGTTGACCGATTCCACACCATCGTTGCCGACAATTTTCCTGGCGATCTCCTTTCCATCGATATATAGACGCATCGCGCCCTCGGCCTTGTCGTACGTGCCCGCAATGTGGTACCAGCGGAAAAGCGCCAGATGGTTCTCGTCCGCGTACGGGGGACGGGAAGGCACGGAAAGCTGCTGCCAGACGCCGCCGATCTTCGCCATGAAACCTGGGTAGCCGTGGCTATCGACGCCGAGGAAGTAACCGTCGTTGTCGCCCTGCTGCACCAAGGGAGCCCAATTCCACGGGTACGCACCCAGGGCAAACCATCCCTCGAGCGTCAGATCGCCGCGGATTACCGGGGCCTTGGCCGCCGGCAGCGCAACGAGCGAGTGATAGCCGTCGAATTGCAGTGCCGTACCTGAAACGCCTTGCTTCCAGAGGGTCTTATGCCCGGCAACGGGTAGTTCCACGCCGGACACAGCCTCCGTCGTCACGTCGCCCTTGGCTTCATTGAACTTGAACCACACGCAGGGTGGCGACACCACCGACCCCTTCTCTGGGTTGCCTTTTGCCGCTGATGCGACAACCGAGCGGGTAGGATTTGTCCGGCTCACTTCGCCGATACCGGAATCGCCGAGTTTCAAAACTTGCGTGGTTTGGTTCGAAGGATCGTTCCACTCATCGATGGTCTTCGTCCCTTGTTTGACGACCCGCACGATCCGTGCGTCGGGTGTGATCGTGAAAGTTTCCTCTACGAAGTTGTTTGGATCCAGGTTGCCGCAGGGATTACCGGCCGAGAACTTCGACAAGTACCGCCAATGGACGATCACCTTGGCCCCGCCGCTCTCGATGATTTTGGCGTGGGAAAAGAGGTTCACTCGGTCGGGCCTCGCGACCGTGCCGTCGCCGTTCCGCCGCACGATCTCCTCCAGCGGCCACTTCCCCTTTTCGGTTTGCCAGCATGGCAGATAGCTGGTTGCGCGACAGAAAATGAGCCGTCCATCGGGCTTGCCTAGCTTGACGACGATATCAGCGTAATCGTCAACCCGCTCGAACCGCTCGAACGGTTGCCCGGAATCGATACGGGTGCAGTAGGCATACAGGTCTGCGGCGCGAGCCTGACAGCAGATGGCCGCAACCAGCAGTACACTCGACAATGTATTCCGCCACATAATGTCAATTTACGGGTTGTAGTACACGCGTTCCATTTTTGTCCAGCTCTTTTCGCCCGGCAGCGGCACCTGTATGGGGTCGCAGACCTTGAGCCACTCGATGTTCCGCGGTTCCTTGGCCAGCTTAGCCATGTCGCCGTCGAAATCGTCGCCCGTGTATTCGTAGTAGCCGAACTCGTACCACTTGCCCTCGATCTGCTGGAGGTAGATCGAGAAGTTGTGCATGTGGTACTTGACCAGCAGGTCGCGGACCCCGGCGTTGGAATCGGCATGCAGGCGTTTATACTCCTCGATCTTCTCGGCCTTGATGCCCACGACCATGCCCACGCGCTTGATTGGCTTGGGTTTCTGCGTGGCAGCCCCCAACAGGAAGGAAGCGACGACCAGGATGGCTAGCGCGCCGGCCCATTTCATATTGCGTTTCATCTCTCACATCTCCTTTTACATGGCGTTTGGTTACTACGATCGCACATTCTTGCGGTTTGCGGCGGAGGATCTGCTCAAAAGGGTTTCCGCCGCTCGATTTTGAAGACAAAGGCGTGCTCGCAGGGCTTCTTGCTGGGCGTCTCGATGGAAAGCCCGCGGGCGGTCATCTCCCACTTAAGCGGCTTGCCGTCGCCGAGCATCGTGATTGCGACGATTTCCGACGGATAGAGCCCGCACCAGCCGGTCCACGACTCCCAGCGGGGAGTGAGGCTCGTGATGAGTAGGCGCTCGCCGGGCCAGTCCAAGGCTATCGCGTAGAGGTTGTTGCCCTTTACCGAAAAGCGGATGTCGCGGCCGGTGTAGCGGAGGTTGTTTTGTTCGTTGAAATCGCCGTGCGTCGTCAACCGCGTCGGCCCCTCGCCGGCCATTACCCAGGGAGTCGTGCCGTAAATCGCCTCGCCGTTGATACGGAGCCACTTTCCCATGCCCAGCAACAACTTCTTGGCCTCGTCCGGGATGGTGCCGTCGGGCTTCGGACCGACGTTGAGCAACAAGTAACCATTCTTGCTGACGCGGTCCACCAGGTTGACGACAAGGTTATCGACCGTCTTGAACCCCAGGCCCTTGACGTATCCCCAGCCTCTTCCCACGTCCACGGTCGAGTCGGTGATCCACTCGTGGTAGGTCAATTCGGTCTCCTGTCCCCGCTCCAGGTCGAGCAGGCCGGTGCCCGGCGGCAGGGTGTTGCGCTTGTAGGTTACCACCACCTCTTTCTTACTCGCTGCCGCGTGGTTGTAGTAATAGGCAAGCATGTCCTGTTTATAGGAGTCGGTGATCAGTTCCAGGCCGTTGTCGAACCACACCAGATCCGGATCGTACTTGTCGATGACTTCGATGATCTTGCCCTTCCAAAGGTCGAGGAACGCCTTGCTGGGCAGGGCGTCCTTCTCATGGACAAAGCCGTACAGGCCGGAGTAGCGCGGGTCGCCGCAATCGTAGCGTTTGTCGAACGTTGGGAAGTATAGCCAGCTTTCCGCATGGTGAAAAGCGGCGAGGAATTTCATGTCGCGTTTCTTGATCGCCTTGGCCAATTCACCCACCACATCCCGCTTGGGGCCCATCTTGGCGGCGTTCCACGGCGAGTACTTCGTGTCCCACATGGCGAAGCCGTCGTGGTGCTCGGCCACTGGGCCGGCAAATCGGGCCCCGGCCTTTTGGAACAGGTCGGCCCATTCTTCGGCATTGAACTTCTCACCGGTAAACATGGGGATGAGATCCTTGTAGCCGAACTGTTCCAGCGGGCCATAGGTCTGCTCCCAGTGTTTTCGCTCGGGGGAACCGGGTTCCCAATAGACGATGTTGGCATACCAGGTGGCGTTCGGCCCCTGGGCTGGCACCGAGTAGACTCCCCAATGCGTGTAAATGCCGAACTTGCCCTCACGCAGCCATTGCGGCACTGAGTGCGTTCTCAGCGAGGCCCAGTCGGTGGTGTACGGCTTGCCCAACATTCCAGAGCTCGCGGGCACCCTGTACTGTCCGCTCGTGCCGATAATTCCCGGGGAAAGGGGGGCGAGCGGCTGTTCGGCGGCCGGAACACAGGTGTTCCCAATCAGCAGCACGGACAACAGCAAAACGAAGCTAGCGATTCTTGGTAGAGCATAGAAAGCGTTCATGGTTCTCATAGTGTTTTCCTCATCTTGGTCTCGCGTCACGGTCCCTTGTTGTCGGATTCGGTTCCTTCGCGCCACGCAGCCGCGAATTCCTGCGTCAAGCCCCAGGTTCCCATCTCGAAGTTCTTGAAACCAAGCTTCAAAGCCGGAGAATCGGGGCGCACGCGGAAGTCGTTCCGCTCGGGATCGACGAAGAGCGGGTCTGCAAACACCGAATGCGCATCGAATCCGAGCCGCCGCCATCCCTCGAGATCGTACGTTTGCGATGGGCCAGGGCGTTTTTCGCAGCGCAACGCGTGGACGCTCGCCCTGAAGGCCCCCGAGCGTACAAAGAAACAGTTGTTGTCAATTTCCTCCAGCCACGGCCCGCGGGCGGGAGGCGCGATGATCGAGTATACGTCGCTACGGCTCATTACCGTGATGTTGCCGAAGTACCGGTCGTGATTGTATTCGTTGCCGACATGGAAACAGGGTGCAATTACGCTATTGTACCAGATGTTGTTGTGAATCGTCCGCTTGGCGCCCTCGCGGAGCTTCATGCTGACGTTCTTGGTGATATTGTTGTAGATGTCGTAATTCGAGGCGCCGTCATCCAGGTCGATGCCGAACACGGGGCCGTGCATGCCTTCGATACTCTCTGGCCTCTCCTCGAAGAGGTTGTTGCGGATAATCACGGGCTCCATCGTGTCCACCTCGACCTGGCCCGCTTCCAGGCTGTGATTTGCCGTGTAGGACGCGTGAGACTGCGTGAGGGACCAGTACTTGTCGCGGCCCCAAGCGTTGAACGGCCCGTGATCGCCGGTTTCCCGCACCGTATCGTGGATATGGTTGAATTCGACGACGTGCCCGCCCCATGTGCCGTCACCGATACAGACGGCAGCCCGCGGCATGTTGTAGATCAGATTGTGTGCGGCGGTGATCCGCTTCGCCCGCGAGATATAGACTCCCGCGGTCTGTTTTCCGAACACGCCGCAGTCGTGGATCAGGTTGTTCTCCGCCTTGCATTCGTAGGGAAACGCCCGTTGGCTGCCACTGGTGAGTTCCAGCGAGCCGACAAAAGCGATGGCGCTGTCGCCCACCTCGGTGAACTTGCAACCGCTGACCGTGGCGTTGCGATTGTACTGGTTGACGAAGACCCCATTGCCGCCCACGGCGTCGAACCAGCAGTTCCTGACGGCGCAATCGCGAGTGCCTTGCAAGAACACCGCCGCGCCGCGGTGAATGGACCAGTCCGAAAGCGAAGGGACCTCGTAGGTGGACAGGTAAGTTGAAGTCGTATGGGCAATGCGAAAGTCGTCGAATGCTACGTGTGAGACCGGCTTGTCCTGGTCGCCAACGATCCGGATGACCGATTCCAGCAACGGGACTTCCACGACAGCCCTCGAGATATCCACGCCTGGCGCCGGCATGTAGTAGAGTGTCCCCGCGGCTGTGTCCAAGTACCATTCGCCCGGCGCGTCGAGTTCCTCAAAAACGTTCTCGACGAAGAAGCGGCTGCCGCGGTCGATGGCCGCCGGGTCTTCGTCCCACTTGGCGCCCATCTGTTGCCCGCCCTCGCCAAACCAAATCGCACGGCGATCGTAGTCGATGGCTTTCACCCTCCACTGAAGGTTGCCCCAATAGCCTCCTTGGAAGATATGAACGACGGCCTCTTGCGGCCGCGCCCAGCGTTTCTTCGTGAAATTCGTAGGATCAAAAAGGATGCCGCGAGCGCCTGCCCCCGTATACCTCATGTCGTCGTTTGGACCCGGCCGAGGATCGACCATGCCTGGCGGTATGACGTCCGCCGGATGAATGTAGCCGCTCTTGCCAGGATGCGAATTGTTATAGTTTGGATACCGCGCACGTATTTGCCGCTTGCCATTGATGAAGAGTTGCGTGAACGCGAGTTTGCCCGCCTTCGCTTCAAGCAAATCGCACATCACGATACCGCCCTGGTATGGTCGCCACTTGCAGTCGAGTCTGCGGCCCCCGCTCAGCGTGACTCGCTCGCCGGGAGAGGCGGTGTAGGTGACCGGTGATTCCGCCGTGGAATCTTCGGGAGTCAAAATCAGCGGCCGGTCGAGATGGTAGGTCCCCCCGCGCAACAGGACACGGACCGCCCTTCTCGACGCCTTTATCCTTTCTCGAACGGCATGTTGTGCTTTCTCCAGAGTGGCGAAAGGCTGCTGCAGCGTTCCGGGATTGTCGTCGCTACCACCGGGGGCGACGTAAAGCAAGGTGGCCGTCGGGCTTGGCGCTGAAGTGAGGGCCGCTCCCAGCGGAGATGCGAGCAACCAGACAGCGGCGAAAGGAATGAATATGGCCTTCATAGGTTCACAGCAGAATCGAGTTGGACCTTCACCACGATGCAGGGGCAGATCGACTTTCCATTTTCACAGTCGTTCTTACTGGGCGAATGCTTTCCATTCTTTGTCGAGTAGCGCCTTTTGCGCGGCGCCGGAATGCACCAGGACGTAGTAACGCAATTTCAACTCTTGTTTCGGCGCCAGTTCCAGCGGCCCCTTATACAACACTGCGGGGCTGAGGAAGGGCAAATCCTCGTTGAGATACCAGAGGGAAGGGTGCCGCAGGTTCTCGGGATGATCGAAGACTGCGATCCCGGCCGCGGGGCCGGAGAAGTCGGCCCACTGCGCTTTCTTGCCGTTGCCTTGCGCGGCGGTGGCGGCGTTTTCGCTGGTCAGAAACCGCCAGCCTTTCAGTCCCTTCGGAAACCGTAGCGAGAGCCCGGCATAACCACCCATTGTCTTGCTGGGTGGCGTGCGATCGAGCTTGACCGGCTTAGCGCCAGCGATAAAGACGCTCGTCCAGTCAATTCGATAGTTGCCGTTCTTGTCGGGGCTGGCAATCGACAGCGTGCGGGTCTCGGTCAATACGGGCGGCATGTCCGTCGGGTGGTAGCTGAAGTTCAACACGACTTGGGCAGAGAAGTCCCGGTTCGTGGTGACCGCCTTGCCGGTGAGTTCGTTGACGCCTTCGGTCTTGCCGTTATTTCCCTTGGCCCAGTCCCAGTCCCAATAGTTCAGGCCGTTGATGTACTTCCACGACCACCAGAGGCCGCAGTGCCAGGGGTGATCGGCGGGGTGGAGAGCGGTCAGCACTTCGCCGTTCACGGTCGCCAGGGGATGGAAGTAGGTCTTTTGCTGCTTGGGATCAATGACGAGTCGCCAAACGATCTTGTTGCCGTTGCGCAGCGCCAGACTCGTGTCGGTGGTCTGCCAGTTGAACGAAACAGCCGTGGCCGTTCCGCTAACAAGGAACTCCTTGACCGATTTCTTCGTTCCCGCCTGCGGGCCGCTCTCGGCCGACGATCCGAGCGCCTGGACGATCGCTGCGGCGACCTGCTTTCCGAGTGCATTGTTCGTACTGCCGTCAAAATGCACATTGTCATGATCGGGAGGCGGGGGATTTGTCTCCCACCTGTGCTTAATCAGCGCATGAAGGTCGTTGATCTGGATGTCGTGCTGCTTCATGACCCGCATGGCGGCGTCGAGGTACTGGTGTTCGACGGCAGGCGTGATCCGGAGTTCCGTCTTGAAGCGATTGCGAATCGTTTTCTCCGGTCCAGGACAGGCGGGCGTCGTCGTGGCCCAGATCAGCCGTGCCCCCGTCTTTTCGAGGCGGGAAACGAGTGTATTGAGCCTCTCTTGATAGACGGTGGGGGAACGGTCCACTTTGGCATATTGCCAGCCATACATGTCCCAAAGACCCCAGTTGAAATGGATGACATCCCACTTCCCGTCACCGAGCCACTCATCGAGCTTCTTCAGGCCGGTACCGGTGTATTCGGCGTTGCCCTCGTTCTTGACCACCATGGCCTTGCCCTCGAGTTCCCTTTGCACCACCTTGTAATACCCGCCGCAGATCGAGTCACCGATCAACAACACACGCGGAAGCGGCTTGCTCGGCTGAGCATGAATCGCCTCGGCCGCTGGTGCATGGCTAGCGCCTGTAATGATCGCTGCCAGCAAGCACACCGTGCCACAAAACACTTGCTTGGTCATAGCCTTGTCTCCTCGTCCACATCACTTGACGGCGATCAGCCGCTTCATCGCCTCACCCATTGCCTCGCCGATCAAATAATGGGTCTCGGCATTGGAGTTCCAGTGGTAACCCTGCCCGTTGGGCGACTGCTCCTTCGGACGCCAGAAGGCCGTGGTGCCAACGAACGCCACGTTGCCTTTGAATTCCGGGCGCTCCGCAACGGCGGCCTGGGCTTTCATGAGTGCAAGGGCGCGAGGATGCTTCTCCTCGGGGCCGCCCATGCCGGTTTCGGCGATGACGAACGGCAGCTCGGGCGCGGCAAGGTCTTTACGCATGTCGCGGATGAAGTGGGCCATGTTGTTCTCGTATTCAGCGGTGAACTTGTCGTTGATGCGGTCGTTCCAGCCCTGATGCCAGCAAAAGCCGGAGAGCACATACCGCCCGTCGGAACCCGGCACAAGCTCCTTGACATGGGCGAGCGCGTCCTTCGCAAGCGCCACCGTCTCGCGATAGTATTTTCCGACGATGGCCGGGTCCTTCGCGATGGCGGTGTCGGCCTTCTCACCGAGCGAATAGGACAGCTTGCCCGCGCTGGGCGGTCGAAAATCCACAGCCAGGCTCTTGCCTCCCCAGGCGCACTTGACGAGCAATACGTGTTCCTTCAACGCGTCGCCCATCACCCAACCGAAGCCGAGTTCGGGGCCAATCATCCCCGGGCGGGCGCCATAGCCGGCGGTGAGCGGCCCCTTGCGGTCGAGGTAAGCGATCGAAACGTCATCGCGCTTGCGCCATTGCCCGGCGACGTCCTGGAGCGGCGCGAAACGTTTCGCAGTCGCCGCGTCTTTCGCCAGAAATTCCAGCGAGCCTTTGCCGCCATTGTGCTTCGGATCTGCGGCAACGATGCCATGTCCTTCCATGTTCGATTGGCCGGCGAGGATGAAGACTCGCACCGGTTCCGTGGCGGCCGTGTCGGATGGGGCCGCGGCGATGGCGAGCAGGAGGAATACTGAGATCGGATGAACGGTCTTTTTCATGCGTGAAATTACTCCAGACTGCCGTCTGCGCGCGGCTCCTTGCCTCGCAGACCGAAAAAGGTTATCAGCACGGTCCTCCATGCTCTTAAAGTTGCCATCATTCGCGTTGCAAAACTGTGTTCGGCTGGCAGGTTGGATTCGGTCCCCCGAAAAGCGACACTTCCTCGCCTTTTCTCAGGTCGATCTCGTACAGTCCGGGGGCAACCGGTTTGAAACCGAACTGCCCGTCACCCTTGATGCGGATCTCGCCGAACATGCCCGGCCGCACAAGGCAGGGCTCGCCAGCGAGGCTCTTGATCCGCACCCATAGGGTCCGGCCGGCACTGCGTTTCGCCGAGACGAGGAACGCACCCTCGGCCCGCAGGTCATGGAACTCGACGTCCTGCCAGGCAGTGGGGACGGCGGGGAAGATACGGATCGGCCCAGACTCCTCCTTCGCCGGATCGCTCCAACTCTGGATCAGCATATTCTGGATGATGTTGGCGGCGGCCAGCGTGGATTCGATACAGGGGCTATCAAACCACAGGCCGTTGGGGTAGAGGTCACGCTGCAGTCGCTTCAAGCCATCCAACGCATCGTCCCCCCGGCCGATGACTGCGCCGATGGGCCCGGCATGGGCCTCAACCATGGCCGGCAGGCCCTTCGTCGAGTGGGCCCGGTCGTAAGACCTCCGCAGCACGTCCATCGCATCCGCCTGGTCGATGTTCACAAGGTAGAGCGGATAGATCATTAGCAGGTTGGAAAAGTGCCGGTGCTGGGACCAGGACGACTGCTCGCTGCCGAGCCGGAAGCCATGTTCGTCGGCGGGAAAGGCCGTAAGCTCTTGCGAGACCTCCTTCCACCGCGGGATCAGCCGGTCGTCGATCCCCAGGCGCTTGCTGGCCTTGAGCAGCGCGAGGCATCCCCACTTGAACAGCGCCAGGTCGAAGTTGGCGTCCTTGTAGACGCCCGTTTCCGGCGAGTAGGTCGGCGGCAGGTACAATATGCCGTCCTCGCCTTTGTCAACAAAATGGAGGTACAGATTGACGGCGCGGCGCAGGAGAGGATAGATCTTCACGCGCAACATCGCATCGTCCATCGAGAAGCGGTATTGGCTCCAGCAGTTGTTCAAGGCCCAAGGTAGATCACCCACGAGCTGGTAGTAGCGCATGTCCTGTTCGCGATTGCCGATCATGTCCCATGCCACCTCGATCGGCAGGTATGCCGAGTCCTTCTGCCACTCCACCGGGCGCACCGCCTTGATCAACTCTTCTCGTCGGTCATAGAGCCGGTCCACCAGCGCCTGCCCCTGCTCAAGCCGGTTGGCCGCGTAGACCGGCCAGTGCGCACTCTGGATGTTCCAGTCGGTGGTGAAGTAGGGCCACGATTTGCCTTGGAACCAGATGCCCGGCGTATCGACGAAACATCGGCCCGCCCGGCTGGTGCAGCCGATGCGATAGATCGTCTGCCAGTATAGCGATTCCAGGCTTTTGTCGGGTATGGTGACGAAGCTGCGGGGATAATAGGCATGCCACCAATCGCGATGGGCCTGTACCCAGCGCAACCGGTCGAGCGTTGCAAAGCGTTGGACTTCGGACACCGCGGTCTGGGCGGCGGCTGACTCAGGGTAGCTGTTGGCGATGCTGACGATGTGCGTACATGTCTCACCGCGAACTTGTTCGGCCCAGGCGGTGGCGTATTGGCCGCCGCCCAGAAGGTCCTGGATCCAAACCGAAGTTTGGCCGTCTTTCTCCAATCGGCCGTCGGGATTGGGTTTGTAGAGTATGAGCGTCCCCCGATAATGCGCGCCGTATTGGCCCGCGAACTCCGCGATCTCTGACTCGGTCGTCGGATAACCGGGCCGCGTGGTCTTGGCCTCGGATGGATGCCAGGTCCAGCGGAAACCATGCTCGCCGGCGGTCGGGGTCAATTCGGTGACGATTGCCATGTCCACTGCATGGGTGAAATGACGGATCCCGATCTCGCCTCGGTCGGTCGTGATGGTCCCGGTAAGCTCGGCGTTCCACAGGTCCTTCCGCCACTTACAGCCGGTGAGCTTGCCGACGGGGTGGAGCGAAAAATGGCCGATCTGGAAGCGGGGCCGGCTGTAGGCGGTCCAGCCCCAGGTGTCGTCGCGGTGATCGTGAACGTCGGCCCGGAAAACCTGGAGCGTGAGGGTGCTTCCGTCCCGGTAGAGCATTGAGCCAACCATGGCATTGCCGAAATGCGGGGCCCCTTTCCAGTTTCGCGGCAGATTATCGAAGGTCATGTCCTGCCGCCGCATGAAGGCCGGCCAGTCGATCCGCATTTCGACCGGACCAGTATCCGCAGCCATCGCGAGGCCGCCGCACACGAGCACAGCCAAGGCCCCGCCGCGAATCGAGACTGCTAGGTTGCCATTCATTTCGAAATACCCTCCGGTTCTGGTTCCGTCCTCTTTCAATGGCCGCACGGATGAGTCGCCGAGCCACTCCATTCCTGACGGGTCGCGATGGGCACGTAGCCGACCTCCTTACCCTTGGGCGGCGTGACCAGCAGTGCTGGGTCAAGATCGCATAGCGTTCCTACCGTGGGCGGGGCGAGGTAATCGCGATCCTTCGGCCAGGAGCGATGAATCTTCTCCACTCGCTTCTGGAGCTGCTCGCGCTCGTCTTCGGTGAGACCCGCATTGAACAGCGCAGGTTGATCGGCAAAACGATACCAGTAATAAGTGACCACGCTGCCGTCGCCAAGCCGCGCCTGGAACGGGCCGGCAACGGGCCCCGGCTTCTTCCAGCAACTATTCGCTTCCTCGGGTGTCGTGTAGGGCTCGGCCACCGGCTCGGAGGGACGATCGAAACTCAATGTCGCGAGCTTCGTGTCCGCGGGCACAGCCTTCGGTGAGACCGGGGTCCACTCCGGTTTTTGCTTTGCGTTGGCGGTGAGATGAAAATACTCCGGCAGCTTGACGAGTGAACCATTAGCGGTCTTGATGCGAGTCAGTTGATCGTTCCATCGGTATCCGAAGGTGAGCGCATCCGGCGTGAACGGTTTGGCGAATATCCTCCATGCCAGCGGCACCGGTTCCTCCCCCTTTTTCGGCGGCCAAATCTTCCAGCCCGCACCGCCGTCGCTAACTTTCTGCACCACAGCGCCCTGGGGGTTGATCGAGCCGCTGGCCTCCGTGCCGCCGTCGAACCATCGTCTTACATCGTTCCAGAGCGCGTCCTTGTTGTAGACGGTGGCGCGGTGCATCACCACGGTGTTGCCATCCGCATCAACGGGGAACAGCGTGGAAGCGGCGCGGAAGTACGACTCCCTCTCTGCATCCTCGAAAACACTGACGGGGATATACGCCGTCTCCATCGAGAACGGCTTGTTCGGCTGGCTCGGGCGCGAGTCCAGTAACAGGCCGGCCCACTCCGGTTTCTTCACCGTCGCGCGCGACCAGAAGTAAGGCGTGAAGAACGCGACGGGGCCTTTGAAGTTCTTCGTGTTCAGAAGCAGCGTCCAAGAATGATCGCCGGTGGGGACAGCCGCGCCGTCCGTCGTGGCCTTCGCCGGCGTGAGCGGCAGCGCGAAATAGCCGTAGCCGAAGAGCTGGCCGCAAGCGCCTTGGCGAACGTTCAGTCCGTCGATCGGGAAAAGCAGCCACGGGCTGAGCTGGGCCACGCCATAGAGACCGCGTGGATTGTTCCAATTCCCGGCACCGTGTGCGGGACCGTTTGCGATATCGCTGAAGTTCGGCCCCACGCCACCCATGATGAACTTCGGTGTCTCGGTGGGAAAACGCGTGTCCGTCCACCAGCCGAGACCGCCTTCGATGTCGGAATAGAGTTTGTCGGGTCCACGACCGTCATACTGAGCGAACATCCACGTGCCGTAGAGCCCGCTTTGAAACTTATGCCCCTGGTACTTCTCCACCAGCGGCCAGGCCGCCGTGTAGATGGAATAGCCGGCGTTGAACGACGCGGGTGCTTGACTGTGGCTTACGCTTAAATAACCACCGATGTTCATCTCCCGAAGCTTTGGCTTGTCAATGACGATGGCCGGTCTCGACAGGACTCCCTTCGAGAGTTTGCCATAATGGTCGGATCGCCAGAAGTATTTCAGGTCCGCGGCGGTCATCAACTGCAGACCGGGCGAGGCGATGGCGGGATTGCAGAGAATATAGAGGTTCTCATCAGCGAGGTATCCGACGATGGCCAGTGTATGGCCCGCCTCGCCGTTGGGGTAGTCGGGGCCGGAAAACTTGAAATCGATGACGATGGGGCGACCGGCATCGAGTTCGCCGCGCACGACGGCTGTGGCTTTGTCGAATCCCGCGTCGTCGGGCGTGAACGTAATGAGATTCCAGTGCAGCCCGATTTTCTCTGACGCTTTGAGGAGGTCGCCCCAGTCTGTGCCGGTGCCGAGGGGCGACGGGCAGAGCCGTTTGAAATCCCAGCCGCCGAGCTTCTTTCCCTGCCAGCGGGCGAGCATCGCGCAGCTCGTAGCGCCGCAGTTGTTCCAGCCCTGATGGATATGCGGCATGGCCACGAGCGCGAACTTGCCCGGCTCGGGCTTGCGGCGGCGGTAATCCATCAGCTTCAGCAGGTCCGCCCCCTGTTGCGCGGCCATGCTGTCTGAGGGTTGCTCCGGATGGCCGGTACGGCCCGTGGGCTTCATCTGCGAGACCTTCGTCCAGTTTTCACGGGCCTGTTCGATCTCGCCGGCCTGAAAGTGAATCTCGCCTAGTAAGACGAGGCCCGAGGGATCGTTCAACTCGGCTGCGCGCGTGGCAAGACGGTGTGCTTCCGCCAGATCCGGCGCCTCGCCTTCCCCTGCGAGATAGACCATCGCCGCCGTGGAGGCTGCGCGCCCGTGGCCCATGGCCGACGCCTTCTTCCAGACCTCCAGCGCCTTGGGAACATCGCGCTCTACACCTTGCGCACCGAAGTAGCATTGCCCCAGGTTCAAGGCGGCGGCGGCAGATTCTCCGGCGGCTGCTTTGAAGTAGCCTGCTGCGACCGTCGGATTGTGCTTCACGCCGAGTCCTTGAAAGAACATCCAGCCGACGAAATCCATCGCCGCCGCATCTCCGCGATCGGCGGCGAGGTGAGCCCATCGCATCGCCTCGGCGTAGTCCTTCCGAACGCCTTTGCCATCGCGATAGCGATAGGCCAGGGAGAGTTGAGCGCGGATGTCGCCTTTCGTGGCCTTGGCGATCAAATCCACATCGGAAAGGCCGTCACGAGGGGGCAACTGCTTGGGGATTTCGGCTGCGTCGGCGCGAAGCAACAGCAGCGCCATTGCGACGGCGACAGACGAAGACAGGAATTGGCTGTGGCGGCTTCTCACGATCTTGGTTTGCCTTCGTGTCTTCCCGGATTGGCTGTCCGCATGGTTGACGGTTCCATTACTTGATCAACGCTGCCGTTGCCTCGGCAAGCAGCAGAGCAGGCGCCATCGTTCCAAGCACAGTATGTTCTTAACTTTGCTCAATGTCTTTTCCTTCTCTTTATTTTAGTAGCTTCACCATGGCTTGGCCCATCGCTTCACCGATCAAGTAGTGACTTTCGCCGTTGTGGTTCCAGTGATATCCAAAACCCGACGGCGATTGTTCCACGGGCCGAGCGAAGCCGCGCGACTCGACCGAAGCCACTGTGCCAGCAAATTCCGGATGTTTCTTCGGATCGCCGAAGCTCATCTGGATCTCGCACAGCTTAGCCCTATCGCCCTTGGTTCTCTCGCCCTCCATACCTGTGTCCGCGATAACAAATGGCAGATTCGGAGCGCCGAGATCCTTGCGCACATCTTTGATAAAGTTCGCCATGTTCCTGTCGTATTCGGCCACCATCTTCGGTTCACAGCTATCGTTCCATCCCTGATGCCACCCGAAACCGGCAAGCTCGATTTTGCTACCGGCCAGTAGTGGAAAGTACGTCCCAAGGTTGACGCACACATCCTTCACGATCCGGATCGTCTCACGATAGTACTTGCCTTCGTCTTCCGGATTGCCTTCGAATTTCGATTTGCCGGAAGAAGGCGGGCGGAAGTCGAAGCCTAGCGATTTTCCGCCCCAAGAAGTCTTGATGATCAGCACGGGATCCCTGCTCGCATTGCCGACCACATGCCCGAAACCGAACTCCGGGCCAATCCATCCGCCAGCTCCGAACCCGACGGTCAGGAGACCTTTCATCTTTGCCGCGTCCGCCGTGCAGTGGATGTAGACGTTGTCGCGCGCAAGCCACTTGCCTGCGCTGTCCACCAGGGGCGTCTTTCCCCTGGCTCCATACTGCTGCTCGTGCTGACGGACAAAATAGCGCAGGCTGCCCAGACCGCCCTCCACCTCTTTCTTGCCCCCGGCGGGATCCCGTCCCTCCTCGACCTTGCCGTGCCCCACCATGTTTGATTGCCCGGCCAGGATGAATACCTTCAACGGTTGGGATGCCGCCTGACTAGCAACACCGGACATCAGGCCGACAACTACCGCGATCGTCATAAACTTCATACTCAGTCCTCTTTTTCTCATGGCGTTCCTCGGTCTTTGTTTATGTTCTTTGAAGCATCCTTATTTGCGGATGCATGGAATGTTTTATTGTTTATCCTGTCGCTGGGGCTTCTGGAAATTCGCCATCGCCTCGGCAAATGCCTTGCCGATCGGCACCATGATCTTGGCGGCACCGAGATAATGGTAGCCCCCGTTGGAAGCGCCAGCCCGCAGGCGTTTCCATTCTTCCGGCTTGAAGTTCTCAGCCATGACCTTCATCTTGTTCTCCCATGAGGTGTTCTTCTCCGCAGCGACCCTCGTGTCCACCTTCGGCCAGCATGCATCCATCCGCGCTTGCAGCGATTCCAAAGCATCATCCCAATAGGGTGCCGTCTGCACCGCCACCACGTTGCCCTTGAACTCAGGAAGCAACGTCGGTGCGACCTGAGCCTGGCGAAAGTACATCTGGGGCGGCTTCTTATCTTCCTTCACGCCACCAATCCCCATGACTCCAACCACGAAAGGCATCTTCGGCGCCGACAGATCCTTGCGCACATCACGAATGAAATCCGCCAGCAGTTGGCCGTACATGTCATATCCGCCGGGCTTCATCCGATTTTCATACGTCCAGTCGGAGACCAGATCGTTAAACCCTTGGAACCAGACGAAACCAGCCAGCTCGTAGCCCTGCGTCGGATCGTACTCCGGCACCACCCTTTTGACGTCCGCCAATACCTTCCGCACATGCTCGATCATCAGGCGGTAGTACACACTGGTGGCTTTGATCACGTTGGCCCTCTCCTTTTTCATGTCGTCACCTCGATTCCTGCGCCCTTGCAACTCGGTGGCACAGAACTCGTATGGCTTGGCGCTGGGCGGACGGAAGTCCGTGTGCAGGCTCTTGCCACCCCAGGAGGTCTTGATGATCAGGATCGGTTCGTTGAGCAGCTTCTCGATGTAAATGCCAAACGTGAATTCCGGACCTATCTCCTCGGTCGAGGCGCCGAAGCCTGCGGTCAGTTTACCTTTCTGCTCGGTCGTGTCGTCCCCGGCGCAACCAATCGATGAGATCCAGACTTTCTTGCACACCCGCGGCCTGCCATCGGCATTGCGCATCTCCTTGAGGATCGGCGCCGTCTTCGGATCGTCTGCCAGGGAATCGAACGTCGATACGTTCACATGCCCCTGCATGTTCGACTGCCCTGCCAGAATAAACACTTTCAGCGGCTTGGCCGCCGCCTGACTGGCGATCCCCGGCATCAGGCCGACAACTACTGCGATCATCACACATTTAGTATTCTGCACTTTCTTTCTCATGGCGTACCACCTTTCTTCTTGTTGTCTGAAGCGTCCCCGCTCGCGGATGCTTGGAATGTTTCACTGTTTCTCCTGCGGCTGGGGCATCTGCAATTTCACCATCGCCTCGGCAAATGCCTTGCCGATCGGCGCCATGATCTTAGCGGCGCCGAGATAATGGTAGCCTCCATTCGATACGCCAGCCTTCAGGCGTTTCTCCTCCTCCGGCGTGAGCTTCTCATTCTTCCCCGCCCGCGCTTGCAGTGCGGCCAGATCGTCGTCCCAGTAGGGCGCCGTCGGCACCGCCACCACGTTGCCTTTGAACTCAGAAAGCGACGCCGGCGCGGCCATGGCCTGGCGGAAGTGTGCCATAGACGGCTTCACATCCTTCATGCCATCAATCCCCATGACACCAATCACGAAGGGCATTTGCGGCGCCGAAAGATCCTTGCGCACATCGCGAATGAAATTCGCCAGCAGTTGGCTGTACTCGTCATACCCGCCGGGCTGATTCTGGTTGGGATACGACCAGCCGTCGACCAGATCGTTGAACCCCTGGAACCAGACGAAACCGGCCAACTCGTAGCCCCGATTCGGATCGTACCCTGGTACCACCCGCTTGATGTCCGCCAGCACCTTGCGCACATGCTCGGTCATGTGGCGGTAGAACACGCCGTTTAACTCACTATTATGCCTAACCGCTTCCCGAACTGGATCAACGCCCATCCCTTTCCATCCTTTCACAATGGTGTCGTTGAACACCCGCTTTCCGGCGCTGGGTGGACGGAAATCGCCGACCAGATTCCTGCCGCCCCAAGCGGTCTTGATGATCAGGATCGGTTCGTTGAGCTGCTTTTCCATGTAAATCCCAAACGTGAATTCCGGACCGATTTCGGATGTCGAAGCGCCGAAGCCCGCTGTCAGCTTGCCTTTCTGCTCGATGACGTCTTTCCAGCCGTCGCCGGCGCAGCCGACCGACGAAATCCAGACCTTCTGGCACACGTGCGGCTTGCCGTCGGCATTGCGCATCTCCTTGAGGATCGGCGCCGTCTTCGGGTCATCGGCCAGGGAATCGAACGTCGATACGTTCACATGGCCCTGCATGTTCGACTGCCCGGCCAGGATGAATACCTTCAACGGCTTGGCCGCCGCTTGACTGGCAATCCCCGGCATCAGGCCGAGAACCGCTGCAACGATCGTGAACGTGACAAACTGTGCTTTGCTTCTCATGGCTTTCCTTTCTTCGTGCTATTGTCTTTCGAAACAGCGCCGCTCGCGGATGCTCTTGCAATGAAATCCTTCAGGGACACCACTGTCGGCGCATACTTACTCGCTTCGATGTCGACGATGCACTTGTCGAATGCCTTCGCCCCGTCCGCCGATTCCGGACGCTTCTTTCGCAACTGCGGCAAGACCTCCTTGGCGTGGACGCCGTAGCGCTTGAGGTATTCCAACCGCTTCTGAACATCATTCCCCCAGCGGAATTCGATCGTCGATACACACAGGTCCAGGCCCTCGCGGATGTGCAGGCGCGAGAGAAGATCAAGACCGGCTGTGCGGATGCCGTCGGCAAACATCTCATCGCTGGGCGCCATTTTCTCGATCGCCGTGACGATCAGCGGCAACATTACTGCCAGGTCACGGTCAGTCAACTGGTTCAGGTAGGGTGCAAGGCCGTAACGGGCAAGCGCATCGTCGTTCTGCAGCAACGACTTCATGGCCGGATACAGCAGGCGGCGATCCACCCCTTCCAGCGAATGGTTCAGGACGCCTGGTTGCCGCAAGTCGGGATTCGGGTCAAAAAGCGCGGCGGCGGCAGCACGATGCGCCATCCCCCGCGGGTCCAACGAATTCTTGCTCGCCGCCAGCGCCAACAGATCGTTCACGCTTGCCTTGCGGGCCTGCGGGCCGAGGCCCGCAAGGGCATTGCAGGCCAGACTCCGCATCCAGGGGTCCGGATCGTTGAGCAGCGCTCGCAGTTGCGGCGCGGCAGCATCGGCGCGGGAACCGAGATCAACAATCGCCAGGCAGGCGCCGTAGCGGCCGTAGCGGTCAGGACCGGCCAGCAATCTCCTCAGCGTTGGCACGAAATCGCCCTCGCGCCGGCCCAACGCCTGCGCGGAACGCATCCGCATCGCCGGCGACCAGTTCGACAGGCCGGCCAGCAACTCGTCGTTTGTGCGCTGGTCGTACCCGTTCTTGCCGCTTAATGGGTACCAGTCGCGTCCAGCGGCAATGACCTCCTTGACCTCGCCGGCATTCAGCGGCGGCACGACACAGGGCTTCTTGCCCATCACATAAAGGCTCTTCAGCGGCAGCCCGTAGGAGAGGAGATAGGCCCCGGTCAAGTCCCAGTTCGTATAATTGTCGTTCTCGTCGCCGGGCTCGATCTTCTGGTAAACGAAGCCGCCTTTCCAGTTTCGGGCCAGTTCATAGTACCAGTCCTGTTCCTTGAGGTAAGCGCCCGTGGCCAAGGGACCGCCGTGCGATGCGCCGGGCAGCGCCCAGATCATGTTCCAGAAGTTGCCGCAGTGCCCGTGTTCGCGCTCATCGTAGGCCGCGGTGGCCATGCGGGCAAAGAAGGACGTCGCCTCGCGATCGCCGAGCAAGTCGAAAAGCACGGCCGCGCAGGAGCATTTGCCGTTGTCGTCATGCGCGTTCCACGGCGCGTGATCCCCGTAAGGAATGGCGCCCTTGTCGACATACCAGCGCAGCAAGCGGATCGACCGGTCAATCGCCCCGTCGAGGGCCGGATCGTGTACGCCCGCCTGGCGCGCCAGCACCAGTGAGATGGTCATTGGCAGCCCGATCTGGTTCATGCCGCCGTAGCCTTCCGAATGGCCGTCCGGCAGGGCCGCGGCATGCCCCCACATCCCGTTCATGCACTGGGCCTTCACCGCTTCCATCGTGGTGCGTTTGAGTTCCGGCATGATCGATCGATCGCCGGTGGCCAGGACATACTCGGCCAAGAACAGGTTCCCGTACGCGTAATACCAGTTCCACGTGTCCGGTTTGAGCGATGCCGCCACCTTCCTGGCATAGTGGGCCAGCATGGGGCGGTATTCCTCCTTGCCGCTGGCCAGCAGCGCCAACGCGTTGAGGTCTATGGGTATGTCGGCCTCTGGAAGACCTGCCTTTGCGATGAGCCGGCAGCCTTGCTCGAAGATCTTCTTCGACTTCGGACAGTCGTATGGCGCGGTGTCGCTGTACGCGCCCAACACCGCCAGCTTCAGTTCCACATTCGTACTCTGCCCGTCCCGCCAGCGGATCAGCCGCAGCACGCCTGTCTTTTCTTCGGCCGCCGCGATGGCGCGGCCGAAGCTCTTGCGGGCATCGTCCGCGAACGGTCTGCCGTTCACGCCCAGGATCACGTCGTTGACGCGCAGGACGCTGTCCGCCGGCGATCCCGCGTCGACCGCGGTAATCAGGATCTGCCGAGACGCGGCCGTCAGATCCTCGTGCCGAAGGCTGATCCAGCCACGCGCCCCAGTGGGACCCAGCAGCCAATCGTGGCTGTCGTCCCGCTTACCCCCCTGGGTAAGGTCCGGCGGCGCGGGTGCCGGCGCCGCCGCGGACAGCCGGCCGGCCGTTCCGATAATAAGGCATAGAACGCCAAGGATGATCGTCACGCTAGTCTCGAAAGGTTTCACTGTCCCTCCTGTGGTTGGTTGCTTGGATTGTTGCTTCCGACACGACCCAACGCGGGTGAATGGCCTACAGGCCCTGGCGATTCTCACTTGATGCGGATCAACTCGGGAAACTCGTTCGAGGC
>CAZTPX010000149.1:0-24050 GCA_964615095.1 uncultured Planctomycetaceae bacterium | reverse complement strand
CACGGAAATGAAAATCCGTGTTCCGTCCGTGTTCTATCCGTGGCCACAATTCCCCTCGACTGTTTTTCGTGTATTTCGCGTATTTCGTGATTGATCCCATTTTTCTGTCCCGTTGTCCTTCTGTCTCCCATTTGGATTTGTTCGGGAGTTTTCTTCCACGGGGCAGAAGGGAACAGGTCCGGTGCTTGCGAAATGAAGCGAGGAAGGTTTTTCCCTTAAATCGGCGCCGCGCGCAAATGGTGGCGAGATTTCCTGCGTATTATTGGGTATAAAGCGCGCTGCAGACAATTCGGCCAACGCCTGAATACTCTGCGCGCGAATTTGCTCATTGACAATTTGACCGGCCTCCGGCGTAGCGAACCGGGGGCCATACATAGTGCGCGGCGCCGACCTGCCCAAGTCGGCGTCCGCGCTGGCGGCTGCGCGGAAGGTGCCGTTTGAGGGTCTTTTATGCCGGGGTAGTAAGGCGGCTTGTGCCCGGGCAACGGTCGCGAACGGCCGGACTTGCCGTGGCAGCAAATAATTATTTTTATGACTCTGCACTTAAATAGCTACAAGAATATGGCGTGTGCCCGACCCCTAGATACTATACGTATGGCCATGTTACCAAAAAAGTGGCCAGGAAGTGGCTAGGTTGGCTACAAAAGTGGCTAGGAAATGGGCCAAAGTGGCTAGGTTTTGTCTAGGTATTTCGGCTGTGGCAAGACTATCGTTAGAGTGTCAAGCGTTTTCTTCCCGCCGTTTTCTCCGTGCGAGCAATACCTTTAGCGGAAACTGAATACACCCATGGATGTAGAAAATCGCCACAAGAACGCCAAAAGGCCTCTATTTGTGACCAAGTCACACCGCTGCCTGACCCGAAACGGCGGGTTCGTTGCGGCGGCCAAGGCGGGAGAAATGCCGCGGGAAGCAGTTTTTTCTGACTCGTTCCGTCTTGGCCGCCGACGGACAAGTCGGCGGTCGCACGCGACCAAGTCAACCTAACAACGAATGGAACAACAATGGGATATCGCACGGCCTCGATCAGGTCGATTTCGCGCGGGCCAGACCTGGCCCGGCTTTCTCGCAATCCGTTGACGGCTAACGAGTTCGGAATTACTATTGGGTCAGGTTGCCGGAGACGGGCCTGCTCTTTGACTAGTCGTTGGCAGGCAGACAGCCATTGTCCGCCGGAAAGTGAAATATCCATGTCGAAAATCATTGCTTGTGCGGCACTGCTCCTGCTTCCGTGCAGCGTGAGCTGGGCGATTATCAATCCGCGATTCACGCCGGTACACTTGGTGGCGGAATCCGATCTGATCGTCGCCGGCCCCCTGCAGGCGATGACCGACCCGCAGCAATGGAAGTTGTCGGCGTCCGCTGCCATCAAGGGCAAGCCGCTCGCCACAGTTATCTTCAGCCTGAGCAATTGCGAGAAGGATCATCGGGAACAGATCATGCAGACGTTCAAGGAGAACCGCGGACCCGTGGTCTTGTTCTCGGGTGAAAAAGACGGGCGGCGGCAGGCCCGCTTGCACATCATGGGCCAATGGCTGAACGTCGAGGATGCCAAAGGCCGCTGGCAGGTGCTCGACTGGGCGCCCGATATGGACGGTACCTTCAGCGGCGGCAGCGACATGCTGATTCGCATGGCCCGCTACATCGTCCGCGACACCGAGGCCGACGTGCCGGTGAGCGCGGGCGTCAAGTGGGCCGCGCATGTCACGGTGGGCAAGCTGGCGGGCGAGGTTGCCGGACTGGCGGCCGTCGATTTTGCCAAGGTCGGGCAGACGCACCTCTTCGCAGGCGCGGCGGCCGGCGATAGGCTCTTCCGAGCGTCCAAGGAAGGAACGTTCGACGAAATCACCGCCGCCGCGAAGCTGGACACCCGCTCGCGGCGCTTCGCGTGGGTGGACGTGGACGGCGACGGTCTGGCGGACCTCCTCTCCTGGGATGGGAAGACGCTCTTCGTGCGCCTGGCGGGCAAGGACGGCACGTTCCACCGCGGCGGGGTACCCGGTACTCTGGGTCACCTTTCCTTGCCCTTGGCCGATTGCCTGGCCCTGGCCCCTTGTTCGACCGACGGGCGACCGGGCGTGCTGGTGAGCCGCAACGGGCCGCCGCTGCTGCTGTCGGCCGACGGCATCAAAGGGTGGACGAAAACGGAACTGCCCGGTAGCGACGAGAATCTTGGGCGACCTTCGGCCTGCGTTGTGGCCGATTTGGACAACGACGGTTATGTGGACGTCTTGCAACCCGCCGAACGCGGCAGTCTTCTCTGGAAAGGCAAGGCCGGCGGTTTCGAGAAACCGCGGCGCGTGGCGGTCGCCACAGGCGGCGGGACCGCGCTGGCCGCCGTGAGCGATTTCGACCAGGACGGCCTGCTGGACATTTTCCTGGCCGGACAGGAAAAGAATACGCTTTGGGAAAACGACGGCAAAGGGAACTTCCGCGAGGTCCTGCGCTTCAGCGGATCGCCCGGCTACAAATGTCCCGTCGGCGCCTGCGGCGTGCAGGCGCTGGACTTGAACCACGATGGCCGCATGGATCTTTGCCTGATCTACGAGCAGGACGAACTGCTGTACCACTTCAATCGCGGTTTCCGCTCGTTCGCCTCGGAGGCCGAAGTGCGGCTTCCCCGGCAAGCTAATCCGGGCGAGCTGCGCGTGGGCCAGCGGGCGATCGCCGCCGCCGACTTCAACGGCGACGGGTCCTGCGACCTGGCCGTCCTGCTGACCAATGGGGACCTGATCTGCTGTTTCAACGAAATGACGGGCGTGCCCAGTGTGCGCTTGCGCTTGGCCCGGGGCGTGACCGGTCCGGCCACCGCGAGTTGTTGGGTGGGCGACGATTACGCGTTCTGCTCGGGCGTGGCATGCGTGCCCGGACATTCCCCGGCCGCTTTTATCAGCACGCGCAACCCGGGCGCGTGCCGCATCAAGTACCGCCTGCCCGGCGGAACCGGGCAGGTGAAGAAAGTTGTTGTGGAAGATGGTCCCAAGGAAGTGATTCTAGATAAAACACCATGATGAGACGATGTGTGCTGGCAGCGTTGATGGTCTTGGCGGCGGGTTCCGCAGGCGCGGCCGGCCCGGAGGGCAAACTTATTCTCGACGAAAGCGCCTACTGCCGCGCCTATTACCGCTTTGACGTGCAGAGACTCGCTCCCAAGCCGCTGAAAGCCGAAGGCGCGAACCTCCTAAACCCCGCCATGCTGGGCAGGCTCCGCAAGGAAGTGCAAGAGCGCTTGGCCGCGAAGCACTATGACTGGGAGAAAGAGGATTGGCGCGACCACGTGACGGTGGAGGCGGAATACAACAGCTTCGCGAGGAAGAACAGGATTTTCGTCAGGCTCGGAAGCATCACGGAGCCGCCCGCCGACGAATGGAGCGGGTTGGAGTTCGACGATTCAACATGGCCGCGCCAGCGAAAACCGGACGGAGTTGGCTCGCCCACGCAATACACCGTGGGTGCCCCGGAAAGGAATGGCTGGCTGCGCGGCGTGTTCCTGCGTTTCCGCTTCGAGATTCCCGACCCAGCCGCGGCAGGCGCTGTGACGTTCAGCGCCGATTATATCGGCGGCATGCGGGCCTTCGTGAATGGCCGGGAAATCGCCCGCGGCCATCTTCCGTCCGGCGATCCCGGGGCCGAGACGATGGCGGATGACTACCCGCTGCGGGCTTATGTCGCCACGTTCGCGGACCTGTCGGCCAAGGAGAAGGAAAAGTACCGGGGGAAGGAACCGCCGCCCACGCAGGTCATGCGGAGCGCCGACGAGCTCACCCCGCGGGGATCGCGGCTCTATAAGATTCGCAACCGCAGCATCAAGCCCGTGGCCATTCCCCAAGCGCTTCTTCGTAAGGGGACGAACGTGCTGGCCATTGAACTCCGCGCGGCCCCGCTGCACCCCTACGTGATGAAAGAGTGGTTCGGCTATCGGGACGTCGTAGATCGGCAGTGGGAACACGCGCGTTTGTCGCGATTGGAGTTGCGCTGCGCGTCGCAGGATGTGCCCTCGTCCTTGAGTCGGCCCGAGGGAGTGCAGGTTTGGACCGAGGACATGACCCGCCGCATGTTCTCGCCGGAATATCTCGAACCCGGCGCGGCGCCAGGCCGGATCCGGCTGGTTGGAGCGCGGGATGGCACCTACTCGGCGCAGGTGGTCGTCGGAACCGATCGGGCGCTGGCCAACGTGAAGGTCGTCGCCTCCGAACTCAAGAACGCCGCGGGTGGCGCCTTTCCGGCTGGGTCCGTCCGCATCTTCGGCATGAACCCGCAGCCGTTGGGCGAGATCAGTTCACTGGGTGAAGGACGGATCGTCGGCAGCGAAATGATCGAGACGGGCGGCGGCAACTCCCGCTATGGCGATTGGAGCCCGCCCAAGACCCGCGCACTGGTCTGCTTCGCGCCGGAAACACTGGACAACAGGGCCGCCGCCGCCGCGGTTTTGGGCCGGATTCAATACTTCGACTGGATCACCACCGCCCTGCCGCAGCGGATTGCGGCCAATTCCTGCCAGCCCTATTGGTTATCGGTGAAGGTCCCCGCGGATGCCGTCCCAGGACTGTACCACGGCGCCATTCGCGTTGCAGGGCTGGATTGTCCCGCTGCCACGCTGCCCTTGGAAGTTGAGGTGCTGGACTGGGCGGTTCCCGGCCCGCACGATTTTCAGACGCTTGTCGCCATCGAGCAATCGCCCTACGGCGTGGCCAAACAGTATCGAACCCCGCTCTGGTCCGATAAGCACTGGGACCTGATCGAGGCCAGCCTTCGCCAGCTTGCGCGGGCGGGCAATGGCTTGTGGTTTGTGCCCGTGCTCCTGCACACGGAATTCGGCAATCGCGACGACTCGATGATCCGCTGGGTGCGGGAGAAGGACGGATCTCTGGCGTTCGACTACGCCACGCTCGACCATTACTTGGATCTGATCGTCAAGCACTGCGGCAAACCGCTCGGCATATCCTTTGTGGTCATGCATGGGTCTCCGATTCCCGTGGTGGAAGTCAATGTCCTGGATGAGGCCTCCGGCAAAGAAGAGCGGTTGAAACTCGGTCCGGACGTGCCCGGCCGGGAAAAGTATTGGCAACCGTTTGCCCGCTCCCTCTATAGCCACATGGTGGCCAAGGGGCTGGATCGAGCGATGTACTGGGGCTATGGCTGGGACCAGGACGGCGATCCGAAGCTCAAGCCCATGTTGCGCCAACTTGTGCCGGAGGTCTTCTGGAACTGCGGTAGCCACGATGCCCACGTATCGCTGTCCGGCAACCTGCCGGATCCTAGTTTCGCGGCTTTCTACAAGACAACTTTCCAAGCCAAAGCCTGGGCAGACACCCAGCAACCTCCTTCGGAAGCCTATTACAAGCTTGTCGAGAATATCCAGAGCTTCCTGATCGGGGGCGAATCACAGAAAGGCTGGAAAGTGCGCGACCAGATCCTGCTCAGCACGCCGCGCGTGGACAGCGGCGCCATCGTCGTCAACGGGACCAGCACCCCTTGGGTGTTCAGGATCTTCCCCGAGCGGGCGATCTTCACGGGATATCGCGGCACGGGACGCATGGGGGGCGACTACTGGGCCAATTCCTACCATGACGGCTGCGGACATTACGGCGGCGCGCCCGGTTTCTCCATCATGAAGAGTCTTTGGCCCGGCCCGGACGGCGCTGAATCGAGCGCCCGCTTCGAGGCCATGATCGAGGGCCTGCAAGAATTGGAAGCGCGGATCTTCGTCGAGCAAACGCTCGACCGCGGAATCCTGACTGCGGCGCAGGCGCGGCGCGTCAACGAGCAATTGGACCGCCACTTCAAAGGCACTTTCGCCGTGGGCCTGGGCTGGCAAGCCCGCTCGCGGGCCATGTATCAGTTGGCGTCCCAAGTCGCGAACGTCAACGGTTTGGATGTGGACCAGAGCGAGTGTGCCATCCACATCAAAGGTCGAGCGCAGGCGGCCTTCACGATCAAACTGCGGAATTGGACAGGCAAACCGCGACGATGGAAAGCCGAGAGCTCGGAGAAGTGGATTGTCCCTGTCAGAACCGCAGGCCTGGCCAAACGCAGCGAGGAGCTTGAGGTCCGGATCGACGGAGAGTTGCTGAAAGCGGAATCGCAGAGCAGCGGGATGTTGACCGTAACCGACCTGGAGTCGGGCCGAGCTTACCCCGTGAAGATCTCCGTCCGCACGGGCAAAGCAGAGCTGGCCCATTAGTACGAATGCGAAGGAACAGAAATAAACACGAAGACGCGAAGGACACAAAGCAAAGCCCCTTCGCGCCTACGTGTTTAAGTGCCTTCCATCAGTTCGGCCAAGCAGTTTCTCCGAGAAAGACAGGTGGTACGTTTTCCCTTCCAATCGATGGGACGATGGATTGCCTTCAATGCGATGTTGGTCTAGGGAGTTTAGGCTGACCGTATCGGCTGGAACGATTTTTCTCGGTAGATGGGTAATTCCGGTCGATTCGGTTGTAAGGATACTATCGGTTTGCACGCTTTTGCAGGCAATACGCTGTACGTAGTCTGAACCGGAGCTGCCCTTCCTAATAGGGGCTGCCTAATTTCGATTCGAACTTTCCAGGATTCAATCAGCGGGGAATCCCTCAGAGGAGACGAAAATGACGGTCGGCAAATACACCCTGGCGGCTCTCGTGCTGACGTTGCTGGCATTGGCGAGCGGACAATCGGCCCTGGGGGCGGCACCCACGGGTTGCAACGCTTCCTCCTCCGACGCAACCTGCGATTCCGCTTCCAATCCCAGTGCCAACTCCGGTGGCAACACCACGAGTAATGCCGGCCCAAACGGCGCTTGCAACCATCGGACCTGCGTGGCAGATGTGGACTCCGGCTTGCTGGATGAACCGTGGTTCCGGCCCTGCATGCAATGCTGCCAGGATCTCTGCGAAAGGTGCGAGTGGTGCACTTGGAAGGCGGACGCGAGCGCCATGATCATGGAACGTTCGAAGCCGGTAGCCCAGACGGTCCTGGTCGATGCGAACGGGGCAAGTCTGTTCCAGACCTCGCAACTGAACTTCAACGATGCGGTCGGACCGCGGATTTCAATCACGGCTTTGGATTGCGAGGGCTGGGGATTCGAGGTGAACTACTTTGGCATCGACGGATGGTCGGCCGCGGGCGAATTTCCCAACCAGGGCAATCTGGCGGTTGGCGGCGTTGGCACACCTTTGGCGTTGAACGACGTCCACTTCGCATCGATCTCCCGGCTGTACAGCACGGAGTGCAATTTCCGCGCACCACTGCTGGGCAATCTGGCCTTCCTGGCCGGTTTTCGCTGGCTGGAGATGACCGATAGTTACTCGGCGGTGGGAACGAACCCCACCACCATGAACATGGCGTCGGGAACGATCCTGACGCACAACCACATGTATGGTTTCCAGGTCGGGGCCGACGGCGCCCTGTTCCAGCAGGCCGACCGCTGGCGGCTCAACGGATTCGTCAAGGGCGGCATATTCCTCAATGATGCCGACCAGGCGACTTCGTTCAACGATCCCAACGGTCTTGGCTATGGAGCGGCCAACAATTGCCACAGCGGCGCTGCATTCTTCGGAGAAGCGGGCCTCGCCGTCTACATTCAGCTTTCAAAGCACGTGTCGCTCAGCGGCGGGTACGAGGTGATGTTTGTCAATAACGTCGCCCAGCCTGCAAACCAGCTCGGCAACACCGATTTTTCTGTTACCCCAGCCGTTACCACAGTGGATGTCAACAGCGGGATATTCTACCATGGGGCCACGGTCGGTTTGGAAGTGACGTGGTAGTTCCCGTACACGCCCAAACGGCACAGGTCATCTAATGCGATTCCGCCGCCGGAATTTTCTTGCTGGGCGGGGCTTTCCGGGGAATTGACCCCTTGGAAGTACACCGATAAACTTAGGAAGCCCCCGGATCTTTTGGGCATTTCCGGAATTCGTGGTCGGATCGCGTGGCCGTGGAACTCATGTATTTCAAACGCTACCGCATGGAAATCTCGCTGCCCGGCCGCGACCTAGCTCCCCCGCCTGCGCCCGACGGCTATCGCTTCGAGCCATGGAATCCGGCCATGCTGGATGCCTTTGCCGAGGCCAAGTATCGCAGTTTTCGCAGCGAGATCGACGCCAACGTCTTTCCCTGCCTGGGCGAGATGGACGGCTGTATCCGCTTGATGCGCGAGATCGTCCGCAAGCCCGGCTTCCTTCCGGAAACGACTTGGCTTTTGAGCTTCGGCGGCGGAAGGCGGCCGGAACTTTGCGGCACGGTGCAGGGGATCCGCGACGCCAGCGGGCTGGGCGCGATCCAGAACCTGGGGATTACCCCCCAACATCGCAACGGTGGCCTGGGCACAATCCTGCTGCTATATTCTCTGCAGGGATTTCGCCGGGCCGGCGTCAACCGCGTTTACCTGGAAGTGACCGCGCAGAACGAAGGCGCGCTGCGACTTTATCGCCGCTTCGGTTTCGTCACGGTGAAGACCGTCTACAAGGCCGTGGAACACGTTTACTCCTGATTTGGATTTCGCCATTTTTGCCCCCAAGGACTTGCTGTGACAGCCCCGATCCGCTCGCATGTTTTTCCCAACGGCCTGGCGCTCGTGGCCCAGCCCATGGACTGGTTGCAATCGGCCGCGTTCTCGTTCCTCGTGCCGGCCGGCTGCGTCTACGAGCCGGCGGCGCGGCTGGGACTGGCCTCGCTTGCCTGCGAAATGACGCTCCGCGGGGCAGGGCCGCGCGACAACCGGCAGTTCGTTCTGGACCTGGACAATCTGGGCGTCGTACACCATGCCGCGGTTTCCAGCACGCGGACGTCCTATGGCGGGGCCATGCTGGCCGAGAACCTGCCCGCGGCCCTGGCGATTTTCGCCGACGTATTGCGACGGCCGCACCTGCCGGCCGAGGAACTGGAGGCCTGCCGCCAGAACTCGTTACAAGCCCTGCACGCGGTGGAAGACGAGCCGTCGGAGAAGGCCATGATCGAACTCCGCCGCCGCTATTTCCCCGACCCCTGGGGCCGCTCGTCGCTGGGCGAGGAGGAGGCCGTGGAAGCCATTGGCCTGGAGGAAATCCGCGGGTTCTTTCAGCGGCAGTTCCAGCCCCGCGGCACTATTCTCGGCGTGGCCGGACGCGTTGCCTGGGAGCCATTGAAGGACCTTGTGGGCGAGTTGCTGGGCGGCTGGCAGCCGGCCGAGGGGGCGGCGATCGACGAGTGCCCGGCCCCGGGCGGATACCTGCATGTGCCTTACGATTCGGCCCAGACCTACATCGGCATCGCCTACACGAGCGTGCCCTACCGCCACCCCGACTATTTTCGGGCGTGGGGCGCGGTTGGCGCCCTGGGCGGCGGTATGAGTTCGCGGCTGTTCACCGAGGTCCGCGAGCGCCGCGGCCTGTGTTACAGCGTCTATGCCACCTACCACACGCTGCGCGATCGGGCCGGCGTGTTCTGCTTTGCCGGCAGCGGTGCCCAGCGTGCCCAGGAGACGCTCGACGTGACCCTGGGCGAATTGCGGCGGCTCGCCCAAGGTATCGAAGCCAGCGAGTTGGGCCGCCTCAAGGCCCGCATCAAGACCGACCTGATCATGCAGCAGGAGTCGAGCTTTTCCCGCAGTTCGTCGATCGCCCGCGAGTGGTATCACATCGACCGCGCCCGTACGCTCGACGAATTGGAGCAAATCGTGGATGGCCTGACCTGCGAGGACATCAACGACTACCTGGCCCAGAACCCGCCGGGCCCCTTCACGATCGTGACCGTGGGACCGGATGAACTGAAAGTCAACGTTTAGAACCAGAGCATACCGCAACATGGAATTTCTCACGCACGCGCTGCCCAACGGCTTGGAGATTGTCGCCGAGTGCAATCCCGAGGCCTACTCGACAGCCCTGATGTTTATTGTCAAGGCCGGCTCCCGCGACGAGAGCGATGAGAACGCCGGTGTGAGCCATTTCCTGGAGCACATGGCGTTCAAGGGCACGCCGACCCGCTCGGCCGACGACGTGAACCGCGAGTTGGACGAGATCGGTTCGCATTGCAACGCCGAAACCTCGGAGGAGACGACCGTCTATTACGCCCCGGTGCTGCCGGAGTATCAGACCCGGGCGACGGAGCTGTTGGCCGACATCCTTCGCCCTGCGCTCCGCCCGTCCGACTTCGAGACCGAGAAGCAAGTGATCCTGGAAGAGATCCAGATGGTCGAGGACCAGCCACCGTTCGGGGCGGACGACAAGTGCCGTGCGGCCTTCTTCGGCGATCACCCCCTGGCACGCAGCGTGCTGGGCACGCTGGCGAGTGTCGGCGCCCTGCCGGTCGCGGCGATGCGCGATTACTTCTGCCGCCGCTATGCCCCGGGCAACATCATTCTGGCTGCGGCCGGCCGCGTCGATTTCGAGCGCATGGTTGCCGATTGCCGGCGGGTCTGCGGTGACTGGGAACCTACCGAGTGCGGCCGGGCCGTGGAACCGGCGCGGCCGCGGAACGGGTTTCAGCGGCTCGCGCGGGAGTCGGCCACGCAGCAGTATCTGATGCGGATGTCGCCCGGTCCCGCGGCCCGCGACGACGACCGCTATGCGGCCAAGGTGCTGGCGATGGTCCTGGGCGACGATTCCGGCAGCCGGCTCTTTTGGGAGTTGGTCGATCCGGGCATTGCCGAGGTCGCCGCCCTGAACCACTACGAGTACCAGGGGGCAGGCGTCTTCTACACCCAGATCCACTGCGCCCCGGAAGATGCCGACGAGGTCTATCAGCGGGCGATGCAGATCTACGAGGCGGCCCATGCCGAAGGTATCACGGAGTCCGAACTGCAGCAGGCCAAGAACAAGGCGCGTTCGCAACTCGTGCTCGCCAGCGAGTTGCCCAGCCGGCGGATGTCGAGTGTCGGCGGCGACTGGTTCTATCGCCGCGAGTATCGGCCGCTGGAAGAGGACCTCGACCTGTTCGCCTCGATCCAACTCAGTCACGTCGCCGACGTGCTGCGGCGCTATTCGCTCCTCGAAGGGACGACGCTGACGATCGGGCCAGAGTAGGTCCCTCTTGCCGAGAGGGACCAATGTGCTTTGACTGCGTGAGAGGCTCCGCATTGCTCGACAGGGCGCACAGTAGGCCCCTCTTGCCAAGAGGGACTATTGCACTCTTTGCTACTGAAAACTTCGGGCTTTCTCTTGGGAAGGCGCACAATAGTCCTTCCCGGCAGGAAGGACCTACTGGCCACGCTCGCAATGTCACATCGCGGCGTTGTTTTTGTCGCCCCGGACCGTCTATAATTGGATAATCCCCAACCAACAAGGATCCAGGCGATGTCCAAGACATTATTTTTCGGCGCCGCCGCACTCGGCGGCATGGCATTCTTCACAATGATCTCACGGTACGGCCTCTTTCCCGGCGCGACAAGAACCGACACGGCGGGCGGAGGTTGTAGCAAAAACGCGTGCGGGCCTAGGCAGGGCGAGGTCCTCAAGGGCGAAGATGAATTGACGGCCAGCGACGAACAATGGCGGGAGAAACTCACGCCCCAGCAGTTCAACGTCACGCGCCGCAAGGGGACCGAGCCGGCCTTCAGCGGCGACTACTGGGATTGTCACAAGTCGGGCGTGTATCGTTGCGTTTGTTGCGGCACGCCGCTGTTCAGTTCTCAGGCCAAGTTCGACTCCGGCACCGGCTGGCCAAGCTTCTGGGAGCCGATCGATCGCAAGTCCGTGGGCGAGAGCACCGATGATAGCCACGGCATACAGCGGATGGAGGTCGTGTGCAACAAGTGCGGGGCGCATTTGGGCCACGTCTTCGACGACGGCCCGCAGCCGACCGGTTTGCGCTACTGCATCAATTCGGCCGCCTTGAAGCTCGACCCGCAGCAAGAGAAATCAGTGCGAACTGAGACGGCAACGTTTGCCGCAGGCTGTTTTTGGGGCGTCGAGGCCACCTTCCGCCAGATCAAGGGCGTGAAGGCGACCACTGTCGGCTATACGGGCGGAGAGCTTGAGAACCCGACCTACGCGGACGTCTGCACCGACCGCACCGGCCACGCCGAGGCGGTCGAAGTGGAGTACGACCCGGCGGCGGTTTCTTACGAACAACTCCTCAAGGTCTTCTGGGAGAACCACGACCCCACGACTGTCAATCGCCAGGGTCCCGACGTGGGAACGCAGTATCGTTCCGCGATTTTCTACCATACGCCGCAGCAGAAGACGGCAGCCGAGGCCGCCAAGCAGGCATTGGCCGCCAGCGGCAAATACAAGCGGGAGATCGCCACCCAGATCGTGCCCGCCCAGAACTTCTGGAAGGCGGAGGAGTATCACCAGCAGTATCTTGAGAAATGCGGCGGGGCAAGCTGCCACCTGAAGCAAGGGGCGTCGAATCAATAACTGTCGGAAGTTGACGCCGTAGGGGTGACTTTAGTCGCCCCATTGTCGAAGAGGGCGACTAAAGTCACCCCTACAACATGGCACTAATTGATTCGCGGGTCCTTACCTGCCGTAGATCTCCACCTCGCGGAGGCTCACTTGGTGAACACCTGTCTGCCCACCGGCCTCGGTCTCTTCCTTGGTCGCGCCGCCGCCCCAGGTGCAATCGTGGATCAATAACCGGATCTTCTGCGTGGTCACCGCCGGGAATTCGTGTTGGAAGATCCAGCGGTCGCTGAAGAAACTATCCACGCTGGTCCGCGTCGGCGGCGTGAAGACGCACAATGTGCGGGTAGGCTCCTTGACGCGCTCGATCGTCACCCAGCGGCCGTCGCGCTCGTACTGAAGCTCATAGTCCAGCAGCGTGCCCTGGTTCTGCCAAGGCGGGGTGGCATAGACGACCACGCGAGCCACCGCCGTCGCGGCAGGCAAGCGGATTTCCACCCAGGTGGGAAACGTCGCCGCATTGTCCATCCACGGGGCTTGGCCGGGCCGCTGTGCGTAGTACCAGTTCTCCTGTTCGCCGTTGATGAGCATCGAGACCAAGTTCTTTTCGGCCGTGATCCTCTGGTTGGCGTCGTTGCGGTTCTTGGGTGGCGCGGGCGGATTGGCGGCCGCGGCCGTGACGCCCTCGTCGCGGGCCAAGTTGCGACCCCAATCGGTCGGCACAACGCGAATCGTTTGCCCCTTGGCCAGTTCCACGTAGACCGGCAGCTCGGGTACGGGCAGCACGGCCCCGCCGTCGCGGACCGGAATGTCCTCCTCGACCCCGAAGGCCGAGACCACGTGCAGCTTATCGCCGCCAGTGACCTTCAGTGGCACTTTGCCGTCGGGACTGCCGGCGCTCATGAACATGGCCATGCGTTTCGACTCGTCGGGCGACTGGAAGAGGCTGCCGATATATAAACGGTTACCCGGCTCGCCGAAATCGTAGGCCTTGGCGAAGGTCGTGCCGAATTGCTCCTCGGCAAAGACCCGCATCAGGGGCAAGGCTGGATTGAATCCTCCGTCGTCGTTTTCCCACCAGGTGGGAAAGTCCCAGAAGCCGTGGCTCTTGTCGTACCAGAGGTGGTTGTGCTCGCGCGGCAACCCGTACTGGTCGAAGACCATCATTTCCAGCATGGTCCAGCGCCCTTGGTGACGGGGTTGATAGGCGCCGTAGATGGCGGCGAAATAACCCTGCTCGGTCTGCCACAGTTCTTTCTTGTCGGCCCCGTATTTCTTCAGCAGGGCCAGCAGGTTGTCCATCGAGCGGCGGCCCATGACCAGGTCGCCGTTGAAGCCGTTGTAGACGTGCATGGAGAAGGCGTCGATATAATTGGCTCCCCCGGCCTTGAGGAAGTCCTCGATGAAGGGCAGCAGCCAGGGGTTGATGGCCACCGTGCCCGGCCCCATCACATTGAGGTTCCGGTCGACGCTCTTGACGGTTTCGTAGAAGGGCTTCATTTCCTTCTCGGCGAAGTCTCTTCCGTTGCTGCCGCCGTTGGGTTCGTTGCGCGGCTCGTAGTAGCGGACCACGTCCTTGAAGTGTTCGACGATCTTGCGCACGCCCGTCTCCTTGCCCTTGGTGCCGTTGGGGAAGGCGATCATCAAGACCCGCTTGCGCACGGGATCGTAGGGCAGATACATGCGGCGGTCGATGGCGATCGACTTCTCCAACTCGCGGATCGCCTCCTCGGGCTTGTCGGCATCGTTGACCGAATGCCGCTGCGGACCCATGCCGCTGACGCCGCGCATGACTTGATCCTCAGTAACGCCACCGCCGGGCGTGCCCTTGGGCGGCAGTTCGGGGAAGTTGGCGTTGCGACGGAAGACGACAAACATGGTTCCGCCCACCACGTCGCCCCACTGCTTGGCGATCTCCTTGCCGTAGACGTACAGCTTGTACCAGCCGGGCTTTCGCACTTTCAGCGTAATCCGCTGGGCTGCGGCGCCTTGATCGACCAGTTCGCCCCAGTAGTTGCGGACCTCGTAACTCACCGCCGAAGGACCCAGCGTGAAGACCACCGGTTCGCCCACGTTGAACACGGGGTTGCGTTTGCCGCAGTCCGGCTGGACCGCGTCTTTGCGCGGGGTCCAACTCCATCCCCTGGTGCGCTCGGGTGCCGGGTGGCTCGTCCGCATCGGCTCGCCTGCGTTGGCGGTGAAACAGATCAGGCTCAAGAGTATTGTCACGCCTGACGAGGCGCGGCGCACGGCAAATATCGACTGGTTGTGGATCATGGTTCAAGGGTCTCCGTTATTAGGGGGTCAATCCCGCAAGATCGACCGGGTTCTTCCTGCGAACCCTAACTATGCAAGGCGGGTCTTGCGAAGTCAAGCGGGTGGGCGATCCGCCGCCTTACGCCTGCTTGCAGGGGCGCTGCGGCGCGAGTAAACTGCGCAGTGCTATGAGCGTCAATCTTCCTGATTGTCCGCCGCGCAACGGAATGGGAATGCGACATTTGCCCCAAAGGATGGGATCAACATCACGAAGAAGAGCAAGAAGACCAGTATTGAGGTACGGCGAACGGCCATCACGGTCTTTTAATTCCATCGAATTCGAGGGAATTGAGAACGACCCCTACTACTCGTAGGCAAATCGCAAAAGACTAGATTCAGAGACGGAGGAAGCGACTGTCAACCCCCGAGTATATCATGGGTGCGAGCTACAACACCATCTTGGTCCCGACTGTTGAACGGGAAAAGTTTCTCCAGATCCTTGCCGAGGCTCTTGGGCAACTCGGGCACGATATCGTTCATCGTGAGGAACCGGCAGCATACGGTCGTTTTGGCTACTATTCCGTGCAGATGATTTTCATTGGGCCTTTCGGTGCCCATCGATGGTTGCCAATTTCCTCGTGGGGAGACGGACTCTGCCCATTCCGGGAGTGGTTTCGCCAGAACCCCTTGGCGATGGAGCTGTCGCGGAACGTTAGCCCAGTGGTTTACCTCTTCTCCTATGATGCCGGAGTGGAAGTCGGGTACAGCATTTTCGTGGACGGGCGGCAAGTGGAGTCGCGGTCGGCCGGCCGTCATCCGGATTTGCACCTACAAGTTACTACAGTTGCGGCTCCGCTGTCGGGATCGAATATCCTCGGAGAATTGCTGGAAGATCCGCAGTTCGACTACACGGCGTTTACAGACAACTTCAGGAAGGGCAATTTCAAGAATCTTGAGCTCGCCACGGCGGCGCTGGCCGAGCGGCTTGGCTTAATCCCTCATCTTCTTGACCCCTACGACATCGACGACGGCGACGGCGGTATTGTCGTTGAGCGAGGGGTGTACAAGCCGGTGACCCTCGACGGATGGATGGCAGTCTATTACGAGATGATCAGTGAATTTGCCGACGTGTTCCGCGAATTTCGAGAGGCTGTGCCGGATCAGAAGGGAGAAGTCGGGGCGAAGATTAGGATCATCGGTCGCCTTGCGGACAACCTTGATGATGCAACTGTGGCCAGTTTTTTCGGGAAGGTGGTTGCCAACCGAAACGAATACGACATGGCGAGGATCGAAGCCTTGAAGGTCTTGGAACTACATGAGGCCAAGTCCGATGAACTGCATCGGGGACTCGGTTCGGCGATTGCGTCCGTACTAGAGTCGAGAGATGACGAACTCGTGCAGCAATGGGCTGGAATTGCGGCTGCCGGATACATGAATGTAGACCGCGTCTGCCGTGCTGTTACTGAACGACTTATCTCGCGCGATACTGAATTGGACCTTCGCTACAATTGCCTCGCCGCCGTAAAGCGACTCGGTCCAGTTGAGCCCGCCGTTGCGATCCTTCGTCGTCTACTGGAAGATAAGGAGCTTGGTCCGTCTGCAATTCGGCAACTGCGAGACTGGGGCATTGAATGATCGGCGTGTCTTCTGCCTCGGGACGGGAAAAACCGACGAATCAATAGCTGTAATCATCTCGCCCCGCCGTGGTGTCTTTTCATCAAGGCGTTGCCAGCAGTTCATCCCAACTCGAAACATCCAGCAACACGTCAATCATCCGCGAAAGTCGTTCTGGGTCATTGATGCCGCGTAGCGTTGCCTCGGCATCCGCGTTGGGTTCACCGAACCGTCGCCGGCCAAGCCGAAGGAGGTCGTCTAGTCTTGCGCGCAGCATACCCTTGATCTCGCCCTCCTCAACGATCGCTTGATAAGTCACCGATTCTTTCATCCCGTGTACTCCTTGCAGTAATTGAACGACCAATTGCCGCGGATAGCGCAGCCCCATCAGTACGTCGGCGGCGGTCCATAACGTTCCGGCCTCATCGGGCGTTGCCTCGGCGCGAATCCGCTGGTCCATCCGCCGAATCACGCCGGGCAGTTCCGCTTCCGCCACGGCACTAAGCGGAGCCAAGGGCAAAATGCCCAAACCCCCGCTCAAGAACATGTCCGGCGAAAGCTGCCAGACACGTACGACCTCGTAGCGAAAAACCAAGTAGGGCTGCTCGCCGCGAAATCCCCGCTCGAGCGTGCCCGTCAACTCGGGCCAGTCGGCCGATTTGCGCAACAACACGACGACGGTTCGCACCAGGGCGCCGTGCCGCCGCTCCAGTAGTATATTATAAGCTGGCAGATTAGGAAGCAAATCCGGATCTCGGCTGGCTTGCAACTCCAAGTGCAGCAACCAGGGCGGTTCCTCGCAGACCTTCAGCACGCGATCCGCAGCCGCAGTGACGGTGGCCAAATCGGCATCAATCACCTGCAATTCTGCGGTTGTCGTCCGGCCGCTCAATGGCAGCCAATCGGCAAGCCGTGTTTGAAGCAGGTATTTCGTGCTGGCATCGTAAGGATGTGGCATATTCATGAGAATACCATGAGCCGCCACTACTTGGAAGCCACCTTTCTTCGTCCTTCTCTCAAAAGTAACCCCGCTGAACCCCAGCGGGGAACTCTTTCCGCTCGCCAGTCGTCTAACTCAGCGTGAGGGCAGATACGGGCCGGTCGAAACGTGACACGTGTGTCAGGAAAGGATGAGGCAGTTATGTTCAAACAAATGGTTTTTTCTGGTGTTGTAGCGGTAATGTGCAGTCTGGCCGCGGCCGTCGTGGCGGCGGCCGAGGAAAAGGCGCCGGCAAACCCGGCGGCTCCGGCAGACAAATCCCAAGCAAAGCAAGCGCAGGCGGTCACCCCTAAACCACTTTCCGAACAAGTCAAACGGGGGGTGAAATGGCTCGTCGAGCATCAATTGAAACGCGGCGCCTGGGGACAAGGCGAAGAGTCGGTCCACATGGGCGGTGGCAGCCAGATGAAAGACGTGCCTAGCGTGGCCGATACCTGCATGGCCACCCTGGCCCTGATCCGCGCCGGTAATACACCCGTCCAAGGCGAGTACACCCAGAACGTGCTGCATGCCGTTGAGTTCATCTGCGGCGAAATCGAGGAATCCAACAAGGACTCGCTCTTTGTCACACCCACACGTGGCACCCGCGTACAAAGCAAGCTGGGACCGTTCATCGACACCTTCTCGGCTGCCGTGGTTTTGCCGGAGGTCAAAGACCAGATGCCGGACGAGGCGGGCAAGAAGCGGGTGGCCGCCGCTCTGGACAAGCTCTTGGCCAAGATCCAGAAGAACCAGCGGCCCGACGGCACCTGGGGCGGCCAAGGCTGGGCCACCACGATCCAACAGAACATGGCCGTCAAGGGCCTCAACAAGGCGGCGCAAAACGGCGTGGCAGTCGATGAAAAGGTGCGGGAAAAGGCCGAGACTCAAGCCCGCAAGACCTTCGACCATGCCTCAGGCAAGTTCTCCGGCGAGGGATCCGCGGGCGTGGAACTCTACAGCGCGGCGGGCAATCTGAGCAATATCACTCAGAATGCCACGACCAACGCCATGCAAGAGTCGCAGGTCCGGCAGCAGGCCGCCAGTGCCCCAACCACCGCCGCGCGCCAGGCGGCCCAGAGCAAGATCGCGCGTTTCGACGCCGTCAAAAAGGACCAGGCCGACGCCGAGCGCGCCGTCGTCGCCCGCCTGGACGACAAGCGGTTCATCTCCGGCTTTGGTTCCAACGGCGGCGAAGAGTTCCTCAGCTACCTGAACATCGGTGAAAGCCTACTGCTCAAAGGCGGCGACGCCTGGAAGACCTGGGACAAGTCGATCAGCGAGAACCTTAACCGCGTGCAGAACAGCGACGGCAGTTGGTCGGGCCATCACTGCATCACGGGCCGGACGTTCTGCACGTCGTCGGCCCTGCTGGTCTTGATGGTCGACCGTTCGCCCCAGCCGATCTCCGAGAAGATAAAGAAGCGGTAAGCGATTGTGTGCTCGACTGTAATCCTCTTGCTGGCTTGCGCCCTGGGCTCGGAGACGCCCGCCGGCGGCGACGTGGCGCACCGCGCCGACGCCGCGTTACAGAAGGCTGCGCTCTATTTGGTTTCCAAGCAGTCGCCCGACGGGGCCTGGCGCTCGGAGACCTACGGCGCGATGCGCGACGGCCCCTCGCTCACACCGCTGGTAATGAGCGCCTTGCTGTTTCTGCCGCAGGCCGGCGCCGAGGGCCAAACCGCCCTGAGCAAGGGGGCCAATTACCTGGCTGCCTTCACGGGCGACGACGGCCGGCTCAAGGTGCAGGCCCGCGAGTTGCTCTTCCCCGTCTATACGGCCGCTTCCGCCAGCCGCGTGTTGGTGCTGGTTAATCGGAGTCCGCGAAACGTCCGCGCCCAGCAGGCCTGGCTGGCCTATCTCCGCGGCCGGCAACTCAATGAGTCGCTCGGTTGGCAGCCGGCCGATGCGGAGTACGGCGGTTGGGGCTACGCCTTGGACGTGCCCCGCAAGCCCGTCGCAGGACGGGCCAAGGAACTCCTGCATGAATCGAACCTGGCGGCCACGGTGTTTGCACTGGCCGCGCTGCGGTCGGCGCAGGTCCCGCCCGGCGACCCGGCTTATGCCCAAGCGCTGGCCTTCGTGAAACGCTGTCAGAACTTCAGCGACGATGCCGCGGCCAGCGATCCGAAATTCGACGACGGCGGCTTCTTCTTCATTCCCGGCGACGCGGCGCAGAACAAGGCGGGGACGGCGGGCAGCGACCGCTTCGGGCACTCGCGTTTCCATTCCTACGGTACGATGACCGCCGACGGCGTTCGGGCGCTCCTGCGCTGCGGGCTTGGTGCAGACCATCCGCGGGTGGTTGCGGCGCGGAACTGGCTCACGCGGAACTTTTCGGCGGCCCACAACCCGGGCGCATTCGCGGCCGACAGGGATGTGCTTCAGGACGCCACGTGGTACTACTGGGCATGGGCCGCCTCGCACGCCTTTCTGGCCCTTGACCTCCGGCGCTGTCAAACCCGCGACGGGCCGGTCGACTGGTCGGAGGCGTTCGCCCGTGAGCTGCTCGCGCGACAGCGCGCCGATGGCTCTTGGGTCAACCGTTTCACCGACGCTAAAGAGGACGACCCGCTGGTGGCCACGTCGTGGGCCACTGCGGCACTGGCGATTGGCCGCGCGATGAGCAACGGGCGATCGGATGTGCCGGACCAACGATGCCCGGTGGGAAAGGCAAAGCCGCAGTGAGAAAATCAGCAGGCTGGACCAATACGTTACTGATTGCAAACCATACGCCAATGCCTAGTATGCCATGAAGTATCTCGAGTTACGGCTTTTGCCGATAATGCCGATCCTGCCGTCGCTGCCGGATCTGCGGCCGCGAGCCGGTTTGCTCTTCGCTTCGCAACGATTGTTCCGAAAACAACAAGGGTCATTCATCCACGCAAGCCACGGGAGGCCGGATCGTGAGAACTTGGAAACTATCTGCCGCGGTGTTTGCCGTATTCATCCTGGCCGGCATGGCCAAGGCCCTCGAGCCGGTGGCCACAACCGGTCCCGGCGCACTAAGTCCTTGCACGACAGCCATTTGCACAGGCGTGTGCTACTGTCCCAAGACTCTGCCCTGCCCACCATGCATGCCCTGCGACGGCATTTGCGTGTGTTACTGTCCCAAGACGCTGCCCTGCCCGCCATGCATGCCTTGCGACGGCATCTGCGTTCCCTACTGTTGCAAGCCGCTGCCGTGTCTCTGCCTGCCCATCGCGCGGCCACAATGTTGCAACTCGCTCTCTTGCGTAGGGGTGGGGCGATACTAGTCCCGCAATCGCATGGAATGGGTGCAAAACTACGATCCGCTCGGTCAGCCGATGCTCTCCTCGTTGCTGGCGGCCGTGCCCAGCTTCGTGCTGCTGGGGCTCTTGCTGGTCGGAATGTCGGCGGTCCGCGCGGCGGCAGCAGGGCTGACCACAGCCGTCGTAGTTTCGCTCGCGGCCTTCAAGATGCCGTTCTCGGCGGTAGCCATGGCCGCCTGTTACGGGGGATGTTTCGGCCTGATGCCCATCGGCTGGATCATCCTGTCGGCCGTCTTCTTTTTCCAGTTGACGATCCGCTCCGGGCAGTTCGACATTGTGAAACGTTGGGTGACGACCATTTCGCCGGACCGGCGGATGCAGGCCCTGCTGATCGCCTTCTGCTTCGGCACGTTGTTGGAAGGGGTGGCCGGGTTCGGCGCGCCGGTAGCGATCTCGGCAGCGCTGCTGATCGGCGTGGGTTTCCCGCCATTCTATGCAGCAGTACTGACCCTGTTGGCCAACACGGCACCGGTTGCCTTCGGCTCGCTAGGCATACCCATTATCGCGCTCGCCGACGTTTCCGGCATCGACAAAATGGCGCTTGCGCAGATGGCTGGCCGACAGCTTCCGCTGTTCGCCGTGCTGATTCCGGCCTGGATGGTGGGCATCATGTCCGGTTGGAAGGGCATCAAGGCCTGTTGGCAAGCGATCCTGGTCTGCGGCGGCAGTTACGGCTTGTTGCAGTTCTTGATTGCAAATAATCGCGGTCTTATGGTCGTGGGCATCGTCAGCGGGTTTGGATCGCTAGGGGCGATGGTCGTCTTCATGCGGTTCTGGCGGCCAAAGGACGTCTGGCGATTCCCCGGCGAACCTGCAACTTCGCCCGTCTCGTCCAATGACAGTCGGGGCCAATCGGCCGCGCAGCCTGCCGGCCTTTCACCCGCCGCAGTCGCCTATGCCTGGGCCCCATGGGTTCTGCTGGCTCTCGTCGTCATTGCTTGGGGGAGCTGTCAGAAGATTCTTGACGGCGTGAACCTCGACGAAAGCCATAATGCGCTGCACGGCATTTCCAAGATGTCGGTTCCCGTGCCGAACCTGGACGGGCTTGTCTATCGTACAAGCCCCGTGGTTGTGGTCCCGCCGGATTCCAACCACGCCAAGAAAGCGGAGAAGGCCGTCTACGACTTCAACTGGCTCTCCACGCCCGGAACGGGGATTTTTCTAGCCGCGATCTTGGCGGCCATCTGGTTGCGGATCGGCCCACGGGCCTTCGTCGCGGAATTCATCGCCACGGTCGTGCGGATTCGTTGGGCACTGGTCACGATCGCCTGCATGCTGGCCTTGGCCTACGTCACGCGCTACAGCGGCGCCGACGCGACCATGGGGCTGGCATTCACTCGTACCGGCTGGTTGTACCCGTTGTTTGCCGCCATGCTCGGCTGGGTGGGCGTGGCTGTGACCGGTTCCGATACCTCGTGCAACGCCCTCTTCGGTAGCCTGCAGCGGATCACCGCCGAACAGTTGCATCTCAATTCCACGCTGATCGTGGCCAGCAACAGCACGGGTGGCGTGATGGGCAAGATGATCGGCGCGCAAACCATCGTCGTGGCGGCGGCGGCCACCGGGCAGTCCGGCGGCGAGGGCAAGATCCTCCGCTTCATTTTCATCCACAGCCTGATCCTGGCCCTACTCGTGGGACTGCTGACCCTGGCCCAAGCCTATTGGCTCACCTGGATGATACCGTGAGCCCGTGCCAAAGTGCTTTCGCCAACTGGCCGCTCTGTTGGGGGGAACAGGGGGAACTTGGGCGTGGGCTTTTCCGGCCTGGGGGGCTTGTGGCCGCCGGTCTTTGTGCTATCCTTTTCTATATCGTTCTTTGGCATAAGATCAGGATCTTTTACGTTCGCCGGGCTAAGGCACAGCAGATGTCGTTTGCGCAAGCAGTGAGCGCGTTGCCGATGCATGGGTATCATAAAGAATCTGAAATCATTACGCCATAAGGACTTGGAGAGGTGGCAGAGTGGTCGAATGCGCGGGTTTGCTAAATCCGTGACTTCCTATAAGGGGGTCCGAGGGTTCGAATCCCTCCCTCTCCGCTTTGGTTTTCTGTCTATCGCGATAAGTTGTTTAACAGGAACAGCTTAGCGTTTTTTATTCGCTGCCAAAAGGCCCCTTTGGTGCACAATTGGTGCACAAATTGTGTACCAGGAGGTTGCACGTGGCAGCAAAGCGCAAGCGCCGCCCGCTGCGAAAGCGGGTCGGCAAGGTCTCCTGCTTTTTCCACCACGGAAGCTGGTGGGTCTACTATCTCGACGGCGAGCGGCAGATTCGCCGCCGCACCGGGCCGGACGAAGAAACGGCCGCGGCGATCGCCGCCCAGGTCAATGCCCAGTTGGCCACCGCGGCGCCGACGATGTTCTCGTTCCAGCCGCTCACTGTGGGGGAACTCTCCCAGCAATTTCTCGATCACCACGAGCACGTCCTGCGGTCGTCCGTGGCCACGATCCGCCGCTACCGGACGGCGCTCAGGCACCTGGAGTACTTCGCGACCCGCAACCGCGGGCCGATACAAGCCCAGGCCGGGAAAAGGTGACACCTTTTCCCGGCCTGACACCTTTTCCCGCCAGTCGACTGGCGTGTTGTATCCCCCGGCATGCATCGAGGACGAATTGTCCGACGCCGCCAGGGCGTCTTCGATTAGTTCCCTGACATACTCCGTCGCTACCTGCGAGGCCGATCGGGTCGCGGGCATCGTGCCGAGCGCGCCAACGGCGCCCGCCGCACCGGTCGCGCCAGCTATACCGGTCGCGCCCGCCGCATTCGCCCCTACCCCCACGCCCTTTAGCCCATAATCCACCACGTTCCCCGCTTCGGTGACGGGGAAGGCGGGGGACACGTTGTAGGAACCGAAGACGGCGTCGGCGCCGCGGATCTTCTCGGCGCTGAAGGCTGCCGAAGAGCCGGAGACGTTCCTTTGCGCCAAGCCCGTCTGCGGCGCGGCATTGCCCAAATAGGCGGCCACGCCAGTGGTCGCCGCCGCCGCGGCCTGGCCCTCAAAGGCCATCCCCCACACCACGTCCTCCGCCCCAGGCCACGACGCCAAGGCCACCAGCGAATTCACCTGTGTGTTCGTGTTGCTGGTGCTCTGGGTGTACCCCGTGAGCAGTCGCGACACCGAGCCCGGCAGCGTGGGCGTGCCGAACAAGGGGAATACCGGATTCGTTGGCAGACCGGCAACGGCCGGCTGCGGCACGGTGGTGGACGACATGTTCGCCGGCAAATCCACCCCGCAGGTCGTGATCACGTCGTTCACCGCCCCACCCGGCGCGGGACCAGCGTTCACATACGTGGTCCAGTAGGACGGCGAAGGGAACGCAGCCACCAGCGCAGACGCCGACCTGGCAGGTCGGCGCCCGCGCACTACTAATGGCCCCAGTTCGCTACGCCGAGGGCCGGTCAAACTGTCTAAGAACAATCGCGCGTCTTCTTCAGCGCGCTTTATACCCACATAATACGCGGCGAGGCTCGCCGCTATTTGCGCGCGGCGCAAACTTTGGCAAGCCGCAGGAATCACAATACCGATAGGACAGATTTGTAATCTGTCACGACAGCGCGCATCTTCTTCAGCGCGCTTTATACCCACATAATACGCGGCGAGGCTCGCCGCTATTT
>CAZTPX010000148.1:0-24096 GCA_964615095.1 uncultured Planctomycetaceae bacterium | reverse complement strand
AAGCGCAACTCTACCTATTTTGCCAGAATTACGCAGAGTGCGCGCTAGCCCTGCCGTTTTCCCGAGGGGCGTTTGGGAACTATTTTATAATTCTATCTACTGGCTGGCTAGTCCGGGGGGCGCGCTGCCAGATTGGTTGACAAAGATCCGTGGATTGACCGGCGGCGAGATCCGTTGTCGGTTGGGTATTGTTGAGGTCCGCCTCCGCGACCTGGAGAGCCGCTGCATTGGACCGATCTCCATCGTCGCCAAGTTCGCCGAAGACAACAATAGGCTCGGCAACTCGCTTCTCGGCCTTGGCGGGGGCATCCTCGCTGGCCGTCGGCTGTACCTTCACTACGATCAGAATTCGGCGTGGTTGGTGGAACCCTGAGATGATACGAATGTTAACTGATATCCGGGGACAACTATGTCGACTGAATCGCCGTGTCTCTTTGCCCAGCCGATCTAGCAACTGGCCCCGGTCGCCGAATATACCTGGCTGCGAGGAAAGCCCTTGATGATCGCCGAGTCCACGCCCTTCAGTCTGGCGAGGGGCAAGGGGAAGGAATCGTGGGACAAGCGGTTCGCGCCATGCTTCGGCTTCATGGACGAGTACAACGTCAAGGCGTTCTGCTATTTCATCTGCGACTGGGAGCCGCAGCCCATGTTCCGGGCACAGGGCTGGGGCGACTGTCGGATTCAGGTGAATGACCTCTTGAAATCTCACTGGCTGGAAACGACTGGCTCCGAGCGGTCTCTCAAGAGTTCCAAGAACTTGTACAAGGAACTGGGCTACAGAAAATAGGGCGTCGTTTGGCATTCGAGAGCCACCGCCAACCCCTCATATCCACCACGCCAGATCCTCCCCCAGACGAACCGCCGTCCGGAAGAGCCACACGAGATGCCTCCGCTTTCGCCGGAAAGTTCTTTCCCAGTCGTCGTCGCACGAGACTGCGGGCTGTCCGTCGACCAGCATTTCCAGCAGCTCGGCGACATGCCTCAGCGGCAACTTGCCGTCCTCCTCCATTAGCGAGAGGTCGTCCCAAGTCAGCCCGTAGCACCAGAAGACATACGGTGGTGTCAATGGCTCATAGAACGAGAACGCGCTGTGGCGGATCTTCCACATGACCACCGCTTCCTGGCGGTTCAGGCGCAGGAATTCGTCGAGGAGCGTCTGTCCTTCGACAGGGATGTCCGGCAGTCCTTCGCCCTTGAGGCGGAAACCCCAGGGGATTTCAGCGACATACGCCCGGAAGACCTTCGCGACCTGCCCACCGACCTGCGATTCGACGGACTTTAGAAAGTCTTCTAGCTCGTTGCGGGCCTTGGCGTAGCGTTCCTCGTACTTGTCTTTCTGCTTTTGGAAGAGGGACATGAGATAGAAGCTTGGCATGACTTTATCTAGTCATGTTCGTGAATAAAAAGAAGCGAACCGCGTGCATGGTGGGAAGGGGGTCGGATGGAACCAGATCCCAGAGGATTCCTCAATATTTAATTAGGCAGCGCCACTTAGCGGAAAATACACAACCTCTTGTATTGACAGCATTGCTAGCGGCACAACAGCTTGCGGTTTTTCGGCTAAGTGGCGCTGCCCAATTAATCTGTTTATGGTTTTGCAAGATGGGTTGAGGTGCCACCCTCTCCGATACAACCTTACCGATGAGCTGCATCCGCATGGCGTCGAGGTGGAGGATGTGGCGAAGGTGATGTCCTCGTCGTCCTGACGATTTCCAGGAAGTACTTCTCGCCCACGAGCGGCGAACTCCCGCTGTCGATCTCCAATCTGGCCGCCTCAACCACCCCTCTCGTTCCGGAAGTACTTCGCCTTCACGAGTCACATGATCCTGGTGTCGATCTCCAAGCTGACCGACGTGGCCACGAGTGGCAATCGAGACCAAGGACGACTAGGATCCGGCAGTCGATGACGACCCCGAACCGCCGCTGGGCGGGCATACGATGCCGGCGTACTCGGCCCGAAGTTTCTTGAAGGCTTCCTTGATCGTGTCCATTTCCCGGTCCTTGTCGGCAAACACTTGAAGCACCGCGGCCAGTTCCCGTTGAAGCCCGTCCGCCCTGACCTTTTCGGCATTGATCTCCTCGACGGGCGGAACCCGAATCCTGGTTTCAGCGTGCTGCCGTTTTATTGCCTCGCTCTTCGCCAACAGCCGATCGTACTGGTCCGACAGGCGGGCGAGCCGGGTCTCCGCCAGCAGCACCCGGACTTCCTGGCGCAGCTTCATCGGCACCCCTTCGGCATGCTGCCAGAACCATTCGGCATAGCCAGGATCCCGTTCGACAAGCTCCTCGACGGTCATTCCCTTGTAGTCCCCGATAGCGATTTGCATCAGTCCCCTCCCTTCCCGATATTGTGTGCTGACAGCGGCTCCGACCTGTCGGCTAATCCAGTCCTACCATTCTTCGGTGGAACACGTCAAGTGTTTTCGCGACGTCCGCTTCTCGCTCGCCTGGCACTCCTCGTCTTTTTTGATCGACTCTGGCGGTTCCCTGCCACATCTTAAAGACATTTGACTTGCAAGGCGGGGTTTTCGTAGAGTGTGGTTACTACTCTAAGACAAGGAGGAAAGACCATGACGAAGCCACGAGACCCGAACCTGCCCGTCAGCCACGCCGAGATGGCGGGAATGCTGGGCATGGCCAAGGAGACCCTGTCCTACTACTGCCGCATCGGGAGGATCCCCCGCCCGCATCGCATCGGCAACTGCTACTACTACACGGCCGACGAGGCGCAACAGATCGTCGAGTGGTGGGAGATGCGGAAGAAGTTCATGTTCAAGCAGGAGGCACGACCATGCGAAGAACCGAACTGAACAAGGTGCCGCTCGCCAGCGCATTGGCGTCCCTGTGCAAGCCTGGAACAGGGCGTTGCTTCATCACGATGTCCATGGGGCAGCGGGACAACCTGTTGCAGGAGGCATACGAGCGGGGATGGACGCTGCTGGAACTCGACCACAAGGAGAGACCAGTCGCGGCCTACAAGCAACAAAGCAGGCACGGGGGCGCCCAGAAGAATTGACCCCGGAAAGCCAACGAGCCAGCCGGGGTGTAACCGACTGGCTCAAGGCTCGAAACGAAAGGCACTTTTTGTGAGACGCACCTTCTATTGATATAGTAGTCAAGACGGAACAAGAAAAGCAAGGGAAGATCAGGGAGGCTTGGGCGATCCATACCCCGGCACTGACCAAGTGGGCGTGCCAGAGCCTGTACGCCCGTGACAACGCCTATCCCGCATGGGTCAAGGAGGTCAACGACTGGCGATGCGTCCACACGGACCTCACCGAGGACGTCTTCCAGAACCACTTCCACGGTACGACAACCATCGGCATGTACACGCTGGGGCGGGACAGCAGGTGCCTCTACGTCGGCTGGGACATCGACCACCACGACGGCGATCCTGGCGACCCGGAGGCGAACTGGCAGTATGCCTGCATCCTCTGCCGCAGGCTGACACGGATGGGGGCGAAGCCGCTCATGGAGGACTCCAACGGGTCGGGTGGCTACCACGTCTGGCTGCGGTTCGACGAGCGCGTCCCGGGTCCGGTCGCCCAGTCGGTCGCCAACTGGCTCGTGCGTCACTGCCCTGCCGGCATCCACGCTGAGGCGTTCCCCAAGCAGCCCGACCTGAACGAGACCCGCAGGTACGGCAACCAGATGCGCCTGCCGGGCAAGCACCACAAGCGCGACCACTGGAGCAGGTTCTTCGACGGCGAGAAGTGGCTGGAAGGCGAGGATGCCGTCCGGCATTTGCTGGACTGGCAGGCGACGGACATATCGGTCTTCCCCCGCAGGGCACGGGAGTTCGTCCTGGTCGCCCCGTCGCCTGCGCCGACCGACACGGATGCCCAGCCCGTCCCGCCCGACCAGGACGAGGCAACCGCCCAGGCGCGACGCTACATCGCCAAGGTCCCCGGCACCCAGAGCGGCCGGAATACGGCACGGCAACAGGCATGCCGCCTGACCATGTTCGTCGTCCACGGGTTCGCCCTGGACGGTGAGACCGCCGTCGAGGTGCTGACGGAATGGGGCGAGAGAACGGACCAGGTCGACCAGTACGGTGGCTACTACCCCTGGAGCGAGAAGGACATCAGAGACCTGGTGAGGTGGGCTGAGGGCGAGGCATATAGCGGCGAGCGGGGTGACAAGGTCTGGCTCACGGGACACGAACTGGACGCGGAGATCGAGGCGGAAGTCGAAAGGTGGAGGGCCGAGAAGCAGGTCGCCCCGGAGACCACGCCCAAGCCGTCCCAGAACAGGAAGGCAACGGCAGAGTCCGGTCGGGAAACGGCAAAGGAACAGCAACAGCAGAACCTGCCTGCATGGGCGATCGGCATCTCGGCTGCCAACCCGGATGCCGAGGACATCCCGGTGGAATACCTCGTGGATCAGCTTTTGGCCGCCATGCCGACCGTCATCGGCGGGCGGTTCAAGACCCTCAAGACCCTGATCATGGTCGACCTCATGGTGTCCATGTCCTCGGGGACCAAGTTCCTGGGCAAGTGGCAGTGCAAGCGGGTCAATGTCGGCATCTGGAGCGGGGAATCAGGCAGGCTCGCCCTCCAAAACGGCATTCGGCGGATATGCCAGGCGCGAGGCATCACACCGAGCGACTGCGCCCTGGACTGGCACTTCAGCCTACCCCCGTTGTACTCGCGGAAGGATCTGGACGTCATGGCGGGGCTGATTCAGGAACGGAACTACAAGGCGATCTTCGTCGACCCCGTCTACCTCTGCCTGCTGGACTCGAACACGGCGAGCAAGGCGGGCAACGTCTTCGTCATGGGTGCCGCGCTCCAGCCGCTTTCCGAAGTGGGACAGAAGACCGGCTGCCTCGTGGGGCTCGTCCACCACTTCGGGAAATGGACGGACTCCAACAATTTCTCCCCGGCGGAACTGGGCGAGCTGTCCCAGTCGGGACTCGCCGAATGGGCAAGGCAGCGGCTACTGTTGTCCCGCCGGTCGCCCTACATGCACGACGGCAAGCATTCCCTGTACCTGACCGCAGGCGGTACTCTCGGGCAGGCGGACCAGCTCGCCGTGGACATTGACGAGGGCGACCTGTCCGACGCGGGACTCAGGACCAAGTGGCAGGTGAGCGTCAAGTATATCGTGCAGGCGCAAGCCGACGACAAGATCGCCAAGATCGAGATGAAACAGGCGCACGCGCAAGAGACCGAGGCAGGACGCTTGGAGAGGGTCGACCAGTTCCTTGGGACCAAGCCTGACGGAGAGACGGCGTCAGAGATCAAGGAGCATGTCGGCTGCAACGACAAGGCGTGGAAACCGATCCTCCAGAAACTGCTCGATTCGGGTCGGATCGTCGAGTGTCAGGTGAAGCGGGAGAGGCGGAACTATCCAGGTTTTTGCTTGGCTTGAATCCCACTCGGACTTGTCCACTCAGACTCGTCCGATTTGCGAGTCCGAGTATCCACACTATTACTCGGACTCTCCCTAGGGAGTCCGAGTAATGGTACTGCCCCTGAACCCCCACTCCTCACCGAACCGAGTCCCAGTGAACGAGTCCGAGTGAAAACAGCACTGCTAGCAATCGTGGCAACCGGTTGCACCGCCGTTCGCCTGCATGACGACGCCGCCTCGCGTTCGGGTTCTGAACACGGCCAGGAACGGATGACTTCCCGTCCGGGGTCGGGATCGTCGCCGCCGCGACCGATCTTCGACATGACCAGTGAAGGCACGGCGGACGGGTCGGGCACACGGTTTCGCGCCTTGCGGGCTGAACTGCGTCCAGCTCGGCATGGGCTCTGTCGGACTGCCATCGATGCCCGACGAGATTGCCCTGGAAACGGTCGCCCACATCTGCCTCGAGGCGGCTGCCCGAGGTGTCGAGATCGTCCCACAGAACAGTTCGTTCAGTTCGATGGCGACTCTGGCCTCTCAGGTCTAATCCGTACCTTCTCCGCCGCCATCGTCTGAAGGAGCTTGAAAAAGTCGGGAGCAGAAATAATTATGTGTACTCGGAGTCCCTCCGGTGCCGGCGGGATCACCACATACCAATCCGTAGCGTCCGTCAGATCTTTCAACCACAGCGCCGTGACATAAAGGGCAACCGCCCGCACCAGCCTCATCTCGTATCGGCCAGCGGCAATCTTGGGATCCGCCTCCGCTACTTCGATCGCCTGCGCGATCCCAGCCGCCGCGCCTGCCGAAATGGCCGCAAATGTGAAGATGTTCTGTGGGTCGGCCACGTCAGGATGAACCTCGGCCGTTCGAACCGCCTGGCCACCCGCCACTAGCAAGTACTCCCAGGCAACCGGGGATCCGCCGTTCGGTGTGTTCCCGGCCGCCAGGTCATTGAGCGGTAAGACGAACACTGGTAAGGGGGGAGGAGCTTCAGCGTGTGCGGCTGCGGCAAGGTGGCCCAGTGACGCTGGGGTGGGGCCAGCTCCCAGCGCCTTGAGGCCCCTCTCCAACGCGACCCGACATCCAGCTGGCTCCTCGACGAACTTGACGGCCATTGTTTTCTCTCCTAGTTAGTCCAGTAAGTGTGAGTCCAAGTCCCAGTACCTTTGTAGGCACTCTGAAGAACTGCATAGGTCACCGTCGAGGCCGAGTACCAAGGATCTTCCACATCGACGAATTGCCCGCCGTTTGTCGAATACCCGGCAATTGCGACGAAGTGCCCACCACCTCCCGACCACCCGATCCGCACCCCGACCGGTCGGCTCGCATTGATCTCGGCGGTAACTTGGGGGGTGAATGGGGCTGCGCCAGCTATCATCGTCCGAAAGTGTCCAACCCGAGCAAGTGCGCGATCGAGGTAGTACGGCACGTTGCAAGCACCAGGGTTGGTTCCCGCCGGGCAACACTGTTGGCCGAGTTCCAGACCGGCTAAGTTACACTGTTGCCACACTGCACCATATCGGGCTGCGACACCGACCGCCACCCCGGCCCAGCACCAGTTTGTTTGCTCTTGGAGGGGGACATGGAAACCGGGAATTTGGCAAGCTGGGCCGCCGCCCAACGGGGCGGCGAGGAATGGGCCACCGATGGGGTTCAAATTCTTCGCAATGATCTTGGCAAGAGCCATGGAGCCTCCGCGAGGATTAGGTTAGGATGTGCCTCAGACAACGACATTGGCTGGCTGATGCGAGACTTAACTCCCGATCACCGGACCAAGTATACCAGAAGATAAAGTTGAATCAAGCCGCGAAACACTGCGACGAGCCGTTTGCCCTGCTCAGCGATTGTCACTCTCAAACTGGCATCACGAAAGATGCAGGCCGGTCAAGACAAAGTTGGATTCCGGCACACGAAAACCGACAGACATCTTTCACGATCAAGGCGACACGCTGTCACCTTGATCCAAGCAGCCACAGCCGCCGTTGAGCAATTCCCCTTCAACATCCGACCTACAGCGCCATTTTTCCCCAACAAACCGGGTACCGGGAACGGCCCAAAACGCCTGCCCGGAGAACTTCCTCTACCGTGCGGTGCGCCGGACCTTTTTCGAGCCGCAGACCCGATATGTCGGCGATATAGCCCCGGCAATTTTCGCGTCGCCGCGACCGCCCCGCCTGTGGAACAGCCGGCGGTCGAAGAACTTCTTCGTTTGGGCCATGCGCCAGATGTCCCCCGGCGTCAGGAACGTCGCCCAGGCACGAGCCGACGACCAGATCGAGACGAGGCAGGTGGAGAGGAACCCCAGCTTAGCAAATTCTTTGGCTAAACGCGGTGTCCCCGGCGATCGACCTCTCCCACGCCTCCCAATGCGTCCCTGGTCGGCTCGACGACTCCAGCCCATGATCCGACCACGGACGCATCAGGAGGCGACGCGGGAGGCGTCCCCTGTTCGGATTCAGAACGGGGACTCCCGCCGTCCAGGCACAACGAAGATTCGTCTGCCGCCAAGACCATGCCACAGGCGGTCGGCGGTCATGGATATACGCGTCGGGAGGCGCGTATGGAACTTGACTTGTGGACATTACGGAGCCTGGTCCAAGTCGCGTCGGGGTGGCTTTCGCTGGTGCGCTGCACGCGGTACAATGGCAGCACGCGGAACCCGAACGACCGTTCGGGCACGCAAGCACCGGAATTTGCCACTCGGCGGCGGCCGCGTGCCATCTTTCGTGGGCCGAAAAGAGATACCTAGCCGTGGCGCATGAGTCTATCCTGTATATTGAAGACGAAGAGGATATTCGGGAGCTTGTCACATACCACCTTGCGAGGCAAACTACGTCTTGCCTAGCCGTTGGAACGGCAGAAGAGGGGCTCGAAGCGATAAAACACCGGACCTACGATCTGATCTTGCTGGACCTCATGCTGCCCGGTATGGACGGGCTTGAGTTCTTGAGAATTGTCAAGGCAACGGAGGCATACAAAGAGATTCCTGTCGTAATTCTGTCTGCAAGAGCTGAGGAATCTGACGTCATTACGGGCTTGGATCTGGGCGCAGTCGACTATGTCACGAAGCCTTTCAGTCCAAAAATCCTTGTCGCTCGCGTGCGATCGGTGCTGCGAGCGTCTGCCGGCAGATCGCCAGCGCCAGCGATTCCCCTGAATGCACTCGTCGTTACACCGGTTTTCGCAGCCCGTTCGTTCAAGAGACGCGCCAACTCATGTTTCGTTCTGATGCCATTTTCGACGATTTGGGCTGATAGGGTTTGGCAGCACTTGCAGACTATAGCGGCCAAAGAAGGATTTGACTGTACGCGCGCTGATAGTCTGTTAGGGCACAACATTCTTGAAGACATCTGGAGTTCCATCTTCGAAGCGAGTGTGATCGTTGCTGATATCACAGACCTTAACTCAAATGTGATGTACGAGGTCGGCATTGCACACACCGTGGGTAAGAGTGCCATTTTGTTGACACAGGATATCGCGCAACTTCCGTTCGACTTCCGTGGATACAGGACGCTTGAATACAAGGACAATGTGGACGGTTTTCAGAAATTGGCGAAGCTCCTGCCAAATTACCTCCGAGAACGCAGAGTAGACGCGGAATCGTCGAGTGCGCCAACAAAGCGTTCCACGGCACGCCGTAAGACGCGCCGACGGTGAGCGCCCTCGTTCGAGTTGCCGCCCCGAGTGGAAGCGTTGCGACGACTTCTCCCTCTTCCTTTCGGATACGTCAAGACCCCACCCTCTTCCGGGCGCCCATCTTGGGCTTACCCGCGTTGGTCGCCCCCACCAATGCGTCCAGACGCGTCTAGCTTTTGCGCCCTGGTCACATAACCGAGGCATGGTCGTGTCCCCAAGTTTCGCGCGCAAAACTTGCCATGTCCATATTCACCGAGAGACGAACGGCGGTGTCTTTCACGCAGGATATCCCCGAAAGCGGGAAAGTGGTTCGGATGGATGTTTTCCTCCTTCCGGGTTGCGCCGGCTCCGAGAATCGCAAGGGTCAGGGGACGTCAAGTCGGCTGCCCTCAGGGGCATGATGCCGTGTGAGAAGATGCCGGCAGGAACAGGAGTCCGAAGTCTCGTCAAAGAAGGAATGGCGACCGCGTCCACCGAGGAGAGGCTCCTGGATGGAACCGGATCCCGGGGAATTCGGAAAAAGCTCTTATGTTTCCGGGGAGAGAACTCCGCCCCCAGTCCATACAGTCCAACCGAGCACGGCAGCGCCCAGGCAGCCTGGCATTCCAGGTGGCGCCGACCTCGTGGAATTACTTCCTTCATCCGTACCACGGCGGAACTTGCCTTGGTCGCACCATTGGAAGGTGGGCGGAACGCCTCCAAACGCATTAGCGTTGATCCGGGGCGATGGGCAGAGGGGACGGTGCTCTGGTCATGCTGGGCTAGATCGTCGAAATGTCCCTCCCATATCACGCCAGGATTGGTCCGGGGGCATCGCCTCGGAATCGCTGGGCGACGCAATCGGACGGACTAGGGGGTGGTTCTTCAAGGAGACGAGGCAAGAGGCATTACCGCCAGCGGCGGTCACGATGGGCTTGATCGGCGATCAGGCAAAGCGCTCGACATCCCATCAGCCGATGACGAGCCGGACGGGCATGGGCAGACGGTCATGGTCTTCAGGCCCGACCGGCAAGCGATCCTGACCAAGCTGACGAAGACCGAACACGACTACGTCTCGCCGCCCGATGACGACTCCAGCCCCTGGTCCGACCGCGGACGCTTCAGGAGGCGACGTGGGGGTCGTCCCTTGTTCGGGGCCCGAACACGGACTCCCGCCGTCCATGTGCAACGAAGGTTCGTCTGCCGCCAAGGCCATGCCACAGGGGGTCGGCGGTCTTGGATAAACGCATCGGGAGGGGCGTATGGAACTTTGTTGAAGGCATTACGGAGTCCGGTCCAAAGTCGCGTCGGGCGTGTCGGACCGAGGCGCACGAGCACCAGAGAAGGAGTTCGGTGAGAAGACCTTCGGTTTTTTCTTAACATGGCTAAATCGGCATGCCCCTAATGGCTTTTGGACGCGGAGGTGGGGTGACCGACGCGCGCAAGTCGCCCCGCCCTCACTCCGAAAAATGGGTCCTTTTCTGGCACATCTCACCTCAGCCATACGTTTGATGGGACTGGAGGCAGTCGATGTGCGCCATGCGCGATACGACCATCAGCGAGGCACAGCGACATACTTCGTTAGAAGGAATGGTCGCGTCCATAACGACGGCAGCGAGCAGCAACGGAACTATGCCCCGAGCCTCGACAAAAACGTAGAGCAAGCATGGTACCACATGAGACTCTGATTGCATCGTGATCCCGTTTCAGGCAGTTGGGGCATTTCCGTCGCTTTCGATACTACGGTCTGCCGGTAGGATCTTCTTGCACACAGAGTATCTGCTCGCCCACCGATGGCAGGCAGTCGTAGCGCGGAACCTCGAACACATACAATTTCGACTCCGCGCGCACCGGCTTCGGCGCTCGCGATGGTGTTTGTATCGCGACCGGCCAGACGAAGCCCTGCACGAAGCGGCCCCTGAAACTCATGCCAACGCAGCGACCCTCACGATAATTCGGCAATCCACCGCGACCCTCCCCTCGAATCTGCTCCGACATCTCTTCCCAATCCTGGAACGATATGCAAGCCTTGTCTTCGTTTGGCACCACGCAATATAGTCTCGGCGGGAACGCCGGACATTGGTGTCCCACCGGACCAGGGCCGCCGACCACCTGGAGGCAAAGCTCGGTCTGGCCCAACAAGCTCGATCGAGTCGGGACCACAGCTCCCGCAGCTTTTTCCTTCCTGCAGCTCTTAAGCAATTCGGTAATCTCAGGCGGAAACTTCTCGCCTTCGGGATACGACTCTACGTTGCTGTACGCGGACAAATCGACCCCGACGTCGTCTTCCCTCAACGCTTCAAAGACCGGTTGATTCTTGTCCTTGAATTTCCTGATGAACAGATCCTCTACTATCTCACCGTACTCGTTGAAGTCGTCGGGATGCAGCCACAACGTCAACTGTATCGTCCCACTTGCTCGAATCTCTACGTTCGTCCGCCAATGCAACCACCAATACAACGCATGATCGGCGGGAAGCCGGAAGCTCCTTACAGTCTCGATGTTGACCCGACTTGAAGCGACATCCAACTCGTCGGCCAACCGTAGAATCGCGGCGATGAGACGCTTCCGGCATTGCCTCTGGAGATTGAACCAGTACGGACACTCTCCGATGGGGAGCTTCGAGTGCCACATACAGACGTCCATCAGGTCGCGTAGGTAGTTAGGCGGCACGGTCTTCATGGCATTACGCAAATGGTCCGGTCCATCACGCACAGCCAGCGAAATCCAGGCCGCACTCAAATAATGATGGTTCTCGCGAACGGCCTTCTGTTCGTCCAGGCTGAACCTGTTCGTGGCGCTCGCCCGAAATTCGACGCCAAAACTGGCGCCCAGTTGCTTTGCGTATGCTGCAACCTCAGGGTATTTGACTACGTCGCACTGCATCCCGATGTCATGCAGATAGATCCCCGCCAAGAGCACATAAGCCTCGATTTCCGACAACTTCGGGCCTTTACGCGACTGGACCAGCGACCACACGTTGTCGATAATGCGCTCGCAATGCCGAATCCCATGATCTGTGTAGCCTTCAATGACGCGCGGTCCCTCGTCGCTCCACAGCTTCCCGGCGGCACTTCTCAACTGGTCCAGGCTGTTGGCCAGTTCCCGATTGATAATGAGTTTTCTCAGCAGATGCTCATGCTTGGTCACGGGCCTGTCTCCTTCGTCATACCGACATTCTCTGCAAAGTCGCGCGCTGAACTCGTTTCCCTGCTGGCGCAGGTTTTATCCGGACCCCTTCCAAGTGCCTCTGCCATGTCCAGTCCGCGCGAGCCCAACCCCACGCGCAGTGGTTTTTCCCGAAACAGCCTCCGTCGGACAGCGTCCTAGTCCGACACGAAATACGTGTATCCGCGCGAAATGATATTGCCGTGGCCGGCAAACACATCCGCTCCTTCGGAACGAATGCAACGATCCCGCGGGACATCGACCACATGCAGCTCGTGGACGAGGGGCTCCGAAATGATGGGGCCCCAGGCCGGCTGAGCGACGATCGGCCAACTGTAGGCAACCGTGAATTGCCCGCCCACTCTCACACCGATGCGTCTCCCATCCCTCCAATCGGGCAAGGGAGAGCGGTGGTGGTCGGTCATGAACCGCGACGTATCCTCCCAGTCCTCATGGGAGATGACTGCGTGGGCTTCATGGGGCACAAGGCGGTGAACCATGCGCGACAAGCACGGGCCATCGTGCCAGGTCTGGCCGGGCCCGAGAATTAAGTAGAGATCGAGGGACAATTGTTGAAACGCCAGCTCTGCCGGGGACTCCGTATACGTGCCCTCAAGCCGTTTGTCCTCGCGCTCCCAAATGAGCCTTCCGTGGTCCGGGGCTTGCCCGCGGGAAATCCGGCAGATTCTGTGTCCGTTCATTGTGTGTTGTCCTTCAACATGTCGATGATATACGGTGACTCAGTTACGCCCGAGTTGGCTTGGACGTACTTGTCGAAAGCCACGGCCAGTTTCAGCCGCGTCGACTCCGCGGCCACAACCTGCTCGCCGATGATTGCGATAGATTTCCCGGCGTGTTCGCGTTGCCATTGGGCACCCCGACGCTCCAGGACCGGCCGCATTCGCTGGTCCTGTTCTCGGCGGCGTTCATATTCCCGGAAGATGATGTCGACAATCTCCACAAGTTCACTCGGCTCGTAGTCTTTGTCCACAAAGAGATCGGCGCCGAGAAGTACGCTGCGTGCGAGAGTCTTGGGCTCCGCATGCGCTGTATACACGATCGTGAGGGTCCGTGCGTGCTGCACGCGCGGGACGAGGTAGAATCCACTATACTCCTCGGTGAATCTGTCGAGCAGGCCAAGGTCCACGATCATTGCGTCCCAGTGGGCATTTTCCCATTGCTTCTCACAGACTTCCTGGACGCTGCCGGCAACGGTGACTTCGTACCGGAACGAACGTAATAATTCGAATGTCTCCTTGATCGCCTGCGATTCGGACACGTGGTCCTCCACAAGGAGAATTCTTCTGGTTTGTTCAGGTGTGTTCATGCAATTTCTCCTGCCGGCGAAAAGAGCATCAGAAATCGCGCGCCGCCGCTGAATTCTGGATCGAGCGTGAACTCAGCGCGCATTTGGCGGAGGATGTCTTGCGCCAGGTTGAGCCCCAATCCGGTTCCCCCCGCCGCCCCGGTGTGAAAGGGACGGAATATCGTGCTTCGCTGGTCAATGGGCACGCCTTTTCCGTTGTCCTCGAAGAAGAGACAAACCCGCTTCGGCTTGTCGCCGCCATTGTCAATTGTCATGCATCCCAGCGCAACAATGAGTTCGGCTTCGGGTTTTCCCGAGTGCTGCAGGGCATTGTGCAAGAGGTGCTCATAAACCTCCTGCAGCGCCCCCCTTGTTGATGCGGATTTTCTCCGTAACCGGCCGACTGGGATACCTGATTGTAAACTGTTGGCCGTGGGCGAGAATGCGCAGCCGATCCATCATCTGGTCCACAAGGTCCTGCGGGTTGACGGCTTCCGTGGCTCTGAAGCGTCGCCCCGTAGCGAATCGATAGAATCTTCCGACGTGGTCCGCCGCTAGCCGAAGTTCAGCAATAATCAACCTGAGTCGCTCCTTGGACGCAGGCAGCATATCAGGAGTAGCGTCCATGAGGTTGTCAAGCTTAGTAAGGAGCGGTCGCAGAGCGTTCTTCAGGTGGTGGCCAGCCCGCATCGAAACCAGGCGCCACTGGTATTCCTCCGTCTTGCTGCGCAGCTCCATGACAAGCCCCAGAATGACGCAGCACGCCGTGAGCAATTCCAGGTCATCCTTCTCGAAGCCCTGCATGCCGGACTGCGGGCTTTTGCCCGTCACCCTGCAGACGCCAATGACTTTGCCTTCCGACGATGTGACAGGCATTCCCAGGTAGCAATGCTCGGCCCCGCGGTTTTCATTGTGTTTGCCCGCCCACCTGGGTGGACGGTCGATCCCCGGGTTCTGGGGTCTCACCTGGTTCTGGAATATTGTGTCCAGACTTTCGATTGAGAACGCCCCGTTCGGGACACTCAACGGCGTGTTGTAATAGGCGACCCAGCCGGTCAGGCCGTCGTCCGGAGCGACGCGATAGGATACGGCCGCTTCCTCCAGCTTGGTGTAGCTACTGCCGTCGTCGTGGAGCAATCCCGTTGTCGCCACGAGATGGAGAAGACCATCCGAAGGATCCAGGGAGAATATCGAAAAACTCCGCGCGCCCAAGAGCTCCGGGACGCGATTCTTGAAGCATTCCTCTAGGCTCGTCTTGGGGATATCCCTGATCCATGCCTTGACCAGATCCGCGGATCGACGGAAGTTGCGCTCCCGCCGGACTCTCTTGAGTGCCAACTCGGCCAGCCGTGACACGGCGTGACAAGTAATTCTGGCTTTCGCCCGGACCGCGGCTGGCTGCGGGTCGTCGGACATGTTTGGAAAGAACAGGGAGTCTTTGTCTCCCCGGAATACGAGAACCGTCCGCGGTTCTTCGAGGGGCACCGGCAGCGCGATGAAAGCGGAATCCGTCGTCGAATGGAAACAGTCTTTCACGCCCGAGGGCAACGCGTCGGGAGGAACAAGTTGAACTCCCCCGCGCAAAGTCGCCAGCCATGCCCCGGCCTCACAGTCGACAGGCCGCTTGCGGCGTTTGAACGATTCCCCGTCGTACGCACTGCTGGGGAAGTCGCGCCGCGTCTCCAAGTATGCCGTCAGCGTGTCCTCTTCGCTGGCCTCGGCACAACGCCGCTCGAGCCGCTCGACGATCTTCTCGTCAACGGCGGCCATGTGCGTCCGACCGACATGGTGAAAGCGCTCATCCGGGCCCCAACCCACATCTTCCGGCGTGAAGACCACCATTTCCAATGCCTGGAATATCCGCCCCACATTTTCACAGACATCCGCATACACGCATTCCGGGCTTTCCGCTTGGGCCAGCCGGCCCAGGAGGTCCTGCAGCTCGACCGTGTCGGTGATATCCATGATGGCTTCCAGGGCGCCTCGTTCTTTTGTGAGGCCGTCCTGGTACGGCGTGGCGATCACGTTGAAATGCCTGACGAATCCATTGGGCTCTGTGGGCGAATGTGTCACCGCCTCCACCCGCACTCCGCCGCGAAACACTCCCAGCACGGGACACCACGGACACGGGTACAGGCGGTTCCACAGCCTGTTGCATACCTCGTAACAGATGCTCTCGCCTTCCACGATCGTCACCGGGAGATTTTTGCGCTGCCGGGGATTGGCATAAATGATGCGCATATCCAGATTCTGGAGGTCCACCGGAGTCTGGTGGAGGCGTTGCTCCCAGTCCTCGGGCTGGCGGACGATGCTCAATCCGGCCTCCTGACTCGACTCCACGGCCTGCAGTCGAACCAGCCGTCGCGCAAGATGGATGGCCATCGCAATCACCGGAGACAGGATGCGCAACACTTCGAGGTCATTGCTGCTGAAGAAGCGGCTCCGCGCCTTGGGGTCTCGGTTTGTGAGGGTGATCACGCCGATCACCGAACCGCCATAAATCAGCGGAGATCCCGCCAGAGTGACGATTGGCTCATCGTGTGTGCGTTCGTTCCACACCGCGAGGTCTTTGGCGATCCAACCGTCGCCATGTACTGGCCGCGTGCGGAGCCCGGCCTCCTGCGCCAGAAAAATGCCGCCCGTGAATCCCTCTCCCAGCTTGTAGGAGACTTTTCCGATCCGGTCCTCAAAGCCTTTCGAGGCCGCCCGCAGGCAAATGGACTCTTCCCGCCCTTCGCGGAGATACAAATAACATAAGCGGGCCAGGGTCGTTTGGGTAATCGCAGCCACGGCCTTGTCCAAAGTTTGCCGCAGGTCTTGGGCCGAGGCGAGATCTCGGCCCACCTCTTTTATCAGATCCGTGTTTCGTTGGAGTTCGCGCCTTTTCAAAGCGGCGGCTGCGAGTTCGGCAATGACCGCAAGGATTTCCTCGTGCTCCTGTGTAAACGCATCGTTTCGCGTGGATTCCACATTCAGGACCCCCAGGGGTTGCCCGCGAAAAAGCAGGGGAGCGACCACCTCGGAGCGCGTCTCCTTGCAGCACTCGATATACGCCGAGTCTTGCCGCACGTCCGGAATGCGTTCGGCTTTTCTCATCCGGATCGCCCGCCAACAGATGCCTTCTCGCGCCGTGGCGGCGGGCGAGCAGCTCCGCTCAAGCACCTCCAGCCGATCGTATTGAACGGTTACGCCCGTCGCATGCGAAAGGACGTAGTCCGACAAGACCAGACGGCGGCCGTCCTCATCTAGCAGCCATGCCCATACAATGTCCCCGCCGATCAGGCGCATCGCTTCCTGCAAGGACGCTTTCAGGATTCCCCGACTATCGCCGGCCCGGTCAATAAAGTCGATGACGCCGCGGAACTCAGACCACGTGGTCTCCATTCAGCTCTCCCGGCAAATCCTGCCAATTGGTGTGAGACGACGAGTAGAACTACCGTACCAAGTGTTAATCAGACGCCACAAGGTAAACGCTTTGACAAAACGCCCAACATTCGAGGCGGAGCAAGTGTGCTGCTATGAGTTCAAGGGAGTCCCGTATTGGATACATGTAGCTTGTTATCTCCCTGCATACTCGCTTTGCACGGCATAGCACACTCCGGCCGATTGACCCAGCCCCATGAAGCGCGCTGGCCCGACACAGCCGCACGTCCAAGACTTGGCCCATGGAACGCCATCGAAGCATATACCGCGAAACAACGCCAATTTCCCCTCAATATAGCGGGGACGGGCGACGTGTCAAGAACCGTTCGTTTTCTGACGCTCGGACGATCCACCCGCCCCAGGGCCGATTTTCCCGACAAACCCATTCGGAGATTGCCATCTCGTAATTCAATTCGCCGGAAAGCCGTGAAAATCGAGGTTTCCAACAACGAAGGCGCAGATATCTATTGGGGTAACAATCCAAAACATTTCGCGAGTCCTTGGCTGCGGCGGTGGGGCGCACGAATGGCACTAGCTTAAGCGCGGAGACTTCGGCTAGTATACAACAGCTTGTGATGGCACGCCGACGCGCCTACGACCGATTGTGGTCGCTTTCCTTAAGCTAGTGACATTCGTCACATCACCCGAGGCACCACCCGAGTTACGCGCGAAACCCGGCAAGTCCGGCATCGCCGAGAGACCGCGAAACATCCCAAGCGGAACACCCCCGAAAGGGGCAAGATGGTTCGCAAGGGACCTTTTTCCTCCTTCCGGGTTGCCGCCGGAGCTTCAATCTGAAACTCCTTCTTATTGAGAGCTATCGCACGGGAACAATCACAAGGGCATCATGCCACCTTGATCCTGGGAGTGGGCGGTGCCACAGGGCGAGCATGCCGTGACGTTATTGCGTCACCTGCGGAAATCCCTTCCTAGTCGGTCGTTATGCGTACCGACAAGTGTCCGAATGCTTCTTACTCCCCAATGAACCGAGCTTCGAACCTCCCCGAGAACGCGGTCCCAAGACGATCACAGTGGAGTCGTGCCACTGTGATTTTCGGATGCCACGAGAACACCATGCAGGTTGACACTAAGCGGTTCCCTGCCCGCCGGGGCAACCCCTCCCACGCGTCAGGAGGCGACGTGGGGGGCGTCCTTTGTTCGGATTCCGAACACGGACTCCCGCCGTCCAGGTGCAACGAAGGTCCGTCTGCCGCCAAGGCCCTGCCACAGGGGGTCGGCGGTCTTGGATATACGCATCGGGAGGGGCGAATGGAACTTTGTTGAAGGCATTACGGAACCCGGTCGAAGTCGCGTAGGGGTGTCGGCCTCCGTAGGCAAGCGCAAACTGCCAACTTGCGTCGGTGTACGCCACTCGACGCGCGCTGCCTACCCTGTTGGCAAACCCACCTATTTGCATTAGAATGGCTGCACTGCCTGTCGCGCAACCGTGTCGAATTCGATCTGATGAGGTGTCCCGTGGACTTCTCACCCTTCCTTGTGGCGGAGATATTAAAGGGCATCGTTGTCTTGCTGCTCGGCGCTGGATCGTCAACCTCTCGGAGGCAGCGAACGTGCGAGGTATACTGAGTTGTCCGATCGACATTTCCCAGGAAGATATCGTGCCAGACATCGAAATACTTTTCATTTCGGTCTCCCATATCGCTAGGCTACAATGAACATCCTCGTTGCCGAAGACGAACGACGTTACGCGGAGCCCCTGCTTGCTCTCTTGGAGAAGAACGGGTGTAATCCCATACTAAAGGCTACCCCGGAGGCAGTTTGTGACTTCGTTAAGAGCGATAATCCCATTGACATTGCGTTGCTTGACCTCATGCTGGGCAAGGACTGCAGTGTTCAAGATGGCATCGGCACGGTTCTTGCTGTCCGCCAGGCTCACCCCGTTCTTCCGATTCTGCTGTTTACGGCGCACGTCAACCCAGAGTCGTGGGAGTAGGCCCGTCGTGCCGGTGCAACTGCGATTGTGCAGAAGCCCCCGGCAATCACGCCCGACTATTTCTCCGAGGTGCTACTCCCGGAGATTCGGGAACTCGCTACCTCCTTCGACGCACTGCGGCTGTCGGACCTCAAGGAAGCCCTACACTCGTTATCGGAGAAGGAGTTCATCAGTCGCGTACTGGTGCCGCTTCTGCAAAAAATGGGCTATACAGGAGTGGCAACCGGCTCTCATGGGCCAGGCGAGTTCGGGGTCGATATAGGACCTTTCTTCCAGATTGGCGATTTCGGCGAGCGAACCTACTATGGGGTGCAGGCAAAGGCATGCGACATAACGGCGAACGCCAGTCACGCCGCCAATATCTCGGCCATCTTCAATCAGGCGGACGCGGCTTTTACGAAACGCTTTCCCGATGCGGATAACTTGCCTCGAAAGCTGGATCGGCTTTTCGTCATCACTTCCGGCGGAATCACCGCCGATGCCAAGGCGCTCCTTTTGGACTACGTCCAGAATCATCCGGGCGTGATGTTTCTTACCGGCGATCGTGTCCTCGAGCTCTTGTCAAAACATGGTCTCCTGGGCGTCCTGCGGGCGGAGCAGCAAGTGAAGTGCGTTCGCATCGTTCCATTCTTGCTGCCGCATTCTCGTGGGCGCAAGTTGTCTTGGCAGGACTGTCTGACAATCCTTCTCCGCGAGCACATGGAAATCGAGAGCGATCTTGCCCATCGTCTCATTGATCAGATCATGCAGCGCGAGCGAATCATGTCTACGACGATCGGCAAGGGCTTCGCCTTGCCACACACCTACAACACAGGCATAGGCCGCCATGAGATCATGCTGTGTGGCGCAGATGGGCGATTTCGGTGGACTCACGTGCAGCCGACTCGCGTCGATTTTGCCGCGGTCTGCCTCTTTGACAACTCGGAAAGCGATGTTACGGGCGAGATTCGCAGGGTGGTGACCAGCGCAGCGGCGACCCACATGACGCGCACGAGGGCACCCGCGCAGCCAGCGGAGCGCCTCCTGGACCTGACATCGCATATCGAGCAAGCCCTCAAAGGAGCGTCCTTTGAAGTCGTGGTGGTCGAACCTCGCGCAATTCGCGTCGGAGTGCGATCAGGGAACTCATGAGAGTAGGTCTTAGTAGTTACGGAGACTCGAAAATGGTATCGTGCCAAGCAAGGCTAGACTGCGTTCCAGCACTACACTTTCGTCCGGCAATGTTGCTCTCGAAAATCGCCAATGCCTTCGACGAGAGTCAGATTTCTGTCGTGTTCGCGGGACGGAAGTCTGACGCGAAGAGTTTGCTTGAATTGGCAGAAGCCTGTATCCCTAATGGGGCGATCCTTGACATCCAAGTCGTCGGAGGAACTGAAGAAGTGGCACTTTCGGCCGTCAAGACAACCGTGGAGAATCTATCGCTCTTGGGCCTACAAGAGAAAGACTCGCAGAAGTACACCGAGGGTTGTCGGCGGATATTCGTCAAGCTGAAAATGTTATGTGAGGCGCACGAGGTTGCGCCAGCGGTCGTGCGGTCGCTTGGGCGGGCTCTGGGTCTAGCCGAATTCTCCGACATCTGCCAACGGAAAGCGACATTCAGGTACAATTACGGCATGCACGTTTTTCCCAGCACGTTGTTGGCAACGCTGAAGGCGGAGTTCAAAAGCAAAGTGGAACTCCTGTTTACGAGAATTGATGGAATGCCGGCAAGCGCGGATTTGTTTGAGCCGGTCCAGCTTCTTGGTAGCTGCATCAAGGACGGTGCCGAGGTGATTGTAAAGGCTACCGGCGAAGATGCTGAGTTCGCCGCCGAGTCAGTTAGAAATATCCTCGATCATTTCGATGAGATCGCGATGGAACTTCAGTCTCGGCCGGGCAGAGGAGTTGCCGTTTCACGGAGTGTTTTGAGAGAATACTTGCGGTGGCCGGCACAGCCGGGGGTATGGGAGCCGCAGGCGGAAAGGAAACCAGATTAGTTGCCTTCGCGCGGTGGGTAACGAGAACGTAGCCTCAACTCGCCGGTCTTTTCCAATTCCGTCAGATCTTGGGCGTCATCTGTGGCGAAGAGCATCTTCGTGTACCTGCAAAGCTCCATTCCTGCATCGCGGCGCAGATAGGCTTAGCGGCAAGGCAGACGGAGGGGTTGCTGGTCATTTTCACGGTGTCAGCAGCCACTATGCTAAGAGGCGGGCTCGATCGACCGCGTGTTCCACCGCTACTCGCCAACTCCCGTCGGTCGCCCTCACCGACGCGTCGAAGGGGCTTCGGCCAAGGTACGTCGGTCATATCGGGCCCGAGGCATGGTCGTGTCCCCAAGTTTCGCGCGAAACTTGGCATGCCGGCTTTACCGAGACCGCGAAACATCCCATGTGGAATAACCCGTAAGCGGCAAAAAGATTTGCCTGGAACCTTTTCCCTCCTTCCGGGTTGCCGCGAGGCTTGTCGGCTTTCGCCGTGAAAAGCGGCGAAGTGGCAGGCGCCGAGCGGCGGGCTGGCTCCGAAGCGCAGTGGTCTGCGTCCTGATTCGGCAAGGCGGCCAGCCGAGAAGTTCTTCCCATCGTGGGAACAAGTTCGCTCCCGATACCCCATCTTTCGACGAGAAATGAAAAAGACGGGAGACGGACGATTTTACGTCCCTTGTTCCGTCAGGAACCGGGACCGCCACCGATGGTCTCAACTCGTCAATTTGACAAGTTGCGCGTAACTCCTTGCAAAATGCCGTCTGCAACCAGTTGGCAAGCGACCATCGTCATGGCCGTCGAGAACGGCGATGACACCGGGAGTCCAATACATGCCGAACCCAGAACCTTGGATATTCCGGAAGTGGTTCCCCACGGCAGGTCCGGCCATCACGGCGCCCCTTGACCGCCGTCCTCTGTTCGAATTCCGGTCACGGACTCGCCTGCCGACCTGCCGCTTCCGCCAAGGCGCAGACTTCTGCGCCTGATCGAAACCCCAGATCGAGGCGATGTCCGGGAACCCCTTCTTTCAATCCAAGGATCATTCCGCCACGCCGAGGACAACCCTCGACTGTCCCCATGATCGAATAGAAGTGGTTCTCGGAGGATACTCCCGATGACCTCGGCAGGCAGGAGGAAGACCCAAGACCCGAGCGTCTGAGGACATATCTCATCCCTGGACGGCGGCCCTGATCCGATCGACCAGCGGGTTGTCTTTCCCTTCCGAGCCGCGCAACTGAACCACGCTGGCCGCAAGGAAGCGATCGCGCCAGGCGGGCGAGACATGGTAGTAATCTTCCAGGGCCGCCACGCTGAACTTGTAGTCGTGGGGATCGTCGCCCTTGAGCAGGACCAAGCGGCGCGCCGTCTCCATGAAGTCCTCCGCCGATCCCTTGCCCTGGAGGTAAGCCAGTGTCTTGCCCGCGGCGGCTTGCCGGTCCCGGCCGATCTCGGCAAAGACTTCCTCAACGGCCTTTGAGCCGTCCCCGGAAAGCGGGACCGCCTCCAGCCGGTCGATGGCCGTTTCCCGCAGACGGCCTCGCCCTTCCATCGCCTGGCGGAACATGGGCAGGAAGGCCGCGGCTTGCAGAAGCAGCAGCCGCCGGGTCTGGTCGTCGCCGCTGGTCATGTAGGCATGGTGCAGGGCGTTGGTGGTCGTGACGGCGTGCAGGGCGACGATGCCGGGCTGGCGGAGCAGCAACTCCGCTGCGCCGCAGAAGAGCGCGTCCCAGAGCGACTGCGGGGCCACCTTGCGCCGCAGCAGTTGCACCGCCACGTCGCATGTCGCATCTTCCGTACCCTGCCGCAAGGCCACCAACAGCTCAACCGTCGCCTCGCGGCTCGGCTTGCCCGCTTGCCAGTCGTCTGGGATCTGTACCACCAACTCCCGGTTGCGCCGCCAGGGACGGTCGGCCTGGGCGTCTCGCCGGGCAGGGTTGTCTCCCTCGTGCGCCAGGAGCGCGTAGGCCAGCGACCGTAAGACTGGTTCGGCATGACGCCAGCCGACTTGCGGCAGGACGCGCTGGGTGTTGGCGACGAAGATCGCCTTGTGGCCGATGGAGCGGAAGTCCCGGGCGCCGTACCGATAGAGCAGCTCGAAGACCTGGTCGGACCCTGCCGTGCGGGCGAGCCTGGCCATGGCTGCATCCGCCGCCGCCTCATCCCAGGTGTCCATCGCCTGGCGGAACGCCTGCTGGGTCTTGGGGGCCTCGGGCAGACGTGCTTCGTCCACCGGCTTCATCCTCCAGCCGCCTTCCTGCACGTCGCGGGCCTGTGAGTCCTTGAAGTAGTCGAGCGCCCAGAACAGGGCCAACCAGCGATCCGCATCGGCGGAAGAAAGACCGGCCTGATAGACCGAGTTGACCGCCAGGACGGCATGAAACTTGAACCCGACCGAAGGTCGCGGCTGGATGTTGCGCACCCCGGCCAGCAGCAAGGCGACCAGGATCTGTTGGTAACTGAGACCCCGGCGTACCCGGGCCCCGACGACTTCGAGCAGCCGCTCACGAGGGGTGTCCTCCAGGAGGCGAACCAGCGGCTCGATGTCCGGCAGCAGCGGGACCGTACCGGGCGCCAGTCTCGCCTCGGCGGCGGAAACCGGCGGCAAACCGGACAGAAACGGGAGCCCGCCCAGTCCCAGCATCGTGCTGCCGGTGGCGGCCCTACGCAGAAAACCTCTCCGATGGATACGTTGACTCATAATCGGATCTCCTCGATTGGGCGGGGCTTATGTCGCCGCGGGCTTCTATATCCATTGTTGCCGTCCAACCCGCAGGGTCAAATGGACCGTGTACCGTTTTCGCAAGATCGCCGACAGCTCCGGAGCGCAGCCGGAAGCCTCCCGCCCGTTCCGTGCTTAGCCAATTTTTTGGCTAAGCGCCCCTCTCGTCGAGGCTGCGCCATGGCAAGATTGGCTAAATGATGAGGCCCGCGACCGTCGCCCTCTGTTCGGATTCCGAACACGAACTCGCTTGCCAGCCTGCCGCTTCAGCCGAGGCGCAGACTTCTGCGACAGGTCGGGAACCCAGGATCTTCGGGAACCATTTCTTCTTGATCCACGGATCATCCGCCGCGACGAGGGCAACCCTTGAACGTTTCCGTGACCGGACGAAAGTGGTTCCGAAGGATATTCGCGACGACCTCGGCAGGCAGGTGGAAACCCCGACATCCAAGTGCCTGAGGACGTCCTCCGGAATATCCACGAGGATGCCCCGGAAGTACTTCCATCCGCGCCGAGGGCAACCTTCGTGACCGGAAAGAAGTGGTTCCCAAGGATATTCGCGACGACCTCCGCAGGCACTTGCAAAACCCGA
>CAZTPX010000147.1:0-24149 GCA_964615095.1 uncultured Planctomycetaceae bacterium | reverse complement strand
ATCGGAGCTTATAGCGGTATTCGTTGCGAACGTTACGGACATCATGGGCATCAAGCTCGTCGCTATCGTCCACACGCGTCCTGAACACGATCAGGTGCTTTCCTGCCAGCCTCTCGGGCATGCATGGTCCAGCGAGCAACTGGCGATAAAGCCGTTCCACGCTGCGGGCGTGGCACCAGGGGCATAGCCTGGCATGACCGCAGGGCCGGGCCTTATCGAGCGTGCCGCGAGAGAACAGGGCCCCACGCGGCGGGCAGGCTTCCATCGCGTCCAGCATCTCTTGGCCCTTGCTACGGTCGGCTGCCAGATCAATCGAGCCACGCATTTTCTCGATCAGGTGCTGCTGCGTGGAGCCGAGCATGATGAGTTGCTGGGCTCGACCCCGAAACGTCGCCGGTATGTTCTCGGGCACGGCTGGGGCCCACTCAGGCAGTTTCAGACACTGCTTTCGGAACATGGGCAGCCTGCGATCGCGAAGCAGCGATGCCAACAGCAGATCACGGTCCATGTGGTCTTGCGGGCGATTACCCATCGCGGAAATCGTACGGCCGCCGAAGATCGGTCTTGTACGGTCCGAGGATTGATTATCGGTTCGGCGATCGCTATTTGCGTCGCCCTGGTTGATTTTGGGGGATGAAGCTGTTAGGCTATCCATTGTTGTCACGTTGTTCCTGTGACTCGTGTGTTGCTTGCTGGCAATTTACGCTTGCCAGCCAAAAATCAGATCCAGCTACAAGCCGGTCGCCATTCCCGACGACCGGCTTGTGCTGTTTTTCATAGGCCCTTGCGGGCTTCGCCGCCAGCTATTTCATCATGTAATGAAACTCTGGTGGCCCTCTACGCCGTTTCTCCTGCTACGGCTACAGCTTGCTACGCAATCGCTAAAGTTGGGAATCAAATCCGGCGAATCGCCGGTCCTTGCCAGGATCGCCTCAATGGCCTCCTCGCGTTCCAGCCAACGCTCGCCGTTCCAGACGCGAGTGCAATAGCGGTAGCTCTCGTCCTGACCAAATACCCGCCACCCCTTACGGCTATAGTCCCCGGCAATGTCCGCTTGATTGGGCATAAACTCCGGGGCTTGAGCCAGGCCCCGTGCCGCGTAGTCGCTGACGAGTCGCCGGACAAACTCCATTACCCGTGACGCGGGAATCTCTTCAGTCAGGAGCACGAGTAACTCGATGTCCTCGCCGCCGTTGCTGTCCAGCATCAAAGGCTTGAACCCACGACGTTGCAACTCTTCGTACCAGCCGGACGCAGCCTGCCAGTTGACGACGGCCTTCTGTCGTGCATCGTCGCAGTGATGATTGACGGTGCCCACGAACCATTCGGACGTTCCTTGGGGTGACACGGGACGCAGCCAGATCGTATGGGTTTGCCACTCATGGCGGAAATGACGCCGAATCGTAAACGGAGGGTCATAGCTTCCGTATACGTCGGGATGGACAACCATGCGTCGTTCGATCCATTCGGTAAGCCGATCAGCGGCTGCTTGCCAGGCGAAGGCCGGCGAATCAAGCATCGACCGACGTGGCCGCGGCGGTGTGAACGGTCCAGTCGTGCTTTGGGTATTGAAGTCTTTCGGATAGGTCGTTGTTGTCATGTTCTTCTCTCTGACTCGTTTTGGTTGGCCGGTCCTTGCCGACCAGTGCTGTCTTGGGTTTTATTCCGCAACTTCTGCGGCTACGGCTTGGCCATCATCGGGCTTGAGGCTGAAATGTTTGCGGAGATTTTCAAGGTCTTCCTTTTGGAAGACCCTTCTGTTGGCAACTCTTATCGCGGGCTCTTTTACGAGGCCCGACGCGATTGCATGATCGATCCTATGCTGGCGGATGCCAAGCAATTTGGACACATCCTTGATTGAGCCACACCATGCTGCTAGAGCGGTTTTCATTCGAAACTCCTTGGGCCGTGAAAGGCACGGCGGAAAACGCCCGATCCACGCGAGCACCAACAGCGGTGCCAACGAAAGCGTGAACGTCGGGACTGGGAAGAAAGACCAGAGTGGCGAAGGGACGCCGGCAGGTCAAAAGAAAGTAGAAGGGCAGAAAGTCACAAGTCAGAAGTTATCGTGGTAGCACGATGCATCCAACATACCCGCCCTGTGACCAGATTACAATACGCGTCGCAGAATTTATTTCGGCAGAGCGTTCGCCGTTGCCGAGGCTCCAGGATGCTCAACAAATTCATCTTAAAATGAAAATCTGAGCAGATGTGGCGACTGTCATGCGATCACTATGCCCTTCACTTCCCCGCCTTCGGTGCCGCCAGCGAATCCTCGAACGTCCGGATTTGCTTCATGACCGCAGCAAAATCCCAGAACCGCACTACGACAACCATTTTCTGATCAAAACCACTAACGGCAAGGTGACGTGCATCGGGAAGCATGACGACTCCGCCAATGGGACGAAAGAGAGACGCCGCGAGAATTCCTCGCCAGCGACCGCTCTGGACGCTCCAGATATTGACCGTGTAGTCGTCTGGAGAAGGCCATCTCATCGCCGCAAATACAAACCGAGCGTCAGCCGTCCATTGCAAGCCCTGAACGTCTTCGGCTTCCGTTGGATACAATTCGTGCATGAGTGTGCCCGTGTCTGTCTTCCAGATTCGAATCCGATAGCCGCGTGGTCCGAGAAGGGCGTTGGGTGGACTCTGCGTTGCTACTGCCACGGCCGAGCCGTCAGGAGAGAAGACTACCATGCAGTTCTGTACGCCTTCAGCAAGCTTGGCGTATTCCCGTCGCCTACTAATGTCCCAAAGCCCGAGTCTTTTCTCCTTGGTAAGAATGACAGCCGACTTACCGCTGGAAGCTTCCATGTAGTCCATCGTTCCATCCGGCAGGCCAAACAACTTCCCCTTCTTTTGCCCTGTTGTCGTATCGTATGCTTGCAGGGTTACTGAGTCATTGGTAGAGTCGTGGCAGCGTACTAGAAGAAACCGTCCGTCCGCTGTGAACCGCGGACACGATCGACCAATATTGCCTGCGTCTGCGAATCGTGGTAGATCCTCCCAAGTCGTGGCGTCAAGAACCCGGCACCACCCCTCACCAGCAAACGCCGCGAAACGGCGGCCGGGACTGAGTTGGAGTTCCTCTGGTATGAACGGCCCTTCCTGAACGGGGTTTGTCTCTTTTAACGTCCGATGGCTGATAGGATCTAAGAACGTTAGACGGTCGTCGGTGGCGGACAACAGAAAGCCGTTGGGCGTCACTAGGATTTGGTGATGATACGTATGCCGAGGCAATTGCACTTCACCTTCCGGTTTTAGGACCGGAACCCATGGCCCGATGCCCGAGCGAGTTAGCCGAAGGATATCAAGTACCGCATCTGGGGCATTCGCTCGATCGTAGACTCGGACTTTGGTGCGGTCTGGTGCGACAATCTGCAACGCGACACGACGATCGGGAGGCGGGAGACGCGAGCCGTCGTCGGGCAGCTTGGACAGCAACTGATCAAGCCGTTTTTGGTCCTCCTTCGGAATTGAGCCCCATCCACCTCTGATATCGTGCGAGCTGACGGTCACATACCGGACTCGGTGATCGACCGAAACATAGATGTAACAGGTGGCTTGCCGCCACGGATTCGAGGGGTCTTCGTCGCCATAGACAGCGGTCATGACCAACTTCAGAGGCACTTTAACTTCCGTTGTCGTGCCTGCCTGCCGCACTTCCAGAAACGACTCGGTGCGAGTTTCAATCGTGTGGCTCTTCACCCACTGGTCGTATTTGCTTGACGTTGGGCTTGGCTTTTCGTCAGCCCACGCAGAGCAATTGCAGCAGATAAGCAAAAGGACGCACAGACACGATCGGCACATTGCGTTCATGATGGACCTCGACAAAGCCTGAGAACTACCCTCGCCCAACGATTCTACGCCCGCAGATAACGACGTGCAATCAAGGCCGTCGCCCGCAGCCCAGTTGACGCCCTAGCCGATCGTGCGATACAACCTACTTCTAGGCTGCACTGCAAATCACGCTGAAAACCCAAATCATGGCTTCTATCGAACCGAACCTAGCAACTACGCCCATTCCATGCCGCTTTCTCGGCCGCTCCGGCCATCCCGTCACGATCTTCGGGCTTGGCGGTGGGGGCCTGCGGACCCCTTTGTGCGTCGATAAGCATCGGTCCAATTTTGGCCGCACCGGAAATGTGAAAGCTAGGAATGGCAGAAACCGACTCATGCGGGCGGTACTCCTGGCCCTGATCGCTGCTGCGGGCATATCGCCCGTCAGCAGGGGCCTTGCGGCAACACAGTTGGCTGGCACAGACGCACCGGTCGCCCCTGCCGATCCAAAGCAGTCGAAGGAAGGCCAGCCCCTCTATATCTACGCGATGGCGGCGACCGGCACGCCGATGTCTTACGATGAGGCGATGGCTGTGGCCTCGTTGCAGGGGATTATCAATCGCAAGTCGCCCGAAGTGTACCTACTTTCACATCAGAATAGCCGCCCGCAATTCTGGCTGGATCTACTCGCAAAGGACAACCGCTGGCTCCACGGACGCGAGAAGAAGCGGCTAACGGACATCGACGCGTTGGTGAAACTCGCCGGAACCAGAGTTAAAGGTGCCGTGATCTGGGACCCCGCCGTCCCGGCCAGCGTCAACGTGGCCACCACCATTGCCGGCGTTCAGGACGCCGTTGTGCTCAGCCCGGAGCTTGCAGGTCGCCATCTCGCAAAGTGGCGGCTGCCGGTTCTTAAAGATCTACGTGGCCTGTTCACAGGAGCGGAAACCGGCAGCAGGAAGAACGACGCCTACCGCTGGGCGATCCGGGAGTACCTGGCAAAAGGCAAATGCTCTTCAAAGCGGCTGTGCCTCTTCGAGGATTCCTTCACCACCCGTGCCCGCGGCGATCTCGGCTATGTCGTCACTCGGGACTGGGCCGTGAAGAACCGTGCTTTCGTATTCGACCTTTCTCCCTGGGGCGACGAAAAACCGCAGGATGATTCCACGCAGCGGCTGGGTCTGGACCTGGAGACCTACCGCATGATCCTGGCCGAGACACTTCGCCAATCCGCCGGCAAGCACATGACCGAGCTGACCGGCTTCTTCGCCTTCTCGAAATACGCCAACATGCCCGGCCACAAGAGCACACACGAGCCGGTGCCCACGGAATGGGAAACGGTTTGGCTGATCTCACCCTACAACTGCTACCAGAATACCGTTGCGAGCGACTGTTTCAACCAGTCGCTGCACAGCCAGGCACCCCGGCAACCGCTCACGCAGCATCGTACCGCGAAGTCGATCCCACTGGAGAAAAAGGCCTACCTTTGCATCCTGATGGCCGATTACGACTCGGCCACGCCGCTCTACGAGTTTCTTCCAAACCACTGGCACAACGCGAATCGCGGCAAGATCCCGCTGGCGTGGGGCATCAATCCGAATCTACTGGAAACTTATCCGGACCTGATTGCCTACTTCTATAGCACCATGTCGGCAGCCGACACTTTCACCGCCGATGCCAGTGCCGCCGGCTACATGAACCCGAACCGCATCCGTAAGGAGTACCTGCCGTTGTTCGTGAGACACAACCAGCAGTTCTTTCGTGAGGCCGGCATGACCATGGCCCCAATGGTGCTGGATTGGGATCAGCCTTCCTCCGCCGTCAAGGACGCCTTCCGGCAGTTCTCTCCGGATGGGTTTGCAACCATCGTGATGGACTTGCATGGGACCGGCGGCAAGCTCCCCGATCCGCAGGTGTGGCAGGGAATGCCCGTCCTCGAACTGATCAACAACGCGTGCAATTTCGCCGGAACGGGGCAGACTGCCGACATCATGGCCGCCGCCATCAAAGATCGCGGCAACAAGATGCCGGGCTTTTACTTCTTCCGCTGCGTGTGGGTGAACCCGACGAACATCATCGAGACACTCGCTGCACTGCGTCAAAAACACCCGGAGCTTAATATCGAGGTGCTGGACCCGCACACGTTCTTCGCATTGTTTAAGAAGTCCCATGACCAGCAGGACAAACCGATCGCCCGCTGAGCGATCCGTTCCGCGGCGGCAGAATTGTGGTGATTGCTTTGAGCTTTGAGGTAACACCCATGAAACTCGCCTGGATCGACGACTACAAGGGCGTCCACTCGCACGACAAATTCATCTCATTATCAAAATCTCTGGAGAAATCACAATGAAGCGTACATTTACGACAATCACCGTTAATCTTCTCGCCTCTCTACTGCTGGTTCCGCTGGTCGCGATAAACGCCGCTGAGCCAATCCCTGCGTTCAAGCCCGGAGCGAGAATTCTATTTCAAGGCGACTCGATCACCGACGGCAACCGCGGACGTAGTGCCGACCCGAACCACATCCTCGGCCATGGCTACGTCTTCATCATCGCCGCGAAATTCGGTGCTGCGTTTCCAGAGGCGAAGCTGGAGTTTTTCAATCGCGGCGTCAGCGGCAACACGGTGCTCGATCTGGAGAAGCGGTGGCAGAAAGATACGCTCGATCTCAAGCCCGATGTGCTCAGCATTCTCATTGGCGTGAATGACAAGGGTCGCGGCGTGCCGCTCGACCAATTCGAGCGGACCTACGACAAGTTGCTCACCGACGCCAAAGCCGCGAACCCGCAGATCAAACTCGTGCTCTGCGAGCCGTTCGTCATGAATCACCGTGCAACCACACCGCAGCATGGCTCGCCGAACACGGACATCGCAGAACGGCAGGCGATCGTTGCCCGCCTCGCGAAGAAGCACGGTGCGGCACTTGTGCATTTCCAGGCTGCACTGGACCACGCAACCGAACGGGCACCGGCGATCCACTGGATTTGGGACGATGTTCATCCGACCTACTCAGGCCATCAAATCCTTGCCGACGAATGGGAACGCGTGGTCCGCGAGTTCTGGAAATAGGCCAGCCATGGCGACTGGCAATCACCCGGCGGACTGCTTTGGGCGGCGGCGATTACGCCGTTATATCTAGCGTCTGCCCCGCCTGCTGCTCGACCTGAGCGTATGAACTGCCCTGCTGGACGCCCGATTGTACCTCGGGGCTCGACTGGGTCATGTTGGTGCTGCCCATCGCCATGCTGCTTAACGCCGACCTGGCATAGTGAAAGGCGGCATGGACTTGATCGGCGGTACGGGGCGTATCGGCAGGCTGTGGGCTAGTTGCATCTTGCCCTGCCGGGCTCGACGTTGACGCCGATTTCGAGCTGCCTGACCCGAACTTCGCCACCTTGCTGAGCTTTGTCACCGGGTTGAGCATGACGGGCACGACATTCGCAGAAGTGCGGTGGATCGCCATCGACATCATCGTTACTGTCGTCAAAGCCGTGATTGGAGTACGCTGCCCAAAGGGTGGATTATCGTATTATCGGCGATTGCCGGCCTGAAACTCGTGCCAGGCGGGGCCGGCGACGTTCATTCCCACGGCCGCAGCGTTCATTCCCAGGGCCGCAGCATTCCCAAGGCCGCGTTGATGATTCCCACGGTGGCGACGTTCATTCCCAGGGTTACGGCGTTCATTTCCATAGCCACGCCGATCGTCACCAGGGCCATGTTGCCGATCATGCCCCCGCCGCCGTTGGAATCGATCATGCCGCCGGCCACGCCGACGCCGGGTATGATTCCCATTCCGCCTGATCAATCTGGGCACCGAAACATTGCCGGACCCGCCGCATCAAAAAGGAAGCCCGCGGCGGCGACGAATCGCGGCCACGGGCACAAGAGCGTGACAATTTAAGGTTCCATGTCCGCGGGCGGCATCGCAGACTAAGGTTTGGGCACTGGCTTCCAGAGTTCGCAGACGACCTTGTTACCTTCGATCGACTGGAGGCACCACACACAGTTGGCTCCCGTCTCCACCGATCCATCAAACTGCTGTTCGGACGCCTCACCTTGTACCGACCCGATATCAGCAATTGATACTGATGTCCCTTTGTATTTCTTCAGCCAAGCCGCGAACTCTTTCGCCATTTCGCGGGTAGCGGCGACGATAATGCCGGTCTTGCCATCTTGAACCCAATGCTGAATAGACCCCTCCTTGCCGATAAACATGCACAGGTACGGTTCCTCCGTTGTGTAGCAGCAGGATCCCTTTAGCTCTTCAACGATCTTCCGCAACTCCTTGGCTTGCTGGTAGACCTCTCCGGCATCCAACCCGACAACCACCATCTTCGTCACGACGGTCTCATCGATCTTGCCGGCGGCGACCTCTTCCAACCACTCCTTCCCGTAGAATGGCGGGATACCCTGGTTGGCGGCGACGATTACGTCCGCCTCTCGCAGCGTCTGTAACGTCGCGTCCCGGACTTCATCAGACTCGGACGTCAGGTTGTTAAAGTGGGAAAAAATAATAAAGGTCTTGGCCGCCCGATCGTCGTTGGGTTTGGCCGGGACAGGGCCGTCCTCGTCTGCCTGGTAGTCGTCGTGGCCTTTGACAACATGTACAAGTGCCACGAGCTTTTCCAGTTCGTCGGTCTCCTGGTCAATGGCCACATGAATCGTAGAAAGCATCTGTGTCTTTCCACTCTTAACGATTTCTTCCAGAGCTTTCCGCCCATACACCAAGAACTCGCGTTGGCTCATCACGTCAACCCCGAAGATCACCTGGGCATCGGCGAACGCTTTTCGCGGGTCCTTCGATAAATTGGGGCCCGTGTAGTCGTCGAAAAGTGCGTTTACCGGAATCGGATGGTCTTTATCCGAGTAAAGCGGGTCGCCGAGGGGAACACGCCAGTGCGTTGATGTGAATGAATGCAACATGATCTCGTCGCCATTGAACCGAATCATCCACATGCAATCAGCACCGAAAGTGACTGATGCAGCGAATTGGGCTTCGGCGGTTTCGCCTTCAATCGCCCCAATCTCTGCAATGGTCACTTCTTCGCCTCGCGTATCTTTCCAAAAGGCAGCAAAACGCTCGGCATCCCCACGAGTTTCCGTTACGAGCATCCCTTTGTGACCTTCCTGCTCCCAGAGTTGGACCATTCCATTTTTTGTGAACATGAACCTCGGCTCCCAACCTTTGTCCTTCTTACGTCGATTCTTTTTCATCTGATTACCTCATTCTGGTAAGTGGTCATTTGTAAGACCGACCGCCCCTCGCGGGCGATCGGCGTAAATTGGATTCGTTAAGCCCCGCAGCCCGTGCTTGGGGCCTGCATGCTTTACAACCCAACGATCCCAGCGTTACCTGGTGGCAACTCTTTCGCGGCGTCGACTTCCGCAACGCGGTTGACGTCGTCGGCTTCGTTGCAGAAGGTGCCTTTCAACTCCACAAGCAGTTTCCGCAGTTCGTCGGCCTGCTGGTCGAAGTCTCCGTCCTCAAAATAGACGATGACCATTTTCTTCTGGACAGACTCGTCGATCCTGCCGTAGGCGACGTCTTCTAAGCACTCAGTCCCGTGGATCAGTGCCTGGTTGTGTTTGTCACGACCCGCGAGAATCACGTCCGCCTCTCGCAGAAGCCGAAAAGCCATGTCCCGAGTTTCGCCTGGTCCCAACTCTAGGTGCTCCTTAAAGTGGACAACGCCGATCTGGAAATTGGCCATTGGTTCGTCGTTGTCTTCGAGCGTACCCTGGTCGCCCTTGTTCTTCTTCCGTCGATTCTTCTTCATGTCATTACCTTTCGTATGCGGGTGTAGGTGACGCCGATCGTGCCCCGTTTGCGATCGGCGTAGTTTCACAGTGCTCGTCGGTCCGGTCCAATCCGGCCGATCGTGGGTGGTTTTTCCTTGCTGTTCCCGTTGCTGTTCATCTCAGCGTTCACGATCATCAACATCTATGCTTCCATGTGATCTGGTCATGCCTTTGCCTGGCTGCCGCGTCGCCGCCGCCGGCCGCGGGGGGTGTCCGGGCCTAATGCAAGGCGTCCAACGCCTCCCCCGCGTCGCCGCCAGCCTCGATTCCCCCGGCTTCCGGCGTGTCCGCCTTATCCGGGCCGGACGCCCCCAGGCGGACACCCGGGGCCGCGGCCGCGAGTCGCTCGGGCGGTTCCGGGCCGCCGCGGTCGTATATTTCGCTAGGAAACAATGCTGCTGGCGTGACGTTAGTACGTACTGCAATTGGTGCTGATGAAACACACCGCTCAAGTGCATGTCGATGTCCATTGAGCGGTGGCTTCGTACTGACACAACTGACAGATTCCGAAAGTGTCAGGCTGTCAGGTTGGACCTCCCGTAGCCGACGATAGAAGGCCCGTTCCGATTTTCCAGTCTGGTCGTACCATGCCGCTAGCCTATCGACGGTCGTGGCGTACTCGGCAAGGATATTTTGCAGCAGTTGCTGCTCTTTTTCTTTCGTGTCCTTGCGACCCACCGGCGAGCCGGGCATGTATTTCAGCTCCTGAACCTGCCCTTCCAGCGTGGCGACGACCAGGTCCTTCCAGTGGGTCTCGGTCTCGCCGGCACGATGCTGGGCGAAATCGGGAAGGGCCTTGTCTACGAGAAGGCGGATGTCCAGTCGGCAACCGATCCGCACACTCTCGGCAATGAGGAACTCGGCCACTTCCAGGCACTCCGCGGCCAACAATCCGTGCTGTGGCCGACCTTGTGCTGCGATGTGCCGCATAAGAGCGGCGATCTCTTCATCGCTCGGATCGTGCCGCAAGCAATGGATGCGGCTCTTGAGTGCGTCCAAGAGCGGGGCCGGGTGCAACTCCAGATTGGAAATCAAGATGATGCCGCCGCTGAACTGCACGGTCACGTCAAGCCCTTGCCGCCGGTACTTGACCGGCCGCAGCCCGCTGTTGCCTGGCTGGTTGCCCAGTGCAGCGAGCAGGATTTGCAGGGCGACGTTGTTTTTGAGGATTTCCGCCACGTCATCGAGCACGATGGTGCGGTCACAATGCCGGTCGAGCAGGTCGAACAGCCCCATCGGCGTCAGATGACCGAGGTGGTATTCGTAGGGGCCTTCGATTTTGTCCAACGTCTGTTTGACCGAATACGTCTTGCCCGTACCCGCACGACCGGACAGATAAAACCCGGTGTGGCGACAGAGTGCCACACCCTTTACCCGGTCACGTATGACCGCCAGCCGCAGATCAAGCCGCTCCAGTGGGCTGTTGTCCGTTGGGGTTGTCTCGTTGATTTCGGTGTCTTCTGGCCTACTCATCGCTTATTTCTTTCGTGAAAGCTGGACTTACAAAGCCTGGGGTGCCGAATGCGAATAAACGCTCTGCCGGCCCATCGCCGCAGCGGTAGCAGATCTCGCCGTAAAGCAGCGCCTCGGCCGTCATGTCGGTAAGGGCCACGAACCGCCAAAGATCGGTGCGAAGGGTAACAGCATCCTTCTTCTGGAAGGCCAGTCGAACAGCATCCCGACGAAGGGCATCGGGCACGACCAGCAACACGCGGAACTCGTCGATCCCGACAGCGGGGAAATGCTTCAGGTAGATCTTCTGCCGTGCCACCTCCGCATAACCGGGACATTTACGTTCGGCCAGTTGTCGCGGGCCAGTTCCGTGATGCCCGTCCCCGCGTTCCAGTTCCAGGTAAAATGCAGATCGCCTGCCGTCTTGATTCAGCAGAAATCCCGCGTCTGGCGAGCAGATGATCTCGGGCTCGCCGGGAAATTTGGTGCGTAGTTTGTAGTAGTAAGCGGCATTGTGCTCCCCGGCATTCACGATGTCGCCCTCGTTGAACCAGGCTTCCATGACCACAACGGTCTGGGCGTTGATCGCGGCGTCGATGGTCATGTGCAGGGCACCCACCGCCATGGCATGGATCAGGTGCAGTGGGTGCGGCAGATCGACTGGTTTGAAAAGATACTGGCTGTCGCCCGCCTCCTTAGCCAGATATTCGCGGCCTTTGGCGGTGAGCACGTACACCGGGGCCGGAACAACGTCGAACGAACTGGCCACGAGCGTCATGTGGCGGCGGATCAGGCCAGCGTCGGTGAGGGCAGCAAGGCGACGGCGGGCGACGCGGCCATCCGGGTCTCGGGGGAAGCAGAGCTTCTGAACGTGCCGGCGGTCGAGGATGAAATAAGTGGCGAGGGCCAGCAGCACCAATATGTCACGGGGGGTGATAATCATCATGGGACTTCCTTGTGGCAGGAGAAATGCCCTGGCCCGGAGACCAGGGCCTGTGGGGCTGGTTTACTCCTCGTCGTCGGCGTCCTCGTCACGCTCGAAGGAAAACGCGAAGTGTTTTTGGACCCCGATGCCATCCACCGAGAAGAAGAGCAGGTCGTCCGGCTCCAGGTGTTCGACGACATATGTAAACGCGTCAATGTCATAGTCGCGGTTGGCTGCCAACGCCTTGTCCGTGATCTCCTTGCAGGAAGGCGAAACATAGGGAAACAGGCCGAGTTCCGTGGCAGTGAAAAGCAAGTGCTCGCACGGTACAATCTTCTCTTTCAGATTGGCACTCGCGACGATTTCGCCACAAACTGGGCAATGCAGATGAACAGTCTCAGAAAGGAGCACGGTGGAAATGGGTGTGGTCATTATTTTCTCCAAACTTCAAGTGGGTAAAAAGAACAAGCTGAAGGTGCCCCGGGGAGCCGAAGCTCCCCGGGGCTGGTGAAGCATGTGACGGAGTCGGACTTCATCGAGTCGGGCCAGTTGCCTCTCTCAATGAAGGTTCCGAGCTACTACTTGCCACGCTTCTTTTTCGACAGGATTGTCTTGACCGTCTCGTTCTCCGGGTCGGTCAAGATGCGATCCTGGACGGCGATGTCCAACACCTCCTCGAACGACTTGAAGGTCCACGCGGGGTCGCCATGCTGCTTTTCAGCCGGCTTATGCCCGTGGGTCTTGTTGTTGGTGTCCCAGGAGACGCGAGTCCACTCGGAAGTGGCTTTCGCTGCGGCCTCTTTGAGAACCTTGTCGCTCTCCTTGACGGGCCAGACGAAAATCGTGCCGTCGCTGTTAACAACGGCCCGAAGATCACAAGTGATCATGCGGCCGGCGAGGAGCGAATGCAGGTCCTGGTCGACCACATAGAACTTGCCTTTCGCCTTGGCCATGGAGAGGCCGTCGAAACGCCAGTCCGGGTGGACCCTGATGTCCTCGTCGCCGCGTGGGCTGCGGATCTCAGGCGGTGTGCTGCCGGAGCTTGCGGAGGCTTTGAAACGATTTGCATTAAATACCATTGAAAAACTCCTGTATAATTGAGGTGATAGTTTGTGACCGACAACGTCGGTCGCGATCGGTTGGCCCGCCTCGTCGGTTCAGGGCGAGGCGGGCCGCGTTTTACAATCAGGCCACCGCTGGGGTGGCCGTGCCGGGCGTGGTGCCCGGAGCATACTTTATTGGCCCTCCTGTTCCTTGTTGGGAAGCGATTCCACACCCTCTTCAGCGGCCAAGTTCTTGACGTAGAGCATGAGGGCTTTGGCAAGGACATCGCGGCGGACGTCATCAAACGCCCCCCCCGCGAGCCTCAACTTGAGATCATCCGCATCCAGTCCGCCTTTGCAGCCCCATTCAACGTAAAGGTAGCCCCCGTTCATCTCGGGATGCACCTCGTCGAGTTGCTCCATGAACAGGTCGTCGAGAGCGGCGGCCAGCTTTTCGGCTGTCCAGTCGTCGATGCATGCTTCGCGGCCGACTTTCTCTTCTTGGTCGGGCGGCTCAGCGTCGAACTCCGCCACTGCCTGCTGCCGGTACTTCGCAACAAAGGCCACAGGGTCGATGGCGGACGTGTTGATGAGCCACACGAAGCAGCATTCCGTCGCCTTATTCACAAGGTTGAAAAACGGTGTAGATTGCACTTAACGAATCTCCTTGCCCGCGGTAATGTGCGAGGCCATTGGCTGCGGGCGTGCCGCCGGTCTCGTGAAAAAATCTTGTTACCGACTTTCCGTCTGATTCCGGGCAAGCAGCTTCAGCAACTCGTCACGGCTGTAAAAAATGCGTTTGCCGATCCGCGAGCCGACGACCTCGCCACGAAGTCGAGCGTCCCGCAGGACATGGGGCTTCATGCCGAACATCGCGGCCGCCTCGGGCTCGGGATAGGCCATGCGTTTGCCAAGTTTGGCGTCGATGGCTTCGCGTTCATCTAGCACACGGGTCACGACCCGTTCGATCAGTGGCATCAAGTCGTCGTCGTCGAATTGCATCTGCATCGGACGTGTCCTTCGTTCCTTCACATTGCTATGCGAGAGCCACGATCCCGATGGCACACGAATTCTGAAAAGTTTCTGGGGGTCGACCTCCGTACCAATGCGATCGTCGTGATCAACGGTTCCAGGCCGTTGTTGTCAAATTCCATCTTCATCAGGCGGCTCCCTTGTTCCTTCAAATAGCTATGCGATAGCCGCGACCCCGATGGCACACGAAATCTGAAAAGTTTCTGGAAGCCGTTCTCCTTCTCAATGCGACACTGCTCTGCGAAGTCGCGGCCCAGAGGAAACAGGAAGAATCGGTGCTATGGAGGAGCGTGCCGTGACCACGCCCTATTTGCTGGTTGACAAACACGCCAAAAGGGTTGTTCGGCGATTGGCGAATGCCAGTAGGCTTTGACGAAGCCAAGACGCCGGCCGGCCTCTCAGAATGAGCATCGAGCACAAAGAAATTCGTGTGTCCGATGAATTGGACACTTGGGCAAAGGGCTTGAACGCACCACAGGAGTCGCTACAAAGCTACGCGGCGAAGAGATCGGAGGGCCCAATTAGAATAGATCGCATCGCGAGGGACCGGCTTCCGCCAACACTCCATAAACACTCCATAGCCCAGCGATTTTGCCCGATTCGGGCCGAGCCCAGAAACGCAAAAGGCCGCGTTTTCACGGGGAAAACGCAGCCTCACGTAGTGGAGCGTAGGGGATAGAACAGACTTAAAATCCTGTGTCCCTTACGGGACGTGCGGGTTCGAGCCCCGCCTCGGCTAGTTCTAAGGTAAAGCCCCGCAATGACATACGACTTGTCGTTGCGGGGCTTCTTTCATGCCTTCAAAATGGATCTGACGAATCTGACACATTCCTGACACACCACTTGCCTTGTATGGGACTTGTGTCGCTGGCCTAATTTCCTTGCCCGGCTAGCATTCTCGCGTGGCAATGTGCAGGTCAAAACAGCCCTGCGATTCCGTTGCCGATACCTGCCCTCACGATCTGATCGACATGGAGAAAGTCCATTGGCAAGCCTTTTGAAAGACAAGCTTTCTGGCCGCTACCGAATTCGATTCCGCTACGCTGGCCAACCATACAACCGCTCGATTACGACCATCGATCCCAAGGAGGCGGAATCTGTCCGAGGCCGCGTCGAAGAAACGCTACGTCTCCTTGCCCGAGGTCGCCTGGAGATGCCTGCTGACGCCGATCCTGGCACGTTCATCTTGTCGGATGGCAAGACAATTGGAAAACCTTCTCCTTCCTTGGTTCGCACTTTGGGCGATCTGTTCAGGGTGTATCAAGGCAATTTGCCAACGGGTGCCAAGGAGGACAGCACCCTTCGTGGCGAGAAACAGCATATCAAGCATCTGCTCCGACATCTCGGCACAAACAAGATCGTTCAAACGGTCAAAGTCGCCGATGTCCAGGGCTACGTCAAAAAACGTCTGAAAGACTCCTGGCGAAAAAAGACGATCCGCCCAGATACGATTGAGAAGGAGCTGACGACTTTCAGGCTAATTTGGAATTGGGCAGTCCAACAGGGCTACGTCAAAGGCCCCGCTCCCATAAAAGGAGTGAAGCTCCCGAAGCGGAATGAGAAGCCGCCTTTCATGACATCAGATGAGATTCAGAGAATCATCGACCGCGGTGGGGTGACACCCGAGCATGAAAAGGAACTTTGGGACAGCCTCTTTCTTACCACGGCGGAGGTTCAGGCCGTGCTCGACCATGTTCGAGACACGGCCCGACACCCATTCATTTTTCCGATGTTCATTTTCGCAGCCCACACCGGGGCACGACGCAGCGAAATTCTGAGGTCGCAAATTGACGACTTCGACTTCTCTTCTCGAACGGTGCTGATCCGAGAAAAGAAGAAGAGCAGATCGAAAGCGATCACCTACCGGCGAGTGCCGATGACTGATTTGCTGGCGACGACCATGGCCGATTGGTTTGCCCGGCATCCCGGCGGCCAGTACACGATTTGCGAGGGCCTGAATACGATCAGAGGCAAGAGGAGAACGGATTATACGTTCCTGACCTTATCTGAGGCCCACTGCCACTTCAAGCGAACGCTCAAGGGATCCAAGTGGGACAAGATCAAGGGATTCCACACCTTCCGCCACTCGTTCGCGTCCAACCTGGCTGCGGGTGCGATCGACCAGAGGATCATCGACGAGTGGATGGGCCACCAAACCGAGGAAATGCGTCGTCGCTACCGACACCTGTTCCCTGAGCAGCAGCGGAAGGCCATCGACTCAGTATTTGGAAGGAATGGGAAGTAGGCCATGGTTCTGGTAGCGTTCAAGTTCCTCAGCGGAGATTTCCCACTCGTCGGCATCACCGCGGCCGATCGGGCGCTTGCGGGCATGTATCCGGCCGAGCCGGCACCACTCCCGCACGGTGTAGGGTTTCTTTTCTAGGATCTCGGCCACCTCGACAGGGCTGTACCAGCTCTTTGGGGGCTGCTTGCCGGATAGCATGTCGATGAGTGTGTCGAGTTTTGCCTCGACCGCCGCGAGCCGGACCCCAAGCCCATCGGAGCCGTCAACACCGGTCATTTTTGCCGAATCCTCGCCCATGCCGTCACCATTTCCGATTCTCACTTTTTCAACTTTCATGCCCTTGGGCGTCGGTCCGGACTAGTTGACACTTTGACACTTCGCGATCTGTCAGAGACCGATCTTCGCCGCTTGACGTTTTGACACTTTGACATTTTGACGCTTTGCCAATCGGTCAGAGACCGATCTCTGCCGCCCTCCGGTAGTAGGCCCGCTCCGATTTGCCGGTGAGTTTCATCCAGGCATCGATTCGATCACGCCGTCCGTGATGCTCAGCTACGAGCTTGCGGATGATCTCATACTCGGCCTCTTTTTTCTCTTGGCGGGTCTTGGGGGCTGCCTGGGTATGCTGGAGGAAGATCAACTGCTCATCTAGCGTGGCCCGCACCAAGTCTTTCCAGTGGGTTTCGGTCTGCCCATCCCGGTGCTGAAGATAGTCTGGAAATGCCTTATCGACCAACAACCGCAAGTCGAGTCGGTAGCCACGCTTCTGCGACTCCTCGATCAGGAAGTCTGCGATGTACATGCCTTCGGTGGGCGTGATTGTCGGGCTGCCAGCAGGCCAACCGCGTGAAGCGATGTCCCGCATCAGGGCAGAGATTTGCGCATCGCCGGGATTGTACTTCAAGTAATGGATTCGGCTTTTCAAGGCATTCAGCAGGGGAGCGGCGTGGAGTTCCAAGTTGGAAATCAGAATAATCCCGCCGGTGAAGCGTACGGTCATGTCGAGTCCCTGCCTGTGGTACTTCACGATCCGCACGCCAGTTTCGCCAGGTTGGCTGCCGAGAGCCGCCAAAAGAATTTGTACGGCAATCCGCTGGTTGAGGATTTCGGCTACGTCGTCCAGCACGATGATGCAGTCAGGGTGTTCCTCCAGCAATTCAAAAAGGCCCATCGGCGTCAAATGGCCATGATGGTAGTAATACTTGACGCCGTCCTGCTCCAAGGTCCCGCGAATCGTGTAAGTCTTGCCGGTGCCGGGCCGGCCGAAGAAATAGAATCCCGGGTGATGCCCGAGCACAACTCCACGCACCCAGTCCCGCACGACCGAGAGGCGGCTTTGCAGCTCGGCCAGGGCACGGCGCTCATTATCACTAAGCATGGGGTTGCCGACGCCATTGCGGCCGGTGGGGGTGACGCCAGCGTGGTAGCCATTCGCCTTGCCGGGAACGCGGTCCCGCACTATTGGCAGCTTATTATCCAACTGGATCAGTGCGGCCTGGTCCTGTGGCGAGAGACAGAAATTCTTTCGGGGCGGGTCGTTGGCGGGGTCCTTTGCATGGTCGTCGAGCATGGATCTTCCTTCACGGCTTGGCATTGTATGTGGGTATGCACGTGGGGAAGCACAAGAGGTCCCCACGCCGCGGCCGGGTACGTCATTTTTCGATCGCATCCAGGATCTTTTGCCTGGCTGCGGCAAGAAATGTCGCCCTATTGCTTAGACCGTAGTAGCAGAGAAAAAATGCTGAAGAATCCTGGCAGGCGTGGCCGAACGCAGCGGCATTTCAGAGACTGTACCGCTGGTAGAGTACGGACCCCGGCCACTCGGCCTTGAAATCGGAATGGCCGCTTGGTTTTCTCGGGATCGACTTGAATCCTGCCGGCCGGGGTCAGATCTTCCGCTTCAAAAAGGAGCCGGATGGAAACCTATCTGCAACCCCGAACCGGTTCGCATATCGGCGAGCATCAGAACGCTGGCTAGCCTCAATCATGCCGCGTATAAGAACGACACGATCTTCAACGGATATCTTTTCCACAAGATGAAGTCGGTCCACTGCCTCGGCAGCATCGCGGTATTCCTTCCCCTCGATCATCTTGCGTACCATGTTCTCTGGAGGAAATGCGTCACCCAAATTGAACAGCCCTACCGCCTCAAGGGCATCTCCATACTTGCCGGCCGCGATCATCCTAGATACAAGGTCATGCAGCGATACCAGGTGAGCCAAATTGAACGTCTTCATCCATCGGATGGCGGTCTTATATCGGGCCACTTCAATCAGGTGGAGAACGGCGTGTTCAACTAGCGGCCAGTTGGTGAAATTCAACGTCGTTATCCAAGCAACGGCATGCTTGTACTCTTCAGTCTCGATCAGCCGCCGCACCGTGTCTTCAACGAGAGGTCCACTCGTAATATCGAACATTCGCATGGACATGAGTGCATGCGAATATCGGCGGGCATCAATCATCTGTCGCACCAGATCCCCGGGCGGAAACTCTCTTCTTAGTCCCAAGACTCGAATCAAGAAGGCTGCCAATAGGTACTGGGCTGCCCCAATCCGCTCGGCTATCACAACTCTCACGGGCGTCTCTTCGTCCATCTCGCTTTGGGAGTCCTTGGGTCTATTCCGTGTGCTGCGTCGGTAGCCGGAGTATTCTCTGATCAATTCGCGGGAAAGACGGCGGAAGTTTAGAGTAATCCGCACGGTGCGATCAGAACTCGTACATAGCATCGCCACCAAACGGTCCAACTGTCCGGAATTCGCCCGCAACATACGGAGTTGATGCATGTTACGCAAGGACTCGCAAATCCCCTTCGCTATCGCGATTCTGGCCTTACGAAAATCGCGGATCGCCTTGGCCAGTTCGCTTGCTGATTGAAACCGCCTCTTCGGGCTCTTGGACAGGCATCGCCGCACAATGCCGTCCAATTGCGGTGCAATCTCGGGATTGAGTTTTTTGGGGCCGGCACGCTCCCACGTGTCGTCTTGGATGGCATCCATGATCCCGTCTGGCGAGCCACGGAACGGCAGCTTTCCAGTCAGCATCTCATAGAGAATCACTCCCAGACTCCAGATATCGGACCGCGAGTCAATCGAAGCCTCCTGCTCGCGGAAATGGCGTACCTGTTCTGGCGACATGTAGGCTCGCGTTCCGCCGCGTTCTTCTAGGCCCTGCGCCAGCCTTGCCGTCCATGCTGCGAGGCCAAAATCAACCACTCGCGGGTTTCTGTGGTTATCCAGAATAATGTTCGTTGGCTTGAGGTCACGGTGAACAAGCGGCCCTTTGCTGATGCTGGATGTGTGTATGAAATGCACCGCCTGGGCGACCTGTTCCATGATAAACAACAATTCGTCGAAATCCGTTGATCCATTCGCCCAGGACTTAACAAGGTCCTGAAGGGTCCCGCCGTCCAGATACTGCATCACAATGGCGGGGCCTTGATCGTCTTCGCGTTTCACCACGTCATGGGTGATTATCAAATTGGGGTGCTCGAACTCCACCGCAATACGAGCCTCTTGCCACAACCTGGCCCGCACCTCGGGATTATTCCGCCACTTCTGCCGCAATACCTTGATCGCCACGCGGCGGTCGAGATTATGGTCATAAACAAGGTACACTACGCCAAAATACCCGTGGCCCAGCGGCCGCAGAATCTCGAAGCGATCAGGCAATCGGGGCGGCGGTTCCGACGAAGCTACGGCGGCCCCGCCTTCTTGTTCCATTGGATTCGATGATCGACTCTGGGAATCGGCCGATTCGCCTCGTCGCTCGCGAAACACCCGAGCGATGATGGCATCGTCTTCCGGGAATCGCCGCCTGTACTCGGCTTCATCTGGACCTCGCTCAGTGGTCCAACGCGGATTGATCTCTGGGTCGAGTTCAAGTTCGAGCAAATCTTCGAAAAGAGTCTGACGGCAATTTTCCTCGAAGCCACCCAGGTAATCCTCGACGCGAGGCCTGAGACTGGAACGAAGCTGTTGTTCAAAATCCGAACATGATTTCTCAATCCGTTCAAGATCCCCGTCGGTCAAAGCTGAATAACGGCCCCGCCTACTTGTGTTTTGCGGCCTCATTTTCCAGACGCCTGTTCAACCTTGCTTGGACACGATCGACCCTATACCGCGTGACACCTTTGAAGTGTGGACTCAAAAGATCCTTAATTTGTGCGAGCGTGCAGTCGGCGAGGAGGAGTTCGGCAATCGCTCGATCACGAGGTTCAAACGGCTCCATAAACCGATCCCACACATCCTGGATTGCAACGGACACGTCCGGTGCCAAAGCATCGCTTTCGAGCTGGTCAAGAACGCTCTGGTCGTGAATCGTTGCTCCGCTACGGATTTTCTTTCGGAGTTTATCAACAAACTTGTCACGAATGATCTTCCAAACCAATGCTCGGAGAGTTTGTCGATTCGCAAGGTCCGGCCACCTCCCCTCCTTGAATCCTGCGATTACGCTGCCAAGAGTGCTCTGTCGTAGATCGTCGGCCAGCGCGGGATCGAGGCCATAGCCTGCGACGAGATAGCTACACGCCTTCGCCACGTACGGCGTAAGAAAGTCGACCAGGCTACTAATAGCTTCTTGCCTACCTGCCTTGGCGTGGGGGAGCAATTCCGTGGGAGTCTCGTCTGCCATTTGGCACTCCAAAAATGGGTGAGTTTCAATCGGAATATATCTGAATGTAGCCGCGGCAAATTGCGTGTAAACCCCCTCCGAAGACGGATCGTATGCGATTTTCTGATCGCGGCCAAACATTCCGCGGGCGGTCTTCGCTAGATGGATCTGGCATAGTTGTGCCACGTCCTTCAAGAAAGTTCGGCAAATCTTGCCGCCTATTACCGGTTTAAGAATAGAGGGATGAAGACTCGCCCAATCCAGTCGATTCTCTCGCGAGGCCGGCCCGTCGCCGGCCAGGACCTTCGCCGGGCAGCCCGCCTCTGGCGACGGCCAGGAACAGAGCGGGCAAGCAGGAGGCATAAAGATGCTCGTGTTATCTCGAAAGAAGAATGAATCCATCGTCGTCCGCAATGACATCACCATCGTGGTGGTGGAGATTCGCGGCGATAAGGTTCGCCTGGGCATCACGGCTCCCATGGAGGTGCCCGTGCATCGCCAGGAGGTTTTCGAGGCGATTCACCGTGATGAGCACATTGCGGTGACCTGATTGTCCCTCAAGCTCGCCTCGCCGTAGATTCCGGCGAGGCGAGCACCTTTGATCCTTCGAGCCCCCGTGGCCTTGCCCAAGGCTACGGCGGCCCGCATGGTCAACCCGACCAAGCTGACCGCCGAGGCAACTCGGCACCTTGCTCTTTGACAATTCAAGCGGCGACTGTCCGAACGCCGCCCATCATGTTCAGTAGTCGCCCCGCAAGCGCAGGGGAACAGCACGATGGCCAGGACAAAAAACGCCCCCGCCACCATTAGCAGTGGCGACGGGGGCTAGGTGAGGTCCGACAGTGTGCCGGCCTCGTTTCAAGCACCTCCTATTATGAAGGAGAATTAACATGGGAGCAAACGCTCCAAAGCCGAAGCCCGGGACGGCAAGTTCCCAGGCAAAGGGTTCGCAAGAAGCGGCTGCCGAGTCGCCGAAAGCGGCCGGGCAGCAAAAGCCGCCGGCGGAAGGTTTCAAGCTGCCACGCCCAGATATGAGCGTCCAGCAGGTCGTGCTGTCGAAGATCTTCGCCAAGCCCGAGTTGAATGCCTTCCGCGGGCGCGAAAATGACCCGTACTCCAAAGAGGCCGTGAAGAACCTCTTGGAGTCGATCAAGATGCAGGGCGGCATTAACACGCCGCTCCTGCTTCAAGCCCGCCCGGGCGACACCTTCGAAGTCGGCGATGGCCATCGTCGCCTCACCAGCCTCCTGCTGCTGATCGCTGATGGCGTGGCTGGCTTCTCGGCGGACATGCTCGTGCCGGCGAACGTGCTCGGCCTGGACACGGACGAGCTGACTTTCGTCACCGCAAGCGTTTCGGGTAACGTCGAACGCGAACCGCTCCCTGCGGAAGGTCGCATGGATGCAACCCTCCGGCTCCACAAGGCCGGGATGCCCCGGCAGAGCATCGCCGACCTGTTGCACGTCAGCAAAAGCTCGGTGGACAGGGACATCACGTTGGCCGGAGACACGGAAATGATGAACCACGTTCGTGTGCTCCGCACCATCACGATGTCGAACGCCGCCCTGCTGCTGGCGACCGCTGAGAAGGCCAAACGTCGTGACGAATTCATGGCGTTCCTGAACGAGTGGCATCGGCAGGCGCAGGCCGAGATCAACGCCGAGATTGCGGCTCGTGCCTCGCGGGATGAACCGCCGCTTGCGGAGGCTCAGCGTTATCCGCGGAGCCGGATGACCACCGAAATGGTCAAGCACTGGCGGCAGGCCCTGGAAAAGAAGCTGGCGTTGACGATGCCCGGCTTCAAGTTCATGGCCTCGCTCAACACGGACAACGGGGTGCCCCGCGTGGTAATCGACCCGGTAGTGAAGCCGGTCGCCGATCTGTCCGCGGCGGATTTGGCCAAAATCGTCCGGCGGTGCCTCGACTTGGCCCATGTGTTGGAGCCGGTTTTGGCCGCCAAAGCCGCGGAGGAGAACGAGGCGTCGGAGGCGGACGCTGCCGGTGAAGTGACCAGTCCCGGCCTCGAACGGCTCCGGGAACTGGGGTTCAGCCAGCTTGTCGGCGAGGATGACGACCAGCCGGAGGAAACTTCGGACGCTGATGACTCCGACGAGGTGTCTGACAGCGAACCGCAAACGGACCAGCCGTAAGGTGTGTTTAGCTACACCCAGAAGAGTGTAGATTGCCTCAATTGAGGCTGAGGGGGTCCAGCCCGTGGCCGCGATCATCATGATCCAGGCCACGGGCGACCTTCTCCCAAGTTCGCTTGGGATCCAATTGCGGCTACGCCTTGCTAGGGCGGCCGGTAGCAATGACGAGGATGTCCAGAAGGCACTGCTCATTTCCACCGGCCGGTCTAACGACGGACAACACCATGTTAGAACTCGTAGGTTGGTAACTATGAGTAATCATGGTAACCCCGGTCAGATGGCCGGCGATGCTACAACTCGTGGCATCGACAAACAGACAGGTGTATTACACACCTCGGGCGTTCTCGCTCGTAAAGCGGCTGGGGCTAAGAAAGCTCCCGGCGTCCAACCAGCACGTGGTGTTACTACTCGACTTGGCCTCGACCGTCCGCGGGCTGTCGTGACCAAGCAACTCTCCCTCGCGACAGGTAAGGATACTTACGCCGCGAGGGTTGTCGGAGAGACGTTAAGGCAGCGCGGCAGCTCCAGCCGTCCGGACGGAAAGGTGCTGCCAAGCGGACCTGACATATACGTTATCTCAAAGGAAGGGCACGAAAGGCGGGTGGCCAAGGGTAACCTTCGGCCTGAACTCCAATTGTACCTTCTTGACAAGCGGATGCACTTTGGAAATCCTACGGTGTTTTTGGGGACACAGCTTGACGGCGAGGATGTGGTTCTGAACCTGTCCGTACCCTGTCGAGGCCTCCTCGAAGCACTGATGCTCGGGCACGTAAATCGCCAAACGGCGGTTTACCATCCGGCGAGCAACGGATTCCTGCAAGTGCCGGATTCGCGAGAGTTGAGTGGGATCGCCGCAGCATGTGCGTGTGCCAAGCGCAAAACGTTCCCGGAGGCACTCGCATGCGTAGACGCATCGCTATCGGACCTGCCTCAAGACGTCTATGTAGGTGTGCTTAATCTGATCTTAGCGATCGGGTCTTCGCCTCCTGCCGACGTGACTGAGGAAACGCTGACCGAATTGCAGCGGATCTGCGAGCGGGCCGGCGAAGTTGACGGTAGTTATGCGAGCTGGTTGGCCGTGGCAATTGCCCACGCTGTACACCGACTTAATGCAG
>CAZTPX010000146.1:0-24186 GCA_964615095.1 uncultured Planctomycetaceae bacterium | reverse complement strand
AGAAGTTCACTTCCAGCGGCTTCGGTAAATCCATCATCCAGTCGATCACGCGGAATAGTTGCCAGACCGTATCGGGCGTCCATTTCCGCTCATGGATCGCCTTGATCAGCTTGACCTTGGCGGCATACGGCGCCGCCCAGTCGTGCCGCGTCTGGCGGGTGCTCAGGTGTGCCAGGACCACCGCGGCAAATGGGTTGCGGCTCTGCTCCAGCGTTTCCCGCTGCGCGGCGTAGTCCCGCAGCTTGATCAGGGCGAATTTTTGGCGGGTCTCTGCATCCCACAGTTCGTAGCTGTAGGCTTGCGGTCGCCAAAGGGGGCTGTCGTCGCCCAGCACCGCCAGGCTCAGCACCTTATAACTATACCTGTCAAAGAGGCGGTAGTTGTAGGTGTACATCCGCCGCGTAAAATGTCCGTCCCAGGAGGTCTGCACCTCGACGTGGATCAAGATCGGCGCTTTTCGCGCGCCCTTGGGCCATACCTCGAAGGCGCAATCCACCCGGCGTCCCGGGTTTCGCGACTCGCGGACGATCTTCCGCAGCTCGTCGCCGAGGGACTGGTAGCCGCGGCTCCAGTCGATGCCCGCATGGACCTCGGGCCGGACCAATTCCAGGAACGGCTGGAAGAGCCGGCAGAGGGCTTCCTTCCAGGGGCTGTCGTACTCACTCATGACTTTCCTCCGAAAGATTTGCTTTTGATGGTGGGATCCAAGCAGGCGGCCGGGGGGACCGCGGCGGCGGGGGGCGCAGCCGAAACACGCTGGCTTGCCAGGAGTCTCCCTGCGCAGTCCGGGACGCACTGCGACCTTTTCCGGCGGCCGTGCCGGCAGCGATCGGCCGCGAACCGGCATCCGCATCCGACAAGTGGCGGGGTCCAGCCCGCGGGCCGCGCCGCCTGAGGGGCTGCACCTGCCGCGTGCAACCGAAAGGGATCGGTATCTTGCCGCCATACGTCAGGCAGTGGAGGGGTTGCCAGAACCGGTCGGGGGCGTCCAGGCGATCGGGTTCCGGGAACAGAACGCGAACCTTCTCCGGCCGCGCGTCAGCGCAAGCCGCGCGCGGCCGGATTAAAGCATCCTGGCGATGTCTGCTCCGTCAGGCGACGGCGCAGAGTGGCTCTTCGCCCTGGAAGCGCTGCCAGAGGTGGAGTAACTCCTGGCGGAGCTGCGAGATCCTGCCCAGCGACAGGCGGAACCGTGCGGCGGCCGCCGTCGTGCTTTGGCCGCTGGCCAGGAAGCTGGCGATCTTGCGCAGACGGCGGGGCAAGGACTGCAGCCAGGCGGCAAAATCCATGCGCATCACCGCCACCTCGGCCGGCCCCGCGCGGCGGTCCTCGATGAGCACTTCCAGCCAGGCCTCATCCTGCTGGTCGAACTTGTCCAGACGGTCGACCTTGATGCCTTTCTCGCGCTGACAGTAAGACGACGAGACATCGCGGACGTTCAAGTGGCCGCCCACCTTGCGACCATCTCGCGTCTGGGCGACGCCGAAGCGCGCCAGCGCGCTGGGATAGGCCAAGGCAACCTTGTTCAACTCCACCAGCCGCGCAAAAGCGGCGCAGGCATTGCAGACGACCTCCTGGACCGCCTCGGCGCGGGGCTCGGCGCGCAAGGTGCGGAAGGCGTGCTTGGCATGCTTTTCGATGCTTGGCACCATGGCCATGAAGTCCTGCTGCCAGGCGGGCGGGGACTTCTTGCCGGGAACGGCTTTCTTTGAACTCTTCATAGGGGCGATCTCCAAGAAATAGGACCGCCCCGCAGGGGGCGGTCGTGCTTAAGTAACACAACCACCCCGCGACGCACGGGGTGCAACTTGCGGCGCAACAGACGTTGCACCACGAAGTACAACAACGAACTTCTCAGCGCCCACGCGGCGCAAGGCCCGTGGCCGCCCATCGGCATGCGCAAACCACCGGCCCGCCACCGGCCAAACTCGTGATGGATGGCGAAGCGGTCGGCTCCCGTCGCCTGCGCCGCAGAAGCTCTGCGGCCAGGGACGAGCAGCGGCCTAGCGCGAGGCGTACCGCGCCGCGTGTAGATTTTCCAAGTCATGCGGCGGCATGATCGGCAAAGAGCCTGTGGCCGCGACCTAGAAACCCAGGCGCGTTGCAGGCCAGGCGTGGGCTCGGCAAGGGCTAGGCATACCTCTCACTGTAGATGACGCGTTTTCTTGGATTATTTAGGTCTTGTCGATTGCCCGACCTCTCTCGCCCCTGCAGAGCGCGGCGCCGATCAGGGCGGCGCCGGCAATCCCAGACACGGCCGCCGATCCGGTAGCCAACGCCCCCTTGCGGCCCATTCGCTGGGGATGGAGATCGCCAAACGCCGACATCAGGACGGATCCTTGGGCTCGCGCCGATATCCACGCTTTCGTAGGATACGCGCGGCGTCAGCTTGGCGACGTACTGGGGTTGCGACACATCGTTTAGCGCCGCAGATGTCTCTTCTGCCAAGCGAATCAGCGGGCGAAACGCCCCAGATTCTTTGTCCCCGGTGCCAAACGGGACATATGCACATCGTCGCACAAGAGGACCGCCAGGCCGCGCGGGAGAAGGCCGAGGCCGTGGCGCAGAAGTTGGCAGCGATGAAGTTGGGCCAGGCGGCGATCGTGCGGGAGGGCGTAGACAAGACGCTCTCATACATGGCCTTCCCGCGGGAGCACTGGACGGGGATCCGCGCCAACAACATGCTGGAACGGATCATGCGAGAGGTCCGCCGGCGGACGCGCGTGGTGGGCTGTCGGCGGCGGCCGGGAATTGAACGACTTTGACGGCCAGGAAGGCATCTGGCCGGCGCTAACATGGTCGGCAACTTCCCTGCCGGGCAGTCCGCGCTGCGCGTCCCCATGGGCCGGATTGCCGCCGCAATACCCGTAGCCGCATTCAAGCTGAACGAAGCCCAAATGGAAGAGCCGGCCGTGCCGGCCGTCGGCCTGAGCCATGCAGAAATGTGCCGCGTCTGTGCTGACTCGGCCAAGATGGTCGTGCTGGATGACCGCCGCACATTTGCTGTTCCTGACCTGCCACGCTCGATCCAGCTTCGACAAGAGCGCCGTCGCGCACGCCATAGATTGAAAGCTGATGCTCGAGCATTGCTTGTCGGCGCTTGAACCAATGGCGATACACGTTGGTCGAGTTATGCTGTTGGGACAGTTGGGACGTGTCGAAACCTGAGCTGACCGAGCGCCGAGCGCGCTCCTGGGACAACCCCGATCGTCGTCCCTCCCGCGCCGACCGCCGCCGTTGGATTTCGCGGAAAATGCTGCCAGAACAATTTCTCGTCGTTCTACCCGACACTCCCGACAGACATCAATTCCGCAACCTGCTTGCCAGCCTGCTCAGCCTCTGTGCACAATCGCCCCGTGCGCTCTGCGCCTGGAAGACGATCGCCTAAAGTGCAGTTGACGAATGCCAGGCGGACCATGTAGTTTCTGTTGCGGAAAAGCCCGCCGCGGCGAGGAGACTTCATCGGCGGAACATGCCCACACAGACGGCGACCACATCCGCCCGGCCAATTCCGTAGGAGACCGGCTGTCGCAGGTTGTCGCCGATCGCTTCGATGTGTCCGTCGCGATCCCTCAGGACCAGTTCGGTCGTCGACCCCAGCTGGATGATGCGGCCGGAGGTCCTGTCCTTCGTGACGATCCGGGCGGCGACGGGCTGCACATCCTTCCAGCGCCGCAAGTCAGGCTCGCCCACGATCATGATTAGATACGGGTCCGGGCCGGAGGAATACTGCAGGACCCCAACTTCGAGATGCCGCTGCCCTTGCGGCGAGTCGACCCACGCCACGGCGATACGGCGGTCCATCTCGAACAGGTCGTGAAAGCGGCCCAGGTCATATTCCAGCAGCAACAGGTCGCGGGGCATGAGGCGGGCTTGCTCATTCCGCAGGATCCCCGTTCCCTCCGGGATTTCGTACCAGCAGCGACTGGCGGCGAAGAGGGCCGGGGCCACGGGGAACTCATGCCCCTGCAGGCGGTCGCGGTGCTCGCCGGGTGGGCCGGCAAGCGGATAGGTTACCACCGGCAGGCGGAAATCGACACCCGCCGGCGGCCTCGGCCTTTCCGCCAAGGGCTCACCGATTCCCTGGAATAGCCATTTCGGGCTCACGCCGAAATCGGTGATCAGCTTCAGGAGCCGCTTTCCCGGGCGCAACTTGCCAGAAACCACCCGTGAGAGGGAAGACTGCGAGCAACCGAGGTCCCGCGCCATCTGGTTTTGATTTCCGGCCCAGCAGTTCGCCAGCAAGTAGCGGATGCGATCTGCCTCTGGGATGGGGGTGGTATCGTTCAACTGTTTGGGGGGTTTCTTGACCATAATTCGCCATGACGCATTGACACGCAATGCTTCAATGATAAGATTTAATCCGTCAGGCATCAACTTCATGACAAGATTTTCTCCGATCAGGCCGCTGCATACCAGCGGAGGCTCGAGGATTCGGTGAAAAAAAACGCTGTCGGAATGGGTTGTCGCCTGACCGGAATTGTAAACGGCTGCACGGATGGATGGATTGCTAAGCACGCCCCCAGGGGCCAATGCGAAATTGCGGAGGAAACAACATGCAAGATCTCTCACTCTCTACCCTGGACCAGTACTACCTGGCCCAATTGGCGAAGAAGCGCCAATTGATTTGCGATCGGGTCGCCGGTGTGGCCACCGGTCGGCACACGGGCTTCTTCCTGGGCGGCCGGGGCGGCATCGGCAAGAGCACCATAATTGAGGGGGAACTGCGGCGACGTGGCGTCCCGTTCATCTTGACCAATTCCCATCTCACCGCCCGGGGTTTGGTCGATCGGCTCTTCGCCCACCCGGATTCGGTCCACGTTCTCGAAGACGTGGACGAAACCGTGCGTGACCCGCAGGCCATGGGCGTCCTCATGAGTGCCCTGTGGGGGACGCGGCGGAACGGGGAGGGGCGGCTGGAACGCTGGATCACGTGGAGCGCCCACGACGCAGCCATCGAGTTCCTCTTCGCCGGCGGCATCTGCATGACCTCCAATCTGAACTTGCGGAGCCTGCCGCGGCTGGCGGCGCTGAAAACCAGGATCTCCTGGCTGGACTTCCGCGTGAGCGACGCGGAGGTAGCGGCAATAATGCGCGAGATCGCGCTGCAGGGCTACCCCGCAAAGGGGAGCCTGCTGGATCCGGCTGAGTGCGTGGAGGTGGTCGAGTTCATCATCGAACAGTCCGCGCAAATCAACCGCAACCTCGACCTGCGCCTGCTGGTCAACGCCCTGGAGGACCGCCTCCAGGCGGAGGATCTCGAGGCCGGTTGCAGCTGGCAGGATTTGGTGGCTTCGCGGATCCGCGAGTGTCCCTCGATCGCCGACCAGCCCCAGTCCTTCGACCTGCGTGCCAAGCGCAAGCAGGAGGAACTGGCGGTCGCCCGGGAAATCGTCGGGCTCTCCCCCAATGAGCGCCTGAAGGCCTGGCAGGAGAAGGTGCCGCCGCCCGGCAACAGCCGGGCAACGCTGTACCGCAGGCTGCGCGAGCTCGCCCAGGCCGATGCGGTGCATTTCGAGATGTGAGGCAAATGAGGCAAATGAGGCAAATGAGACAAATGAGACAAATGAGACAAATGAGACAAATGAGACAAATGAGAATTTCCATGAGATCTAAGCCACACTACGAACGCTTGCACCACAGGGCAGAAGCCCGCCGCGCCCGCCGGGCGGGGACCGGCGATGTCCAATCCAACTTGGCCCTTAACGAATCCTTGCGTCCCTCGTCGGCCACGTTCGACTGGCGTTGGCAGCGGGCGATTGCTCTGGCAACCTCGGCAACGTCGGCCAGCCGCAACACAGAAGATGCCCTGATCCAAGACGCGACACGCTACCTCCGGCTGCGGGCCCGCGGCACCGCCGTACAAGACATTGCCGCGCTGAAATACGCCACGGTCGCCGCCGCCCAAGAGTTGTGGATGGATGCCGGCCGACGTTCGCAACTGATGATCCTCGCGATTGCCGACACGGCGAAGGAAGAAATCGCCCGCCACCTGCAGGTCGAGCCGACGCTGGTCGCTGCCACCGAGGCGCTGTTCTTCGACATCCGCCTGGCCCGGCAAGCTCCGCTGTGGATCCACGTGAACGTCGTGCTGCGGCTGGCCAGGGAAGGGGACGTCGATTTGGCGAGCAAGGTCCAGACGGCCTACTACGGCGGCGCCCCGATTGCCAAAGCCCTCTGCGCCGCCGCCATCGAAGTGCCCAAGGATGAAGCCGACCGCCTCGTCGCGCAGGAAATGCTGCTGCACGCCAAATTTACCGCAGCGGTCGAATTCCCCCTCACGAGCGAGCAAAGCGTCGCGTTCCAGCGGCTCGTCTTGGACTACAAGCTCGAGCTGCAGAAGCTCGAACTGCGCAAGGCGATCTTTGCGCAGCGCTGCCAGGAGAACCTGCGCCGCTACGAGCTTGGCCGGCAGCGGTTGGCGTTGGCCGCCGCCCGCCAGGGAGTCGATCTTTCCGTTCCGTCGGCCGGACCCGTAGACATGCCGGCCGCGAACCCGCCGATGCCTACAAAGCCGTCCGGCCCGTGCCCCAACAGCCGGCCGGCAGCTGAGAGCGCGGGGTTGAAGTCCGCCTAGATGAGGATATCGAACATGTACGCCAAAACTTGCCGCGCCGAAATATTCCAGAACCTCTGCGCGCTGGGCAGCCCCTACCAGTTCCCGCCAACCCTGGCATTCATCGCCCCTGAAACGGGCGCCTATCGCTCCCCGGCCGATCCGCAGCAGGCCCTGGAGGCGCTCCTGCAAAAGTTCGGCAAGTCGGCTTTGGTCGAGGCGGGTGTGGCGGCCCGCGGTGACGAAGGATTGCAGTTCACGCCGGCTCTTGCCGCTCCGCACAGCCCGTTTGTCGCACTGTACGACAACAACGATGGTCGGGCATACGCCCTGGTGACCTCGGCCGGATGCCTCGGACACGATTCCCCGCCGCTGTTCGCCGGATTGCAGGATCGTCCCACGGTGTTTCAGCTCACGAATTTCGAGGCCGGCAATTTCTTCGTTTGCGAGTCGGTCGCGGACATGATCCTCTTGCGATCGCTGGGGTTTGCGGCAACGACCGCCGCCGGGCTTACGGAGCTGAAGCTGAAAGATATCCGGGCGCTGCGGGGCTGTTTTGACATCTGCGCCCCCACGATGGACGAGGACAACGATAACGCGTTGGCCGCTACGGCTGAGCCTGCCGCGGATGCCCCTGGCAGCGATGCCCCCGCGGCGGATAGGGGCCGGATGGCGGGGGAAGAACTCCAGTCCCAAGGTCCAGCGGCGGAGGCAACGGGCCCCGGCGAAGAGCCCGAATTCGCGCTGGAGGAGCTGGCGCTCGTCCTCGTGGCCTGGTCGCCCAGCCAGTTGGAGACGGGCATGCCGCCCTGTATCGCCGCGCTAGAGGAACACCTCCGGCGGCTGCACAAGCACTTCGAGTTGACCTTGAAAGTCACGACCTGGCTCGCCAGCGAGGCCGACATCGCGCAGATGAAATTCATCATCACCTCCCAGGCCGTCAGATGGTTGCAGAAGAGCATGCTTGCGAGCCTGGAGCATTCTCACTACAAATCGCTGGATGGTCAGATGCCGCAGGCACCGACTCCTCCGCGGGACTACGCCGAGGCCGTGGCACGATTGCTGGGGCCGGGGAGCGAAGACAAGGCGGTGATCCCCGCGCCCAGCAACCCGCACGCGGATTGGCTCTGGGCCCAGGAATTGCTGGAGCGCGACGTCGTGCGTCCGCTGATCGCGCAGGCGCTGCGCGCGCCGGACCGCATCGAAGGCACGCTGACCTTGGGGTTGGCGGCGTTGAGCCGCGTCTTCCACACGCAAGGGTTGCTGCTGGGCAAGAAGCTTTCCAAGGCCGTGGCCGCGAAGGGTGTCGACGGCCAGGCGGAGGTTCCCCTGGATGGCGTCAAACAATTCATCGCGCTGGCCGGCCGGCTGCAAAGCATGGCCGCCGAGATCGACCGCCAGCACGAATCCGCAACCGCAGGAGTCATCGAATGTCCAGTGATTTCATGAGCGAATTCCCCACGCTCGCGCGGCTCGCGCTGAGCGACGAGCAGCGCCAGGCCCTGCGGCAGGGCGGGTTCGTAGCGCTGGAGCGGCGGGGCTCGGGTAAGCTGGTGGTCAAATTGCGCTTCCGCTGTGGAGGCCGGCAGCACGTTCGCTACCTCGGTGCAGCAGCCGAGGTTGCGGAACGCGCCCGCCGTGAACTCGATCGCTTCCAGGCGGCGCGGCGTTGGGCCCGGGAACTCCAGAAGCAGGTGCGGGCAGCCCGCTTGGCCCTCCGCGCAGCCAAGACGAGATCCGCGCCACTGCTGCAGCAACTGGGGCTGGCCTACCACGGCTTTGAGATCCGTCGCCGCCGCCGGCAGCCGCTAGCGCGGCCCACCCCTGCCGAGACAATACATGTTACTGCCACTTTCCCCGCTTGCCCCCAATCCCAGGAGAACCTCCCCCATGAATGAGAACCCGATGGACCCCGCTTCCGACCCGTCCCCGCGTCAGGGACCCCAGCCACGAGAAACACCGCCGGCCGCAGCCTTGGCCGTGCAAACGCAGCAAGCGCGGCGGCAGTGTGTGAACCGGTATCTGGCGCAGAGCCTGGCCAAGAAGGACCGCAGCCGGGCCGCGTTGGCTGTGATCAACGCGGATTTGATGGCGGTCGCGCTTCCCATCGCGGACGTGTTGGCGCGCGGCCTCGCCAACCCTGCGCTCACAATCGACGGCGTGCAGAAAATGTTGCCTGTGTTGGACACCTACCACAACTTGACCCGCATGATCGAACGATTCGGACAGCTGGACGCGCGGATTGCCGCCGCGCACAAGAACGGCAAGCGGCTGGAGCAGGTGATCGAGAAGCCAGGCTAGCACAGCACTCGTAGAGAAAGCGAAGATTTGACGTTTTGATACCCATGCCGGTCCGGGGAGAAAATTCGCGGGCCGCCGCGGGTCGCGATGGCCACACATGCTCGTCCACACAGACCGGCCAGCGGTCACATGCCGCGGGAACAACCCTCCGCTGGCGACGCAGCAAAACTCGTTGCCGGTAGCTGACTGAGTCGTACCGCCAGCATTTGTTCTTTGACAATCTATCATGTTTCATATCGACCGAGCCGCCGGGCTGGCCCCCCGGCGGCTCGGGAAGCGGCTCATGTTCCGCCTGCAGTCAGGGAAAAGCCCAGCCTGCTAGCCGCCGCTGGCCCCGTGGAATAAAATCAGGTAGAATAGACCGCTGACAAACGGGAGAAAGACATGGCCGAGGCGCAAACTATCGAACAGCGAGTGGCTGGCGTGGAAAAAGACGTTGCCGAGTTGAAGTCGCATGTCCAGCGCTTGGCGCAGGGCGAAAATCCGTGGCTTAAGGCCGCGGGCATGTTCCACGGCGACCCCTACTTTGCAGAGTGGCAAGAGGCGATCCGCGAGTATCGCCGCCAAGTCGACAACGACCCCGACGCCCCGTGACACTATTCGTCCTCGACCGCGACACGATCTCTTTGCTTCAGGACCGGCATCCCAAGGTCATCGCCCACATTGCGAGCCACGCCATAGTAACTGACATTGGAACACTGATCGAGCGGACGCCGGGTGTCTGCGATGGCCGCCTGCGGATTGCGGGCACGGGCGTTTCCGTCCGTCGCATTGTGGGATTCTACAAGTTGGGCCACACTGCCGAAGAGATAGTGCGTCGGATCGGTCATATTTCCCTGGCCCAGGTCTATGCAGCGCTTAGTTTCTACCACGCCAATCGGGAAATGATGGAGGCGGAAATGGCGGCCGAAGATGCCGAGTATGATCGTCTGGAAAGGGAGCATCTGGCAGCACGTGTTCAGGGGGAACGTTGAAGATACGCCTCTATATCGACGAAGATGCGATGGATAGCCTTTCGATTGGCGGCGGTGTTACGTTGAGTTCCGGCAGCAACGTCGACGTCGAGATGGGGGGCACGCTAGCGCTGTCGGACCTGATCGACTCCTCGGATCCGGCCGCCGTGAATATTGACGGCGGATCACTGCAGGCCAACGCCTCGTTTATCTCCGCAACGCCAATTATGTTGGGCGTCAACGGGGCCACCGTCGACACGAATAGTCAAGATGTGACGCTCAGCGGTCCCATCAGCGGCGTCATCGCTGGCAACGGCCTAACCAAAGCAGGCTCCGGGACCTTGACCCTTTCCGGCACGAACAGTTATTCCGGCGCGACCGTGGTGTCGGCTGGTATGCTCGTGATCGGCGATTCGGACAACCTGCCCAGCGGCGGGAGCCTGACCGTTGCTAGCGGCGGAATTTTTGTTTATGACCCCAGTGCGGCGGAAGTCACAACACCGCCTGCCGGTAATGGTGGTCCCGTCGTGGCTGCCGCCCTTGGGGCCCGGATACAATCGTCGGTTGCGGATTCTGTGGTTGCGATCGCGGTCCCTTCTCCTGCCAATCTTGTGCCTGCCTCTGCCTTGCAGGATTCATCATCGCATGCAATAGCTCTTGCGACTGTGGTCAAGAGTGATCCCCTCGTCGCGAAATCTGCTCATACCGGGCAGGCTGCAGGCGCAGCACTTTTTGACCGTGCGAGCGTCGACAAGGCAATGGCCCGCGGGGCAAGCTGGCTGTGGGAGTTTCTGGAACCACAGGCTCAGGAGCGTTCGCACACTCCCCACGAGGCGCTCCTCATCCGCGACATGGCTCTGGCCGAGTATGCCAGCTAAGCAGCGTTCCCTTTCGCCGCCAGCGGGCAGCCCATCGCCGTGGCTGATTGCGCGATGGCTGCATGTGCCTGAGGCAGGCCGCTAGGCTCAGGGACGGAAGAGGCAGAATCGGAAGCTTGCGGGCAGGCAGTTCAGTGCCTCTACTTGACGATCTTACCCACATCCAGGATCGTCTGCAACCTGCCTGCTGGCAGGACGCTGCTGCCCATCACGATCACGGATTACACGACGATCAACCGAATTGCGGCCAGACCGGCCAGCGAAAGGGCCAGCACGTCAAAAGGCCGTTGCGGGATGATTCGCAGCAGCCAGATCCCCAGGATCGATCCTACGGGCACCAGGCAGGCCACGATCAGGCCGAATCCCACGCTGTCGGTGGTCAACATGCCTAGGCCGGACAGGATTGGCAATTTGCTCAGGTTGACGATGAAAAAGAACCATGCGCAGGTGCCGATGAACTCCTGTTTGCGTAGGCCGCGGCTGATGAGATAGATGGTCATCACCGGCCCCGCCGCGTTACCGACCATCGTCCCGAAGCCAGTCACTAGGCCCATGACGGCGGCAAACCACCACTGGCCCGGCACCTTCTCCAGGTGGAAGTACTGGCGGCACACCTCGACAATCAAGAACGCGGCCACCAGCCAGCCCAGGATCGGGCGGAGTTCGTTGCCCGTGGTCCGGGCCAGGACCAAAGCGCCTAAGGCCATGCCCGCGGCCACATAGGGCACCAGGCCCCACAGCCGGGGCCAATCAACATGACGGTGAAACCAGGCCACGGCGAACACATCGCCCAAGAGGATCGCCGGCATGATTGCGCCGACCGAAGCCTTGGCGTCGTCGGGAAAGGCCTCGACCATCAGCAAGACCGCGGGGATCGAGACGCCGGGCAAGCCGGTCTTGGCGAGCCCCATGAGCATTGCCGCGGCGCTGCCGAGCAAATAGGCCGTCAGGGAGTGATGCACGGGGAGATGCGGGAAATTGGGGTCGTGGGGCGCAAAACACCCATTATCTCTCAAACGCGGGAGGTGTCGAGTCCCTCGCCGCCGTATGTTGGCCAGCGTCAGTTGCGGCTGCCATTCCCAGACTACAACCTTGATTTCTGGGGCGCCAAGCGCAGCACTTTTGCGCAGGCCGGGGCTTGCCTGCCGTCGTCGCAGCCGCAGCCGATCGGGATGACAAAGCGCGACAAGGTCGAGAAGTGACGCGACGCCTCCCCGAGGTTACAAGCCGCCCCTTCGACCGCACGGCCGGGTCGGGATCGTTCCTGAGGGACTGTGCCGGGCAATCCGCTGCTGCATTCCTTTGGAGCGTTACTCCACCGCTGCTTTGGCCCTGATTATTTCAGCGCCGCCCTGAATACCCCTGTCAAAGAGCAGTGATCGTAGACTATACTAAGCTTTGGGCAGGACGAGCAGCCAGAACCTTGAGCAGAGAACGACATTTCCTGATGGTCTCGCGTTTTTCGGGACAGGGACGTATTCCTCGCAGGATCTACGGGCCGCGGGGCAATCTCCCTCTGGTTGCGCATTTGGAACAGAGTTTTAACGGTGTTATTGCAAAAGAACGTGCCCGCCATTTCGGGTAACGAGGCGCGGGCGGTCCGTTTGATCTTCTCTCGATGGACGATTGTGCTTCTCGCCATCGCGGTGGTTTTACCGTGGCTGGCGATTGCTTTTCTGCCGGCCTGCGGGCATGCGGTGTACGCAATCCCGCCAGCGTCGCCGACGAACGACAGCGCCGCGTCGCCCGTAGTACGATCGCCGCATCCGCAAACTGTCCCACGTAGCGCGCGGAAAGAGCAGCCTTCAGGCGCACCTGGCCCGTCGCAACCCAGTACGAATGGGGCGGTGATAGCGGAAATCGATGCCCTCGAAAGCGAGTCCGTCGAGATTGCGCACACGCTCATCCAAGACTTCCCGAACAACGCGGCCGCGCTTGGCCTGATAGCCATGGTGTGCGATCGCCACGGCCAGACAACCAGAGCTTTGGAGTATTGGGAGCAGGCCTTGCACTGCAACCCAAATCGCCCTGATCTGTATGATGCTCTGGCAACCGTTGCGCTGCGCAAGATGGAATACGAGAAGGCGGCGGAACTCTGCCGGAAAGGTTTGAGGATCTCCGCCCGGACAACGCATCTGCGCTGCCAGTTGGTGGAGGCATTGAACGGCCTGGGCCGTTTTCAGGAGTCGGTCGATGAATTGCAGATTGCCATCAAGCTGACTCCCGATATTGGCGAATTCCACTACCAGTTGGGGAAGATCTACGCAGTGTTGCACGAGTATGAGAAGGCCAAGATTAGTTACGAGGCGGCTGTCGCGCTGCAACCCGGCAGTGCATCTGCGCACTATGGACTTGCCATTGCTTACGCAAGGTTGGGAATGGACGAGCAGTCCCGGCGGGCCATGGGACAGTTCCAAAAGTTGCAAGCGAAACGCTTGCCGGTCCAGCGGGACGGGAATGACGGGGCCGATGATGCTTGGAACTGTCGGCTGAACCTTGCCAAGGTCTGCTCCCAGGCCGCAACCATTTACCTTGACAGGGGGAGGCCGGGAAAGGCCGAATCGCTCCTGCGCAGAGGGGCTGCGGTAGCCCCGGAAAACATCGGCTGCCGCATGCAACTCGCGCAGCTTCTTTGCAGAGAAAATCGGGTGCCGGCGACCGTCCCCATCCTCCGCGAACTGATCGGTATCGCCTGCAGGACTTGGAGCCCCAGCAGATTTGAAGAAGGCCAATGATGGGCAGCCATCCGCTGATGGGCAGCCATCCGCGTCGAGCTATGCTGGATTTGAACTGGGCCACGGCCCTCTGCGCTACGCCCAAGCTGCCGCGTTGTTGTCACTCCATGCGCCTGCTACGGTAAGGGGCAAATGGCGGCTGCGTTGTGGGCCGGCGGGACCGGTTAAAGCCGGTACTATGAACGGCGCGTGCTCCCCGCCGACTTGCATTCCCGCTGCCCCCGGATTATCTTGATACGCAGGTTGATCGGCTGTTTCCAGCAAGGCAACTCCAAATGCAAGAGAGGCCAAACATGTTGCAGCGCATCTCACGGAATGATAACCGGACTGGCAGCGGGCGCCAGCATCTATCGCGGCGGCGGTTTCTGGCCGGTACGACGGCGATCGCTTTGCCCTGCTTTGTGCCGGGAACGGTCCTGGGCCTGAACGGCCGCGCGCCGGCCAATGAGCGCATCCGCATCGGTCATATCGGCGTGGGCGGCCAGGGGAGCGGCCACGTGGCGGCCATGGTCGGCGACCCCTCGGTCCAGGTCATGGCCGTCTGCGATCCCTTTCAGTCCAAACGCGAGGCGAACAAGAAACGGGCCGATGAGCGCTACGCCGCCGAGATCGGCAAGGGGACCTACAAGGGCTGCGCCGACTACAGCGACTTCCGCGACCTGCTGACCCGCGACGACATCGACGCCGTGATCATCGCCTCGCCCGAGTTCTGGCACGCCCTGCACGCCATCTGGGCCATGCGCTGCCGCAAGGACGTCTACTGCGAAAAGGCCATGACGCTGACGGCCTACGAGAGCCAATCCGTGCGCGAGACCGTGCGACGGCATGCCCGCGTATATCAACTGGGCACCCAGCAGCGCTCCGACCGCAACTTCCGCTTCGCCGCGGAACTGGCGATCAACGGCTACCTGGGCAAGCTGCACACGGTCCAGGTGGCCGTGCCGGGCGGAAGCAGTCTGGGCCTGGCTGCTCCGGCCCCGCCGCCGCCGGGCCTGGACTACGAGATGTGGCTGGGACCCGCCCCCTACAAACCCTACAACAACCTGAAGTGCAGCTACAACTGGTACTTCATCTACGACTATTGCATTGGCTGGATCGGCTCCTGGGGAGTCCACCACATCGACAGCGCGTTGTGGGGCGCGCCGGCCTTCCATACCGGCCGCGTCGAGGTCGAAGGCACGGCAGTGATTCCCACGGAGGGGCTGGGCAACACGTCCACCTCCTGGCACGTGGAAATCGTCGCCGCCAACGGGCTGCGGATGATCTACAGCGACGACAGCCGGCAGTCGCACGGCGTGCGCTTCATCGGCGACGAGGGCTGGGTCCACGTGGTCCGCGGCGGCATCCAGGCCGAGCCTGCTTCGCTGCTGCGGCTGGCGCTGAAGCCCGAGGACGAGCACCTTTACGAATCGCGCGGCCAGCATGCCAACTTCCTGGAGTGCATCCGCACCCGCCGCGACCCGGTGTCCGACGTGGACGCCGGATTCCGCGCCACGCTGACGACCATCATCGCCGACATCGCCACGCGGCTGGGCCGCAAGCTGACCTGGGACTGGACTGCGGAACGCTTTGTCGGCGACGAGGTGGCCAATAGCATGCTGCGGCGTCCCATGCGCAGCCCATGGACATTGTAAGGATGAACCAACCGGGGGGAATACGATGAAACGGTTTGCGCACCTTGCGATCGCACTTTTGGCACTCAGCGGCATTGCGGCGGCCGAGCCGCAGGACGGCGCGTTGCCCCAGCGGGCGTTGGCGCAATTGAAGACCTACGACTACGGCCAGAGCGAGCAGCCCTTGCACGCCATCGAGCTATACGTCGTACGCCATGCGACCGATGCCGCGCGGAAGGCCGAGGTGGCCGAGCGGCTGGCCGCCATCCTGGCCGGGCCGAAGCTCAGCTACGCCGCCAAGGTCTTCATTTGCCAGCGCCTATTGGTCGTGGGCACTGAGGCCCAAGTGCCTCTGTTGACGAAGATGCTCGACGACCCGCAGACGGCCGAGCTCGCCCGCTACACGCTGGAAGCCATCCCCGGCGAGGCCTCGCTGGCGGCCTTGCGCGGGGCGCTGACGCGGTTCCAGGGCATGCCGCTGGTGGGCGTCGTCAACTCGCTGGGGATACGCCACGACGAAAAATCGACCGCCGAGTTGGCCGCGCTGCTGGGCAACGCAGACCCTCTGCTCGCAGCGGCCGCCGCCGAGGCCCTGGGGAAGATCGGCTCGAGCAGGGCCGCGGCCTTCTTGGCCAAGGCGGAAGTGCCTGCCAAGGCCCTCGCCGCCCTGCACAACGCCCAGCTTCAGTGCGCCGAACGACTCATTGCAGCGGGCAACACCGCCGCCGCAGCAGCCATCTATCAGCAGGTGTGGTCCTCCCACCGGCCTGCACCCTGGCGGCTGGCGGGCCTGACCGGCCTTGCCAAGGCAGACCAGGCCAAAGCGGCGCCGGTGGTCTTGGAAGCGATCGCCTCGCAGGACCCGCTCTTGCAGGCGACGGCCGTGCGCATCAGCGCGCGGCTACCGGGCCCGCAGGTCACCCACGCGCTAGTCGAGCAGCTTGACAAGCTCGATGCAACCGGCCAGGTCCTGCTTTTGGGCGTGCTGGGCGAACGCGGAGATCGCGCCGCCGCCGCGGCCGTGATCAAACGCATGTCGGACCGCGATGAGGCCGTGCAAGTGGCCGCCGTGCGGGCGATGGCCCGGCTGGGCGACGTGTCGCTGATCGACCGCCTGGCGGCCATGACAACCACCGCCGGCGCGATCCAGCAAGCAGCCCGAGAGAGCCTCGTGCGGCTGGCGGGCAGCCATGTCGAGGCAAGGCTCATCGCCTTGGCGGACGCGGGCGACGTGAAAGTGCGAATCGAGATGTTCCGCGTCCTGGCGGCCCGGCGCGCCAAACCGGCCGAGCCTGTGTGGCTGAAAGCTACGGCTGACGGCAATCCCGAGGTCCGCGTGGCGGCCTGGCAAGCGTTGGCCATTGCAGCCCGGCCGCAAGCCTACCCGGCGATGGTCCGACTATTGGTTACGGCGAGGGCTGCGGATACGGACGTGGCGCAAGGGGCCGTGCTGGCCGTGGGCAAGCGCGTGGCAGACGCGACCGCACGAGTGGCCCCCGTGGCGGCCGCACTGCCCGCCGCACAGGCCCCAGCCAAGTCTGCCCTGATCCGCGTGTTGGGTGGCTTCGGCGGACCCGCAGCGCTGGCCGCCATTCGCCCGCGCTTGGCAGACAACGATCCGGCTGTCCGCGAGGCTGCGTTTCAAGCCTTGGCCAACTGGTCCGATCTTTCGGCCGCCGAGGATCTGCTGAAGCTCGCCAGGACCTCGGAGAGCACGTCCCACCGCAGGTTGGCCGTCCGCGGTTACCTGCGGCTGTCGGCCCAAGTGAAGGACGCCGCCCAGCGGCTGAAACTATTAGAGCAGATACGCGCTGTCGCCCAGACCGTCGAAGCAAAGGGCATTCTGTTGGCCTGCCTTGTGGAGGCTGCCGATTCGGGGGCGCTCTATGTCGCCGCCGCGATGTTGGACGACGCCGAGGTGCGGACCGAAGCCGAGGCGGCCACGCTGACGATCGCCCGCGGCCTGGTGCGGCTCGACGCGCCCGCCGTGCGCGCGGCCATGAAGAAGTTGGCCGATACGACCAGGCAGAGCGCGGTGGCCGAACAGGCGGCGGCCATCGATGAAGAGGCAGCCAGGGCCCCCACGCCCGGAAGCGGCGAGCGGGCGCTCGAGCACGACAGCCAACGCAGCGCGGCCTACAAGGCAGCGCTGGCCAAACGGGCGCCGAAGGGCTACCACCTGGCCTGCTATCTGGACTGCGGGCCGGACACGTCCGACGGCGTCAAGGGCGGGCCGCAGTTGCGCCTTGTCAACGGCACGCCCTACTTCTGGAACGATTCCGATCGCGTGGCCGATGTCCGCTTCGGCAGCGCTTGCTACGATAGCCAGCGGGTGGTCTTTGAGGCCACTGGACTCGGTCCGCAACGGCGCTACCAGGTCGGCTTCTCCTGGTGGGACTTCGACCACGAGACGCGAGTCCAATCGGTGTGGCTTGCCGCCGGCAAAGGCGGGCACGAAGTGAAATTGCTGGACAAGACGCAGCTCCCCTCGGGGGTTGCCAACCAGCCGCCCGCCAGCAAGACGCTCGCTCTTCCCGTCGGCTCCCAGAGCGGCGGCTCCCTGGAGATCATTTTCCGCAACGAGGCCGAACCGAACGCGGCCGTCAGCGAGATCTGGCTCTGGGAAAGCGACTAAATAGCCTGTTTCCGCAAAAAAAGCCTCTTGATTTGCTTTAGTCCGCCAAGAAACCTAGAGTTTCGATGACGGATGGCTCCGACCTCCGGGAACTTGTCTCGATAGGTTCCCAGGTCGCCTTGTCTGCCATCGGTCCAACTGGGTCATCTTCTCCTTCCTTCTCTCTGGCTACGAAGCACTTCCGAGGTGTCGCCATGTTCACGCGCTCCATCGCCATGCGCCGCAATGGCCATTCCCGCCGCAAGGCCCTCAAGCACCGCAGCCTGCGGGGCGAACTGCTGGAACCGCGAGCGATGCTCAGCGCGGGCCCGCTTCTCCCGTTCGGCAGCCTGCTCGGCGCCAGCGCCACCCCGATGCTCACCAGCGCCTCGATTGCGCCCTCGGCGGGTAGCACGCTCAGCGGCGTTTCGGAGCAACTGGCCGCACAGGGACTGGACCAATCGGGCCACGCCCTCTCGTCGTCGCTGCGCTATGCCTGGTCGGTCAGCAAGCTGCCCAGCGGGGCCGCCAGTCCGGCTTTCAGCGTCAACAGCGGCAGCGCGGCGGAGGACCCGACGGTGACTTTCAAGACGGCCGGAACCTACGGCCTGACGGTGGTGATCAGCGACTCCAGCGGGCACTCGGCCACAAGCAGCATCACGATCACGGTCAAGCCCGTGTTCACCAGCGTGCACCTGGCGGCGGCGACCGGCGGGGCCATCACGGGGACCAATCAACAGATTAGCGTCCAGGAATTGGACCAGTTCGGCAACCTGTTGACGCCGGGCGCGCCGACGTACAAGTGGTCGGCATCGATACTCCCTGCGGGGGCGAAGGCGCCGAGTTTCAGCGCCGCGGCAGCCAGCACCACGGTGATCTTCGCCCAGGCGGGCACGTACGGCCTGACGGCCACGGTCGCCGACGGCGGCAAGACCGTCAGCGGCACGCTCTCCGCCAGCGTCGTGCAGACAGTGACGAGCGTGGTCGTCGGCCCCGTGTCGTCGCCCGTCAGCGGCACGTCGCTAGCCCTCTCGGCCCAGGGTCTCGATCAGTTCGGCAAGGCCATGACCACTGCGCCGCGCTACACCTGGTCGGTCAGCACGCTTTCACCCGGGGCGATGAGCCCGGCTTTCAGCGTCAACGGCAGCGCCGCGGCCGCAAGCATGACGGCCACCTTTAAAGCGGCCGGGACCTACGGTCTGGCCGTGGCGGCCCTCGACGCCAGCGGCCACACGGCCGGCAGCATGGTCGCGGTGACGGTCAAGCCCGTGTTCACCAGCGTCCACCTGACAGCGGCGACCAGCGGGGCCATTACGGCGACCAATCAACAGTGTACCGTCCAGGAGTTGGACCAGTTCGGCAATCCGCTGGCGCCTGGGACGCCCACGTATAACTGGTCGGCATCAACGCTGCCCGCGGGCGCGGCGGCGCCGAGTTTCAGCGCCGCGGCGGCCACGACCACGGTGACTTTCGCCCAGGCGGGCAACTACGGCCTGACGGTGGCGGTCGCCGACGGCGGCAAGACCGTGAGCGGCACGCTCTCGGCCAGCGTCGTGCAGAGGCTGACGGGCATAACGGTCAAGGCCCCGCAAACCGCCCTGGCCACCGGGGCCACGTGCCAGTGTACGGCCCTGGCAGTGGACCAGTTCCAGAATCCCATGGCGCCGCAACCCGCCATCACCTGGAGCGCCACGAGCGGCAAGATCAATTCCAGCGGCCTGTTCACCGCGCCCGCGTCGGGCGGCGCGGTCACCATTACCGCCGGCAGCGGATCCGTGAGCGGCACGCTCAGCGTGACCGTCAACGGTGGCGGCGGCGTGATTCAACTGCAAGATCCGCTGTTGAACAGCCTGGTGAACTCGCTGGCCGCCACCGGTTCGATCAATCGCGCGGACATGATCAAGATCTTCGATACGGTCGCCGCCGAAGGCGCCACGGTCAGCGCCACGGACATGAGCGACCTGAAAACGGTCCTCAAGGACGCCGTGCAGTTGAACATGCCCGGCTACGTGCAGGTCCTGGCCGGCGACATCGTCAACGGCAGCCTGGCCAATGCCAACTACCAGGGACAGCCCTTGGGCGACCTGGCCGCCGGCAGCAGCTCCACGGTGCTGACCGACCTGGTCGACAAGTGGTTCCTGGGTATGGATCATCCTGGCACGGACGGCTATGGAGTGTATGAGGTTGCCAGCGGAACGCTATTCGCCAATAACACGCCCAGTTACAACGATGTCATTCAAGGAAGCGTCGGTGATTGTTACTTGATGTCGGCCCTGGGGGCCATCGCCAACAGTTCGCCGGCTGCCATCCGCAACATGTTCATCGACAATGGCGACGGCACCTGGACCGTTCGCTTCTACTGGAACGGCGCGCCTGATTACGTGACGGTCGACAACCAGTTACCGGTCTACTATGGCGATTTGTTCTATGCCGGTCGCGGGGAGGCCTACAATAACCCGAAGAATGTCCTTTGGGTGCCGCTGGCGGAGAAGGCCTACGCGCAGTGGAACGAGACGCTCCGCGAGGGCCGCAACGGCGTGAACGACTATTACAGTCTCACTGCCGGATGGTCGGGCTCCGTCAGCGCCCACGTGCTGGGGCACGCCTCGACCGACTACTTCTACTATAGCGACTCGTCCGCCACCATGGAACAAGCGGTGATCGACGGGTTGGCCAACGATGAGGCCGTCACCGTCACCATCACCACGCCCGACCCCATCAACGACCTCATCGGCAATCACGCCTACATGGCGGTCGGCTATAGCGACGGGCAGTTCCAGCTTGCCAATCCGTGGGGACCGACATGGAACCCCGGCCCCTTGAGCTGGAGCGTGATCGCCGCCGATTCCGTGGGTGTTTCCGTATGCAGCACGGTAGGCTCGCTTCCGATCAGCGCGGTGGCCGGCGCGGGGGGCACGGCCGCCGCCGCGATGCAGGCCATGAGTGGCTGGTACGCGGCCTCGGGGTCGGGCAATTCCCCCGCCCAGAAGACGCAAAGCCTCTCCGCCGCCGCCGTGGACATGCTGTACATGCAGTGGTGAGGTTCTTAGGATTTGGTCCGAAATGACTTCCCTGTTCTGATCCTAGATCAGACTGCAGAATTGAAAAGTAGAGTCCGACCGAAATTTCCTATAAAGCCCACGCGGCCCTTCAGAGCGCACGCAACTTTCCATCACGCTGGATGATGAATTTCCGCTCTTACCCGCGCGGAATTTGAAACAAGGCCGCCGCACGGCCGAATTCTTGCTCGCTCCAGTGCAGGGATTTTCACGAATCGCTGCCCGCATCCCCTGACGGGCGTGATGAGGCTGTTTAATTTTTTGAAACAAAGTGTTTCATTTTCTGGATGTCCCCAAACGGGTAGGGTCAAAAATTCCCCAGCCCGCCAGTCCGTAGTGGGTCTTCGACCTACCGGCCGAAATTGGCAAGGATGAGATTGTAGGCCGGGACTGGCCTGCGCAAAACTACCCAACTTGCCAGCCTTTATGGCCTATCTTATTGTCACCGCCGCGCTACAATTCCCCATAGACCGCGTTTAGGAAATGGCACAAATCGACAGATTCTTATTGCAGGGATGCTTGCCGTTTGCGGGAGAAACCCGTCAAGGTCGTCGACTGAGCAAGTCGAAGCGCGATTTGCGGCTGGCATTGAAAAGCAGTGCGACGGAAAACACTCATGTCCATCCATCTCTTGGTCATCGAGGACAATCCGGCCGATGTCTTGTTCTTGCAGCGTACCTTGAGGGCCCGTTATCCGGGGAAGTTCGCCGCAACCTTGGCGGCGAGCCTGGCCGAGGCCGAGTCGCTGCTTGGCCGGCACGTATTTGACGCGGCCTTGCTGGACCTCTCGCTGCCGGACTCGCAGGGTTTGGCAACTATCCAGCGGTTAGCTGCGGCCGGACCGAAATTGCCGATCGTCGTGCTCAGCGGCGTGGATGACGCGAGCATCGTCACCGAGGCGGTGCGTTGCGGCGCGCAGGACTGCCTGCTCAAAGGCCGCAGCGATGGCGAGATGATCGCCCGCGCAATCCGCTATGCCATGGATCGCAAGCAGATCGAGGAGGAACTGCGGCGAGAAAAGGTCTTCGCCGACATCGTCATCGACAGCATCCCCGGCGTGTTCTACGTGCTCGACGAGCAAGGGCGGTTCGTTCGCTGGAACAACTTTCTTGAGGAGATCACGGGCCTAACGGGCGAGATGCTGCGCGGGAGCGATGCCCTCCTTACGCTTGTCGCCGACGACCGGCAACATGTGGCCGGCAAGATCCGCGAGGTCTTCGAGAAAGGGTTGGCCGAGACGGAGGCCCGGCTGCTGGGCAAGGACGGGGTCCGCGAGTTCTGGTTTACCGGCAGGCGCATGGATGTCGGCCCGCTCTCCTACCTGGTGGGAAGCGGGATCGACATTACCGATCGCAAACGGATGGAGGAGGAGGTCCGCCGTTCTCGCGACGACCTGGAAATCCGCGTTCAGGAGCGCACGGCCGAACTCGCCCAGGCGAATGCCCAACTATCCTCTGCCAAAGATGCGGCGGAAGCCGCGAGCCGCGCCAAGAGCACGTTCTTGGCCAACATGAGCCACGAGATGCGCACGCCCCTGAACGCGGTGATCGGCATGACGGAACTCGTCTTGACGAAGCAAATCCCGGCCCCGCAGCGGGAACTGCTGTCGATGGTCAAGGACTCGGGAGAGACTCTGCTGCGGTTGATTGACGAAATCCTCGACCTCTCCCGCATCGAGGCCGGAAAGGTGGTCCTCGCGGCGGAGACATTCGACTTGCGGGAAAGCCTCGCCGACTCGCTGAAGCCGCTGGCCCTGCGCGCCCGTCAGCAGGGTTTGCAGTTGGCTTGGCACGTCGACGCCGATGTGCCCCGCCTGGTAATCGGCGACCTTAACCGGCTGCGGCAGATCATCACGAACCTGGTGGTCAACGGCATCAAGTTCACGGAACGGGGAGAAGTGGAGGTCGGCGTGCGCGTGGTGGGAGCGGGGAGCCGGGAGGGGGAGAAGGGGAGAAGGGGAAGAGGCGAAGAAAGTCCCGCCGTCTCCGTGTTTCCCCTCCCCGTGTCTCCGTGTCTCCCCTCTCCCCTCCCCGCATCTCCCCCTCTCCCTTTCTCCCCTTCTCCCCTTCTCCCCCTCCCTCCCTCGGCCTCCATCACCCTGGAGTTTGTCGTTCGCGACACCGGCATCGGCATTCCCGAAGACAAGCAGGCGGCGATCTTCGGGATGTTCGAGCAGGCCGACAGCTCGCTGGCCCGCAGTCGTGGCGGGGCCGGATTGGGGCTGGCCATCGCCTCGCAGTTGGTCGGTCTCATGGACGGCCGCCTTTGGGTAGAAAGTGAAGTCGGTCGCGGCAGCCGCTTCCACTTTACGGCGAGTTTTGGCCTGGCACCGGCAACGGCCGCCGCGGCAAATGGAGCGGCCACGCCTGAGCCGCAGCCGCGCCGTTGTTCCGGCAAGCTGCGGATCTTGCTGGCCGAGGACAGCCTGGTCAACCAGCGGCTGGCCGTGGCTTTGCTCGAGGAACAAGGGCATGCGGTCACCGCGGTACACAATGGGACAAAACTGCTGGCGGCCTTGGAGTCCGCGACGTTCGACCTGGTGTTGATGGACGTGCAGATGCCGGAGATGGACGGGCTGGAGGCGACGGCGCGGATCCGCGCCCGGGAGCAGCAGACCGGCACTCGCATCCCCATCATCGCCTTGACGGCCCATGCCCTGGAAGGCGACCGCGAGCGGTGCCTAATGGCAGGCATGGACGGCTACATTTCCAAACCGATCCGGGCCAAAGCGTTGTTCGATGCGATTGAGGCTGTCGTGTGCGCGGCCCCGCCGCGTCCCTGAGAATTTCGAGTAATTGCGACGCTTTGTGGAAGCCTGCTATCTAAAGGACGTGGGCATTGCCATAATCTACTTCGCGCGGCTGAATACGATACCAACCCGAAGCACAAGCGAGGACCGTATGGCGTTCCCTCGCTAGCCCGACGCGCGAGCGAGGGTCCCTTGCTTGCGCCTCGGGCTAGTGTGAGGGTTTTCCTGCCGGGGTAAGACCTACCCGGTTCCCGGGCTGGTGCTCACATCACGCGATCGACTGCTGTGGCGACCCTGCGGCAGAGGGCCATGAGGTCCTCGAACTGCTTGAAGGTCAGCGACTGATAGCCGTCGCTCAAGGCGGCCTCGGGGTCGGGATGGACCTCGACGATCAGGCCGTCGGCCCCGGCGGCGACCGCGGCGGCGGCCATCCGCGCCACGAGGGCCGTGTGCCCCGTGCCGTGACTGGGATCGACGACCACGGGCAGGTGCGTGCGGTCGTGCAGGTAGGGCACTGAGGCCAGCGTGAGCGAGAAGCGGGTGTGCGACTCGAAGGTGCGAATGCCCCGCTCGCAAAGCATCACGTTGGGATTGCCGGCGTTGAGGACATATTCGGCCGCCAGGAGCAGCTCGTCCAGCGTGGCGCTGGGCCCGCGCTTCAAGAGGACCGGCTTGCCCTCGGCCCCCACGGCCTCCAGCAGGCGATAGTTCTGCATGTTGCGGGCGCC
>CAZTPX010000145.1:0-24273 GCA_964615095.1 uncultured Planctomycetaceae bacterium | reverse complement strand
ACCATCAAACTAGCCAATGTCAATTTGTACAAGTAATTTTGACGCACACGCTAAGTGCATGTTCCAAGTGCTTGTGCGATTTGTTGAGCCGGCGTAAATTGAACGTATGCTTGGCAGCGAAAAGGACCCCGAAGGAATTCGATTCAGTTAGACGGGGATCGGTTATGAGAACGTCGTCAGCCTACGAGCAATGGCGATGCATGTGCCTTGACCATGAATCAGTTGCTCGTCGACAAAAATCGTCGTTGGGAATACTTTCATGTGCTTTGGACGAATGGTTGTTTGGAAATGCCGCTTGCTCGCCTATTGACCTTCAGGTAACTAATGCAATTTCTACGCGATGGCCGATTCGTCGGTTCTCGCAAATCACGGTGCTTGGCAATCTGGGAAGACTTTGCCGTGTTGCATTGCTTACCTGAAGGTCAATAAACTCCACGGCCTTTATGCGCTGGGGGATGATCAAGATGAATCGGATACTGCCGTACCTTCTGGCGTGGGCCGCATTTTCGCTCGTCGCGGCGAAGCCGATTGATCCACCGTCACAACAACCCAACAACCCGTCTGTAGGCTCGCGGCACGCGACGGACGACGAGCTAAATTTGCCGCAGCCTCCCCGAAAGCCCATCGTGCCGGACCCGGCAAAGCTTGCAAAAGCGCTGCCGGAGGAGCGAGAGGCGGTCCGCGCGGCTATTGTTGGAAGGGGCGGCGCAGGGTACAACAATCACGGTCGGGTCAATTCGATCCAAAGCGAGGAGGCCACGGATGCGGACGTCAAGCTGTTCGCGGCCTTGCCGGATCTGGAAAGCCTTTACATCGGGCCGTTCGTTGTAAAGCCTATCGAGGGTTATTGGGGCGAACCAAGGGTCACCGACGCTGGGCTGGCGCGTTTACTCAAGGCACGCAAACTTCGATCGCTGGGACTTACCGACACACACCTCACCGACGAGGCGCTGAAGATCGTGGGTCAGCTGACGGACATCGAGTCGTTGGTGTTGAGCAGCAAGGGTATTACCGATGCCGGCATGGCGCACCTGGATCGCTTGAAGCACCTTGAGAACCTGACTCTTTTCGGCTCTTCCGTCGGCGATGGCGGCATGCGGGACGTGGCAAAACACACGTGTTTGCGACGGTTGTATCTGGGACGCCAGGTCACGTGCCGAGGTCTGGCTGAACTTGTACCATTGAAGTTCCTTGATTTCTTGAGGATCTTCTTCCAACCGCTGAAGGACGACGATTTGGTGCCGATCGGCCAGATGACGAGCATCACGACGCTCCGCTGCGGCTTCAAGGGCGTCAGCGACGAGGGCCTTCGGCACATGACGAACATGACGCGCTTGCGCTCCCTCAACTTAAAGGACGCTGCGGCAACAGACGCCGGGATGGCTTACGTTGCACAGATGAAGGGCCTCGAAACTCTCAAGCTCAATAAGGGAATTGGCGATGCGGGCGTGGCGAGACTGACCGCGTTGAGCAACCTGAAAGAACTTGATCTGAGTTACACGAAGGTAACCGATGCGGGACTGGCAAAACTCGCCGTGCTTGGCGAACTCCGCCGCCTTACTGTGATGTACACGCATGTTACGGCGGCAGGAGTGGCGAAGCCCCGAGGGATGAAGAAACTTGAGACTATCTGTCTAAATTAGACGGAAATCAGCGACGAAGACGCCGAGAAACTGCAAGACAGTGGGATCCCGGTGTTTAAGTCGCCCGGCACCTATCCAAGTTGGACGAAACCATAAGTTTGTGCGATCGTATGGCGCTGCCGCGCCGTGTTGTGAGCGCCGCAGAGGGGCGATATCATGGCCTGGAGATGGTTCAAGAAGCTGATGGAAAGGACCACGCCGCGATCGAGGAAGAAAGGCGAGCGCAAACGCCGACTCTTCGTCGAGGAACTCGAGCAGCGGCGGTTGCTTGCGGGCGGCGTTATCATTGTCGACGGCACAATCTCCGTGTTGGACCTCGTCGCCTCGACGCGCGATGTGCCCGTCCGCGGCATCCACGTCCATGCCTGGTTGGGCGACAATAAGGACTACAATCCAAACCCGACCAAAGACCGGTCGGCGGGCCTTAATCGCCGCCTTATCCTCGAGGAACTCAAGCAGCGGCGATCCGCGCGGAAAAACTTCTCGGGAAACCGGATTCTCGGGAGTAGATTTGCCACCATTACACGAATGGACCTTGCCAGCGTATTGCGTCTTGCGGGAATCAAAGCCATGGCGCAAGCGGCTTGAGGGATCATTACGATGAATCGAATGTTAACGTGCCTTTTGAGTCTGGCCGCATTTGTGTTCGTCGCGGCGAAGCCGGGTGATCAACCGCCGCCAGCCAACAGTCCTTCCGCAAAGTCGCAGGACACGACGGATGCCAACGGGGAGACAATCGTAATGCCGCGGCGGCGGAAGCCCATCGTGCCGGACCCAGCGCGGCTGTTAAAGGCCCTGCCCGAAGAGCGCGAGGCGGTTCGCGCCGCCATCGTCGGGGACGGCGGCGCGCGCTACAATGACCACGGCCGCGTTAAGTGGATCATTTGTGAAGGCGCGACTGACGCCGATCTGAAGCTCTTCGGCGCCCTGCCGGACCTGGAAGAACTGCATATTGGTCCGGACGTCATAAAGTGTTTCGAATATAACTACCTTCAGCCAACCGTCAGCGACGCGGGCCTGTCGCCTTTGCTCAAGGCGGGGAAACTCCGAACGCTGGCCCTCGTCGACACACAAGTCACCAACGATGGCCTGAAAGTCGTCGGACAACTCACGAACCTTCGCTCGTTGGTACTGTGCAGGACGGGAATAACGGGTTACGGCATGAGGCATCTGGACGGCTTGAAACAATTGGAAATCCTTGAGATCGTTGATCCGATGGTTGGCGACGACGGCATGCGGAGCGTTGCCGGCCACACGGCGTTACGACGATTGGCACTCGACTCATCGGTCACGCCGAAGGGCCTGGCGGAACTTGTGCCTTTGACTTCGCTGGAAGTACTTTTCGTCGATCGCAGCCTGAAGGATGAGGACATGCGGTGCATCGGCAAAATAACGAGCCTGCAGGTTGTTAACCGCGGCAGGCTTCATTTGACCGACAAAGGACTGGGATACATGACGGGAATGAAGCGGCTGATATGCCTCGACCTGGACGACGCGAAGGTGACCGACGCGGGTATGGTTTATGTTGGGCAAATGACGGGGTTGGAAAAGCTTGTTTTGGGTCCCAGCATAACCGATGCAGGGGTCGTGCATTTGAGCGGATTGACGAACCTCAAGACGTTGGGGTTGAGCCGCACGCAGATTAGCGACACGGCGTTACACACGGTAGCGGGCCTACCGGAGCTACGCAGCTTGGGCTTGAGTCGGACAAATGTCACGGCTCGCGGCGTCGCGCAGCTTCGTGGCATGAAGAAGCTCGAGGGAGTGGGCGTCAGCGGCACTGGCATTAGCGCCTATGACGTCCAAGAATTGAACAGCATCGGAATTCGGGTCGACAAGTAGTCAAGGACCAACCCGGGTTGGATCAGGTGAAAGGTCTTTGATGGTTGAGAGACGCTGCCGAAGACCGCGAATTTCAGAACTGCGAAAACAGGAGTCAAAACATGGCCTGGCGATGGCTTGAAGGGTTGTTGGGGACGAACAAGTCGCGGTTGCGAAGAAACGACCCGAAACGCCGCTTGCGCATCGAGGAGCTGGAGTCGCGCCGGTTGCTCACCATTGTGTCGATCGGCGGGGTCATTGACGTATCAAACTTTCCCGGTGCCACCGGCGATGTGCCCGTTCGTGCAAGGCAACGCCGCCAACGCGAATTACCAAGGGCAGCCTTTGGGAAATTTGGCGGCGCAACCGGACGACGCGACACGGGCCACTGCTTTGACCGATCTGGTCGACAAATGGTTCTACGGCACGGATCTTCCGGCGATTGATCCGGCTTTCGTTTCCTTGTCGGCCAGCTATAGCGCGGTGGCCGGCCCGCTGTATGGCGACAACCCTAATCCAGAATTGCAAATACCGTCATCAAGCGACGATGAACAAGGCAACTTGGGGGATTGCTATTTCATCGCCGCGCTGGGAGCAATTGCAGATAGCAACCCGGCCGCCATCGAGAACATGATTATTTCCAACGGGGTTGAAAACGGCATCGCCAGCTACACGGTGAGGTTCTACTATCAGAACAACGGGACCGGGCCGTACATCGCGGATTACGTCACTGTCAATGGCCTCTTGCCGGCCTGGCAAAACGGGGGCCTGATATACGACCGGCCTGGCCCCGACGGGTCCTACTGGTTGCCCATTGTCGAAAAGGCCTATGCCCAGTGGAACGAAACCGGGCACGAGGGACGGGACGGAAGTAATACCTACGCGGCTCTCACCTCTGGCTACATGAATCTGGTGGACCAACAGGTTCTGGGCGTTGCCGCGACGACGTATTCTCCCGTGGCCAGCGACCTGGCGACCAAGCAGGCCGTGATCGCCGCGATTCAAAGCGGCGAGGCGGTGACGGCGGCGATTTTCGTCAGCGGCGATCCCACGGTTTTCTCGCAGTTAGGGTTGGTTAGCTGCCACGCGTACGAGATCGCCAGCTACGACGCCGACCCTAACAGCCCCACCTACGACACGTTCCAACTTGAGAATCCCTGGGGTTGGTATGAGCCCTTGCCCCTTTCCTGGAGCGAGTTGTGTCAATATGGTTGGATCGCGGTGGCCGACACGTCAGGGGCGGTCGCCGCGGATTCCATGGCGGCCGGGGCAACCGCGGCGACCAGCGCGGCGACAGATGTGGAAGCGCACGCGACGGCATTCGCGTCGATGGGTAAGCCGAAGTGCTTGGCGGACGCGGATGTCTTGGCGAGCTTCGCCAGCAGCGGAAATTCCCCTGCTCCAGACAACGTGCAGGACATGCGAAAGCACGCCATCGATATGCTCATGGCCGAATTTGGCCGGTAGCGGTCTGTCGCCCAGCGTGGTGGCCGCGTGTCCGCACAGGCAACGGCGGGCCAGAATTGCGGTGGCGGCCTTGATCAGGCTGACTTGGCCGTTCGCCAGCCAACATCAGGAACCATAGGCAAAGATGTCCCATGAACGACCCATTGGGTGTCCCACGCTGGGACACCCGCTCCATCTTATATAAGAATCTTATCTAATAGACCATATAGCGAGGTCGCTTGGGGCTATCAGTGCCTAATTGCCGATCGTCCACACCACGCCCTTCGCCCCAATACGTAAACATTTGGCCGAAATGCGTCATCATCTCTGGACGCACCGGCGTAGCTGCTGGAGGGTGACCTTCAGCAGCTATTGAGCCCCAAAACCGACGATCTAGTTGGTTTTGGGGCTCCTTTTCTTTCTTGCCGGCGCGATCCTGCCGTCCGCAGCGTCGCGGCGGCCATGTCCCCACCCCATGGCCGCCGTGGGCGGCCTTACCTATCAGGAGTTCACCCATGGTTTCGTCCGCAGGAGATCACGAACCCCGTTTCTCCATCGCCAAGTGCAAGGCCGTCTACGCGAAAATGCTGCCTTCGATCAAGCGGCACGCCCGCATCGCCTTCAGGTATCTCAACCCCGAGGAAAAACAGGAGCGCGTGCAGAACGTGCTCTGCAACACCTGGGAAGCCCTGGTCCGATTGGCACGCCGCGGCAAGCTCGACCAGGCCTTTCCGTCCATCCTGGCCAAGTTCGCTGAGAAACAGACCCGCGACCACCGCATCACCGGCGGCCACCTGAATATCAAGGACATTTTGAGCAAGTATTGCCAGGTCAACAAAGACGTTGTCGTCCAGCGGCTCGACAGGTTCAACGAGGAGGACGGCTGCTGGGAAGAGGCGGTCGTGCAAGACACCCGCAATGCCCCAGTGCCCGACATCGTCGCCTTCCGTTGCGACTTCGCGGATTGGCTCAAGAGCCTGAAACGTCGCGACCGCCGCATTGCCCAATTCCTCTCCCTCGGCCATCGCACGAGCACCGCCGCCCGCAAGTTCAAGGTGAGTGAAGGCCGCGTGAGCCAACTCCGCCGCGAACTGGCCGAATCGTGGAAGAAGTTTGTCGGCGATGAGCCTGGCGATGCTGCCTTGGCCGTCTGATTCTCAAAAGTGGTTTTGATGATATATCGCCTAACTAAGCTGTTTCCCTATTCTCCAGTCGTGGCGACTTTCTCTGGTCGGCCAGCCCGGGGCATTGCCCTCCAAACCCTCTCCAGCCCCGCACGTGGCCGCTGGCGGCGTCTGACTGGTCGAGAGGTCTTCTCGGCCGTCTCGCCTGCGAAGACGCTTCCAGCGGCCTTCTGCATGCCTTAAACGCGATTTGTCCCCCGAAAAAGCGACAAAATGCCTTTGTCACCATCACCTCGCACCATCTCACAGGAGAAAGATCATGACCACTTCGATCTCGACGGGCTAATTTCCTACGCTCTCACCCCCGAGAAACTACAACATGCGAAACATCTTCGACGACTCTGGAACTGCCAAGCTCGCGCTCGCAATCCTTGGCACAGGCCTGGCTCTGGCAATTTCCGAGGCCTCAATCGTGCCGCTGGTTGCTTGCGGCCTGGCCGTGTACATGAGCGCATGGGCTGCCAGATTTATCAACAGAAGGTAACGGCACGCTCACAGTCCTGACCATGGTCGCGCAGGACTGCGAAGCGGATACAATGACAAGCGACCAGAAAAAGGAATCTGCTCAATGTTGAATAAAGTAATGCGTAAAGCCCGCAAGACTCTCGGCACCATGAAAGACCATCCCGCCGCCGTCGAATTGCGAGCCCGCGAAAAGCTGGCGTTCGAGATTTTGCACCCGCAAGTGGAACTCGTGAAGCGATCGCCCACGGCGCAAATCCTCGCGGGAACCGCCGTCACCGCCGCGATCCTCACTGGTCACTGGGGTACCGCCGCCGTCATCGCTGGTGGCTGGTTTGGCAGCAGGACCGTAACCCACGCGGTCGCGGGTGGCGTGGCGGGCGTCGGCATGGTCGACGCGAAGTTGCGGGCTGCCTTGGAACGGCTCCAAGCGATGCAGGTCGAGCTGGAAGGAAGTGCATCTTGATCGACCGAGTTTTCGACGGCTGTGTGAATCTACTGGTCTGGCTGGCGGAGAAGCTGGGCATGACCTACAAACAGATCAACGTCTGGATCTTCTGCGTGGCCGTGCCGCTCGTCATCCTCGGCCAGGCGGGCGTGATCATCTGGCTGCTCCTGCGGCGGTAACGCGACGTCGCCCTTCTCTTGCTCGGCTTTCCAGGCCCATGTCCACCACTTCCTCGGCCGCGAAAGTCGGGGAGGCGGTGGCTCTTTTCTTATCTGGGCGGTGCCGCAGACCATTGCCCAACTGTACGCCCAAGACGTTGTCAGCCACGCGACGAACAATGTTGGCAACGGCCATGCCGTCCAGCCATCGCACAGCGACACGAACGGCAACAGCCACCAGACGAACGGCAATGGCCACCGTAACGGGAACAGCCATCCCATCAGCAAAAAGCAGTTGGCCTTCATCCGCCAACTCGCGGGCGGCATCGAGGGGCTCGGCGTCCGCCACCTGGACTCGCTTACCGCCAAGATGTTCAGCAAGTCCCTGGCCGACTTGACCAGTATGGACGGCTCGGGTTTGATCGACACCTTGAAGTCCATAAAAGCGGGCAATATCAGCATCGATGCGGCCTTGGAGGGCAACGCGGTATGAGCGACGGACACTTGGGTTCCGTGCCGATCTGATCGTCGGCTCCGGAGTTTTACATCGTGTTAAAAGAAGAGGCTTGAATGGGAGCGAAAGAAAAACTGAATAGTGTCCACATTATCGGCGGACTCGGCATGGCCGGACTGCTCGGTCTAATGACCGGTTCATGGGCCGTGTTTGCCGTCGCCGGCGCCGTGTTGATCGGTGCGGCAATCCACAGCGGCGAGATTCGCGGCAAGGGCGGCAGGCGGTAGGAGTTGCGTGCCGGTGAACGTGGAGAAACCCGTGCAGCCTCCGTCCGGTGTCGGCCCCGCTCGTCGAGGTCGGCCCGGGCGGAGGCTGCGGAAACACCTGTGCCCCGATGGCCATGCGGGTGCTTTTTTCTTACGGGTCAGGAGGCGGCAGAGAAGGAGGTTCACAAGCTAGAAGGCGGACGTTGCTTGCCACATACCTGGCGCCGGCAGATTATCTCGTTCGCGTATCGACCCTCGTACCGATGTCCAGAAACGTAACCACGGAAGCCAGGTCGGCGTTGAAGCCGAACCCTCGTGCCCCGTCCGCCACGGAACACTCCGCCATGCGGGCTTGAGCGAGCATCGCTGGGGGCAGCGGGCTAGACATGCGGAACAACATCTGCGCATACGGATCGACAAGCATCTCCTGGCAGGTCGGGAACAGCACCGGCTGCATGCCGCTCTCGGAGATGTGGATGTTGAACACGAGTACGTTGCCGTCCGTGGATGCAATACCCTGCAGCTCGATGGCAAACGGTTCCGGGTTGCCGTCCGTCGCCGCCCCGTCCGTGATGTTGATGATGATCGGCGGGAAGCAGTTGGGGTACTTCCCGACGAAGCCGGCGACGACCAGATGCGCAGCGACGAGGGCCTTGCACATGGGCGTCCGCCCGTGGGCCGCGGGATCGAACCATACGGGGAAGTTGATTACCTGTTCCACCAGCCCGCCGGCACCGTCATCCACTTTCTTGCTCCGCCGTTCCACGCGGAGCGGCCGGGCGGCAATCCGACTGACCGGTTGCAGAGCCTCTCCCGCCAACTCGCCAAGGAATCCCAGGCCAATGTCCTCATCGCCGCTGTAGCCGACCACGCCGATCCAGTAACGGTCCAGGACGTGGTCCCCTCGGGCGGAACGATATACCAACGCCTGGAGGAGGCGATTGACGGCATCGGCTACCCCTTGGGCCTTGGTCTTGGCAGAGTCGGCGGCCCAGGGCTTGCCCATCGAGCCCGACTGGTCGATCAGGAAGAGGAAGCACGTTGGATTCCTGCTGCCGATTTCCGCTTCGTAAACCATGACATGCGACTCCGCTGGAAGAGAACCTGGAACATCAGGCACCGTGATTTTGCAGCCAAATCGTGCCCATGTCAAGGCCCCAGGATGATTTGCACGGGCCAGCAGCAGCCAACAAGCTAGACGCACGGGCGGGATGTTCGGGCCGTTGTTGACCAACTGTTTCTGAACCGAAACGGCACGATGCGACCGCAGGAAGCGGTTCAACTCTTCCTCAGATTCCACATCGCCCTTGGCCGGGATCGAAAACAACTTGAACTGCATTTCGCAAACCGCCTAACTTAACTCGCCGTGGATCGAACTTCCCCAGGGCTCCGCCCTGGAACCCGGGAACACGATGACTTCCTGTTTGCTCCCTCCGCCCGTGCTTGCCCGGCTACGGCCCGGCTGCGCTTTGGGCCTACGCTCAGGTCGCGCACCGGCTTCTTTCGCTCACCTCACTTGTCCGCCGGAACTCGGGCGACCCGAAAGCCCAGGGTGCGGAGACGGTCCCCGGGCTCGCTGCAGTAGCGGTTGGCCGAGCGGCAGTACCCGGCGCCGTTGCCCCAGCCACCGCCGCGGCTCACGCGGTTCGAGCCCGTAGCAGGCCCCGCCGGATCGTCCATGGGTGACCTGGCGTAATAATTGCCATCATACCAATCCTGACACCACTCAAACACGTTTCCGTGCATGTCATACAGCCCCCAGGCGTTCGGCTTCTTCTCGCCTACCGGGTGCGTCTGGCTCCCCGAGTTCTTGTAGTACCAAGCGTAATCGCCCAGCCGAGCTTCGTCGTCGCCAAAGTAGTAATTCGTCGTGCTTCCCGCCCGGCACCCATATTCCCACTGCGCCTCAGTTGGCAAGGAGAACTTCCCGTCGCCCGCCTTCGCGTTCAACTTGTCCAAAAACTGCTGGCAACGGTCCCAACTGACCTGCTCCATCGGATTCCTCGGACCCTTGAAATTGCTGTGGTTGTCACCCATGACGACTAACCACTGTTCCTGCGTGACCAGATACCTGCCCAGGTAGAAGGGCTTCGTAATCCGAACGCCGTGCTGCTTCTCATCATCACTGTTGCCGGATGTCCCCATCAGGAACTCCCCGGCGGGAATCAGGACCATCTCCATTTTCACGCCGTTGCCGAGATCCACGGCCAGTTTCTTCGGCAATGTGACGGGGGCAAGGGTTCTCGTCGCTGCCGATGCCGCGACGGCAATACGAGATAAAATGTTTGGTGGAACCCTCGGCACGTCGGCAGCACGCGGCGCGGGCGAAGGACTTGTCGTCCACCAAGGCGCGGGAACTGTCGGTTCGGGCGGTTCCGGCGATGGTAGCGGCAGCGCCTCGGGCACTGGCGGCGGCTGCTGGACACGACGCGACAGCATCTTCTCGACTTCACTCTCTTGCGCGGGAGTCAGCGGCACGACCTTCGAGTCCGCTACCACCTCGTCGAGCAGCGGGACTTCGCTGAGCGGACCCTTGGCGGCGAGGATCAATCGCCCGACGAGCGCCTGCACCGCCGGGTCACCCAATCGCGCGACGTCCTGAAAGACCGGCGACCTATCGGGGCGTTCCAAGGCCCGCGGGCCGAAAAGCAGGTTGTCGCCGTCGTAGTGCCGCTCCCAGAGGTCCTGCCCGCCCGAAATCAGGCAGCGGAGCGAGCAGTAGATCAACAGGTGCGAGAAGCGGTCGATCTCTAGTCCGTAGCCGCCGTCGCGCAACCGCTCGGGATGCTGGTAGGCCGGGTGCCCCAGTTCGCCCGATGGCCGGTCGGCCAGCGTCGGAACACACATGCCGTCATAGTCGATCAGCTTCAGGCTGAAGGTCCTGCTCCGCGGCACGGGCACCAAGAGCACGTTGCCGTGCTGCAAGTCGCCGTGGGCCACCTCGGCTTTGCGGAGCCGCCGCGCAACCTTGATCCACATTTCGCAAAGCTGCCGGAGCGTGCTCTTGTACTCCCACCTGCCCCGGAAGCACTCGGCCACCAGTTCGTCCAACCGCAGCCCTTCGACCCAGTCCATTTTCAGGAACGAATACCAGTGCCCGCGGACCAGCACGCTTTCGGGCACATAGTCGAACCCCACCATGAACGGCAACGGCGACTTCTTCAGATGTTCGCTGACGTGGTGATACCGCTCTTGCAGCCCCGGAACCTCGCGGGTGAAGCACTTGACGGCCAATTTCCGCTGCTTCGCCGCCTGGACCTCGAAAACGGTGGCAAAATTGCCGGTCCAGAGCTTGGGCTCGCCGGTAGACTTTAGCGCAGCAGTGCCCGTGCGGATTTCCGGGTCCTTGAACGACGTCTGGAGATTCTGAATCGCCTCGACGTATTCTGCTGGCTGCGGCCAAGGCATAGGCTCATACTCCTTGTCTGTTTCTTCCTACAGGTCGATCTTGCAGAGGGTCACGTCGTCATTGCGAATCTGCCGCTCGTCGCGCAGGTGTTCGATCCAAGCGGCAAAAGCATCGGCGTCCTTGGTGGCCGAGATCAGCGGCTCCAATTCCTCCCACGGCCTCCCGCCCGCCTCGTCCTGACGGAGGAACCACTGGGCCAGGGCGTCGGTCATCAGCCATAACCGGTCGCCGGGGACATATTCCTCGCAGGCGAAGACCTGCCGGCCTTGCACAGCCTCAACCGAAATGCGCGACCCGACCAGCCTTGGCAAAGTGCCGAACTGGCCGGAGTTGGCGAGGGGAAACGCCCGTCGCAGCGTGCCGCCGCGGACATGGAACAGGCAGCTATCCCCTACGGCCATGGCACTCCAGACGGGCGGCCGTGATTCGTTCTTCTCCAGAACCACCCCTAGGAAAGTCGAAAATGCCCCGTGGGCCAGTTGTTCTTCGCCATACCAAGGCAGCTTTTGTCCGGCAAAGCGATCTGACCATTGCTGTTGCAGCGCGGGAAGCGACGAGAGCCAATCGGCGGGCCGACAATCAAGATTCTGCACGAAACTCGCCACGAGCATCCGCGCCCAGAGGCCGGAAGGATAGCCTTCCGTCGCCCCATCGGCGACCGCGAAACGAGCCGTGCCGGCATCCGCACCGGCGGCGTCCTGGTTTTCCTCGGGCGTGTCGCTTCGCTTGGGAAGCGAAAACACACGGCAGTCCATGGGCATGATCCTCTGCTTGACGCAGTCCTCCGTGTTCTTCTACGAGTATCCAAGAACTGGAAGGGCATCCCTCACACCGGCGATACCCGGCCACGGCTCTGTACCGGATTATAGCCCCGCCAGGCGCTGCATCGCAAGGGTCGCAAGACCAATTGGGTGACCGCCTGCCGGGCCATGCAGAAACGGTACGGTAATTGTATCTACGTCGAAGCCGGCGGGATACGGCTGCTGTTCGACGCCGGGCCGAGTGGCATACAGGCGGGGATCTTCTTTCCGAGTCCATCGGCTATGCAATGCCCAACGTGCCCGTTCCGCGAACAGTGTCGGTCGTGGAGCGGGTAGAGTCTGAAACCTGCAACGAATAGCAGAGGAGGAGTTATGACTGCGAGACAGAAGCTAAACAAACACCACATCGTGGGTGCCCTCGGCGTGGCCGGGTCATGGCTGGTTTTCGGCGCCGTCGCGGCGCTGATCGCCGGCAGCGTTTACAACAACGAGATTCGCCCTCGCAAAGACGGACGGCGGTAACGGTCCGACATGAATGACGCTTTGATCCTGCCCGTGCTCGGGGCTTCAATCCCTGGGCACGGGCGGGGTTTCTTCTTGCGGCGACATTTCTTGGCAGGGTCTTTTTCTTACCCATCAGGTCGCCTGATCTGGTCGACCCTCTGTCCTGACCGTCGCCAAGCGTAACCCAGCAAGTCGATGGTGCCCCCCCCCCTCGATCAAGCTGCCCGCCGTGCAGCGTGCGCCGAGCACGAGCACGAGGGGAAAGACAGGATGGCTGGGGCGTCTTGTTGGTCAAAGGCCACTGGCTTCGCAGTTCTCGTTGCCCTTCGCCACCGCAAGCCGTAGCCGGCAAGGCCAATGGCTCCGGCGGCGAGCAGGGCAAGCGTCGAGGGTTCAGGAACACTTGCAACACGGAAACCGAAACTGGCGTTCACGTCCGTCGGGGGCCAGTAGTAACGGTTCAACGAGGCCATGCCGATGGGGTTGATGCTAAACGCCCCGCCACGCATACCCCGAGTCGAACCGGAGAAATATATCCCGCCGGGAATGTCTGCCTCGTTCCATTGAAGGATATCGCCGCCCATATCATACGTGCCATAGGGGCCGGGAGAAAGAATAAAGGACCCCACCGGGGTCAGGTAGTTCATCGAATCGGTGTACGTGACATTGTAATTGTTGGCGTTGTTTGTCCCAGTCGGAGAAAGCACGTTGCTAGGCGTCGTGTTGCTCTTCGTCGGATAGATCCAGTAGCCACCAGCGCCACCATTCAACGTCGGATCGTAATAAGCCGCCTTGTACCATTCGTTCTCCGTGGGAATGAAATAGGTCGCACCCGCGTTGCGGGTCTCCAAAAGGACCGTTGTATCGCCATTGAGCGTGTAGGCGCCGGTCTCGGTGAGCGCGTATGCGCCGGCCACCGTCGTGGCCGTCCCCTGGCCGTTTTGAAGCCAGTTACAGAAACGCGCCGCATCGCCCCAGGTGACATCAAAAATCGGACAGTTGACGCCTTGACTGTAGCTGCCCGTGACCGAGTAGCTGTAGTTGCCCAGACTGCCGCTTTGCCCGATGCCGAAGGTCGGCATATCTGTAGCCATGCCAGTGTTGTACAATCCGTAAGGGTCGCCCGTCGTCGCCACGGCGTTGAGGAACTGGCAATACTGTCCAACCGTCACGTCATACTTGCCCATCTGGTAGACGTAGGGAACGGACCCATAGCCGGTCGTCCCGTCCGGTTCAATTACCGTGTCGGCCATGTTGCTGGGGTTGCCCACGGTCACGAATTGCAGGCTTGCAAGGCCATTCCACGTACCATCCGCGTTTTGCGTGCCGCCCAGGTTGAACACATCGGCCTCGGCGGTAACGGCGGAGGCCAGGAGGGCCGCAGCGAACAAGAGTCGCGTCATCGTCTTGGTGCACATGATCTGAATCCTCGTAAAGATAGGTTAGAACATTTTGTTTGCCCACGCCGCTAGCTCAAGCCGCCCTTCGTGCCGCGCTCACCGGCGACCGCGAAGGAAAGGACAGAATGGCCGGGGTGTCTTGTTGGTCGAAGGCCACTGGATTCGCAGTTCTTCTTGCTGCGCGTCGTCGCGACCAAACGTAGCTTGCAAGACCAACGATACCGGCGGCAGTGAGCAGCGCGAACGAGGAAGGTTCGGGAGTGACCGTAATCGTCCCGTTCGTGTTGACGTTGCTCGTGTTCCAGGTCAAGCCGTTATCCAACGTCGGCAGCGTAACTTCGTCGAACGCCCCCGACAGGCTGCCGTTGAACAACTGGAACGACTCGCCCGCCTGGGGCATGAAACCGTTGATCAACTCTATGTCGAGCGATCCGGCCAGCACCAACTGCCCCGTGCATGTGATCTGGTCAAATCCACTCCCAGCAGTGGTCCCGGCCAACTGCATGACGGTGTTGGTCGAGCTGCCAAAATACACGTTGCCGCCAAAGACCTCTTCCACCGGGTCGCTGGGGCGCAGGTTCCCTTCGATGAAGACGTCGCCGCCGCCGGTGAAACCGCCGCCGCCCGTGAAAGCCCCTAGAAAGACCGCACTGCTTTCGATATTGCCAACCTTGCTGACGACGAGCGTGCCGTTCTGGGCGACGTCGCCGTAGAAGGTCGTCGAGGCACCGCCCGTGACCGTGATATTGCCGCTGGGCGTGTTGGCGACCGTGCCGAAGACGTTGTTGACCCCATTGCTAAAGGCGATGGCCGCCTCGTTCGTCAGGCCGCTGTCTAGGGTGATCGTCGCGTTTTGTGCGGCGATCAGCGCGGTTCCGGCCGGAGCGTTCGTAAACGGGCCCGCCGACTCGAACGAGGCCTGGGCGGCCTGCGTGCCGATGACTGAGATTAACCCCGCGTTGCTCTGGGGCGAGGTACTTTGCAGAAAGAACGATTGGCCGGCGGTAAGCCGTACGCTGCCGGTCGGCTGGTTGACGAAGTTACCCAGCAGGCTGCCGCCGCCGGCAAAGATGCCGCCGTTGGTGAGGTTTCCGAATTGAAGCGAGGAGTTGTTTTGGATGCGGCCTCCAGGGGCAGTCGCAAGATCCCCGCTGAAGACCAAACTCGGCGTGAGGACCACTTGGCCCGCATTGCCCACGATGGTGGAATTGGAAACCGTGCCGGTCAGATTCAGCGTTCCCGGGCCGGCCTGAACAAGGCTGCCTGAGCCGCAGATCAACCCGCCCAGCGTAATTGCATCCGAGCGGTCGAAAGCCAAGACCGAGTTGTTCGTGACACCGGCAGGGAGAGTCCCCGCCGTGCCGCCATTGCCGACTTGTAGCGTGCCTCCCGAAATCAGGATTCCGCCGCTGCCCACGGCCGAGCCGCTTGAGTTTGCCACTACGAGCGTGCCCGCATTCACGGTCGTGCCGCCGCTATAGGTATTGGCCGCGCTGAGCACAACCACGCCTCCGCCGCTGGTGGTCAACCCGCCGCTGCCGCTCACCGGGCCGGAAACGGTCAGCGTATCGCCGGCATTATTCACTGCCACGTTCGTGTTACTGTTCAAAACCACCGGGGCGGCGATCACATGGCTACCGGCCGCGACAGTCACCGAAGCGGCAGATGCGCCATTGTCCATGTTCAGCGTGCCGCCACTGCCCGAAGTAAGCGTATAGCCGTCCGTGCTGCTGAACGTTAGGCTGCCCAGATGAGGGCTCGTGCCGTCAAGGGTGATGGTTACTGGGCCGTTGGGTCCGCTTCCCAGGGTGGCCGTGTCGCCCGAGACGCCCCAGATGCCTGGGACGGCCGAGATCGATGGCGTCACCTGGTCCTGCCAGTTGGCCGCGTTGCCCCAGGAACCGCTACTGCCGCCAGCCCAGCCTGACTGACCGGAGAAAACTTGGACGCTATAGTTCACAGGCACGCTGATCGGCGACTCGCTTGGAAGACCTTCACCGATGGTCGTAAGCGTTACCGTGCCGTTGAACACGCCGGAAGTGTTGGCCGTGCCGGAGATCGTGCGGTTGTCGGTGACCGAAGGGCCGTTGAATGTGGGGTTGCTGCCGCCGCTGACGGTGAGGAAGCCGTTGTTATCGGTGCCACCGTTGGTCACCATCACGCGGGTGTAATAGCTGTCGTCGCCGGTCGTAGAAAGCGTAATGCTCTGGCTGATCGCGGCGCCGACGTGGACGAGGCCGAAGCTGGCGGAGGTCGAGGTAACGACGCGATTATCGACCACCGCCCCAGTCATGTTGATGACGTTGCCAGCCGAGTTGAACGGATCGGCTGAATTGGTCGTATTGCTCAGCGTCACCGTGCCCGTCAGCGGGCCGGTGCTCGCGTAGCTGTTCCAACCCAAATTGAGGCTTTGCGTGCCGCTGACGGCCACGATGCCGCTGGCCGGGCTGATGGTGGCTGCGCCGCTCAGACTGCTGCTGAACCCGGGCGAGTTGAGGCCGCTTGTCTCGCTCAAGGTAACGCTCGTCATAGTCCCGCTGTTTCGCATGGCACGTAGCGTGACGGCATTGGTGCTTAACGAAAGCGTTCCAAGAACAGATTCCGGCGTATAGGTGATAATGATCTCGCCGTTGGCTCCTGATCCGCCAGGTCCATTGTAGCCACCGCCGCCACCACCACCGCCCGGAAAACTACCAGCGCCAGCGCCTCCGGTAAGGTAACCTCCTCCAACGCCACCAGGTCCGTAGCCGGTGCCTCCGGGAGCACCGTAGTAGCTCAAAGCCGGTGCCGATCCATCCCCACCCGCTCCGCTAGGACCAGCAGACCCTCCACCACCGCCGCCAGCGTCATAGCCATACGCACCGCCGCCGCCACCTTGAAAACCCGTTCCAGCTACGACCAAGCCTGGGCTTCCTGTGATGGGCATGTTCTGATAACCGCCGCCGCCGCCGCTAACATAAATATCTTGTGCGCCGCCGTAGTTCCAAATTGTACTTCCACCGCTGCTGCCGCTGCCGTCACTTCCTCCGCCACCACCAGCGCCGATGTAATAGTTGTATGAACCCGATAGGAGCGTTGGGTAGGTATTATAGGCGTAGGCACCGCCACCGCCGCCAGAGCCGCCCGGACCGGCACTCCCGCCTCCGCCACCACCACTCCAGCACTGGACGGTCACGTTGGTCCAATCGTAGCCGTTGGGAATCATCACGCTACCTGTCCCTGCACTTGTCAGGGATAGGACAAGCTGAGCCCTGGCCACAGAAGAAACCAGCAAGAACAACGCCAGAACAATAGTCGCCCCCAGAACCCTATGCATCGACCTTCTCATAGCACATCTCCTTCGAGGCGGCAGAGATTCTTAGGTGCGAAATCCGCACTTGCCGGGGCTGGGTCATGCCGTCATGTGGCCGCGGTCCCCACTATATCGGTGCCAGTATAGTTCAATGCCAGGCTGTCCGCAAATTGGCTTCCGCGGAGGCATGTACGGCTTTCTTGCGATTCCAGTCGGCCCGCCGGCGGGCTTGGCCAGTTCGGCCAAGGCTTCATGGTTCCGCGGTGGACGGCGGACAAGGCCGTGCGGAAAGAATCGGGCTCCAGCGTCACCGCCCGCTGGTCTATAGCCACGGCGAACACGTCGCCCAGCAGGATCGCCGGCATGATGGCCCCAGACGGGCCGAAAATAAGCCTGATTGAGGAACCGTCAGCGCAGGTTAAGCAAGGCATCTTGGACTCCAAAGCCTGGTTAACGACCCGAAAAGGAACCCTCAAGCCCACCCATGATGCAGCAGCCGGCGCCCTAAAACACTGCAAATGAAGTTCTGCTATTTCCGTGCTGGCGAGCTTGGGGGCTTGCTGGACGCCCTGCTGGACCGCTGTTTGGGCAACCACACCGGCGCCAACTTCAACGGTCCCCCTGGCGCCTAGTTATCGGTGCCGGCCATCGCCGGGCCCCAGATCCGGCCGTGGCCATTTACCTTGTTCAACACACCGTTGATGCGGTTGACGGGCACGCCCGCTTCGGTCGCCTGCAAGCCCGTGTCGTACTGCGGGGCAACTGGCTTCTCCTGCGCCGTGCCGTTAAGGGCGTGCATCGCCGGCTTACTAGCTTCGGCTTGGGGAACCAGGATCGGTGGCAAGGACGTACTCGACAGACCGCGGATCAAGAGCAACGATTTCTCGGCTTGCGCGTACAACCGATGCACCTGCTGCTGTCTCGCAAGCCAGAACTTGGCTCTGGCAAAGTCCTCGTGAGCCTGCTTACACATGCTTTCGACGAATTGGACTTGCAGCCAGCATCCAACAAGTCGTGTGATTGCAAGTTCTTCCAGCGGCGACTGGTTCGGCCGCGACAGACGCTCTCGTAATCGGGCTGCCTCGCGTTTGATTGCTTCGCCGGCCAGCCACTCGCCCTCGGTGATTACCTCAATGAGGCTCATCTCGGCATGGCGGGCCATGTTCCCGAATGTCGCCCAACGAGCCGGATCGGCATCCAGGTAATGGATCAACGCCGCCCGCGCTTGCTGATTTCCCCGATTGGCACGCCGACGAAGACGCTCGAACGACGCCTGGAAATCCGCGACGGTGGCAGGGGGAGGTGCCTGGGGCGCCTCCGCGGCAGGCTTCCCCTGCTGATTGGCTGTGGCCTCATTCGTCGAATCGCTGTTAGCGAGTGTCTTACGTCTTCTAGCCACCCAGTCGCCTCCATTCGCGATGATGTCGATACCAGCCTGCTGCTGCTGCGGCGGAGCATAAAATGTCGTCGCACGCCTTGCCCAATTCTACCAGCGAGGCGTTCGCGGCAAGCATCGCCTCTTGCAATTCAAGGTCGGCTTGGCGTTGCGTTAGCCGTTTGGTTCGCTCAGCAGCGATCCTCTGGGCAGCTTGTCCGTCCGCCGGACCGATATAGGTTTTTTGGATTCGGCCATCGCAGCGCCGAGCGATATAAAGGTAAAGCCGATCTCGCCGTCTCTCTAGCGACATAGCTGCTCCATTGTGCAACAGATTACGAAACTGCCCAAATCGCCCTTTCTGGCAATCCTGGGTAGCCTCGAATTGCCCTCGTGCCGACGATCCCAGGTTGCTGTGCCCGCTTCTTGGCGGCCCGAGGAGGAATCTTCGGCAGCGGTTTTCCCGCCATAATCGTGCGGACCAATGCGACAGTTTCCATGGCGACAGACTCGCGAGTCTGGGCTGCGGCATCGAGGGATTGGCTCATCTGACTTTCCAACAGCCGCAATCGAAACTCTGCAAGCCAGGCCTCGACGGCTGGCGAATGCGGCAGGACATGACCAGCCACGTACGCCTGTAATGCCAGGTCGACGGGGGCTCCCGCCTGGAAGTAAACGCCGAGGTTGTGCGGCTGGCCGGAGCGATATGCATTCTTATAGGCCGTGACCAAGGCATCCACGATATGCGGACCACCGGCCCCTGCCGCCCAGATCCACATCTCCCCGACGTCGCTATTGCCACGCCCGCCTTCCGCCTCGGAATCGAGGCCCCGAGCGGAAAGCTGTCCCCACGGATTGGCGGCACGGGCATCGAAAAAAAGACCCTCGAAATACTGGACCACATCGACGTCTAGGCCGCACTTCACGGCAATCGCGTCGGGGGCCTCATCGGCTACGATACGGGCCTCGATTTCCCACCGTTGCGGCCCATCGGCCTTGTGCAAATTCAACGCCTGGGTGATTTGAGCGACGAAGGGGTTTTCCGGGTGGTGTTGGCCTGGGCAGGGGTCGCTGGCCTCATGGGAGCCACGATATGCAACAGCATCCCGCATGATGCCCTCATGGCCGCAATCGCAACGCACTTCGCCGTAGGCGATTTCGCCGGCAAGGTCCCATCGCCACGAAAGGGATCGAAATGGATCGTACTGTCTGAGGCGGCACGCACACTTCGGCATGGCTTGGCTCCGTTTCTTCTTGATGCTCATAACAGCAGTTTACGGGATCAAGCCGCAGTGTGTCCAGACCGCTAGAACCGGATCATTTATTCAAAACCACTTTTGAACTCATGGGCGACACCAGACCAGTCGGTTTGTTCAAAAATGCCCGCCAAGCCCGCCGGGTCGCCTACGAAGGCCGCTGCGGGGCTTGCTGGCCGCCTAGCCTTTGGATGCCCTGGAACTGCCGAAGGCCGCCAGACGATCGCAGGGAAGCCCAGGAAGGGCATTGTAGGCTTGATGCAGAGATCAGGTCGACGAGGGGCGGTATCGTGGGCATGGACGGGCAGGTACTCGATTGCCAGCCTGGGGTACTGGCAGGTCAGGTTCACATGAGGTAAGTTTTTCTTGTTCCGATCTACACGAGGAAGACTATGGCAAGCACGATATTGAGCCCTGAAAAGGCAGACCCAATGCCGAAGGTGTTGAAAGCGATCAAGGGCTTGCGGGACGGATACAAGGTCGGCCGCATCATCCTGGAAAAAGGCAAATTACAGAGCCAATCGGAAGAGACTGGGATTGCCGCCCTGGCTGCGAAGCATGGCTACTACCCAGAGGCTGGACGAAAACTGCGGAAGTTCGCCGACCTATACTCCAAGGAGGATTTGGATGCGTTATGCGAACTCTGCCACGAACACAGGTCGGCGTTTGGCCTCGCCAGACTTTATTTACTGTTGCCAATCGAGAACAGGAAAGCCAGACTCGATTTCCAGACGGCGGCCGTCCAAGGCCGTTGGAAACACACCCGCATGCTGCTGGAACTGCGCCGCCGCTTCGGCAGGGAACCTGCAAAACGGGGTCGCCGACCGCTGAAACCCGTGGATCAGACGGACGGCTTGTTGCAGTTATTTCGGATGACTCTTCAATTCGGCCGTTGGCACGACCGCAATTTCGTGGCTGAGGAGAAACCCGTGCATCTGCCCGCGTCTGTAAAGACGGCATTAGACCTGGCGGCCGACGCGGTGAAGGCGTTGCACGAGGCCACGGACAAGGCCTTGAAGCGGACGCGAAAAGCTCAGCACGTTCCTCGGTGATTTCGGTCGAGCAAGATCGGGCGTCGATTCATGGGCTACCGCGGCCGCGCCAGCGGCACTACCCCTCGGCACACATGGCCGATAGTCGGGCCGTTATCGAGATGAGTGCCGACAAGGGTGTTCGACTCCGGGGACGGCAATGACAGGAACTACGACGGTGTATGGCCGCGGGCGGCTCATCATCGAAGAGCCGACTCTGGGTCGTCCATCCACCGCTTCAACGAAAGGTACTTCCCGTCCTTATTCCAGCAATGCGGGTGCTTGATGTTGACGTCAACCTTGGGATCGAGAACGGGAAAATACTCCTGGACGGTGCTCCGCATGACCTCGGCCGTGATCGCCGCGACCGTTTCGAGATACTGTTCAAGGCACTCGAAAACGAACGCATCGTGCATTGGCAGAATGATCCTGGCGCCGTAGTGTTCGTAGCGGAGCCGGAGGCGGTTGCCGGCGACCTTGAAAACCACGCCTGCCGAGCCCTGGACAGGCGTATTCTTCAGCCAGTTCCGCTCCCAATTCGACGGATGGCCGCTACGACCACGATGCCGTCGCAGACCCGAACAAAGGTAGGCATAACCTCGAATCGCACCGTAAGCCGCGGCCTCCTGTAAGGCATGGTTGAGCTGCGAAAACATCTGGAGAAACCGATCTCGCTCCTTCTCCGCCTGGATCTTGTTGATACCCAACTGGGCGGCCAAGCCGATTGCCGTAACCCCGTAGATGATGGCGAGGGTGTAGGTCTTCATCTTGTCCCGATACTTAGAGCACTGCTTCTTGAAATTCTCATCCGGAAGCGAAATTTCCGCCGGCGTCAGCTTATCGGCATAGAACCGCTTGGCCATGGCCACGTAGACGTCCTGGCCATTGAACATACGGATCAGGTCCGTGTCGTTGTAGACGGCGGCGGATATGCCCACTTCGATCTGGCTGAGATCGACTTCACCAATAGCATAACCCGCCTCCGGCACCACCAACGGGCGCAAGGCGCGTCCGATGCCGCCGACGTTCGGCCATCGCATCGCGTTGCGCCCTGTTTCGCTGCCAAGTTGACGATGATCGGGATGCAGTCGGCCATCGGCGCCGATCAGTTCTCCGGTGAGGAGCTTGTCTCCCGTGAGACGGATGATCTTCCGCAGGTTCCTAATCTTCGGAACCGCAGGGTGGAGATCCTTGAAAGTCTTGAGTTTCTTGTCGTCAAACGAGTACCCTTTGCCCTGCCGGAAACATTCATGCAACCCAAGCGACTGAAAGAACTCCTTCACCTGCTTCGGGCTGCGAACATTTTCCAAGCCCATTTCGGCCAGTTCGGCCTGCTTGGGGGCGATGTGCTTCTCGCAGGCTTTACTGAGTTTTTTCAGGAGGGCAGGGTCCACACGCACCCCGTCCCACACGATCTGCGCGTTGGTGACCGCCCAGGGCATCTCCACGGTCTCCAAGTGCCGCAGGCAGCCCTGCTGCACCGCAATTTGGACTTGGGGCAGGTACAACTGAGCTGCCACCACGGCATCAGCCGAGGCATACGCGATCTGCTCGTCGCTGAAAGGCTGCTCCCGAGGGTGGTCGAGGAAGGAAAGCTGGAGCCGTTCCTTGTCGCCAGCAAAGGCGTAATGCACACCGCGCCGCAGGCAGGTTGCCGTCAGGCTTAGCCTGGAGAGGATCTTGTCTTCGGCCTCCTCGGCGGCGATCATCAGGTCCAGTTCGGTTTCTGCTGCGGCATTTTCGTAGCGGGTGTGGTGGAGTCCCAGGCAGAACGCCTTCTCCGCGACCCAGGTGTCCCAGATATTCTGCGGCACTGGCAGGTTTAGCTTCCGGATGCACATCAGCTCAGCCTGAACGTAATGTCCGACGAACGGCACGGGCAGGCGGAGAAGTTCACCTAGCGCGCCATGGACGTCGGGCTGGCGCAAATCCAGCACGAACGGGTACAGGGTCATCATGCCGTCGGCGTTGATCTCGGCCATGGCCACCGACATCAGCAGCGGCACGACGGAACGAGGATCATTCCAGTACAGGTCCTTGCCTTTGACCCGCTTCATCAGGATGCCCGGGCGGTCGTACTGGAATTCCGTATCGATACCCATGGCTGACAGAGGGCGTTGCTTGGCGAAATCCAACATTTCCGCGGCCCCAGCCGCATCAACGATGTATTGCAGTGTTTGTGCATAATGCTCGGGATTCTTCGGGATCACCCGAACATGAGGTCTGGCGATGGCCTTTTTCGCAGCCGCTTTCAGCCGTGCCTCGAAGGCCGGCGAGATCGCCATCTTCGACAGGATGGGCATCGGAACCTGTCGCTTTGCGTGGATATTGTCCATTGGTAAGTCTCCGATTTTCACATCTCCTACAAGCAAGTTCAGTAGTCACAAATTTGGGGGATTGCTATAGGTGAACGCAAGGTCTTTCCAGTAAAGAACTTGGTGGATAACAACCCAGGTTCAATCAAGGAAGAGACCTATGCGTTCACAAACGGAGTATATCATCACGAAATCTGAAGTCCATGCCTATGCTGAGGACTGGCTTGGGACGGCACTTCGGTTTGAGTATCAGGGTTACAAATGTTCGAGTTCGGTCTTGCTCCAAGTTCTCCTGATTGCCGCGGCGCGGGTAGTTTCCCTATTTGCTGCTTGTCGCAGTCTGGCCGATGCCCCGACCGATCAAACGATTCGCAATGCCCTGGCGGCGACATTGCCGGAAATGATCGAATTGGAGCGTCGGCTGAACTTGGCCTTGGTTACTCACATGCCCAAGGCATTGAGGCGCAAATCTCGCATGCTGGCGATCGACTTGACGCTGATTCCCTACCATGGACAACCGGCTTACGATGCCAAGGAGATTTTTCGCGGCGAGCCCAAATCGGGCACCACGCATTTCCATGCTTACGCCACGGCGGTGGTTCTGCACAAGGGTTACCGGTATACCTTGGCGCTGACGCACGTCGAGTACGGCGAATCGATGAAGGAGGTTGTCCAACGCTTGCTGACGATTGTCCGTCGGCGGGGGGTAAAAATCCGTTTTCTCCTGCTGGACAAGGGGTTTTTCAGCGTGGCGGTGATTCAGTATCTTCACCGTGCCCGCTACGGTTTCATCATTCCCGCGGTCGTGCGGGGCCGGAAGCCCAAGGATCCCAAAGCCCCTCTGCACGGGCTGCGCGCACTGCTGAGGAAAAAGAACGGTTACTATCGGGAAACGCTCACCTCGCCGAAAACCAAGGAGAAAAAGAAGACCAGTGCGCGGGTCAAGCTTTGCGTCTCCAGCAAGAACTACACGCACGAAAAGAGCGGCAAGCGGCGTCGAAAGAAACTCCTGTACGCGATCTGGAAGGTACACCGCACTCCCAAGGAG
>CAZTPX010000144.1:0-24308 GCA_964615095.1 uncultured Planctomycetaceae bacterium | reverse complement strand
ACGTCACCCATGCCCAGGATCCGGCCGGCCATGCGGTCGGGATGGAACTCCTCCAGGGCGTCGAGGTGCTCGCCCGTGCCGATGAACTTGATCGGCACGCCGGTCACGGCCTTGACCGACAGGGCAGCGCCGCCGCGGGCATCGCCGTCGAGCTTGGTCATGATCACGCCGTCGAGTTCCAGCGCCTCGTTGAATGCCTTTGCGCTACGAACGGCGTCCTGGCCGGTCATCGAGTCGACCACCAGCATGACCTGGTCGGGGCCGATGCGGCGGTCGATCTGGGTCAACTGGCCCATCAATTCTTCATCGACGTGCAGGCGGCCGGCCGTATCGAGGATCACTACTTGCGCGCCGGTCTCCTTGGCCCGCTTGACGGCAATCTGGCACAGCGCCACGGGATCCTTGGCGGCCAGATCGGCATAGACGGGGATACCAAGCTGCTCGCCCAAAACCTGCAACTGCTGGATGGCCGCGGGACGTTGCAGGTCGGCCGCCACGAGCATCGGCTTACGGCCGCGCTGCTGCAGCAACTTGCCGAGCTTGCCGCAGGTGGTCGTCTTGCCCGAACCTTGCAGGCCGCAGAGCATCAGCACTGTCAACTCGGGCTTGAGGTGCAGCGAATGGTCCACCGGACCCATGAGGTTCACCAGCTCGTTGTGGACGATGCTCACCAGTTGGTGGGTGGGATCGAGCGATTTGAGGACCGCCTCGCCCACGGCCTGTTCGGAGACCTTGGCGACGAACGACTTGGCGACCTCGATGCTGACGTCGGCCTCCAGCAAGGCCCTCTGCACCAGGGCCAGCCCTTCGCGCATGTTCGACTCGGTCAGCTTGCCGCGTCCGCGGAGCGTCCTGATGGCCGAACTGAGGTTTTCTTGAAGGGATTCGAACATGTGTACGAAGGCAGGACGATCCTGCAATTACGATTGCAAATCACACCATTTCCCGCGAGGGACTGCCACATGAATGCGCCCCTACACAACATCCGGCTGCGGCAGGCGGGAGCCGCTTCACAACACGGAATCCCATATCTTAACGAATTATTACCCACTTTGGCAATCCTCCCTGGCGAATTTCCGGGAGAACTGCAAAGTTCTTCGTAGCACGGAATTTATTCCGTGGCCGCCCTTCTTAGGGCAAAACGGAATAAATTCCGTTCTACGAATCGGACTTTGCAGTTCTCTTAGCTGAATCTCCGGGCAGTGGCGACGGTACATATTTGAAAAATACTGGCCGACCGAATTTCCTATAAACCCCGCGCGGCCCATCAAAGCGCGCCGAACATTGCATCACGTGGGATGATGAACTTCCGCTCTTTGGCGCGCGGAATTTGCAACATCCATCGCCGCACGCACGAATTGTCGCTGGCTCTGTCGCGGGGATTATCACGAATCGAGGCACGGATCGCCTTGCCGGCGCGCTGCGACCGTATGCATTTTTTGCAACAAAGTGTTGCACTTGTTTAATTCAGCCAGATGGGTGAGTTCAAAAAATTTCGCAGGCCGCCGGGCGGTGCTTAGGAACCGGAATAAAATAACCTGCACCGTGGCTTGTAGGACGGATTGCCAATCCGTCTTGTTTTTCCGAGACGGATTGACAATCCGTCCTACAATTATCGTTCAACTTATCTTTTACGGCTCCTTACCCCGCTTGTCCGAAGCATGCGTTCGGGAGATTCAACAGAAACTGCTCACGGCGTTTCTGGCCCCATGCATGAGGATGGCATCGAGCCCTGCGGTTACGGCCTCCGTCAGGCCGGGCAGGGCCGTGAGGTCGACATCCCAGAACGAACGATTGGCCAGTACGGCGGCCGCTAACTCGTTCGTACGGCCCGGCCGGTGCGCGGCCCACGCCTTCTCGAAGAAGTCCAGCACGGCGGAATCGTCGCGAATCGGATACGACGCATCGCCGCGTCGGCCGCGCAGCTCCGTCGCGTCGGCCCGCTGGCCGCGGTAGAAGTGAATGAGCGCCCCCAGCGAAAAGACCAGCCGGGGCGGCAAGCGGCCATTGGCCTTGAGGAAATTCAAGAGCGAGGGCAGGACCCGCGTTTTCCATTTCGAGACCGAATTGAGCGCGATGCTCAGCAAGGCGTGCTGCAAGAACGGATTGCAGAATCGCTCGAAGACGGCCTCCGCATACTCGCGTTTCTCCCGCTCCTCAAGCGGCACGCTGGGCAGGATTTCGTCCAGCACGGTCCGCCGCACGAAGGCCCCTAGCGCGGGATCATGCATCATCTCGTGTACCGTGTCCAGCCCCGCTTGAAAGGCGATCAGCACGCTGGCCGTATGGGCGCCGTTGAGAATGCGGACCTTGCGGGTGCGGTAGGGCGTCAGGTCGCCGGTCCAGATGACGTTCAACCCCGCCTTGTCCAGCGGCAACTCGCCGGCCAGCCGGGCCGGCCCCTCGATGACCCACAAGTGGAACAGCTCGCCGGCATCCAGCAGCGCGTCGTCGTAGCCCAACTCGCCGGCCAGCCGTGCGGCATCGTCGCGGGGGTAGCCGGAAACGATGCGATCGACCAGCGTATTTAGAAAATGATTGTGCTCCTCGACCCAGCGGTGGAATTCGGCTTTCAGGTTCCACGCCTCGGCGTGCCGGAGGACGCAGCGGCGGAGGTTGTCGCCATTGCGATCGATCAGTTCGCACGGCAGGAAGATCAGGCCCTGGGCCGGATCGCCGCGTACCGCGCGAAAACGCTCCAGCAAAAGCGCAGCCACCTTGGCCGGAAACGATTCGGGGCAAATGCCCGGCCGAAGCGGTTCATCGACATAGACGATCCCCGCCTCGGTCGTGTTGGAAACGACGAACCGCACGGCCGGACTGCGGAAGCACGCGGCCAGTTCCTCCCACTGTTGGTAGGGCTGGAGGGCGCGGCGGACGGCGGTGACGATGCGCCGCGACTCGACGACTTGCCCCTGCTGCACGCCGCGGAGCAGCACGGTGTACAGGCCCTCTTGTTCGTTCAGGATGGGGGCCATGCCCTGGCGGATGGACTGCACGACGACGACGCTGCCGCCCAGCAGGCCCTTTTCGTTGGCGATATCGACCATCCAATCGACGAACGCCCGCAGGAAGCCCCCTCCGCCAAACTGCACGATGGTTTCCGGCAGGCGGTCCAGCACGCCCACGGCAAGTTGCGGGGGCAAATTGGTACGCTCTTGTAGCAGGGATCGTGAAAGGCGTTTCATGCCGATATTTCAGGCACGGCGAACGGCTGGCGATAGACACGGTGGGCAAGCTCGTTCGCCTGCGGGGCAAACTCGCCGACAAATCGCTCTTGTTTGCCGTCGAGCGTCACCCACGGCCCAGCCACGGCCTGCGTGGCGGCAAGATCGATGTTGTGGGCCTGCAAGTATTCGCGGCAGCGCTGGAAGGCGTCGGACAGTTCCGCATTGCCCTTGATCGTCTCCATGATCTCGCCGGGCGGAAGGCGCTTTCCCAGCCGGTAGGAGATATTGGCCATGTGGCAGCAGGCGGTCGAGCGGTGTCCCTCGAGTACGTCGGCATGCAGCTCGCCGGCATGCCGGCTGCGGGTGGCGGCGAGGAAGTTGGCGATGTGGTCGGAATCGGGGAACTCCGGCAAACGCTCTTCGAGAATGTTCTTGATCTTCTTGCCTTGTTTGTCGAAAACCGTTGTGCCGCCGGAGTCGCCCGCCAGATAGCCGCCTTCGCACTCGATCACAATGCCGCCGGTCCTGTCGCGATAGGTTCCCATGGAACTCACCTTCTTGGGAACGTAGACGTTGCGGATTTCGCAGATAATCGGTGCGGGCCGGTAATCCAGGTACGCGACCAGCGTGTTGGGGGTCTCGCCGTCGTCGTCGAAGGCGAAGCGGCCGCCGATACTGATCGCCCGCGGGGCCGGCTGGTCCTGTCCCAGCGCCCAGCGGCAGACGTCGATGACGTGGATACCGTTGTTGCCTACCTCGCCATTGCCGGTGGCCCAGAACCAGTGCCAGTCGTAGTGCAACTGCTTGCGCATCAGCGGCCCTTTGGGCGCCGGGCCGCACCAGAGATCGTAATCGACCGTGGCGGGCACCCGCGTGGGCTGGGCGACTTTGCCAATGCCGGTCCGCGGGCGGTAGACGATGGCGCGTGCCCAGCGGATTGCGCCGAGTTGGCCGCTGCGAAGATACTGGAAGGCCTGCTGCAAGGCCAGACTGGAGCGGCTTTGCGTGCCCACCTGGACCATGCGGCCATGCTTGCGGGCAGCGGCGACCATTTGCCGGCCTTCCCAAATGTTGTAACAGAGCGGCTTTTCCACGTAGACGTCCTTGCCCGCCTGACAGGCCCAGACGGTTGCCAGGGCGTGCCAATGATTCGGCAGGGCGACGACCACCGCGTCGACATTCTTGTCGTCCAGCAACTTGCGGATGTCGTGGTAGGTGGCGACGCCGGCGCCGCGTTTCTTCATGGCCGCAGTTTCCCGATCGAGGTGGCCGCGGTCTATGTCGCAAAGGGCGACAATCCTGGCACCGGGGACCTTGCCGATCGCGTTAATAAGCTGGTGTCCGCGACCGCCGACGCCGCCGACGGCATTGACGTCGCCCAGGCCCACGATACCGATGCGGACCTGGTCATTGGGCATATCCCCTTTCGCAGAGGGGTTGAAGCCTAGGACAAGGTTTGGCAGTCCCAGCGCGGCTACTGCTGCCGAACTTCTCAAAAACTCGCGACGTGTTGCTCGTGGCATGGATTAGCTCCGGGTGGGTGAATGTGCTGGCAGGCTTAGAGCGTTGGGAAGAAATGACGAAAATGCCCGACTGTTGGAGTCCCGCCTTTAGGCGGTGTGTTCGGGCATTCCGGCTAAAGCCGGGACTCCAGCCCGTTCATCTCTTCCGAACGCTCATTTGTTGAACCTAATCGCCCGGACGGCAGGTGTCAAGCTGGCCGGACTGACGTTGACGCGTGGGGCACGAATGAGTAACTTCCCCACGCGCCGCATGATTTCTTGGCACGGACGCCAAGGAGCGCGGTTTTCCGGTCATTTTTCTGGACAGGCACGATGAGTTTCGCCAATCACGGACAGGGAAGTCAAACTAGTGTGAGTCAAGGCGTTCCACTCTTGGATTTGGGGCGTCAACACGCGGAATTGCGGGGGGAAATGCTCGCTGCACTCGGCCGGGTGTGCGACAGCGGCGGATTCGTCCTGGGCTCGGAGGTCACACAACTCGAACAACAAATGGCCATCTACTGCCAGGCAAAACATGCGATCGGCTGCGCCTCGGGCAGCGACGCCCTGCTGCTGGCCTTGATGGCCCTGGGGATCTCCGCTGGTGACGAAGTGATCCTGCCCAGTTTCACATTTTTTGCCACGGCCAGCGCGGTCACGCGGCTGGGCGCACGGCCGGTCTTTGCCGACATCGATCCCCAGACGTTCAATATCGACCCCCAGCACGTGGCATCGCTCGTCACTCCCGCGACGAAGGCCATCATCCCCGTCCACTTGTTCGGCCAGGCGGTCGATACCACGGCCTTGGCCCAGATTGCCCAGCCGCGCGGTATCGCCCTGGTGGAAGACGCCGCCCAGGCGATCGGCGCGGAGATTCAAGGCCGCCGCGTCGGTTCGATCGGCGCTGTCGGCTGTTTCAGCTTCTATCCGACCAAGAACCTGGGCGGGGCCGGCGATGGCGGTATGTTGACCACGCAGTCCGACGACTTGGCCGACCGCCTGCGGTTGCTCCGTGGCCACGGCATGCGGCCGCGTTACTACCACTCGTGCATCGGCATCAATAGCCGCCTGGATTCCTTCCAGGCAGCCGTGTTGAACGTCAAGTTCCCCCTCTTGGACCACTGGACGTTCCTGCGGCAAACTAACGCCGACCGCTACACGCAGCTCTTCACCGAGGCCGGGCTGCACCGCACGCTCGTGCTGCCGGTGGCGATGCCCGGCAGGCGGCATGTCTGGAACCAGTACGTGGTTCGCGTGCCCGAGGGCCTGCGCACGCCGCTCCGCGAAGCCCTGACCGAGGCCCGCGTGGGCACGGAGATCTATTATCCGCTGGGACTGCACCAGCAGGAATGCTTCCGCTACTTGGGCTACCAGCCCGACGACTTGCCCCAAACGCGGCGGGCGGCCGAGGAAGTGCTGGCGCTGCCCATCTTCCCCGAACTGCGGGCCGAGGAGCAGAAAATCGTGGTGGAACGGATCGCCACTTTCTTTGCCAAACGCAGCGGTGGCCACGCCATTCAGCCGCCCAAGTTCCTCACGCGGCGGGCAGGCGCCGGCGTGGAGCAGCCGTAACAGACAAAGGCTGTTCCGGGTTAAGCTGGGACGGTCCGTTGCGATTCGTTTAACCCGAAGCCAACGGCGACGGCAAGAACAATCTGCCTCCGTCGCCGTTGGCTCCGGGTTAAACAAAGGTCGCCGTCGCCGTTGGCTCCAGGTTAAACGAATCGCAGCCAAGACCGAAAGAGCGTAAGGGAAGCAGCCGGGAGACAAACTCCCCCGGCTGGCGATTGCCTTGCTCTTGGATTCATAGATTTTCCTTGAATTACGGAGTCGCGCCGGCGCTTTGTTTCAAATTTTCATCAACGACGGTGATGGATTTCCCTGGGATCAGGTTCATCTTTTGAAACAGGCCGCGACTTGCGCGGAGAACTTGCGGGCTTTCCCCGCTGCATTTTGGGGTGGCAAAAATCGCGGCCGGAGAAACGCTGCTTGGCCTGTTGCAAATTTTGAAACAAAGTGTTTCGTTTGTTGAGTTGCACCAAAGGGGTGAGTTCAAAAATTCCGTTGGCCGCGCAGCGTGGACTCGGCCGGCCGAGGTGTTCGTAGTCCCGGCTTTTCTTCCCCTCCGATTTCAAGAAGCGCTTCAGGGCAATTTATGTTGGGAGTTTTTGCCAAAATGACTCGCTGTAACGAATCGTGACCCTACCGGCGTGCCAACGCTGATGAAACGGCCTGTGGGCCGAACACGAGGCAACCGGTTATCCAAACGAGGAATAGAGTATGTTGCGACTGCAAATCACTGGAGTTCTGGCCGCGTTTGTTCCCCTGCTCACCGCGCTGCCAGCCGAAACGCGGGGCACTGCCGGCGCGGTCGTGTCTCCCGAAGAAGTGCTCAAATCTCTAGCCAAAGCGGCCGAAATGCAGCCTAATCCGCTGCCGTTGGAACCTGACGCCGGGCCGCGGAGCGCTGACGTCCCCAGGGACTATTGTGCGATTCTTGCCGCTGAAACCATTAAGCATGGCCGCATCTGGTACGGACTTGAGGACGACAATGGCTGGCCCACGTTCTTATGGGACGGCCATTTTGTGATCCGAGAGAAAGACGAGGAAGCATTGGCGAATCGCGTGGGTCGCCGGCTCGAGAAGCTTGGCTATAGTCCAACACCGCACACAACCGAATTCGATCGCGCTTTCCACCGTAAGAACGCCGACGCGGACTTTCTTATCCTGCTCACAAAGCCGCAAAATGTACCGAACAGGATCCCACCCATATACGGAATGCCCTCGCCTGAACCTGAGATGATCGTGGGCATCGACGTTAGCTGTCGAGTTCGATCTACGCATCGTTGGTCACTGCCTACCTACGCGGAAGCGTTGCGTGCATTCCCTTGTCTCGAGTTGACGGAAGACTCCAAGCACCAATTCCCCGCCGAGGTCTTCAAGACGCTCATGGGCTGGCCCGTCGCTTCCGTGTCTACGCGTTGGGGCAAGGAGACCGAGATTTGCGTTCAATTGCCGATGCCGCCGGTTCTGGTTCAAAGGTCGATGCGTCCGGCGGATCTTTTCGAGCGTATTCCCAATGCCTGTCTTTCCTCGGGATACGAGCGGGAAGAACCCGTGCGAGGAAAGGTGGCGGGTACGGTGAGGATTGGAAAGTTCAACGCAGGCGATCGGCGTGGCAAGTGCCGGTATAGTTGCCTAGAGATTGTGCCGGAGCGACGAAGGCGAATCGAATTATATAGGCTAATATTCGATGTTCAGTACGACGACTTTTGAGAGGTTCGCAGCAAGTCAGGTTCGAAGCAGGGTCGGGGAAAGCACCGGTCAAAACCGGCAAGTAGCGAACCGTTGGGTGTCGGGGTCTTGGGATATAGCAGTAAGCTGGGTCCGAAGTCGCATGCCGCTTCGTGCGATTTGCTGGCCCAAAAATTTGACGAGAAAACCCCGAATGGGGTTCCTTCTCAGATCGACGGAAAAAAAGGTCGTCGGGTTCGACGGCAAACTGTGGTTGTTTGCCGCGACTCTTGACAATCGCCACGATCAGCCGTTAAAATGGCATCGCTCACAGAGCCATTGCGCAAGTATGGCGATAGCAGATTTGCGAGGATCGTGCGGCCAAGCTGCACCTGATCGAAACCAACGGGCATCTTCGCGATTGTTGGCACTTGGCAAGGTTACAATCAAGGCACTTTACCGGCAATGTCGAGAGACCGTTATGGACATTGAAGCTATTGAAGTGACAGGCCGCTGGGAAGAGCTTGTATCCCGGCCGGAGTTCCGCGGGCATCGGGTGAGGATCACCGTCCTCGACAGGCCGTCCGCCGCATTGGAAACGGACGATTGGGTCGAATCCCTTCGCCGGATGGCAAGCAACGGCGTGCGAATTATCCGCCCTGCGGATGACAGCCGCGAAAGCATCTATTAGGCAACCGAATGATCTTGGTGGATACCAATGTCCTGCTACGGCTTATACAGATCGGGCACCCCCACCAGCAACCGGCCCTCGAGGCCGTTGCCCTCTTGCGCGTGCGCGATCGAGAAGAGCTTGTGACGTGCGCGCAGACGCTGTTTGAAATGTATGCCGTTTGCACGCGCCCCGTGGATGGTCCCAATCCCGGCTTGGGCCTCGCCCCCGCCGCTGCGATGGCGCAAGTCGAGACTGCCCAGAGCCAGTTCCACCTGGAGCCCGACCCCCCAACGGTCATTTTGCGCTGGAAGGATCTGGCTGTCCGCTACGCTGTGACGGGCAAGTCAACCCATGACGCTCGATTGGCCGCGTTGATGGTCGAGCACGGGATTCCCAGGCTCCTAACCTTCAACGATTCCCACTTCGCCCGCTACACCGAAATCGAAGTTCTTAATCCCTTCGACGTGCTCGGCACCCCGCACGCCTGAGAAGAAAAGGACGAAAAGTGTCACCAGTCCAGCGGTTTGTAGAGCGGCAAATAACCATGGTAGTACACTTGCAACGGCAAGACCGAAAGGCTGGTCTTCATCAATCGGCCGCCTTGCGTGCCCCAGGCGTCCTTTGCCGGATCCCAGCTTCCGTCGGCGCAGCTATTGGTGTCGCGGATTTGCGTGCGGACCAGTAGATCGCGTGTCACGCGGTTCCAGGTATCCCATTCATAGCCGCTCATGTTGTGCATGAAATGCTGGGCGTAGTAGCAATAGCACACGTTTGGAGAATGCTCGTTCGGTAGGTGATTGAGCAGGTACTTCTCACCGCCGCTCAGCATGGGGTTGTCGCGTCTGGCGCCCAAGTATTGACGGCAAAGCAAGCCCACGGCAGTCATCGATGCCGAGGAACCAAACCCGCGCCGGTAGGCATACTCCGCGCCGTCGCGGACGGCCGCGGAATCGAGGTACTTGCCGGCACGGGTGATTACGCTCCGGTCGACCTGCAAACCGGCCATCTTGGCGCTCGTCAGAGCCAACAGTTGCCAACCGAACACTGACGTGTTGCCGGGCTCCTTGGGACTGTAACCCCAGCCGCCGTCCTGCGTATTCTGGGCGGCAACGATGAAGTTGACCGCCGCCTGCGCAGCGTCGGCCAGCCGCTTGTCGCCGCTCAGTCCGTAGGCCTCTGCCAAGGCCATCGCCGCCAGCCCGTGGCCGTACATCATCTTCGTTGAGCCCTTGGCCAGATTGCCGTCGGCCTGTTGATGGGCAATCAGCCACTGAATGCCTCGGCCGATATGGTTCTGATAGCGGCCCTTGGACCGGTGCGTTTGTCCCGCGGCGAGGAACGGCAGCAACCCCAGGGCCGTAGCGCCGGCATCGCTGGAGAGATCGCTATGCCCGGTGCATGTCTTGTCCGTACATTGCTTCGCGTAGTCATGCAAGCTCCAACTGCCGTCCGGAGACTGGTGGTTTGCTAGCCAAACGAGCGCGGCGTTAACGACTTGATCTACGCGTCGGGTCCCGCCCCTGCCTGCCAACATCGCTTTTCGGCCGCTGCTTCCGCGGCCAAAGGCGGTACTGGGCGCAGGCTTCATGCCGCCGTCCTTGGGTTCCCTGCTTTGAGCTTCCTGGCCGGAATTCTTCGGTTCGACCGCCGGGGATGGAGCAGAGGGCTTTGCGCGGAAGTTTTCAATTTCCTTTGGCTTCTTCCTCTGGGGATCGCTGCTTGCGTCAGCTTGGCTCTCGTCCCTGGCCTCGCGCACTGCTGGACGGCAACCGATACCGACGATAAGCACGGTCCCTACGACGACGAAGCATACCTGGCGGAACATGGTTCACATACCTTTGAAGTCCAGTAGGCGCCCTACGGCTTTCCTTTGCTGCGGAGCGACTCATTATTCTATGGTCGGACGGTAACCCGAACATTATTCCGCACAATCCTACACGCAGCCTACTGACATTATCGCCGCAGCCTTCTGGTTGCAGTCCCCGCGACCCGCTGCGCAGGTGCCTCGTCCGGGTTAAACGAATCGCAGCCAAGACCGAATGAGCGCAAGAAAGCAGCCGGGAGACAAACTCCCCCGACTGGCGATTGCTTTGGATACAGATTCACACCTTCTCCGCCCTACGCGGCACGCCGCGTGATGCGGTTGGGCGATTCGACCTCGACCGCCTTCTCGGTGCGGTGGCGATACTGCATCAAGTAGGCGTCCTCGGGCGTGTCGTCGTAGAAATTCCGCAAAATGGAAATCGCCCGGAAGCCGTTCTCACGGAAGAACAACTGGGCGTCCACGTTGGTTTCGCGGACTTCCAAGAGGATGCGGCTGCGGCGCTGCGCCGAGAGCTTGGCGATCAACTTGGCGATCATCTGGCTGCCGACGCCTAGGCGATGGCAGATCCTGGAAACGGCGAAGTTCAGCACGTGAATCCGCGTGCGGTGCAACTCGTAGATCATGAAGCCGACCACGCGGCCCTCATGCTCGGCGACCATGCCGATGCAGTTGCGCTGCCGCAGGCAGCGGATGAAATCGGCGTCGATCCAAGGGTACTCGAAACTCTCGCGTTCGATTTGCATGACCTCAGTCATGTCGCGGCGGATCATCCAGCGAATGTGAACACGGATTTCCTGCTTCTGTTCAGTATGCATGGCGGCCTCCTTCCTTGTCGGCTCGTCATAACTCAAAATCCGCAATTGCGGTTCCATTGGGGGAAGCGTAACAAAAAGCTTTGCCCAAGCCAAGATGAAGTTTTTGAAGTTCTTGCGGCCCGGTGCCAAAAACCGTGGATGGCAGAAGAAAACTCGACTGGGAAGAATGACTGAGACTAGGTAAAATGGTCCCCTTAGGAGAGGAAGATTATATGCTTGCATCGGAAACTCGACGTATTGCCGTAATTGGCGGGGGGATCTCCGGCCTGGCCGCCGCGCATCGCTTGCGGGAACTTGCGCCGCACTGCCAAGTGACGCTTTTTGAGGCCAGCGGCCGCCTGGGCGGCGTGGTTTCGACCGTCCACCGCGACGGTTTCCAGGTCGAACAGAGCGCCGACAACTTCATTACCACGGTGCCGTGGGGACTCGATCTGTGCCAGCGGCTGGGGTTGACGGGCCAACTCGTGCAGACGAATGCGAACTGCCGCCGCACGTTCGTCGTCCGCCGTAACCGCCTGTATCGGCTGCCGGACGGTTTCCTGATGATGGCCCCCACACAGCTCTGGCCGTTGGCCGTCACGCCGATCCTGAGCCCCTTGGGCAAGCTGCGGGCCGCCATGGAGTACTTGATTCCGCCGCGGCGGGACGACGACGACGAGAGCATGGCCCAATTTGTCCGCCGCCGGCTGGGCCGGGAGACATTCGATCGGCTGGTCGAGCCGCTGGTGAGCGCCGTGTATGCAGCCGACATGGAAAAACTGAGCGTCAAGGCCACGCTTTCCCGCTTTCGGGAGATGGAAAAGCAGCACGGCAGCCTGATCCGCGCCATGCGGCACCAGATGAAGCAGAGGCCCAACAGCAAGGCGGAGAGTGGCGCCCGCTATAGCATGTTCGTGACGTTGTCCGAGGGGCTTGGCACGTTGGTGGACGCGATCACGGCAAAATTGCCGCCGGAATCGATCCGACTGAACACGCCGATCGAAAAGATCGAGCGCAGCGGCAACGCCTGGCGGCTATTCCCGGCACGGCAGGCGGAGTTCGCGGAATTTGACGCCCTGGTCATAGCCATTCCCACCCATCGGGCCGGCCCCCTGCTGGCGCCGATCGATAGCGAATTGGCAACCGATTTGGAGCAAATCGAATACTCGGGCACGGCGATTGTTTCGCTGGGCTGCGACCTGCGGCAGGTCGGTCATCCGCTGGACGGCATGGGCGCGGTGGTGCCGGGTATTGAGAACAGCCCCATCCTGGCCTGCAGTTTCAGCAGTCAGAAGTATCCGCATCGCGCCCCGGCGGGCAAAACGCTGCTACGGGTTTTCGTGGGAGGGGCGCGGCGGCCCGATCTGGCGGAGATGCCCGACGCCCAGCTTCTGCCGCTGGTTATGGAGCATTTGCGGCCGCTCTTGCGGATCGAGGGCCAGCCCGTATTCTGCGACATTGCCCATTGGCCGCGGACGATGCCTCAGTATCATGTGGGCCACCAGCAGCGGGTTGCCCGGATCGAGGCCCGGGTGGCCTTGTGGCCCGGTTTGAAACTGGCCGGCAGCGCTTTTCGCGGGGTGGGCCTACCGGACTGCATACATGGGGGGGAGCAGGCGGCGGAACAGCTTCTGGGGGCTGCGAAAACGGCGGTCCGGGCGTAGGACTTAGCATTCCGTTAGTACCGCATTCTCCCGTGCCAGAAAAAATTTCGGACACCCTTGTCGCAGAGGGTGACCTTGCGTCATAATAACGACTCGGGTTTTTGAGATGCTCCGCCAAAGAGGGCTGCTACGACCGCGGGAGAGTTTTCCATGCAAATGCATCTGGGCTTTATCGACTACGCCATTCTTGCCATCTATGTCCTCTTCGTCTTGGGGATCGGATTCGCACTAAAGCGATCGATGAAAAACAGTGCCGATTTCTTCATGTCCGGACGGTCTATCCCCGCCTGGATCACGGGACTCGCGTTCATGTCGGCGAACCTGGGTGCCCTGGAGTTGGTGGGCATGGCGGCAAGCGGCGCAAAATACGGTGTCGCCACGTGCCACTTCTACTGGGTCGGCGCGATTCCCGCCATGATCTTCCTGGCGGTCTTTATGATGCCGTTCTACTACGGCTCCAAGGCCCGTAGCGTGCCCGAGTATCTTAAACTGCGATTTGACGAGCGGACCCGCTGCCTGAACTCGATCAGCTTTGCGGTGATGACGGTCTTCGCCTCAGGCATTTCCATGCACTGCCTGGCACGGTTGCTGGAAGTGCTTCTTGGCTGGAACTACCACGTCAGCCTCTGGATTTGCTCGGCGGTGGTGCTGGTCTATGTGCTCAAAGGCGGGTTGACGTCGGCCATCTATACCGAGGTCTTGCAGTTCTGCATGATCGTGTTGGGGTTTGCTCCCGTGGTCTACTTGGGGATGAAGGACGTAGGCGGCTGGGACGTGCTCAAGTCGCGGCTCGCGGTGGTTGCACAGAATCCGGGCGCGCTGGGGCTGCAAACGCCGCAACCGGGACATGTCTTTGCCGATAACGCCTGGACCAGTGCCTGGCAACCGCTGTTGCACGGCGCTTTGGACAATCCCATGGGCGTCGACCTGTTCGCCATGGTGTTCGGCCTGGGCTTTGTCCTTTCGTTCGGTTACTGGTGTACAAACTTCCTCGTGGTGCAGCGGGCCATGGCGGCCCGAAACATGACGGCTGCCCGCCGTACGCCGCTGATTGCCGCCGTGCCCAAGATGATCCTGCCGATTCTCGTCATCCTGCCCGGCATGTTGGCCGCGGGATTGGCGACTATGAAGGATAAGGATTATCAGCTTCCGCAGAAACAGGTTGAGGTGACCGCGAAAGTCTTGGCCGCGATTCGCGAGGCTGGCGAGTTGGAAAAGTCTGTACCCAGGGAGGGGTATGGTTCACCTGAAAGTATTGCCAAGGAAAAAGAGGAATTCGACGCGCTCCCCAAGGCGCGGGTCGAGCTAGTCAGCAAGGCCATCGGCGCGAAATTAGACGAGGCGAAGGCCGCTGCAATTATCCTGGATGCGTCCAAGCTGAATGAGCAAGAGCTGCAGAAACAGACGCCAGAACTGCAGAAGCGGTTTCAGGCGGCTGTCGTCGAGAACGATTACAACAACGTGATTCTCTCCTTGGTGACAAGATACTGTCCTTCGGGGCTGCTGGGCTTGGCGCTGACGGCCTTGCTGGCGTCGTTCATGTCGGGTATGGCGGGCAACGTGACGGCTTTCAACACGGTCTGGACGTACGACCTGTACCAGGCCTACATGGCGCCCAACAAGAGCGATGCCCACTATATGTGGATGGGCCGCGTGGTCACGGTCGTCGGTATTTTGTTGAGCATCGCCTGCGCCTACTTCGCCAGGAACTACGACAATGCCATGGACGCGATCCAGTTGGTGTTCGGGTTCGTGAACGCGCCTCTGTTCGCCACGTTCCTGCTGGGGATGTTCTGGTCGGGCACGACGGGAACTGGCGCGTTCGTGGGATTGCTCGGCGGAATTGGCACGTCTGCCCTCGTGCATGGCCTGACAGTGGCCGAAGGGAAAGGCGGATGGCTGGGGACGGTGCTCCATAAATTCCCCTCGTCCATGGCCCAGAACTTCTGGCTCGCGAGCTTCGCGTTTATCGCTTGCTTCGGGTTGACCCTGGGACTTTCCTTGGTCACCCGGCGCACCAAGAATAACGAAGACCTGAAGGGACTCGTCTATTCGTTGACTCCGAAGCTTCAGGAGGAGGGCGGGTACTGGATCTTGCGGCCAGCCGTTCTGGGTGTAATCCTGCTGGCGGCCTGTGTGGCCCTGAACTATATCTTCTGGTAATTTTGCGGAGTGTTGCTATGCTCGATCTTCGTTTGCCAATGGGACTGATGTTCTCGCTCGTAGGAGCCATGCTGGCGATCTACGGCGCGATATACCAGAAGTCGTCGCTTTCTCAGGACATCAACGTCAATTTCTGGTGGGGCCTGGCCCTCTTGGGTTTCGGCCTGCTCATGCTCGGAATGGCCCGCTGGGCCGCGGCCGCGGAAAAAGCAAACTCGCAGAAGTAAGAAGAAACATCGAGAAACCACCATGCGTAACGTGATCGCTCTGGTGTTGGGCGGCGGACAGGGTACGCGGCTTTACCCGCTGACGAAGGTCCGTTCCAAGCCGGCCGTGCCAGTGGCCGGCAAGTACCGGCTGATCGACATCCCCATCTCCAACTGCATCAATAGCGGCCTGAACCGCATCTATGTACTGACGCAGTTCAACTCCGCCAGCCTGCACCAGCACATCCGCAGCACGTACATCTTCGACGCCTTCGACCGCGGCTTCGTGGAAATCCTCGCCGCCCAACAGACGCTGGACAACTCCAACTGGTATCAGGGCACGGCCGACGCCGTGCGACAGAACTTGCGGAACATCGATCAGCCGGGCATCGACTACGTGTTGATCCTCTCGGGCGACCAGCTCTACCGCATGAACTTTCGGCAGATGCTCAAGACGCACCAGGAGAACAAGGCGGACGTGACGATCTCCGCCTTGCCGATCGACACTCACCAGGCCTCCGCCATGGGCATCATGCGGGTCGACGAGACGGGCCGGGTCGTCGGCTTCCTGGAGAAGCCGAAGACCGATCAGGAACTCGACCTCGTGCGGACCGATCCGGCCTGGATCGACGCCCAAGGCGTCCAGAGCAAAGGGCGCACCTGCCTGGCGAGCATGGGCATCTACCTGTTCAATCGCCAGACGTTGCTAGATTCCCTGGACAAGACGCCGTACCGCGATTTCGGCAAGGAGGTCTTTCCGGCCTCCATGCGCACGCATCGCGTACAGTGCCATTTGTTCGACGGCTACTGGGAGGACATCGGCACGATCCGATCGTTCTTCGAGGCGAACCTGCAGTTGGCCGATCCTAATCCGCCCTTCGATCTCTCGATGCCGGGCGCGCCGATTTACACGCAGGGCCGCTACCTGCCGCCGTCGCGGATCGATCGCGTGACCATTCGCGGCAGCCTGGTGGCCGACGGCTGCCGCATCGAGGAAGGCGGCGTGGTGGAGAACAGCATTATTGGACTGCGGTGCGTGATCGGCCGCAACGTCACGATCCGCAATTCGATCCTCATGGGCAACGACTCGTATGAGTTGTCGGAGGAACTCGCGGCGGGCGCTGCCGCCGGCGTCGCGCCGCTGGGCGTGGGTGAGGGATCGCACATCGAAGGCGCGATCATCGACAAGAACTGCCGCGTGGGGCGCAACGTCCGCCTAATCAACAGCCGCGGCCTGGAAAACAGCGAAGAAACGCCCTACGGCATGATCCGCGACGGCATCTTCGTGGTTCCCAAGGGGACCACCTTGCCGGACGGCTGGGTGCTGTAGAAGGCAGCCGTTATCGGCTCGCTGATCGGCGGCGTCTTGGGCGGCCGCGTGGCCCGGTATCGATCGGGGCGATGGCTAAAGACATGACGGACACGTGCCGCAACGCCGCTTCCAACGACAACTTTCATCTTGATTACAAAATCTGCTTGGCGGTAACTGTTTAGCGGAATGAAGTTATCGACCCCTGCCCGCTTGCCTGGCTGGTGAATGAGTCTTATTTGCGAGAACGCTGCCGCTGCCCGACGCATATCTTGTCCGCTCCGGCACCCTTCGGGTGCCGGAGCGGACACGAAAAAAGGGTGGTTGAGGTTTCGTCGATTCGCTCACAAGACTCTCTCACCTGCCAGGCAAGCTGGCAGGGGTCGACAACTTCAAACCGCTAAGGCGCGGCTGAACGAAACAATGTCCTACAAGGGCCGCCCGCCAAGAAAAGAGCCGCTCCGCGGCGAAAGGAAAGCGGCGACAGGTCGCCGCACTCCAAAGGACGAACTAGGCAACACGATGTGGCGACGCTATCATAAAATCGAGTGGCGCTGTCCAATGAACTCTCCTGTCGAAACTCCGGCGGCCTGATGTTCCTCTCCCGTTTCCACGTCCGCGGTTATAAGTGTCTGGAAGACGTCGACGTCGCCCTGACCCCTATGCACGTGTTGATCGGGCCTGGCGACAGCGGCAAGACGAGCCTGCTGGAGGCAATTTCGGCGTTCTACGGCCGCTTGAAAACGCCGGCCACACAATGGTTCCCCGCCACTGACCGCGAAGGCGAACTGGTCACGCAGGGTAACCGCGTGCCGGCAATCGACCTGGCCGGTCAATGGTCAGAAGCGGCACCGGCGGGTGCTCCCCTGCCGGTCGCCGGCTATGGCTATTCGATTGCTATGCCGCTGAGCAAAGCGAACTTCAGCATCATGGACCAGTGGTTGCGGCCGCTGGCGGGCAAGACGCCGCAAGCGGGGCTGACGCTTGCGGCCATCCCTTTCCCTCGGGGTACAGGCCCGCTGACGGCGGAAGACCGCGCGACCCAGGCTACGTTTCGCGATACGGTGCAGAAGATGCTTCAGCCGGCGCCCGTCTACCGGCTTGACCCGCGGCGACTGGCGGAAACGGCGGCGCTCGGTGCGCTGGGTGGTGGCCCGTTGGCCGCCGATGGTTTCGGACTGCCGCTGCTGCTGGACGAGATCGCCCGACGGCATGCGGAGCGGTTTGCGGAGATTACCGCCGCATTCTGTCGCATGGTGCCGCAGTACCGGAACGTGTGTTTGCCGGTCGAGTGGCTGCCGCCCAAGAGGACGTCGGCGCGACGGCGCAAGCCGGGTCCCACGGGACCGGTGGAGGCCCGCGGATTGATCTTCGAAACCCGCTCGGGCCAGAAGCTGGCGGCGAGAGACGCTTCGCCGGGTTCGTTGCTGCTCTTGGGCATGCTCGCGCTGACCCGCATGCCGGAGCCGCCAACTATCCTCTTGATCGAGAATCCCGAGCAGGGTCTCTATCCGCTTTGGCTGAGCGACTTGATGGAGCCGCTGAGGCAAACGACGTCGCAGCCGGCAGGCCGGCCGTGTCCGCAAATCATTTTCACGACGCATTCGCCCACCGTGTTGAACTTCTTCCCGCCGGAGGAAGTGACATTGCTCGCCCGTCCTAGTAACCAGCCTGATGGGCCTACGATCGCCCGGCCGTTGCAGGGCATGGACGAGATTCGGCAGCAGGTGGCCGACGGAAATGCCCGTCTGGGTGAACTTTGGGGCCAGTTCCTAGTGGCGTCACTGCGGCTTGACCGTGAAGTCGATTGACGACTGGCCGACTTTGCGGCCCAAAGTGTCTTCTACGGTGAGCTGCAGCGTATAGCGGTTGGGAACGAGGCGCGGCAGGTAATAGAGTTTGCTGACGAAGAAATCGTGCCGCGGCGTCTGGTAGGTTTCTTCGGCGGTGCTGGCGCCATAGTCGGCCATGCGATTGCCGTGGTTGTCGAAGATCTGGCCGTTGATTTTCACGGCCCAGTGATAGCCTTTCGCCGACGATTCGATGTGCAGGTTGTCGATTTCGGCGTAGAGCAACACTTTCTGACCGGGCGCGAATTCCGTGCTCTTGAGGGCCTCGAACGAGCCAAAATGCGACACTTCGCGGCAGAACGTCAGGTTGTGGACAGCCAGCGGCGCGGTCTCGCCCAGTTGTGCCAGGGCCTCGCCCAGGATCCGCTTGGTCTCGGCCGCCCGGCGACTGGAATCGGGCGTCTTCTCGGTGTCCATCCAGGTCGAGAGGCCGTAGATTTGCGACGACCAATAGTCCTGTGCCGCTTGCGGCGCGGTGGGCAGCGGCCGCATGGCATCGTCGCGGCGTCCGGCCAACAGGTAGAGCATGCGCAGGCGGGCCTGCAAGGCGATATCGCTCTCGCTCTTCGAGCCGGCCTTCGATTCCATTTCGATCGAGCGGATGGCGGCGCTCAGATGGTTTTGCCAGTCCGCGCTGGAAAGCGGCGCCGCGCCGGCGGTTGCCGCGAGGCCCGCCGATCCGCCGCTGCTGGCCAGTTCGCCGTGAATGGCCGTCAGGCGTGCCGCCGCCGAGGGCGGCTCCGGTGCCGCGGTGCTGGATAGGGCGAGCTGTTCGGTCGCGACTGCCGTCGGCAGCGGACTCGGCAGCGGGGCCACGGCCTCAGCAGGCGCTTCCAAAACGCTTGTCTGCGGGCTGGGAACGGGCGAAACCTGTTCGCCCGACGATTTCAGTTCCAAGCGCGTCTCTGGCGCGCCGCCGACTGTTGTTCTTGTACGCGGACCGTCGCGCGGCGTGCCCGTCTCCGCCGTCTCCGGGTTCTTGGCAGCTAACTTCTCGGCGGCCTCGCGCTGCTCTTCCCGGCGGCGGTAGGCGGCCTCTGCCCGGAAGGTTTGCAGTACCATCGGCCAGAGGCTCGGGTCGACTTGCTTCAGGTCGGCCATGAGCTTGTCTTGCGCCACCGGATCGAGTGCCCCGACCTGCTGCAGTTCATTCATCACTTGCTGCAAGGCCTGGGCATCGGTCTGGCTGCCGGACGACTTGGGGGGCGTCGACGAGGCGGACTTCGCGTCCTTGGGCGGCGGCGTGGCGTGCGAACCCCAGGGCGGCATTGTGCAGCCGGCCAGACACGCAAGACCCATAGCGATGACCGCCCAGGTCTTGCGAATTCCGGTCCAGTGCTCGAAGCGGCGATTGCCCATGCTACCCACAGACCACGTCGAAAATACCCATACAATAGGGGGCAGATTCTAATGGAACGCTTACGGGCGTGCAAGGGGGAAATACACACTTACCTTGCATACGCCGGCCGCCGGCCTGGGCGCCGGGGCGTGCGAGATACGGTGCTGCCAGTCTCGCCCAGCACGCGCTGCGCTTTCACGAGATCATTGACGCGAACCACGGCCAATACCCCAGTTTTGGACCCTTTGCCCGGCGCGAACGAGCAGTACGCGTAGTCGATGTTCAAGTGCTCGGCGGCCAGCTTTTCGCAGATCTTTCGAAACGCCCCCGCTTGGCTCGGGATCTCGACGAGCAAAACATCAGCCATGTCGTAATGAACATTCATTTCCTGGAGGACTTCCATCGCCATATCGAGGTCCTCGGGCACGAAACGGACGGTACCGCGTTCCCCGGAATCCATGACCACCAGGGCCTGAAAATTGACCTTTTCCTTGCTGAGTGCGGTCATCATGGCGGCCAGACGTCCAGGCTTGTTCACCAAAGAGACCGAAAGCTGCTTGGCGGTTTGCATCACAAACACCCTTTCTGAATGGAGGGACTATACAAGTGAGAAGATTAGGGTAAGCACCCACCTCATTGATCTTATGCACGTGCCGCCGAAGGTCAACTTGTTAGAAAAATGGCGAATCAATACAACTCTATTCCTCTTGCCCCATTCCTCATGGGTATCTATACTGCCCGCCCCAGAGCGGTTCTTCTGGGCAAGACAAGGAGGCAGCAAACATGTGGGCGCGATCCATTTTCACGGCGTTGATCCTGTCGGCCGCCGCAACTCAGGCCTGGGCACAAACCGTCCAAGGCGGATATAGTCCAGCGCCAAGCCCCGCTTGGCGCCCGGCCGGCGTTGGCACGGACAACGGCGCCAGCCCGGCAGCCGCTGCTCCCGTGCCGCTTTCCCCGGGAGGCGCGGCATTCACAACGCCCCGAGCGCCCGACGGAACCGGCGCCAACCCGTTCCTTGCACCGATGCCCCGCACGGTGCGCCGTTCCTTGCGCGTGACCGCTGGCAATGGCACCTTGCCCAACGAACAAGGGCAGATCTGGCGGGAATACGACATCAGCCCCTACACGACGCGCGTGACCACCACAAAACGGCCCGAACAAGCCATCGTCGATTGGATTCTCCGCGAGACGGGCTACGAAGTCTGGCACGCCGAGCCGCTGGGCATCCTCAGCGCCTCGCCGCGGACCTTGCGGGTCTATCACACGCCACAAATGCAGGCCGTCGTCGCCGACATCGTCGATCGCTTCGTGTCCAGCGAGGCGGAAACCCGCACGTTCAGCCTGCGCATCGCGACCGTCGACAACCCCAACTGGCGGGCCACCGCCCACCACACGCTGCGGCCCATTCCCACGCAGACGCCCGGCGTTTGCGCCTGGTTGCTGCCCAAGGAGGATGCCGCCGTGCTCCTGGGAACGCTGCAACGCCGGAGCGACTATCGCGAACACAATTCATCGCACCAACTGGTCAATAACGGCCAGGCCACGGTAGTCTCGGCCCTGCACGGACGGCCTTTCATCCGCGACGTGAACCCGCGGCCCGAGGCCTGGCAAGGCTACGACAACGTGCCCAGCCAGATCGACGAAGGGTTCTCGCTGGAATTCAGTCCCTTGCTTTCCACGGATGGCCGTTCGGTCGACGCCGTGATCAAGTGTCAGATCGACCAGGTCGAGAAGCTGGTGCCGGTGATGCTGGAGGTACCCACGCAGGCCTCGCCACGGCAGCGTGCCCGGGTCGAGGTGCCGCAGATGAGCTACTTCCGGTTCAGCGAGCGTTTTCGTTGGCCGACAAATCAGGTGCTGTTATTGGGGCTAGGCATCGTTGCCCTGCCCGTCGCCGTCGATTCGACTCCCACCGTGGCCGGTATGCCGTTGCCGTTTGCCGGTTCACCGCCGCGGGCCGATCTGCTGGTGATCGTGGAGAGCAAGGGGTCCGTGACGGAGACGCCCGGCGCGGTCAGCGCGGCCAACTCTTTGCAGGGCGCGGCGGGACTGCCGCGGCGATAAGAGGTTATCCGAAAAGGCTCTGTAACATGTCCCCTCTCCTCCCGAAGTAATCCGTCGGTCGCCCCTACGCCAATCACACTCCCACCGCGGCCGCCTTCCGCGCAGCGCGTTTGCGGTCGTGCTCATTCAAGAGAATCTTCCGCAGGCGGATCTGCGTGGGCGTGACTTCCACCAACTCGTCATCCTCGATGAACTCCAGCGCCTCTTCCAACGATAATCGCCGCGCGGGGCGGAGCAAGACGTTGCGGTCGTGGCCGGCTGCCCGCATGTTGGAAAGCTTCTTCTCTTTCGTGGGATTGACGTTCATGTCGTCGCTGCGGCTGTTCTCGCCCACGATCATGCCCTCGTAGACGACGTCGTTATGGCCGACGTGCAGATCGGCCCGCTGCTGCAGCGTGTCCAGCCCGTAGGCCACCGCTCGGCCGCCGACCAGCGAGACCAGCACGCCCGTCGAGCGGGTTTCGATCTCGCCTTCCATCGGCTTGTAGCGTTCGAAACGGTGGTGGATCACGGCCGTGCCCTGCGTGGCGTTCAAGAGCCGCGTCCGCAGCCCGATCAGCCCCCGGGCGGGAATCGAAAAGACCATGTACGAATAGTTATTGTGCGACTGCATGTCGACCAACTGCCCTCGACGCTGGCCGGCCATCTCCATCACGGGACCGGTCTGGTGCTCGGGCACCTCGACGACCAGCGACTCGAACGGCTCTTCCGTCACGCCGTGGTTGTCGTGCAGGATCACGTGCGGCTTGCCGATGGACAACTCGAAGCCTTCGCGGCGCATGGTCTCGATCAGCACGGAAAGGTGCAGGATGCCGCGGCCGGAGACCGAGAATTGCTCCGTGCCGGCGATCGGCTCGGCGCGCAGGGCGACGTTCTTCTGCAGCTCCTTCATGAGCCGCTCGCGGAGATGGCGGCTGGTCAGGTACCTGCCCTCCTGGCCGGCCAAAGGCGAGGTGTTCACGCCGAAGGTCATCTTCAGCGTGGGCTCGTCGACCACCAGGCGGGGCATCGCCCGGGGCGCGTTCCGGTCGCTCACCGTATCGCCGATTTCGATGTTTTCCAGCCCCACCAGGGCCACGATGTCGCCGGCATCGGCGGACTGCACCTCGGTGCGTCCCAGGTCCTCGAAGACGTGGACCGAGACGATCCGCGCGGGCGCGATCTTGTCGTCCTTCTGCATCAGGGCGACGTCCATGCCCGGCTTGACCTCGCCGGAGTAGATCCGCCCGATGGCGATGCGGCCCACGTAGTCGGACCAGTCCAGCGTGGTCACGAGCATCTGCAGCGGGGCCTCGGCGTCGATCTCCGGGCCGGGGATCTTCTCCAGGATCATGTCCATTAGCGGCGCTACCGTAGTGCCGCGTTGGTCCAGTTCGTGAGTGGCAAAGCCCAGCTTGCTGCTGGCATAGATGTGCGGGAAGTCGGCCAGGCGGTCGTCCGCGCCTAATTGCAGGAACAGTTCGAAGACCTCGTCGAGCACCTCGTTCGGCCGGGCGTCGGGACGATCGATCTTGTTGATCACCACGATCGGCTGCAAGCCGCACTCCAGGGCCTTGGAGAGCACGAAGCGGGTTTGCGGCATGGGGCCTTCGGCCGCATCGACCAGCACCAGCGCGCCGTCGGCCATCCGTAGCACGCGCTCGACCTCGCCACCGAAATCGGCGTGGCCAGGCGTGTCGATGATATTGATCTTCACGCCCCGGTAGGGGATGGCAATATTCTTGGCCAGGATCGTGATCCCCCGTTCGCGTTCCAGGTCGTTGGAGTCGAGTATTTGCTCACCGACCAATTGCGTATCGCGGTAGCGGCCGCTCTGGCGCAGCATGCAATCGACAAGCGTCGTCTTGCCGTGGTCAACGTGGGCGATAATTGCAACATTTCTAACGTCTTGTCTTCGCATGCCTAACTTGTTTCCATTATTGTACTTGCAACAGCCGCTTCAAGCTCACGCCGATGCCCGCAATCAACAGGTGGCGGAAAATCTACCGAGGCCAAATCTATACGTGGGAGTAGCTAATTGTAGCAGGAAAACCGACCGAGAGGGATACGAACTGGACGATGACCAGGAATAGCCGCATAAACAACCATTTCCTCGGCACGGCCGGGGAAATGGCTCTCTCGTGATTTGGGCTCGTCCACGTATAGGTACGGGGTTCCTTCTGGGTCGTTTAACCGGGACGGGGCACCTGCACAGCGAGTCGCGGCGACGGCGGAGACCAGGGTTCGCTGTCGCCGTTGGCTCCCGGTTGAACGAGTCGCACCCAAACCCGGATGAGCCGAAGCCGTTCTGCCCAGCACGATTTTGCAGCCTGTTCCTGCTGGCCGTCAATCGCGACGACTTTTTCCGGTGGCGATTGCGATGTACCCCGGTTTGCTCCGCATTGCCGGTCGATGTCTGCCGCGTTAGCGGCACCACGTGAATAGCCGCGGGTGGAGCGCAGCGCAACCCGCGGTTGCGATATGCCAATGCGATCTCAGCCGCGTTAGCGGCGACACATTCCCTGCTCGATGA
>CAZTPX010000143.1:0-24463 GCA_964615095.1 uncultured Planctomycetaceae bacterium | reverse complement strand
GAATTTGCCGAAGGCATCGTGTCCGGATTCGGTGACGACCGCGTGGGCAAGTTCACGATCCACGGAACCTATGACACGGAAACGGGCCAATGCTTGTGGCTCAAGCAGTACGTCGGCCAGCATGGCGTTGACTACGCTGGGCAGGCACGCCAGCGGGGCATCATCGGCCAGTGGCAAATCCCAGGACTGCCGGCCTTCTGGACGGGCCCTTTCTTCATCTGGCCGCGAGCGTATGGCGATCTGGATGCCGAGTTCGAAAGGGCGTTCCTGGAATATGAGTTGGAGCTATCGCCCGGGGTCGCCACGCCTGAACTGGTCGAAGCCTGAGAGCTTTCGTGCTAGAACAGCGTCCCCTGCAATGATTCGACGAGGGCCAGGTGCCCCTCGGTCTCACAGGCGGGCACAGCATGGCCGGCATCTTCAAGCTGCTCCCGCAGCGAGTACCAGCGATGCGGCGGCCGGAACGTGCATTGCCGCTGGGCCATCTGGCAGCAGGGATTAAGCGGCACTTCCGGCAGTTCGTCGAGTGGCGTGAACCTTAGATTCTTTGCCAAGATAAACTCCGTAATTGAGCCAGGCAGGCCCAAAGTTCGGCGTGGCCGTCGCCAAAGCCCATGAACCTTGCGATTGTACGGCTCTGCCCGTAGCTCCATGCGGACGATCCTTGCACGCTCTTCGTCGGATAGCTCTTCGACCTCTTCAGGTCGCTGGTTGGGGCAGAAGAAGCAGGCGGACTTGGGCGGCACTGGCATGGCGGCATCGTCGATCGCCTGCTTGCAGCGTTCGAGGTTCCAGCCCCATTCCATGAGCGGGTACTGCCATTCGTAACGCTGGGCATCGGGACTGCCACGGCCGGCGTGGGCACGATCGGCGGCACGCACTTGGCGATAGCCTTCGCACGCTTCAAAGCCGATGAGTTTGATAACCTTCTCGCCGCGTGCCCAAGCCTGTTGGCAGGCTTCCAGGCTGCAGCAATACCGGTTCTGCGGCTGGACCTTGAACTTGAGCGTACACGAGCCGCGATTGAATGTGGCTCCCGGCAATGTGGCATTGGCGAGCATATTGCCTTCGAGCGTGCTATACGGTGCCCGCACAGGCTTGTATCGCACGATCGTCAGCGGCGGAAAATCGACGCGGGCGAGCCAAGGTTGCAAGTGTGGGATAAAGTCATAAGTGCCAGTTTTCTCGCCGCCCACGTCTGCAAACAGGATCGCTTCGGGCCTGACCTGCCGTTCATGGAGACCGACAAGCATGCCGGTCGAATCGCGGCCGACGCCACAAGCGACGACCACGACGCGGTTTTGTAGACATTGCATAAGTCCTCAAGAGTTTGATGTTGTGATGAAAATTGGTAGCAGGAATTGGGCCTACTTGCCCAAGCGAGGATGCTCGCGTATGCTGACAGGGAGTATGCCATGAAACGCGAACTCCCAAAGCCTCAAGACGCTTCCGACCGCAAACTGCTCGCTGACGTTGAGCGAGTGGGATGGCACGTCGTTGGGGTTTACGATGACGATGGAAGCCCGGGATTCGCCTTTTCGGTCGGGCTATTCCACACGTTCGACCACCCGGAGATCATCGTATTCGGACTGCCGGACGTCGAAGCGGCTCGAATCATCAACATCATTGGCCTTCAGGTGCAAGCCGGAACACGATTTGAGGCGAACGACCTGTCGGACGACGTTGCAGAGGGCTTGCCCGTTGCGTTCAAGATGGTTCCCGAGGATTTCTACCGCGAGTACCTTGGCTTCGCCCTTTGGTTCTATCGCGGCTTTGACTTCCCCGTCCTGCAATGCGTCTGGCCCGACGAAGCTGGGCTGTTCGCATGGCAGGACGGGTACGATCATCGTTTCGATCAGGTGCAGCCGATACTGGCACGTCCGTCGCCGTAGGGTCAGCCGTCGAGAAACAGTGAAAGCTGTCGTGCCACGGCGGCACTGAGGGAACCAGTGGGCACGCGACGGGGACGACGGCCGGGGACAAGAAGACGCGGACTTGCGATGGTCGTCGCGGCCTGTTCAACCGCCACGGCCTCATCCATGTTGAGCTTGGCCCACACCCGTTCTGCATCCCCGAAGTCGAGGTTCTCGACTAGGCTCTTCGCAAGCTCCATCGTGAGCGAACCGCTGTCGGCCGATAACGCCGCCAAGCCCTCAGCAGAGAATTGCCCTTCCAAAGCGAGCGAAGCGTCGAGCTTCTGGGCCATCAACGCCATCGCTCGGGCCTGCATCGTCGCTTGGTAGTAGAGAAAGTACACGCGACATGGATACTTCTGGCCGATCCGCCATGACCTTCGCGATGCCTGACGCAGCGTAAAAAGATCGTAACCCGTCTCGTAGAACGCGATCGAAGGAAAATTGTGCCGGCCAAGAGCGTCGAAGAGCGTGAGGCCGGTCCTTACTGGCTGCGGATGCGAGACCAGAACATCGACGCCCGGAGCGTTATCAGCGATCCACTGGCTGCGATGCCGGGTAGGAACCTTCGCGGCGTCCAGAACTTTGACCGTGAGGCCGGCGTCCCGGATGATTTTCTCCAGCCGCCCCAGTACCGGATGCGTGTTGGTGTAGCAAGCAAAGACCCATGATTGGCGACTCTGTCCGTTCTCTTGCCGCAGAATCTCCAGGAGTTTACGCTCCTTGGGCCAAAGCGTTTCGCGATCGAGCGTCGGCGGCGTGGTGACATGCACGAACCGCCCGTTTTCGTTGTAGCCGATTGCGGACCAGTCATAAGGGAAGTCTGGGTAAGCGAGCAAGGCGTGCAACATGCCCGAGAGAAGCTGGTGGTTGCCCCGCCGCAAGAGCTTGGCAACCTCGTCCTTGAGCTTCGCTTCCATGTCCCGATAGGGCTCCATCAGATCGGTGCCCATGCGAACGGCGATGGGTTGCTCTTCGTAGCTGGGCAGATTCTCCGCCACGTCGGTCAAGGCAAGGAAGATCGTGTTGCCGATCAGGTGCCGGCCGTAGAGCGTAGGCATGATACCCGGCTGTTCGGCTTGGCGTTTGGTTGTGCTCTTGCCGTGGCTGCGGCGGTTGTCGTCGGAGACGGTCACCTTCTCGGTGATTATCGTGTCGACCCTGCCGTAACGACGGCTGAACTCCATATCATCTTGCCACGAAAGGCTCTCGGCTTTTAGGCTCTTGGGCGACATGCGGAACAGCAGCGACCTGACATGCCCAGCCTTGCCGCCGATGAGCGTGCCCGTCATCGCAACCACCTTGCGGCACGACGCGACCAGGGCACCCAAGGCGTTCGCCCTGGCTGAGGTCTCTGACTTCTCCTCATGTACTTCATCGAAGATCGCGTAATCAAAGACGCCCCTCAGGTGCTTGTGGATGTAGTCGGCCGGTGCCCACACACGACGCTTGTCGGTGTACTGCCACAAGGCTGTGCCGCATGGCCGCAGGATCGGCTCGCCATCGGCGTTGAGGCGTCGGGTTGGCACTTCGGCCGTGCAACGCTTCCGCGAACGCTCCAGGTCCTTCATGGTCAGGTAATCACCCTCACCGCCAGCCCTGCTTCGCAACTGCGAGCCGCAGTCGGGACAGCGGAGGATGCCCTGGCAGTCTTTCACGGCGGAAGCACGCCAATACGGCCCATTCTTTGCCAGCGTCTCGCCGATGATGAGCCACGACGGCTTTGTCGGCTTCTCGCGGGAGTGCGTGAGCAATTCACGCCATTTTTCCAGGACGCGGACTTCGACCGTGTTGTCGGGGAAGATGGCGTGCAGTTCGTTTCGCCAAGTCTCGACGAGGTGCGGCGGGCACATGACAATCGCCCGATAAGGCTTGCCGGCCGCGTGGGCATGTACGGCACAAGCTCCCATCTGCGTTTTGCCGGTCCCGCACTCAGAGCAAAGATAGACGGCTTTCTGCCGATTCAGGGTCTTGACCGCGGCGGTGACAACGTGGCCCTGGGCAGGCAACATCGGCCGCTTCAGGTCGAGCGTGATTACGGCGTCGGTGGTGGGGACGTGCAGCGGCTCGAAAGCCTGGCGGGCACGTTCTGCCACGAGCGGACCATAGCGGTCCAGATACTCTTGCAGTGTTTCGCAATTCATCGCGTTGAAAGTTTCCTGTGTTGATGGTTGGAAAGACGCTATGCCACCAGACACAGGTGGCCTTCCTTCACGCCTTGCATGACCAGGTCGTCCAGGTCGCCGGGTTCCGTGTTCAGAACGCCGACCGTGGACGCCAGTCCCTTGGCGACGACAATGCCGCCGTCTTTGGTCATGGTTTGCTTCAGCCAGGGAATCCACGAGCGTAACAGCGGCGTCGTGAAACGCGGACCAGACAATTCGGTCCAAAGATGGTCGTCGCTCATGTTCGGCATCAGGCCGGGGATCTTGGCTACCGCGACCAGGTGGATCACGCCAGGGGCCAGCTTGGCGATGGCGGCCCCGTAGCTCACAGGCTTGCCGCCAAAACCGGTTCGAGCCTTGATCATCTGCTCGGTGCCGCTAATGTGCAAAATGAACTCGGCTTGAATGTCGGGCTGATAGAGCGTAGCCCGTACGGCTTTGGCGGCCGTGTCGGGGCCGGTGGCACTGAGCAGGAGTAGGCCGGGATAGTCCCGTGAGTGCCGCCGATAGACTTGGATGCTGCCGCCGTAGTTCGCCGACCATGCCGCAGCATGACAACGGAGCCGGAACTCGCTCTTGGCGGTCTTCATGATTAGCGAGGGTAGTTCAACCTCGTCGGACATGGGTTCTCCTTGTGGTTTCTCGGTAATGGGTGTGACAGGCGAGCTTGGCGGGCCGCAGCTTCCGGTGATGCGACAAGACCCGCTAGGCCCCGTCGTTGAACAGCACGATGAACACAGGATCGCCATCGTCGGGGAACCGCTCAATGCGATAACGCTGGCTACGGTCGGTCCATCGCAGCCGCCGCCCAAGGATATTGTGCCGAGACTTGCTCGGCTGCTTGGGCCATTGCAGGGCTGGTTTCATGCGTCAGGACTCCAAGTTCGTGATGCTGCCTCGTGAATCCAGGACGCGGATCACCAGCCTCGGTTTCTCCGAAATGACCGTTCGCGTGGTAACGCTGCCGTCTTCGTTTTCATTCTCGTCACAGGAGGCGACGTACTCGTCCTTGGCGGCCGTGCCGCGAATGACGTGTGGCGGTTCATTGGGCGGGCAGATCAGCCCGTCGATATGGCCTGAAGCCAGGAGCATCGCACGATGGCCATTGCCAGGGCTTAAAGGCGGCCTGGGACGATAGTCAGCACGATCGGCAGGCCGTTCAATGTGAAACCTGAGCGGACTCTTGGCGACCAGCCGTGCCAACTCGGTGTCGGTGGGCTCCGTCTTGCGGAATACGTTGGGACGCACGCCGGCAGGTAGCTGATAGACGACACGATCATTCATCCGCTGTTCCAGCCAGTCGTAAGGACAGTCGCGGTGATTGACGACACGCGGCTGCTTCCGCTTGTAGCCCAAGATGACAGTCTCGTTGAACTTGCGGACTTCTTCCGGAAAAGGCATCGCCGAAATGTCGTGAAAATGCTGCTCGAAGAATTCGCTGGTCTGGTAGCTGTCGGCCACATCATGCGGGCAAACCAGGGCCAGAATACCGTTGTCGACCAACAGATGGGCAGCCCGTTCGATGAACTGCATTTCCACTCGACCTTCCCCGCCGGTGGCGTAATCGTAGGGTGGATTGCAGAAAATGCACGAGAACGAGCGATAGCTGATCGCACACCGCAGAAAGTCGGCCGGAGCCAGCGATTGGCCTTCGGGCAAGGAATCTCGCACCAAGGCTGCACGATCTTCGGACAACTCGATGCCGTAGGCCGTTGCCCTGAGACCTTGTGCCAGTTGCAACAACGCATGACCTTCTCCACTGCAAGGATCGAGAATGACGCACTCCCCGGTACTGGGCGGCCTCAGCCGTTCCAGCACGGCGGCAACGGCAATGGGATTGGCAGCGTAATAGCCGCCTCTTACTTGTGACATGAGACGGGCCATCGTTTAGTTACTCCTTTGGCTAAGCAGTGTGATTTTTGGATTCGGCAACGAAGAGCATGACGGGACGCTTGGCATCGGTGAACGTCAACAATCTTCCGGAGGTTAACGGCAGGTTAGAAAACGGTTGCGATCAAAGACCGGACAATTGACAACTCCCGGACGCGGCAGTAAATTCGTCGTATTCCCTTTGCCTTCAGAAGTCAGGAGATTTGCCATGCGTACCTTGATGAGTGCCTTGTTATTGTTCCTGGTCTGGCTGCCGCTGGCTGCGGCTGAAGAAGTCACCAAGCCGATCGGTCCGGAGGAAGCCGCGAAGAAGGTCGGCGAAACGGTGACGCTGAAGATGGAAGTCAAATCAGCGACGCTACGGGAAGATATCGCCTTCCTGAATTCCGAAAAGGACTTCAAGGACTCTAAGAATTTCCTGGTCTTTCTCGACAAGGCTGCCGTTGAGAAATTCAAAGAGGCGAAGATCGATGATCCGGCTGAACACTTCAAGGGCAAGACGATCGAAGTGCATGGCAAGATCGTGCTCTACCACGAACGGCCGGAAATCAAGGTCACTGACCCGGAGCAGATCAAGATCGTGGAAGCGAAGTGATGACTGAAAACAGAAAGGGCCGGCCATGCCGATCGACGACACGCCGGTCCTTGTGAACAGAGATTTACCAGAATCGAACCGGCTGTGGTCGCCTGAACGAAAACGCTCGTACACCCCGTACTCCCCGCGGGCTAGAAATCCTGCGAGATCAGCGTTTCGTCAGCATCGTTTTCCAGCGTGGATCGCTGAAAGCCCAAGCGGGCAATGCACAACGGGTTGCCACCACGGGGATTGATGTAGATCCGCCATTCCTTGGGATGCCGCTCGATGAGGATGTCGTGGTCTTCGCCCCGCGGATCGAGGATGATCCAGATCGCGACCTCGCTGCGGTGCCCGATGATTTGGGCAGTCTCCGTGGGGCTGATGTCGCCGTTGGCATCGAAGGACTTGATGACCGTGTGGAATAGCTCTTCGGCTAGTGGTTCTGGCATGGCTTGCTCCTCTTCCTTTTTGTTCTTGTGATGAATTTTCGACCCTGCCGATCGGAATAAGAGCCAACTCGCCTCAGCCCCTACTTGCATATCGATGCGTGGCCGCCTATGCTGGCAGAAATGGAGATCAGAGACCGCGACCCTTGGAGTCATCCATGTCCCTTATCCCTTGCCCTGAATGCGGCCGTGAGGTTTCGACGAAAGCCGAAGCGTGCCCGCACTGTGGTTGCCCCATCCACCCTTCAACGCCAGCACCAACAGGACCGAAGTGCTACGCCTGTTCGGCGACCGCGACTACGAGGTGCCAGCGTTGCGGTGCATTGAGCTGTGCCCAGCACCTGCAAAGTGTCTACGTCTCACACGGCTACGAATTGCGATGCGACAACTGCTACTCGTCGGCCATAACCTGGCAAGTGGTTAGTTGGGTCATTTTTGGAATCATCGCCCTTATCATTTTGATGACAATTGCGGGGCATCGTTGATGGCCTACTTGTGCTCTTTGAACGCGAAGGAGAAGCGTGGTGTCGCCTGGAAGAAGAGGCTGCCCTTCTGGCCGTCGCTCTTGCGGCGAACCGCAACGATTGGGGCGGCAAAGCCGATCACGTCGAAATCGTTGCCCAACTGACTCGTGTCCCAGACCTGACCGAATGTCGCTTCCAGGGCCTCGCGGCTGCCGGGCTCGGCATTGATCTCGGCCTGCAATGTTCTGCGGATGGATACGGTTGGATCGAACATTTGATCTCCTCGTGAAAGTGGTTGTCGTCACGGTTTGTCGTCGAAACACTCGGCGTGCAACCCGCTATCCTGGCGTGTGACGACAGCGTACCGATTACCGCTCAAGGCAATGCGGGCATGGTCGTCGCCGATTTCGGCTTCAACGGGATGACTCACCCGGTAGCCCTGTTTCTGAAGGAATAGCACAATCTCGGCAGTGCTGGCATCAACTCGCATGTTACGCTCCGACAAAATGGGATCAGGGAGGCTCGTAAGGTTCCACGCCCATCGCCGCCCGGAACTGGTTGATTCGCCTGACCATCGCTGCCCGCCCACGTCGTGCCAGCAACTCGTCCTGGGGCCAGCGATGCGGATCGGCAACTTTGTAGGAGCCCCAGGTCCAGAACAGGCAGTAGATCATGAAGTGCCGCTTGCTCAGCGTGCCGGCGTGGTAGTGGCGTTCGGCTTCGTCCAAACTACATTCACTGAGATAGGCGATCGCGTCCGCCAGCCGTTTAAGGATTCTCTCCACAATGCTCCTCCCGATTTTGTTGTTGTTATCAAAGTGTGCGATAGACCCGCCTGAGCCCCCACTTGCGTATCGACGCACGGCCGCTTATGCTTCCAGAATTGGAGATTGAGACCGCGACCATTGGAGTCAACCATGTCGCTCATAGCTTGCCCTGAGTGCGGCCGTGAGATTTCGATTGAGGCCGAAGCATGCCCACAGTGTGGCCATCCAAACGAGCCTTCGATGGAATCCGAGCCCACGTGCTACGCTTGTCCTGCAACAGCGACCACAAAGTGTCAAAGCTGTGGAGCACTGAGTTGTGCTGAACATGTTGCAAGCGTCTACGTCGCGAATGATCGTGGCGGAGCCCATGAATTACGATGCCAAACCTGCTGCGATGCTGCAATGGTCTGGAACAAACTAGGGTGCATTATCTTTGGATTGTTTCTGTTGATCACTGTGCCGACGATCGTATACCTGATACGTCAGCATTGACCTGCCTGCCAAGCAAGCAGTCGATGCCGTGCAGATCGTGAGCCTGGTCCGCGATTTCATCCAGCAGGGCCATGACGCCCTCCAGATGTTCTCGGCCTTTGCCGGTCGTATGCTGGGCCAAATCGAGGAGCCACTGCCGTTGCTGGGCGAGAAGCGGCCCATCGATCCGCAGGGCGTAGGCATGCGTGTTCTCATTCATTGCCGGTGTTCTCCGTGGTCTCTGCCTTCGATAGCTCCTTGGCCAGCCGATCAAGCTGCTGCATTACGCCCTGAACGCCCATTTGGTCGATCAGGTATCTAAGCTGTCCCTCCAAGCCCTCGTTGTTTACGTCGGCGGCAATGCTGCTGGTTAAATCGTGAACGATCTCGTCGAGGTCCGCGGTTTCCAGACCCGCTGCCTCAGCCTTGGCGAGCAGATCATCGATTGGCTCGTCACGGTCGTCGTCGGGCTCATCACAGTTGGCAGTGTCGGGGATGCCAAGGATGCTTACTATGATCAGATCGTCGGCGATGCGAGAGTCGGCCTCGTCGACGCACTGCTGGGCGACGTCACGCCGGGTAAACCGTCCGTAGGTCTCGGTCATCAACTCGTTGGTAGCCAGGCAGTAGACTGCATACTGCCGGGAGCCCATGACGAAGAATTCGCCAAAATGCGGGTCGCCATATTCGCCCATGATGCCCGGCGTAGAAAGAACCGTCTCCATGAGGCGGTCGGCGGCCGAAGCGATGGCTTCGGGATCGGTCACGTGGTTGTCATACTCGACGTCTACGGTAAGAGTCGTCTTGGCCATTGGTTTCTCCCAGGTTACGGAATGGTTCTATCGGAAACAGCCTCATACAATGCTTTCCACACAGCCGCCCGATCGTGATTCGGTGGTGAAGGCGGGTCAACCCATCGGCCCGTGCATTCGACGTGTCGGCTCCAGTATTGTAGCTGCCAGTAGCTGAAGTAGTTCAAGACCGCGTTGATCGCCTCGCGGCATTCGTCCTCGTGAAGCAACCACTCTGCCTTCATCGGAGGGATAATGCCCTCTGCTACTTGCTTACGCAATACTGACCGGTTGAGCTTAAAACCTAGCGGCATCGTGACGAATAACTCGCGTGTCAGTCCGGCGGGCAATGCCGGTGGTGGCTCAGGCCATTCGGACGGAGCAGGCACCACATTGCGTTTCTTTTCGATCGGGACTATGGGCTGCTCGCACGCCTCGCGAAGAACCCGCCGTGCTTCCTGCCCGGTAAGCCAGTTGAACCCGCACGTGGCGAGTTGCTGTTCTACAAGGTCCAGGGCATCTCCAATGGTGGGGCGAGACACGCCACGGAGCATGTTGATGCCCTGGCCAATGTCGATTGCATCGTCGATGGTCATGGCGTGTCTGGCTCCGTTTGGGACTGGCGGATCAGCCTGTCGTAATCGGACTGGTCGAGGCAATGAACCTCGTAGGGCAAGTCCTCAAGGTAGGTCGCGTTAACCGTTACCTCGCAGAACTCGCCGTTGGCCTTCCAGACAGCCAGCGACAGCCGCTCGGTGAACTCCTCCTCGCTCTCGCCGCCGCAGAGGCTTCCTTCGGCCGAGGCAGTCAGCGTGCCTTCCTGGTCATGCCACTCCGTAAACTCCCATTCCTGCCCGGCGGCGGCCTTGATCGCATCAACCAGTTCGGGCCGGCATCCTACGAGTTCGACGCTCATTTCATACTGACGGCTCATCGCTGCTTTCTCTCCTTTGTACTAGATGTTCAACTCCGGGAGCACAAATTCCTCGCCCGATCTCGTGGTGCCGTGCAGTGCCCCTGCATCGTTGCCTTCGGCATCGCGGGCCGCATAGATCGTCGTGCCGTTGTCGAGCACAAGGGCCACGCTCGTATGGTCCCACATCAGCCGCCGGCACTCATCGGGATTCAGATAGCGGACCTCGACGATCTTTCGGTTCAGCAGCCGCTCCCTAGCGACTGCATTGCAGGCTGCCATGAAATCGTCATGGCTCGGTCGGTTGCGTTTCGCCATGTTCGCGTTCTCCGATTATGTGGTCAAAGACGCCACGCACGGACTTTGCGATTCCGAACGCGGCACGCTGTTGTTCTACGAAATCGTGGGCAGTCTGCCACTTGATCTCGTCGGCCGTAACGAACACGGCCCCGCCGCCGAACTCGCCCACGCAGAGTTTCGAGCAGGTGGTGGCGTAGGTCAGCGACCAGCACTGATCGGGACGGAACCGCTTGAGAAACTTCTGTATGAGGTGGGCCAGACGGTCGGCATCGCCGTTTGCTTCGGCAGAGAACCATGCGTAATCGGTATCGTCGGCTCGATACTCGATCTCGAAGCCCTGCACGTCGGCGTCTTCGTCAAGGTCTTCGTAGTCCTGTAGGAATCGTAGTCCTTGGTAACTGGGCTCGGTATCGCGGTTTCGCACAGCATCATCGTCTTCGGAAAACTCCGTCCCGTTAAGGACGGCGATCGGCTCAAGCTGATGCCCGAGCCACGCCGACTCTTCGGGCGTCAAGGCGTCGAGCGTTTCGGAGAATTGAAGAAAGTTGTTGGCCATGCTGGGCCTCCGTTGGGTGTTGAAATGATTGTCTTGCCTGCCGGGTTCAACGCCCGATGACCTCGAAGGTTTCCAGTATGGGCACGTCGGCGGGAAGGCACTTACATAACTTGCCGTGAAGCCGCTGAAGTTTTCGTTGCAGCTTTGCGGCGTCACCTTCGCCGCTCCGCATGTCGGCCAGGATTGTGCCAAGCTTATCGGCGATCGGCTTTACTGCGGCGATCTGAACAGTCGGATGACGGTTGTGGTCGGTTAGTTCCTGGACAAGCCCGCAAGCGGGATGAAAGGCCACGACTTCCGGGTCATAATCGTATTTGCCCTCGGTATGGCGGACGAATGGAATCTTGTGCTCTTGCAGGAATCGTTCCAGGCTGTCGAATTCGCCCCAACTGGCCTGGTCGTCGTAAAGCCTGAGCGTGAGCAGGCCGGAGCCGTTGTCGACGTGTGCCGCCAGCAAGTCATCGACGGTCTTGGGCTCGAAGGGAACGTCGCCCCATTCCAACGATACACGCTCTGCGGCAATGACGTCGCGTAGTACCTCGGCAACAGGGCGGCGGACCTTGCCGCCAATGTTGATCTCTGCCGCAAGTTTTTCGGACATTTGGGATCTCCTTGAAGATGTTGTTGTGATCGCGGCCGAACGTCGATGCTGCGAATCGATGAAATGCCGTCAGTGCAAGGCCGGTCACGCTTGCAAAATGGAGCCGGTGGTCGCTGCTCGGGCGATGGTTTCCCAGGTGAAGCGGGCTTCCAGGTGTTGCAAGTCGGGCACGTAGACCGTTGCAACGTCATTCTGTCGGCCACGAACGGCACAACCGGGATAAACTTGATTCCCAAACCGCACGTTGACGGGTGGGAGCGTGTCTCGGGCTTGTTCGGCTGTCATAACGGATGGTCCGTTCTGAGGCTGTCGGTTACGGCCCGTACTGGTTGGTAATCGCCTCGATCGCCGTTTCGATGCCCTCGACGTAGGTAGGCGAAGTAACGTCAATGCCGACACAGGCGTGGGCCAGGATGAGAGCCTCCAGACCGTCGATAGCGTTGTTGAACGGTCTTACCGTAGCGTCCGATGCTTTGAGATCGCTTGTGATCCTGCCACAACCGGGGTCTTTGAAAGCAGGGTCTCGATCCAAATGAATCGTGATGCCGTAGCACGACAGCCGGATCTCGATTCCAGAGGACCTCTGGTCATCGGTCGTAGGGCCTCGCCCGCAAGCCCCGCACCGCCCGTCGATATGCAGGGGCAGGTCCTTTCGGCCGCAAGCCACACATGGGACGTTGGATTCCAAGTCGTCCTCGTTGTCCTCGTCAAGCCAGCCTTCTTCGCCGTCTTCCCACCAGCAGGCTGGTGCAACGGTCTTCCTGCCGATGTGCTCGGCAGAAAGCGTTTCCATGTCCGGCCGGTGAGCCGGGACCAACTCGAAGGTCTCGCCTTTCTCGGGCTCGAAGTCGATTGTGAAACGCTCTGCCACCTTGCGGGGCGAGGGGTACTTCAAGTCGCCGTTGGGCACAAAGTAGAATGTGAAACAATCCACTCCATACTCGTGGCGGAACACGGCGATGTATAGCTCGGGCTGGTTCAAGGTGTGGTCCTTTCATACGTCGGTTATTGGAATTGAACTCAGTCATCGCGTTCTGCCGGCCACTGGTGCCCATCAGGGCATTCCAAGATGGCCTTACCAGACTGGTCCCGGCAGCTTGTCTGACCGTTCCAGTCGATTGTGGTTTCGCCTGCGTACTCGGCCTGGCCGCTTTCGTCAATCGTAAGCAGGGCGAGGCCGGGCACAGTTTCAACAGTGCCCGCGGCGGACTGGCCGCACTGCGGGCATTTCCAAGGCGTGAATCGCATGTTTGCTCCGAAGTTAGATTGCAGGTTGAGCGGTCACCGCCAGCAGTTCCTCCATCGCTGAAAGCGGCAGTTCGCCCGTGGTTACATTGATGTCCGCGTGCTTAGGGCTGGCCGTCCAAGTGATCGAGAACTCCGTTCGAATCGCCGAGGGGCTAATCTGGATTATCATCTGGTCGGCTTCAGTCCGCTGCGATTCGTGGGCGTTCAGGTCGACACCAGCGGGCACCACGGCATATTCGCGTTGTTCAAAGTCGTTCAGCCAGTCGAATGCAGTCTCGTCCGGGTCGGGACCGCCGGCGGCTGCTATGGCCTCTTGGCAGGCGTCCAGGATGTTGTGATCGTAGAAATCGGCCGTGCTCCCCCGGAAGTAGAGTTCGTAAAGATCCCTGTCCTGTTGCTTGGCTTCACGGGTCAGGGCAACGCGGCTGCGGATTCGCTCTGCGAGTGCCGGCGTCAGATCGACGACGGCGTAATCGCATTTGCCGCTATAGTGGGCGTTCGAGCTATGGACATTGAGGATAAGGTGCATGTTGGGCTCCGGGATAAAGGTGCGAGGAATGACCGATATTGGCTGTTTCGGCCCGAGTTAGAACTAGTCGGAAGACCGGCGATATGTAACCGAGCTGGGTGGGTAGCTGAAGCAACACGCTTTTGTTAGCATTGGGATATTCCATCGGGAGTACATTGTGGCGTTACACAATTACGACACTCGGCTTGAGGGGCGGTTAATTGCCATTGCGGCCAGTTTGTCGAGAGGAAACAAACCAATGGGCTTTAGCGTACATCACGGCGTCCACGAGGGATCAATTCCTTCGCAGCGGCTTTTGTTTTTCATCCTTCGATCGCTTATATCAGTCCTGATTGCACTGAGCGGTTGTAGTGGCGAGAGCCGCCCACAAGAACCGGAATCAGCAGTGTCGCCATCGGCGGTTTCTCCCGAGATCAAGTCGTCAAGTGCAATGGCTCCGACAACTGCCGAACAATCTTCCCCGGTCGTGATCGCGATTACTGACAAAGACGGCGTGAGATCGGAAGTCAGGATGCCCAAGCCAATTTCGATTCTCTTCGTACTCAACGGTCAGGAACCGACGTTCCGAGGCAGTCGCAAAGTGATCACATTGAAGCAAATCAACACAATCCGCGTCACTTGGGGCCCGCAACGAGTACAGTTCATTGCCGATCGGAGTACAATCGAGACAGATCGGCCAGTGGAAATCGAATTGCCTGCCCAGGGGGCCGCGGATGCGATTCAGATTCTGGGGCAGTCCGGCGTTTCCGACATTAAGCCAAAGGTGGGCAGCCATGTTACCATCGAAGACGACGGTCATACCGTGGTTGCGATCGCCGCGGGACGGGCAGGTATCGCCCCGACAATCTACCCGACGCGTCCCGTAACCAAAAATATGCCGGCAACCATTGCCTCAATCCCAGCGGGGAAGAAAACGGAAGAGAAGGAAGAGCTCCCTGAAAATCTCCGCGAATTGCACGTCGTAGGAATTCACTCAGGCATTACCGATACAGGACAACAAATCCACGGCCCGACGGCATCGGTAGAAGTCAATCGACCGGGAAAACTCATCACTCTGGTACTTACGGCGTTCAATTCATGCACTTGGGATGTCACCGTAAAGGGCAATACCAAGCTGGAGAAGGTAATCTTGGGTGGCTTCAACAGACAGGCAGTCCGCGGACTTCCGTCGGCGACTCCCGTCGTGGATGCCTGGCGAGGTTCAAACGACAAACCAATTTCGTATTGTTATGACCCAAGCTCACCCACACTTCGTCAACAGGCCAAGGAGATCGCAAATTGGACGGACCTGTCAATCAGCAGTTTCCAGGGAGTCGCCCGGTATCGCCCTGAGAATCGGTTTATCATCGACAAAGTGCGGCACGAGACGACTGCGTTGTACGAGGGTCCGCGGCCGAGTCCCCGCTCTGAGCTACCTCAAGAGGTTGCGGACGCGACGTTCACTGCTCATCAGTATTCGGGAATGGGAATTAACCTGATTGCCTCGTATGGCACTTTCACCTTGCAAGGACCACGCCACAACTCCTTGGAACCCCTACCGCGTGGCGTCGATCGTGTGACTTACGATCCTGTGGGGAAAAGATACTACGGCATCCAGAGGCATCGCGTCGTCGAAGTCGATATGGAGCCCCAGAAGACAACCCCATTGGATCTTGGTCTCGATGTGCCAGAGATGAGTTGGCCAAGCGAAGTTACGTTCGACACCAAGAGAGGCCGGTTAATCGTCGGTAGTTCCGATGTCACGGGCTATCTCTACGAGTATTCCCCAAAGAGTAGAAAATGGTCAGTTCTCGCCAAGCGTCCCGGCTGGATCGACATCTTTGCCTATTGCGAAAAAGAGGACTGCTTTTACGGGCTTGACACTGGACCCGGCGGAAGCAGAAAGGTTGGCGTTTTGTGCAAACTGAGTCTACAGGGTGCTGTTCTCAGTCGGATTGTTCTGGGTGATCCGCTCACGCCAGGCAATCTCTCTACGGGAACTGGTGTCCGGCCGACGCAGGTTGTTTCTTTGGGCAAGTACGTGGCGATCCTTACCGCACCCGGTGGACCGATTCACAATGGCGGACTGGACGGCAACTGCATTTATCTGGTTGAGGTTTCAACAGGTCGGATCTGGCTTGCTTCAAGAGAACAATCAGCTCCCGTTCCGAAGGTCGCTCCCGTGGGGCAACCGGTAGCGGCTGTCTTTGGTGAAATTACGTCGTTGGCTGTGGACCGGAGCAACATACTCTGGATTGGCAGCCGTTCAGGCGTCTTTTCCCTGCGAAATGGCAAGCTGTCACTCTTTGACGCACCGAATACAGGCATACCGGACATGGCTATTACTGCGATTCACGTAGATCGAAATAACGTCAAGTGGTTCGGATCGGCCCACGGACAGTTGTATTCCTTCGACGACATCCGCTGGCAGGCATTCCCAGCTCTGACAAAAGTGGGCTACCCTGGCAAGGAAATCACCTGCATTCGCAGTGATCAACGATCCCGTATTTGGCTGGCTGCCCGCGACAAGACGCTGTTCCGCATGATCGGCCAAGAGACCGAGAGGATCGACCCCCGCTCGAACGCACCCGAAAGTGACTCCGCGGCAAAGAAGCCTCCGGAGGTGCCCTCCGGAGACATCGAGCTGTCAAGCATCGATTTCGATGCCGATGGAAAGCTTTGGGCAGCCGAACGACACTCCCTTTTCCGGTTCGACGGGAAATCATGGACATCTTTCTCCGGGGACCAACTACCATCCTCGGACATCTCGGGGCTGTGGTGCAATCCCCAGAGCAAAGAGGTATTTTTGGCAACGGCCAATGGACTCTTCGCATTCAAAGACGGCAAATACCGTCTTCTGGCGGAGGAGAGCAAGTCGATTCCTGTCCAAACGGTGTGCGGGACTCCGAGTGGGCGATGTGCTGCGGGATGTGGCAAACCAGGGGGTGCCCTATTAGGTGACGGTTCCAATTTTCGTCGCTACTCCGTGGGTACTCCACTGGCGGACGAATCGGTTCAAGCCACAGCCTTCGAAAAGCAAGGCAGGGTCTGGTTCGCTACGCTTTCACGAGGACTGGTTTGCCTTGATGGTGAACGCTGGCAGACATTAGCACCGCTGGATAGCATTGTCCCAGCCAACCCTGCAGATAAGGGACCAAGTCCGATTGCCCCGCCTTCTCACTAAGATTTCCGCCACACAAAACCACAATTGCCAGGGCAGGAGCGATCAGTTGGTCGCTCCTGCCCCTCTGCCAATCAGGTGCCGCACGCAATGCGGCCAGTTGTTATGCCGCCGCGGTGAGCCCAAAGCGGCGAAAGAAGCGAGCGGCCCGATGCTTCGCGTACCAGCGGCGTCGGGCCGGATTGAGAGAGAAGCGACGTTTACGGGTTCCGTCCGGCATGCTGCGTCTCCTGACTCTTGTAGAGGCGGTCCAACCGCCTCCGCGCCGCCCACCAACCGCCCAGCGACTGGCCCTGGCAGTTGGCGGCGTAGGTCTGGGCGATGACCTTGCGGATCAAACAGCGGTACATGGCGATAGGCATGACAACTCCTTGGGGAAAGGGACAGCCGCTGTGGTCAGTCCGAAGCGGCGAGAGAAGCGAACGGTGATGCCAGTCCCGGGTACCGAACCGCGTTGGCATTGGCGGCAGGCAGGGAAAATTGGGCAAGATGTAACGCGTTAATGGGCTTGGTAGCCTACTTCTGCCCGCCAGCATCCGTATATAGAATGACTGGAATGGTTCAAACTGGCTGATGAGAACGGCAGCCTTCGATCTCCTTGTACCCTCTGCATTTCATTGGCCAATGGGCTAACCCAACATGTATTTTCTGAGAAAGGGCCGTTACCATGACCAATCTGAAGAGACCTTTGACTAGCTGCCAACGCTGGCCGTTAGTCGCGTGCTTGCTGGCGGCAGTGTTGGCCAGCCTTTCGTCAACCGCTTCGGCACAGTTGTTTCGCCGCCCACGGCGAGTTCCGGTAATGCCGGTCCAGCCTTCCGGCCCGGTCACTGAGAAAGAGGCGTTGGAAACCGGCATTGAAGCCTACATCTATGGCTACCCGCTGGTGACGATGGAGATGACCCGGCGAGTGATGACCAATGTGGAGACGCCGGAAGCCACGCGGGCACCGATGGGCAACTTGCTTCGGGCTCGAAGTTATCCCGATGCCAAGTACCGTGATGTCACTGCTCCGAACGCTGACACGCTCTATACGACCGGATGGATGGATGTCGGGAAGGAGCCGTGGGTGCTGAGCTTGCCTGACGCCCAAGGCCGCTATTACCTCATGCCGATGCTGGATGGCTGGACCGATGTTTTCCAAGTCCCCGGCAAACGAACCACGGGCACCGGACCGCAGAAGTACGCCATCACTGGCCCCGGCTGGAAGGGCACGCTTCCGGCTGGTGTGACGGAATACAAATCGCCAACCGCCATCGTGTGGCTGCTGGGTCGCATCTACTGTGCCGGGACGCCGGAGGATTACGAAGCGGTTCACAAGATGCAGGACGAGGTATCCATTGTTCCCCTGAGTGCCTACGGAAAGCCCTATACGCCGCCTGCTGGCAAGGTCGATCCGAGCATCGACATGAAAACGCCCGTACGCGAGCAGGTCAACGCACTGGATGCCACTGCCTATTTCAACCTCTTGGTTTCCTTGATGAAGGACAATCCGCCCACCGCAGCCGATGCACGCATCCTTGCCAAGTTGGCGAGACTGGGCATCGTGCCGGGCAAGGTGTTTGACCCGAGCAAGCTCGACGCAGCGGCAGCCAAAGCTCTGAAGGACGTGCCGAAGCTCGGCTTCGAGAAGATCATGGCTCATTTCAAGACAGCAGGAACCTTTGAGAACGGCTGGATGTTCACGACAAAAACCGGCCTTTACGGCACGGACTATCTCCAACGTGCTCTGGTCACAGCCATCGGTCTCGGTGCCAACCGGCCCCAAGACGCCATCTATCCGACCTCGGAGGCGGACGCTACGGGCAAGCCCTACGACGGCAGCAAGAAATACGTCATGCACTTCGACAAGGGACAGACGCCGCCAGCCGATGGCTTCTGGTCGCTGACGATGTATGACGACAAGTATTTCTTCGTTGATAATCCGCTAAACCGTTACACGCTCAGCTCGCGATTCAAATTCAAGTACAACACGGATGGATCGCTCGACCTGTACTTGCAGAACGAGAGTCCAGGCCCGGAGAAGGAAGCGAACTGGCTCCCCGCCCCCAAGGGACGGTTCATCCTGATGCTGCGGCTGTACTGGCCCAAGGAGCGATCTCCCTCGATCATCAACGGCACATGGAAGATCCCGCCTGTTAAGCCGGTAGAATGATTGTTGGAGCATGATCCAGAAGGATCATCTCCGATCTTTGTGGAATGACCAGTGGGCAGGTGCGATTCGCTATCGCACCTGCCCCGTCACGCACAGGCTTTGTCGATCAATTATTCGACGGGTCCGCCCGCCGCAGCTTGCGGCCAGGCTTTGCCGGCGTGCTGCCCTGATAGACGCCGCTGCTTTCGGCATCCAGACAACGCCCTGACGCCCAAGATCGCAACCGCTCGACGCTCTCGGCAGCCGTGACAGCCACCGGCACCACGTTCTGGGCAGCCGCGGTCAGCGGCAAGTCCAGCAATGCCGCCAGTCGGCAGCAAGCTCTTATTTCGGCACCTGTCCATTGGTCATCCTTGGGCTTGGCCTGGTCGGCATCCAGATCGAACAGCCGCAGGTATATTTCCCAAATCCTCTGCCGCTGCTCCTTGCTGGGTAGATCGAGGAAGAAACATCCGTCGAATCGTTCGGCACGCGAGAACTCCGGCGGCAGCTTGGAGATGTCGTTGCACGTACAGATCGTGAACACGTCGCTCTGGTGGTCGTTGAGCCAAGTCAGGAACGTGCCGAAAAGCCGGGCCGAAACTCCGCTGTCGCCAGAACTCGAAACGCCGGACAGGGCCTTCTCCACTTCGTCGATGAAGCAGATGCACGGCTCCATTGCATCAATAATCTTCAGGGCCTGGCGAATGTTCGCTTCCGTGCTGCCAACCAGGGAGCCCATTAGGGAACCAATATCGAGGATCAGCGTCGGTCTGCCCGTTTCGGCTCCAAGTGCCTTGGCGAACGCAGACTTGCCCGTGCCGGGAACCCCGAGCAACAAGACGCCGCGGGGCCGCCGCAGCGGATCTCGATGGCCTTGGCGACGCATCGCCCTGAGAGTGAAACTCTTCAGCGATTGCAGACCGCCGAGGCCGTCGAACCGCTCACCGCCACGATGAAGTTGCAGGAGGCCGCTTTTCTTTAGCGTTTGCGACTTTAGCTCCCAGACCGCGTCGGGCCGAATGTTGCCATGTCGCACGATGCTCAGGCTGTACGCACCCTCGGCTTCATAGTGGGTCAGGCCGGCGGCGGCATCGAGCACCATGTTCATGTCGTCGCCTTCCGGAAGGTCGCCGTCTTCGGTGGCGATGCTACGGGCAATCTGCTCAAGCTGGTCGCGGCCAGGAAGATCATGGTCGAGCACGACGAAGTGCTTCTCCAACTCGGCGGGGATCTGCACGACCGGCGAGAGCACGACGATGAACGTGCGGTTTGCCTTGCCGGTGCTGATCTGCTTGGCCAGGGCCTGGACAATCTCTGGCGAATTCAAAAAGCGATGAAAATTGGCCAGCACGAGAATTGCCGAGCTATCCGGCGAAGCCAGGGCGTTGATGCTACGGATGGCGGCAAGTGGGTCACTTCCGCCGGCATCGGTGGGGTTGTTTTGGCCAGGGATCTGCAAGCCGGAGGCTATGTCCCAGACAGCCAAACGCCAGTTCTGCTGGCGGCAAAGCTGGGCAATCTCGGCCAAAGCATCGTCGTGTTCGTGCGATGTGACCCAGAGACCGGTAAAACAGGCAGAAATGTATTCAGTGAGACGTTGGACAAGTGACATTAGCGAAACCTCGAATTAGAATGGTGATTAGCTGATAAAGGGGAGAACAACGAACGAGTGGCTTGCCGGCCATCGATGCCGGCCACGAGACTTCAGGTACCACGTATGAACAGACAGATCGCCACATTGGCCGTCCTGCTGGTTGGTTACTTCGGATTGAACGCAATAACCGCAGCAGAACCGCCAGCAAAGCCAGCCATTTTTTCACCGACATGCTTCTGGTACACGCCGATTCCGGCCGTTGTGCCGCTGCATCCCAACTCGGTTAACTTCGCGATCGAATTTGTGCGTCAAAAGAAGGCGTACTACGGCACTGTGTCCATTAACTTGACGGCCTACGCGAGCCCCGTATACGTGGCGGATGCGAATTCGGCCACCGTCCGCGTCACAAAATGGGACTGCCAGAACAACGGGTTCTCTGATCCCAAACTCACGGAGCAATGGAAGGCCGTCCCGATCCCAGCCCACGCCGAACCCGCTGACGGGACTGATGCAGAAATGACGGTGTTTCAACCTTCTAGCGATACATTGTGGGAGTTCTGGCAAGCACGCAAGATCAATGGCCAGTGGCAAGCTTGCTGGGGCGGCTGTATGCGGAATGTGTCGAAGAGCCAGGGTATCTGGCAGCACCCCTACGGTACGACAGCCACAGGCTTGCCGTTCCTGGGTGGTCAGATCACAGCGGAGGAATTGCAGCGGGGCGAGATCCGGCACGTTATGGGCATTGCTCTCGTCGACACCGAGAAATGGCAGGTCTATTCGTATCCAGCGAATCGCTCGGATGGCTACAACCCGAAGGACACTCCCAATCGGATTCCTGAAGGTCTGCGATTCCGTCTCGATCCTGGAGTCGCTGTGGATGCCCTCAAGATGCACCCGATTGGGAAGATCATCGCCAAGGCTGCTCAGAAGTACGGTTTGGTGGTTTGGGACAAGGCCAGGGGCATCTCGTTGCGGGCACAGAACCCCAAGTCCTACACCAAGCTCGGACAGGCCGATCCGTATCCCGCTTTGTTCAAGGGCACGCCGACCTACGCCCTTCTCAATGGATTCCCCTGGGAACGCCTGCAATTCCTGCCGATGGATTACGGCAAACCGTGAGCAGTGACCGTTCGCCGGTGATCTGTGACACTCGCTGGATGCTGAACGGCCTACGCCCGCTGCTGTTGTTGCTGATCGATGGGCTGCGTCTGATAGAACTCAGCGGTGCGGTTCTCGGCGATCCGCTGGCCTAATGCCTCTTCGATGAACTTGCTGGCGTCCCGGCAGGAAGGGCCAGAGAAGCCCAAAGTTTGCACGTTGGTGCGGCCGTCGGTGGTGACGATTATTTCGATGGTCTTCATGCAGATCCTCCTACCTGAATCGTGAGTTTGAGCGAGCCGTCGGCGAGTTGCTGTTCGGTGACGACGTGGCCCTTACGGCGACTCTCGATCTTTACTTTCTCTGCCGCGTACGCTTGGAGAAATTTATCGAGATGCTTCTGATCTCCCCAGCGGCCATTGAAGTTGTCGAACTTGAGCTGGCCGGTGGCGATGTTGCAGACGACGGGGTAGACCCAATCGGGAAGTTGCACGGCGAGTCCTTCGACTTCGCCGCTAAACAGCTTGTGCTTGCCCTGCACCGGAGCGGGCAGCCGCAGACGATCGCACGCGGCACGGACGGCGGCGGCGTCTCTGATTTCCGTCTTGATGGTAACTGTGTGACTCAAGTGTTTTCTCCTATTGGTTGTGGTTGTCGGCGTGGCGTCAGCGTTGGCAGGTTTCGGCAGTGACGGCTTTCATGTCGCTGGTCGGTGCCTCTTGCCAAGTTACTTTCACGTCCCAGCCCACGTGTTCGAACAACGCTCCGATGATCACCTCGGCAGACCGCTTGGCGTGTTCGATGTTCTCTTTCGAGCCGGCGGCCTGAGCGACCATAAGCTGGGCCTGGTGCATCACTTCATCGAGAAGACCGGCGGAACGGTCGGCGTGCCAGGGAACCCAGCTCGTCGATCTCACTTCCCAGACCCTTGTGCGGGTATGGTCAACGCGGGCATGCGTGACCTCCGGTTGCGGTAATCGGATCGTCGCCCGTTTCGTTGTGTCGTCTCTGTCAACGATGGCGGCCTTGCTGAGGTCAACAGTCAGCAAACAATCCCCTCGCACAAGCCAGCAGCCCTTGCACGAGTCCGATTCGCCCACAAGTACGTCGGCCACGCAAACGCGGCTGGTGACAAGGGTCGCAAGACGCTCAAGCCGCTCGATCGTCGGACCTTGGCTGGTCACGATGATCGGCGGCGGTTTCTCGATACAGAACTGCCGTAGGCAAATCAGCAGGCCGATGAAGACGGCAAGCAGGCCAAAGGCAAGGATCAAAGTTTTCATGGACTCTCCTTGTTGTCGGGCGGGGACGTGACGGTTTCAGCGGTATAGCCGCTCTCCGGTGCCCGCCAGTGAATGGGATGGGGCTTCGGCGTCTCGGCTTTCTTCGAGCAGCCGGAATAGATGATGCAGGCCGCGGCCCCGATGCCGAGAATGGTTCTGAGGAAATGTGGCATAAGATTGATCGTGGAAACGAGTAGGAAGATGTCAGGTAGCAGGCCGATGCACAGGAGCAGAACGACTGGAGCAATGAGGCAGAAGGTGTTCACGGCTTCCTTGCTGGGCAATTGACGGATAAGGCTCTCGCGGTAAAACCAGGCGATGGTTGCGACGGCGATGATCGAAGAAGCGAGCAAGAGGATGGTGGTGATCATGGGGATTTCCTTTCGGAGTTCGAGGTAAACGAAGTGCGGCAAGGCTCTGGTTACTATGCCCTGCGATGGTTGAAGATTAAGCGGACAGCAGTCGAGAAAGGCTGCCAGACTTTGATCATGTGAACAAAATGCTGCGGTTCTGGCTCGGTCTAGCAGCGATCGCGTAGGAAGCGATTTGAGGCTCTGGAAGCTGAAGATGGCAGAAAGCCAAAGTAGGCCAGAAACTAGCCTCAGAACGTCGTGTAGTTGATTCGAGGGGGTACTGCGTGCTATCGGGCGTCGAACAGCATGGAGGAGGCGAGAATAGACCCTTCCAGCATTACTTGATATCCATGCTCAGAAATCAAAAAATCTTACTCTTCTCCTTCTCCGTTAGGAGAAGAGAAGAGATATACAGGTCCAAACATTCGAACTTCGGTTCTTCACGCACAGAACCCTAATTTTGTTCCTGTGATCCAAATGTCCAGCCTTGCCGACCGTGGTGTCCAGCTACAACACAGGCCCGGTAGGAAACCTACCGGGCCTATCGAGTTGATTGCTAGGCTACGCAGCGTTGCCTTCGTTGCCGTTCGTGTACGCGTTCCACGATTCCTGGAGTTCACGCCTCAACTGCGAAATTCTGCCCTGGCTCACTTTGAACTTGCGGGCAGCATCGGAAGTGCGGTTGCCGAGCGAGAGAAACTCCGCCACCTTGCGATCACGCCGTGGCAGTGCGTGCAACCAGGCGTCGAAATCGATGCGGGAGCAGGCAGTTTCTGCGGGGCCAGCATGTTTGTCCTCAATCAAGATCTCACACCAGGCGTTGTCTTCATCCTTCTCGCGGCGATCGAGACGGTCAACGTGGAAGTTTTTCAGCCGCTGACAGTACCGCGACGAGATATCCAGACAATTCAGATGGCCGCCCGTCATGCGACCGTCTTTGACCTGGGCGATAGAAAATCGGCTCAGCACACTGGCGTAGCACAGGTCCAGTTTGCCGAGTTCGGCCAGGCGGGCGACAGCGGCACAGGCGTTACACAGAACGGCCTGGATTTTTTCTTCGCGTTCATCAGGATTGCAGTGGCGGAAGGCGATACGGGCTGCTTTGCGAATTCGTCCGGCCATTCGCAGGAACACGGCGTGCCATTCGGGCGTGGGCTGGGGATCAAACGGCGATGAAATGCGAACCATGAGAGAATCTCCTACGCCG
>CAZTPX010000142.1:0-24464 GCA_964615095.1 uncultured Planctomycetaceae bacterium | reverse complement strand
CTTGACACTCTAATGATTATTTCGGCACAGCCAAAGGCCGTGGCCATTTTTGTGCCACTTTGTGCTATTTCCTAGCCACTTTGTGCCATTTCGTACCACTTTGTGCCATTCTGTGCCAAATGTGTTCATGCGTACAGTATATAGGAGTAGGACACATGGCGCTTTCTTTGAGATATTTGAGTACAGAGTCAGAAAAATAATTAATTGCTGCCACGGCAAGTGCGGCGGTTCGCGACCCTTGCGCGGGTGTAGGGTGGGTCGAGGCACGAGACCCACGCGCCACAGCTTTAGGCCGTTCCGCGCAGCCGCCGGCGCGCGGACGCCGACTTGGGCGGGTCGGCGCCGCGCATTGCTAATGGCCCCCGGTTCGCTACGCCGGGGGCCGGTCAAATTGTCAAAGAACAAATGCACGCGCCGAGTATTCAGGCGTGGCTGAATTGTCTGCAGCGCGCTTTATACCCTACAATACGCGAAGAATCTCGCCCCATTGCGCGCGGGACGCAAACTTGCGTCGCAAGCCCAATCGCTCGTTGCACTTTCGGCGTCTGTTGTCCGCAAGAAAGAAGCAGCATAAAGATGACGCGAAAACGGGGCCGGTAAAGCCGTCGGTACCTTTTGACACGGACGATGCGATTGTTGACGCCCGCGCGGCGCTCGATGACGGGTTCCTGGAGTGTCTCAATATCCGCCTGCAACTCTTCGGCGAAAAGGGCCCCTCTTGCCGACGATTTCTCAGACGCGTTCCTGGTCTCGGTCCTTGAACTCATTGCCCCCGGCGGGGAGTACCCGATGGAGGAAGGCCGGTTTTGGCAAATCCTGGATCGGCACAATCCGTATTCGCCGTTGCAGACCGACGACGCGAAGATAGTCTCCGAGGGCCGCACGACGGGTCACGTCGCTGCCGAGGTCTTGCGTTGTGCCGGAGAGATGCGGAACGAGGCCACGCGCGAGGCCCGCAGACAACTTCTCGAGCGTGCGCTGGAGTCGCCTTCCCACGTCGTCCGCGACGGAGCCGTCGTCGGCCTTTCACGCTTGGCCGACCCGCTCGCGATCCCGGCGCTGGCCAAGGCCCGGGCGGCGCTTCCGGAGGAGACGGAGGACGCCGCACGGTTCCTGCTGCAGTTGATGAAACGTCTCGACATGTGCTTCCCGCTGGATGAGGAGCAGGCCGGTAAGCCGCCGGGGAGGTGGCTGGTCCCGGGGGCGCCGGATCCGGAAAGCAGGGTAATGACTCAGCATAGCACGCCCTGCCCCCCGCCGATCATGAGTACTCGGTGCCCGCCCAGCCGCCCGACGGGTCGGGCATTCAAGCGGGGAGCAGTTGCCTCACCCACGCCACTCTTTCGGCAGGGAGGGGCGGGACGAGCCGGGCCGGATCGTACCTGACACGGCGCCGATAGGGCCCGCTATCGTAGCAGCGGGTGAAGACGGCCCCCAAGTCCAACGGCACCTGGCCGTCACCCGGCAGCAGGGGAACGGCAAACTCGGGGAAGGCCTCCTCCAATTTCCAGGGGTAAATGAAGAACCGGCCCGGCTCGTCGAAACGATGCACGGAAACGTGGTAGTCGTACTGACCAGCCTTGTGGCGAAGCCTTTCCAGGGACATGGGAGTTGTGTGTTCGCCGCCACGGAGCAGATCGATTTCCACCAGGTGGACCGGGCTGCCCAGGACTTCTCGCTGCTTCTCCAGGTACAGGTCCCGGCCCTTTTCGCCAGGCGTCTTGTTGGCCAGGCTGAGAACCTCGATGACAGTCACGAGTCGCTCGCCCTCGTCGTCGGGGCGCGTGCGGATCTCCACTTCCATCTCCGTCCGCTCGTCGTCGGTCACCTCGAAGACCAGCGGCTGCGTTCGCGCCGCCACGGCAACGCCGCCGGTCTCGGGGCGGATGTCGTCGACGCCCTGGATGACGGTCGTATCCGGTTCGACGTACCGCGCCGACGTCTCGATCCATACCCGCTCGTTAATCTCGGCGAAGTAGGGCGCCGGCAGCCGCGTCTGGAGGGCTTCGCGGATGTAGGTGTGCATCGCTCCGTGCAAGCCCGGGAAGAAGTGGGGATGCTCAAGAAACGGGTCCATTCCTGGAAAGGGCGCGGGCATGGGACGATTTCCTCCTGGCGAAGATCTACGCTACGTATGCCTGATTATTGTAATCGCTCCGTCAACACCTTTCCAGCTTTACGCAACGAGGACTCTGCCGTCTTATCCGGTTGCCGGGGCGGGGAAGAGGCGGCTGGAAAGACAAGGCCGGGAAGCCCTCTGGGCTTCTTCCGCCCCACTTGTCAAACCGCCTGGAACCTGCCAAGAAGTGGGGTTGGGAAGGAAGGGCGCAGAACAGAAAGGGCGACGGACACCAAACCCAGGTGAGAAAGATCTGCGCAAGCTCGCGGCCCAGGTGGCGCGGCGAACCAAGAAGCCGCTGCTCAAGGCCGAGATCGCTTTGAAGGCCGGGCGAATCGTGGACCGGCACAAGATGGCCAAGCACTTCCAGTTGGCGATTGAGGATGGCGCGTTCTCTTGGGAACGCAAGCAGGCATCGATCGAGCGGGAGTTGCAACTGGACGGCATCTACGTGGTTCGCACCAGCGAGCCGAAGAACCGACTCTCGGCGGAGGACGCGGTGCGGGACTACAAACGGCTGGCCGAAGTGGAACAGGCGTTTCGCAGCCTCAAGAGCGCCGATCTGCGGGTACGTCCCATTCGTCATCGCCTCGCAGACCGCGTGCGTGCGCACCTGCTGTTGTGCATGCTGGCGTACTACGTGCAGTGGCATCTGAAGCGTGCTTGGGAACCGCTGTTGTTCGAAGAGGAGGACATGCAGACCATCCGCAAGCAGCGCGCTCCCGTCGCGTCCGCCGAGCCCTCGGCGGAAGTGCAAGCGAAGAAGGTCACGCACCAGACGGCCAAAGGACTGCCCGTGCAGAGCTTCACGACCCTGCTCCGCGAGTTAGGCAAGCGTTGCCGGAATACTTGCCTCATCGTTTCCGATCCCTCGGGCAACACATTCGACCAAGTTACCGACATGTCACCGCTCCAGGCGGAAGCCCTCCGCCTCTTGGACCTGTAGACAGAAATCGGAAGCACTCGCTATCCATAAAGTGTTATAACTATGGCTATTACGAATTAACAATGGATGGAACGTCGGCCTAAAGGCGGAACTCCAGCGCAGACAATGAACATCAATCTGCGTGAGACACTACACTAGGGCTTGCCGGCCGGGGGCGGCTCCGTCCCCAGTAAGAGCGGATCGGGCAGTGTGACCAACTCGTCGTTCGGCCCGACTTTGGCAGCCACCGCGCGGGGCGGCAGCGGCAAAGGCGACGCCGAAGGCGAAAGCACCTCGCGGCGCAACAGCACCATCCGCGGATAAACCGGGTACTGCCCCTTGGGCGTGGGGCAGTCGATGGCAAACCTAGCGGGCAGGTCCTTGGCTGTGAAGGTATTCTGCACACAGGTCACGTCGTCCGACCACTTGGCGCCGGCCTGGCGGCAATGCACTTGCCCTGCCGGCAGAGGTCGTCGAACGACAGGCTCCGCGAGCCCAGCCGGTAGGCGTAGGTCACGACCAGCCGGTTGTCGCCCAGGGCCTTGGGGTCCGCCACCGAGACGGTCACCGTATTCTTACCCGGCGAGAGGTACGGCAGCGCACCGGGATTGTTCTGCACGATCGCTTCCAGTTTGAGGCCCTTCAGGGCTTGCCGGAAGGTGATCTTGACGTCCGCGACGAGCTTGCCCTTGACGGCGTCGTCAAAGCCGTCTCGGCGATCGACTTCAGGCTGGAGCAGTCCGTGGCCTTGTCGGGCAAAACCTTGATCTGCCGGACCAGCGCCGGCGTGTCGGTCGTGACCGAGGGGCCAGCGGCAAGGACTACTGCCGGCCCCCAAGCAAGGACCGCAAGCACGACCAGGGCAACGGTCAGCAAACAATGGCACGATTTCTTCTTGGTGCGCGCACACATGGCAAGACTCTCCCAGGGTGTGAGCGTGGCTTGAATGTCGATGCCATTGTACACCAATTCCACGTCGCTTGCAGGCACTTGATGCTGTTGCCGGCGCGGCGTAAAGAGCCATGAGATGGTAACCGCATTGAGGGTTACAAGCACGGCGTTCGGAGTCCCGGCTTCAGCCGGAAATTACAAGGAGAGCCGTCTAAGCGCGGGGCTACGATCGCCCCCGGCTCAAACCTAAATGGACGCGATCGAGTGAGCGGCGTAATGCTCAACCAGTCGGCACAAGCGATGGGGCTTCATGCCCTCCAGGCGCGGCTGCAACACCTCGGCAAAGTCGGCCAGATCCTGGATGATCCCGCCACGATCAGGCAATTCACAGGCCGGGTCGATTGGAAAGGGGTAGACTCGCTGCCAGACGTGGGCCAAGCGCTCGTCCTTCGACTCCGCCAGAAGTGATTCGATCTTGGCGCGATAGGCTTTCCGGGCCGTAGTCCGCTCTGCGGAGGCATCCATGATTATTCTGGCACTTACCATTCTTGCGACCTTCGACTTGACTGCGACATTCATTCCGTTGCGCATCATTTATCCTGGAGCGGGAGGGGTTCCTGGTACGACCGTAAGAAAGGTTTCCGCCGAGGGCAAAGTCTTGCGCGAAAAGACAAAAAAAGACGAAGTATTACACGGCGAGAAAAATACTAACCCGAAGCGTAAGTACCTGTCCAGAAACAACTCCGCGTTTTGGACGCATCTGCCCTCACCCCGTGCCCCTCTCCCGTGTACGGGAGAGGGGAGTTGTTTCTGGACAGGTACTAAGCGAGGCATCCTCGCTGACGCTTCGGGTTGGTATGGGGACCTTTGATGCTGGGATAGTAACTACGGAACTTGCGACGAGTAGGCACCCCCTGCCGGGCCTGCTACAATAGTCGCTGCACGGGGAATAACGCAAGAGAGCATGTGGCAGCGACAATGAAAACACATACTATCGGCATTATTATGAACGGGGTTACGGGGCGGATGGGAACCAACCAGCACCTGGTCCGCTCCATCCTGGCGATCGGCAAACAAGGCGGGGTCAGATTGGCGGCGGACGAGACGATCGTGCCGGAGCCGATCCTTGTGGGCCGCAATCCCGACAAGCTGCGGGCTTTGGCCGAAGAGCATGGCGTGCGGAACTACACCACCGATCTCGACAGCGCCCTGGCCGACAACCGCTACGCGGTCTACTTCGACGCCACAACGACCGACCAGCGCGTGTCCGGAGTTCGGCGAGCGATTGCCGCGGGCAAGCATATCTATGCGGAAAAGCCCACTGCCACGAATCTGGCTGAGGCCTTGTCGCTGTACAGTGAGGCCCAAGCGGCGGGCGTGAAGAACGGCGTGGTGCAGGACAAGCTCTGGCTGCCGGGCCTGATGAAGCTCAAATACCTGATCGACCGCGGTTTCTTTGGCCGCATCCTTTCCGTCCGCGGTGAATTCGGCTACTGGGTTTTCGACGGTTTGGACCAGCCCTGCCAGCGACCAAGCTGGAACTACCGCAAGGAAGCCGGCGGCGGGATCATCATCGACATGTTCTGCCATTGGCGCTACGTGATCGACAACCTCTTCGGCGAGATCCAGTCGCTGGTGGCCCTGGGCGCGGTCCACGTCGACCGCCGCGCGGACGAGCGGGGGCAGCCCTACACAGCCACGGCCGACGATGCCGCCTACGCCATCTTCCAGTTGAAGGACGGCACGCCGCTGCAGTTCAATTCGTCGTGGTGCGTGCGGGTCCGTCGCGACGATCTCTTGACGCTGCAGGTGGACGGCACGCACGGCAGCGCGGTGGCCGGATTGCGCCGCTGCCGCGTCCAGCACCACAGCGTCACGCCTCGTCCGGTCTGGAACCCGGACGTCGATCAGGCCATCGATTTCTACGCCGGCTGGGAAGAGGTGCCGACGAACGTAGCCTACGACAATGCCTTCAAGGCCCAGTGGGAGTTGTTCCTGCGGCACGTGGCGTGTGACGCGCCCTTTCGCTGGACGTTGCTGGAAGGGGCCAAGGGCGTGCAGTTGGCCGAACTCGGCGTGCAGTCGTGGCAAGAGCGGCGCTGGCTGGACGTTCCTCCGCTGGAGTGATCTGCTAAACCAAGTGGTTTCGCACGGCCCACACGGCGGCCTGAGTGCGGTCCGAAAGGCCGATCTTCGAAAAAATGTGGTGGACGTGCTCCTTGATGGTCTCGGTGCTGACGTTCATGGCCGTGGCGATCTGCTTGTTCGTCAGGCCCTGGCTCACGTGCCGGAGTACCTCGTTTTCGCGTTCGCTCAAGCAGGCCTCGGGCGTTCCGGCCAGTCTTGTTCGCAGAGCTCGGCTGGCGCGGCGAAGTCCTTCGCGGTCCCAGATTGTTTCGCCCGCGACGGCGGCACGAATGGTGCTCAGCAGCTCGTCCCGGCTGCAACCCTTCAGCAGGTAGCCAGCCGCTCCCAGGGCGATGGCCCGGGCAATCGTGCCGGCGTTATCGAAGGCCGAGAAGAGCAGCACCGGCAGTCGCGGCTTGTCAAGCTTCAGCCGGCCAAGCACCGTCAGGCCGTCGCCGTCGGGCATACGGACGTCCAGCAGCACGAGATCGATTTCTCTCTCCTGGGCAAGTTGAATGGCCGCCTGGCCGGTCTTGGCTTCCGCCACCACCTGAATGTCTGTCCCTGCCAGGAGTGTCTTCAGACCACAAAGAACTATTTCGTGGTCGTCAGCGATAAGAACCCGGATTTTTTGTTCGATGGGCATGGCGAGGGGCCTCGATTTGGGAAAATACCGGTAAGAACGAGGGGAGTGAATCAACGCCTATTATGTGCAGATGCAACAAAGGATTGCAAGTGGCTTGCCCAGAAGCGCGGAAAACCGCTTTAGTAGTTGTATTCCAGCCGCAAGACGACGCCCTGGATGCCCACCTCGCCGGCCGATTGGCTGTTGTAGATGTCCGGATCGCTCATGCGGCCCACGTTCCACCAGTATTCTCCCGTGTATCCGCAGAGAAGGTCGAAATTGGGGTGGCATGGCGGCTTCCAATCGAGTCCCAGAAAGCCGCTGAGCATGGGCGATTGTTCCCAATTCGTGAAGTCGTCCGTAGTGCCTGACGTGGTGTCGAAAAATCTCTGATGAGACTTGCCAAAGAGTAGCCCGCCGTCCAATTTGCTGACGAATCCCAGGCCCCAGGCGTTCGTCCGGCTTCGCAGTTCCACACCGGCGTGCGGGCCGATTCCCCAGTAGTTGTCCGAAATGCTGAAGCGGGTACCGGCGGGGCCTGGCTCGTTGGCCGCCGAATCGAAGAGCAGATCCGCCGTGCGCAGACCGATCCGCCATTTCATCAGCCAATTCGGTCCCAGCGACATTTCGTTGGCGGCGTAGTCCACGTCGCCCGCGTTCAGGTCGAACTGACTTCTCAACGTGGCCGCAGCGGTGGGGCTGGCGGCTGAACCGGCCGGCAAGTTGCCCATCCCTTCCGTCAACAGGAAGCGATAGCTGACGTCGATTTCGCCGAACCCCGACGGCAGCCGATAGCCGGCTTCGAAGCGGGGCGAAGCGGTCCAATTCAAGGTGGCCATCGGCACGGGTACTCCGCGGACCGCAGTGGTTGTCGGATCGGTCTCTCCTATGCGATCCACGACATGAGTCCCCAGGATGTCCATTTCCACGTCGAAGAGCCAGCCGGGCTGCGGCAGGCAGGCGGGATCCAAGAGCGGGTCTTTCTCGAAGTAAGGACATTCCTCGTCACAGCACGCATACGCGGGCGCCGCGGGGGCCGGCCGGAAGAGCGTGTTGGGCTGGTCCGGCGGCCGAGGCAAACCGGGCAACGGATCGGGTTCCGTGGAACCTGCCAGACCAGGGACCACCTGACCGCGTTCGGCCAGGGGCGCCTGCGCTCTGGCTGAAACGGAAATTGCTACGCTGGAAGCGATCAATACGATGAAGGTATATGTCAATCGGACCATGATTCGCCTCTCAACCTCCCTGGCTGCCGGTCGACACTGCCGGAGCATTTGGAATTGGACGCTGGACGGGTTCAGGCGCGGGGAAAGACTTCGGTGCGGGGATTGTGCTTCCAGGGCCGGGGGGAACAACTACTCCCGCAGCAAGCGGCGAGGCATAGGGATGACAACAAGGCAACGGCCCCAACTGTTCCAGATCGGGCAACGCCGGCACGGCTTGGGGCCGGGCATATTCGAACAAGTCGTCGGTCTGAATGAGGTCCGCCACGCTTGTCACCGAGGTCCAGACCTGTCCCAGGGTCTGCAAGTAGGTCGTGACGTCGGCGGCCAGCGTTTGCTGGGCGCTGACCACGTCGCCGAAGGCCGCATTGGGGTCGATCTGACGGCGATCGTAGGCGCCGCGATAAGCCCGCACCTGATCGGGCAGGATGTAGCGGCGATAATACTCCAACGCCTCCAGGTTGTTCTTGTAGTTCATGTAGGCCGCGGCCAACGTGTTGGTGAGATTCATCTCCACGCGGTGCGGTTCCTCCTGTGCCCGGATCAGGGCGCCCTCGGCGGCTATGATCGCCCCCTTGTTGCGGTCCCAAACGGCAAGTGGGATGCCGACACTCAAGGTAGGAGAGGTCTGGTGCGGAAAATCAGAGTAATCCCGGAGCACGGCCATATTGAAGTCGACGTCGGGAACGGGCGTGATCTGGGCCAATTTCAAGTTGTAGCGGGCCGCCTCAATCCCGTTCCAGGCAGTGCGCACGTCCGTGTGGTTGCGAAGGACGTAGGCCAGGATGGCGTCATAATCGTAGTAGGGGATGGTCGAATCGACGCGCCCGCCGACTTCCGAGAGCGGCAACTGCCGCACGTTGAGTGTGGATACGAGTTGCTTCCAGGAATAGATATAGGTCTGGATCGACTGCCGGTAGGCCAGCCGCGCGGCGAAGGCCTGTGCCCGCAGGGCCGCCGGCTCATAAGGGGCGGCAAACCCGCCCGCCAGCAAAGTGGCCTGCAGGCGGTAGACTTCGTCGGTAAAGTGGGCCAGAGCCCTGTTAACCCGCACTGTTTCCTTGGCCACCAGTACGGCGAAGTAGGCGTTGCGGACCTGGGTGGAAAGATCGCTGCGGGCCCTGCGCAGGGCCAACTCGGCATTGTGCAGGGCCATCTCGGCCGCGGCGGTTTGCAGGCGGAGCTTTCCGCCGGTCTTGATGGTCTGGTCTAGGCCAACACCGTCGGCCCCCGGCGTGTTGCCGCTGCTGGAGGGCTGGAATTGGTAGCTGAGCGTCGGATTAGGATAGGCGCCGGCCTGCATCATATTGCCGCGGGCCGTCTCTACGTCGGCAGCGGCTTGCTTGAGCTGAGGGCTGTTGACCGCGGCAATGTGCTGGAGGTCGCACAACATGAAGGGCCTGCCATCAGGTCCCGGCAGGGGCATCGGCTCCGCCACCAGCGGCGGCAAGGCGGGGAACAACAATTCGATTTCGCGCTGCTTGGTCGCGGGGTCTTTCGAGAGTTCAAGTCGCCGGGCTTCCGAACCCGGGATCTCGGCGGGAATGTTGAGGTCCAGTCGCGGCCGCTCAGCCGGCAGTGGCGCCGGCTGCTGGTTGGCCGGCGGTTGGTCTGCCGCCAACAGGTTGGGCGCCGGCTCGCCTTGCAACCAAGCAACGGTCCGCACGTCCGTCCCCGTGGCGGGCGCCACGCTAGCGCCGTCATGCGGAGCTGGCGTGGCGGGCGCAGGTTGCGGTGCGATAGGCCCAGGCATAGCCGCCGTCACAGGCTGTAGATCGTAGGGACGAGAAGTCTGCTCGCCAACCGATTGATCGACTCGGGATTGGGTGTCGTAGGCACACCCGCTCAGGAGCAGAATCGCGGCGATCGTGAAATGCTTGCAGCGTGCCATGCCAACAACACCTTTGACCGCAACTGCGGATTACGTTGTTTTCCATCGTGCCGTATTTTGCATAAAGTCGTCCAAGGTTGCCCAAGTTATCCTTGCACGAGGAATCGATGGTACAGCCCATAACGGTTGTTTCGGCTATAGCGACGGCCGTCTTCCAAAAAACAGGCACCGCCGGCATTTGCGGCATAATCAGTACACGTGGACAATCCACTCAATGCGCCAGGCTGCTGGAACCGGCCAGTGGTTCGCGATGGCCGTAGAAGCTGTAGAGCACCGGAGCAAGGTACCGGGTCAACAGCAACATCGCGGCCATCCCGCCCACCACGACGATGGCAAGGGGCCGCTGGGTCTGTGAACCGATTTGCGTGGAAAGGGCCGCCGGCAACAATCCGCACAAGGCCGTCAAGTCGGTCATCATTACCGCACGGACTCGCTTAGCGGCGCCCTCGATGATCGCCCGCTCCAGAGGTTCTCCCTGCGCACGAAGCTGGTTGAAATAGGAGATCAACAACAGCCCGTCCATAACGGAAACGCCGAAGAGCGAGATGAAGCCGACCGCCGCCGAGATGCTGAACGTGGTGGCGGTAAGATACAAGGCCCAAATGCCGCCTATCGATGCGGCCAGGACGTTGCCCAGCACGACCACGGCGTCCAGCCAGGACCGCAACGCCAGGAACAGGAGAACAAAGATCAGGCCCAGCGAGAGCGGAACGATCCACTTCAACCGCCCCATGGTGACCTGCATTTCCTCGAATTCGCCCGACCACACGGCAGAATAAGGGGCCTGGAAGAGGTGCTGTGTTTCCTTCCTCGCTTGGGCCACGGCGCTGGCCAAGTCGTTGCCGCGGACGCTGAACTTCACCGCGATCAGGCGTTTTTGCTCCTCGCGGTAGATCACCGCCGCGCCGGGCCGCTCGAACTTGCCGTCAGGGTCCACGGCGCCGTCCTCGCCCTCGGGACTCACCACGTCGCGCAAGCGCAATCGCGGGGTGTTGCTCAGCGGATTGGCCGTGGCCGCCAGGCTGCCGCCGACCGCGGGCGGGGCCTGCCCCGTCCCGGTTGCCGACGGAGTAAAGCCCGGACCCTGCGGCTGGATCACCTGGTTGTTGCCCACGTCGACGGGGATGTTGAGGATCGAGGTCTCGCTCTCGCGCAACTTCTCCGGCCAGCGAATGCATACATCGAAGAACTTTTCACCCTCGATCATCTCGGTGATGGCCTTGCCGCCCAGGGCGCTGGCCACTACGTTGTTCACGTCGGCCACCTGCAGGCCCCAGCGTTGGCACTTGACGGGGTCCACGCGGAACGCCAAGTGCGACTGCCCCAGGACGTTGAAAACCCCTACGTCCTCCAGTCCGGGTACGTTCACCATGATCTTCTTGGCCTCGCCAGCAAGTTCCTGGAGCTTCTTCAGATCGGGACCGATGATCTTCAACGAGTTATCGCCCTTGACCCCGGAGAGCGATTCCATCACGTTGTCGCGAATGTTCTGCGAGAAATTCCAGGTGATGCCGGGGAGCTTTCGCTCCAACTCGTCATCCATCTGCTTGACCAGTTCGTCCTTGGTGCGGGGCCGCCATGCGCCCAGCAGCCACCGCCGCCAGCCCTCCCGCTGGACGACGGCCGGCCATTGCTTTTGCGGCCGCAAGGGCACGAAGAACTCGGAATTGTAGTAGCCGTCGGTGTCGGTAGCGTCGTCGGTCCGTCCGATCTGGTTGACGACATCCACGACCTCGGGGTACGAGGCCATGATCGTGCGGGCCTCTTGGGAGATTTCCGCCTGTCGCGCAAGGCTGATGTTCAAGGCGGCCGTATCGCGGATCCAGAGGTTGCCCTCCTCCAGTTGCGGCATGAACTCGCTGCCCAATTGGGGCACCAAGAAGGCGGTGCCACCGATCAGCACCGTGAAGAACAGCACGGTGAGCCAGCGGTGCTGCAGGCAGCGGTCGAGTTGTCGGAGATAACTGGTCTTGATGAAGCGGACCACAAAATTGTCCGGCGTGGGCTTGAGGTTCGTGAAGCACAGCAGGCACAGCACCGGCGTCAACATTACTGCCAGCACCAGGGCTCCGCCCAGGGCCGAGGCATAGGTCTGGGCCATGGGGCCGAACAGAGCACCTGCCGGACCTTCCATCGTGAACAGGGGAATGAACGCACAGACCATGATCAGCGTCGAGAACAGCAGGGCGTGGTCGATCTCGCTGGCCGCGCGGAAGATGCGGGTCTTCAGCGGGATGTCGGGGGCCGCCTCGCTGGCCAGGTGGCGATAGATGTTCTCGGCGATGATCACCGAGGAATCGACGATGATGCCAAAGTCCACTGCGCCGATCGAGAGCAGGTTCGCCGACTTGCCGCGGAAGTAAAGCATGGAAAAGGCGAACAGCAACGCCAGGGGAATGTTGATCGCCACGATCAACGCGGTCTTCACGTTGTTCAAGAACGTCAAGAGGACAACGGAGACCAGGCCGACGCCGATCGCCAGGTTCTCGACCACGGTGTCCGTGGTGACGTCGGTCAGTTCCCGGCGGTTGTAATAGGGCACGATTTCCACGCCCGGCAGCATCCGCCCAGAGGCCGGGTCGTTGAGTTCCTTGACCTTGGCTTCCACATCCGTCAGGCAAGGCAAGGTATCCTCGCCCTTGCGCAGCAGAACGATGCACCCCACCTGGTCGGGATCGTCGTGGCCCACGCCCTTGTGCCTGACGCCATCCGCGTCGACGCGATCGCTGAGACTCAGGGAATGATTGTCTTGAAAACTGGATTCGTAGCCGTCCTTCACCTTGAAGTGCGCCATCTTGCCCAAGCGGGTCTGGTTGCGGACGACGACGCCCTGTCGGCCCACGCGCTCGTCGGGGGCCAACCGACCGCCCTCGACCACGTCTTCCACGCGCACCGGCTGGTTGTTGACCGAAGTGATCACCAGCGCGCGGATGTCGCGGATGCGGCGTTCCTCCTCGGCCCGCAGCACGGCGGCGGCACGCACGGCAGCCTTCTGTGTGATCGCGCGAACCCGCTCACGCTCGGCGTCGCTCAGAGGCGGCGTCGCTTCCCGTCGCGCCAAACCCGTACTCAGGCGTTCCCGTACTTGCCGCACGTTTTGCAGCAGATCTCGCTCCTTGGCAGTCAAGTCCGCCTCGCGCAGCGGCGGATCGGACTCGCTGCCCGCCAGGACAGCCCGCAGTCGCTCGATGGTACGCACGAAACCGCGCTCCTGGTCAGTCAAGGGCGGATCCGTTTTGTGCTTCTCCAAGGCGGCCGAGACGCGCTCCTTCACCTTCTCGGACGCCGTGTTGCCGAGGACGGCTTCCAGCAAGACGTCGTCGGTTAGCATGCGGTTTTCCATCCCTAACGCCTTGCGCACGGGGTCTTCGCCACCGCCGAACAAGCCGACGCTGCGGACGGTGAGCGCCACGGGGCCTTGATTCATGTAGTCGCCGCCCACCGTGGCGTTGCTGTTGCTCAGCACGTTCTGCAACTGGGCCAGGGTGATGCCGTAGCGCCGCATGTGGTCAGGCCAGGGCTGGACCTCGTAGCGGCGGATGGTCCCGCCCCAACTGGTGATGTCCACCACGCGCGGGACGGTGCGGAATTCCCGTTCCAACACCCAATCTTGCAAGGCCTTGAGATCGTTGAGGGTATAGATGTTGTTGCCGAAGGCGTCCTTGGGCGCCCGCAGCCAGTAGCGGAAGATCTCCCCCGTGGGCGACTCCGGCGAGATCTTCGGCGTCACCCCCTGCGGTAGAGGCTGCGTCGATTGCAGGCGATTGAGCACCTCTTGACGCGCGTCCTTGTACTCGGTGCCGTAATCGAAGAGCATCTTGATGTCGCTCAGGCCGAACACGGTCTTGGTGTTCATGATCCGCAAGCCGGGCATGCCGGCCAGCGTCACTTCCAAGGGAATGGTGACCTGGCGTTCCACCTCCTCGGCGGACGCGCCCGAGAACTGCGCGACGACCTCTACTGTGGGCGGGGCCGGGTCCGGATAGGCCTCGACATTGATGTGCATGAACGAGTAGACCCCGATGCTGGCCAGCGCCACGGCCAGCATGAGGACTATCAATACATTATCCAACGACCATTGGATGAGCTTGCGAATCATTCGCCTTTCCCCTCCGATTGCTTGTTCTCCAGGGCGGTCTTGAGTTCCAACGCGCCGGCCGTGAGAACGCGATCCCCCACGTGCAACGCTTCCGTCGGCAGGGCTGCTTGCCCACCGTCTCTCGCCGCCCGCTCGTCAGTTTTCCTGGTCGCGAGCACACTGCGGACATACGCCGTATCCTTGAAGCGGTTGGTCACTTCCACCCGGCGCATGGTGTAGATGGGTTCTTTGGCATCGCTTTGCACGAAAACGATCGAGTCCTTGCCGTCTTCCACCAGGGCATCGATCGGCACTTCCACGACGTCCTTGGGAGGCAACAGTTGCACGGTGGCGGCGGCGAACTGCCCGGCGCGCAACAACCCGTCCGGATTGGGAATGTGGCCGCGGACCACGGCCGTGTGCTGGTTGGGGTCGATCAGGTAGCCGATGTCGTCGACAAGACCGCCAATCGTTCTGGTTCCCACCGTTACGGTCCACTCCATATGATTCCGCGTCCGTTCCTTCAATTCCTGCAGGGCCGGCAAGTCGTCTTCGGGCACGGAGGCCAGCACGATCAGCGGATTGACCTTGGCGATCTGAAAGAGGTTGGTCGTGTTGTCGACGACGGTTTCGTGGAGGGCCACGTTCTGCTCGATGATGAAGCCGTCGACCGGTGCTTTCAATTCCACGCGGGCCCACTGTTTCAAGCGATCCTTCTCCTTGGCGCGACGGTCCTTGTCGCTGGTGTAGTTCTTCACCTCGTCGCGGACGACCTGAATCTCCTCCTCCGGGATGGCCCAAGTCTTGAGCGTGTTCTCGGCCCGGCTGACGGCGTTGATATCGGCTTGCACGTTGCGCTTGGCATTGAGCAGGAAGACTTCCGGCACGGCGTCCGAATGGGCCTCGGCCCGCTTGAGCACCTCTTGGTCGAGCCGCAACTGCGAGAGGGCGTCGAAAAGGTCGTTCTTCTTGTTGCCCAGGTCGACGCTGAAGAGCACCGCCAACAGGTCTCCCTTCTTCACCGGGTCGCCGGCCTGCAAGTCGCGGCGCGAGGGCGGGACAATCCCAGGCGACGCGTGCGGGTCATCGATTTTGCCGATCTCCATTACCTCGGCCGGCGCAAAGCGGACGCGGACGCGAATCAAGTGCGCCGGATCGAGGGCCGTCGAGCCGGGCATCATTAGGGTCAGTTTGCGTGTCGGCAGCTCGGCGACCGCGATTTGATCGACGTCGCCCTTGCGAATGCCCAGCGCCCGCCGCACCTCTTCCGGCACCAGTAGGCTGTTCGGTTTATCCGTCACCAATTGGACGCCCAGCTCTTCTTTGGCGGGCCCGCCTGCTTTCTCGGCGTCAGTTTGTGTGGCGGGCAACTTGCGCGTTTCGTAGGCCCACGCCAAAGCGATCAGCAGCGCCAAGCTGGGCAGCAGGATTTTCGCTATCTTTCGTAATCGCGGCCAGGAGACAGGTACCAAACTTGGCTTGTGAAACTGCGCAGCTCGCCGAACCGTTCGGGCAGCGACCGGGGGGGTCGGCCGTGAGGCTGGATCGGCACTGTTTGCGCCCTTCGGGCGGTCCTCAAAAAATTGCGTGGGCATGGCGGCCTCTCGATCGATTTAGTGGTTGCGGCGCGAGGATTTCTCGACTGGATATGTCCCGCTGCACTTTGCAGCGAGCACCGAGCCAAATGCGGTTTCTGCGCTAACACAGGGCCGAACTTGCTGCCGTAAAATGGGCAGCAAGACCGGTTCGACGGGCGTCGCGAAGAAATTATACCAGTGAATCCGGCCGCTCGTTCGCGTGGGAGTGTTGTTTTTCTGTAACGTGCCGGATTTTCGCGGACGCAAATGCCGAATATGGAGATTAGGCTCGTAGCACACTGACGCCGGTCGACAATTCTCGCACCGCGACTTGCGGCCCGGCAATTGTGGGATAGACTTAAAGATGGTTCGGGCCCGGCAGCGGAAAACGAGAACTATCGACAATTCATGCCCATCATTACCCTCACCACTGACTTTGGCGTGGGCAGTCCTCAAGTGGCTGCGATGAAAGGCGTCATTTTCTCGATCGACCCGGGAGCGACGATCGTCGATATCTCGCACATCCTCTCGTTCCAGGATATAACCGGCGGGGCCCAGGTGCTGGAAGACGCTACACCCTGGTTCCCGGCCGATACCATCCACGTGGCCGTGGTCAACCCGGGGGTCGGCGCCGCGCGGCCTATCCTCTACGCCCGCATCGGCTCTCAGCAATACATCGCGCCAGACAACGGACTGCTGGGGCGATTGATGTCCGGCACGGGGCCGTCGATGGTCTTGCGCCTGACCGAGCGCGAGTACTGGCTGCCGGACGTTTCGCGCAAGTTCCAGGGACGGGACATCATGGCCCCCGTCGCCGTCCGCTTGAGCCTGGGGCTTGATCCCCGCAAGCTTGGCCCCGTCGCAGCGCCGCTCGATCAGCCCGACGGCAAAAAGCAGATCCGCGGCGAGGTCATGTCGATCGATTCGTTCGGCAACCTGATCACGAATATCCTGTATAGCGACCTGGCGGGCAAGCCCACCGACAGCCGGGCTTGCGTTGCCTGCGGCATCTATGAAACGTTCGGCATCTACGAGAGCTACGGCGGGCATGATCCGGGGATGCTCGTGGCCTTGATTGGATCCTCCTTTCGCCTGGAACTGGCGGTTGTCGGCGACAACGCCGCCGAACGCACGGGGGTTTCCATCGGCACGCCCGTGGTCCTGGCCTGGGACCGAAACAACGGCGGATAGCCTCTCAGAGGCTATGCGGACCGTTTCTGGCCAAGCTGGCGCACGGTACGGAGCCGGCAAACAACGGCGCGAATGGAATCTTGTACGAATCATCGAAATTTGTGCAAACCATATGCCAGTAAATGTTTGCGGTCGAAATCTGGGCGGTGGGCTAATGGCAATTGGCAGAAGGACTTGCTCGGCAAGGGTTTGCAGAGAGCACTTCAAAAAAGAAAAGGCAGGCAGCGATGACTGATCGCTCCTGCCACTGTGCAATTTTTGCCCAGCACGCCCAACTTCTGGCGGCCGTAACCGGGTTACTGCGGAGGGAAGAAATGCCGAAAATGCCCGATCGCTGGAGTCCCGCCTTTAGGCCGTGTTTTCACGCATGCCGGCTGAAGCCGGGACTCCAACTCGCTCATTTCTTCCGAACGCTCTTACTTGCCGCCCTCCGCTGTCTTCTGGTAGCGGTCCAGCAGGGCAAGATTGACTTCCAACACGTTCACCAACCGCACGCCGACTAGGCCGCCCAGCGGCGCATGGCTCTTATCGTGCAGCAACTGTTCGATCTCGTCATGGACTTTCTTCTCGTCGCTCGTTCCGCTCTTCTTGGCCCAAGCGGCGGCAACGCGATTATCGAGTTGCCAGAGCGCGTTTTTCAGCGTGATGTCCGGATCAAGCCCCGAACCGGACGACATCACCATGTCGGCGGGCACGCGCTGTAGGTCCACGTCTGCATGCTCCTGCAGCCACATGTCGAAGAACAACGACTGAATGTCGCTGCCTTCCTTGACGGGCCCGATGGTCTTTGCGGTCTTTCCGTCCTTTTCAAATTCCGCGACACCGGGAAAAGTGCCCGGATGGTCTTTCGAGAAATCGGTGAAGAAGCCCCCCGCAAGATCTGCCGCAAGGTCCTCTGGCTTGGGGTCGGAACCGTTATTCGCGTCTTTCAATTTGGCAACCGACTTGGCCACGTCGTCCGGGTGTTTTGCTTCCCAGGCGGCCACATAGGCGGCTTGCAGCTTATCGGCCTTGACCCAGTCGTGGAGCCAGGGCCCGGGGACGCCCGAATGCAGCGATGCCCATTGGGCCACGATCCCCGGTTTTCCGTCGAACTGGTCCTTCTGGAACCAGCTTTCGACATCCGCAGCGGCAAGCTGCCCCTGCTTGGGGCCGCTCGCGTATTTCACGATCGGGCCGAGCTGCCGTGCCACGCGGTCGCGGAGCAGGTAATTGTCGCCCGCGTAGTTCGACGCGCCGGAGGCGGCCGCGTTGTACGATGCCGCCGACGGACGCGGTTGGAAATACTCGTCCCGCGTAAAGGGCTGGGCGATGAGCTGCGAGCCGACCGCATTGCCTTTCGCATCCGTCAACAGGCTTCCCTGGGCCTTGTCATGGAAAAACGTCTGTCCGATTCCCAAGACGACCAACGGATAGAGCACCGAGCACAGTAACACGCTGAGTGCCAACAGCCAGAGGTTCGCACGTAAATGAGTAGTCATTTCTCGACTCCTGAGTTTTTGAGAACTGTAGGGAACGCCCTCTGTGGCGTTTCGAGCGGAAGAACGCATTCGACTCCTTCGTGGAACGCCACGGAGGGCGTTCCCTACAGTGTTCCGGGTAAGTTAAACCAAATGCAGGGCAACCAGGATCAGGTCGATCAACTTGATGCCCACGAACGGCGCGATCACGCCGCCCAGCCCCCAGACCAGCAGATTGCGGCGGAGCAAGGCATCCGCTCCCACGGGACGATACTTGACTCCCTTCAGGGCAATGGGGATCAACAACGGGATAATGATCGCGTTGAAGATCACCGCCGAAAGGATTGCCGAGGTGGCCGAGTGCAACCCCATGATGTCCAGCGGCTTGAGCCACGGTAGCGTTGCGGCAAACAGCGCGGGGATGATGGCAAAATACTTTGCCAGGTCGTTGGCGATGGAAAACGTGGTCAGCGCCCCGCGGGTCATGAGCAGTTGTTTGCCGATCTCGACGACTTCGATCAACTTGGTGGGATCGCTGTCGAGATCGACCATGTTGCCCGCCTCCTTGGCGGCTTGAGTGCCCGAGTTCATGGCTACACCCACGTCGGCCTGCGCCAGGGCGGGGGCGTCGTTGGTGCCGTCGCCCATCATCGCCACCAGCTTGCCGCCGTTCTGCTCCTTGCGGATGTAGGCCAGTTTGGCCTCGGGCGTGGCTTCGGCGATGAAGTCGTCGACGCCGGCCTGTTGGGCAATGGCCTTGGCCGTGAGCGGGTTGTCGCCCGTGACCATCACCGTCCGCAGGCCCATCCGCCGCAGTCGCTCGAAGCGTTCGGCAATTCCCGGCTTGAGGATGTCTTCCAAGACCACCATGCCGGCAACCCGGCCGCCCTCGCTGACCAGCAGCGGCGTGGCCCCTTTGGTCGCCACCTGGGCAACGGCGCTATCGGCCGAGGCCGGCGCGGTTCCCTTCTGCTGCTTGACATGGCGGACGATCGCGTCCGGCGATCCTTTGCGGATTTGCTGGCCGTTGAGCAAGTCGACGCCGCTCATCCGCGTTTGGGCCGTGAAAGGAACAAAACGCGAACCGGCCGGAACCGGCACGTCGGCACTGCCGCCATGCACCTTCTGCCCGGCAGTACCCGAACCGCCGAACTGGTGGAACAATTCCACGATGCTCTTGCCCTCGGGCGTTTGATCGGCGGCCGAGGCCTGGGCCGCCAGGCGGGCAACGTCGGCGGCCGAAAAACCGTCGAAGGGCACGAACTGCGTTGCCCGGCGGTTGCCGATGGTGATGGTTCCTGTCTTGTCCAGGAGCAGCGTATCGACGTCACCCGCGACTTCCACCGCCTTGCCGCTCTTGGCCATGATGTTGGCCCGCAAGGCGCGGTCCATGCCGGCGATGCCGATGGCCGCCAAAAGGGCGCCGATGGTCGTGGGGATCAGACACACCAGCAGGGCCACCAAGGTCGGCACGTCGGTGCCGAGGCTCAAGAGCCGCTCGCCGGCGCCGGCATAGTCTTTCATGTACAACTCGACATTGTAGGCGAACGGCCAGAGTGTGGCCGTCACGATCAGGAAGATCAGCGTGAAAGCCGCCAACACGATGGAAAGGGCGATCTCGTTGGGCGTCCGCTGGCGGATGGCCCCTTCGACCAGGGCGATCATGCGGTCGAGGAAGGAACCGCCAGGCGGGGCCGTAATCTCGACGACGATGCGGTCCGAAAGGACGCGCGTTCCGCCCGTGACGCCGGAGCGGTCCCCGCCAGCCTCGCGGATCACGGAAGCCGACTCGCCGGTGATCGCCGACTCGTCGATGGAGGCCACGCCATCGAGGATTTCGCCGTCGCCGGGAATCACCTCGCCGGCAACCACTTCCACGTGGTCTCCCGCGCGGAGCGCGGTGGAAACCGTCTGCTCGACCGTCCCGTCCGCACGGAAACGACGGGCCGGCGTGGCCCGCCGCGTCTTCCGCAGGGCGTCGGCCTGGGCCTTGCCGCGGGCCTCGGCGATGGCCGAGGCGAAGTTCGCGAACAACAGTGTCGCCACCAGCCAGAAATCCAGGGCCAACAGATAGCTGAGCCCTGCCGCGCTCTGGTAGCCCAGGAGGTTGGCGATCGTATAGATGATCGTCAACACCGTTCCCACTTCGACCACGAACATCACCGGGTTCTTCCACTGGATGTCGGGGCGGAGCATGACGAACGACTGCCGGAAGGCGGTCTTGACCAACTCGGGGTCGAAGACGCCCGCTTTGCGACTGTGCCGCCGCGCCAGTTTGAGTTCGTCCAGCGCAGGGGCCTGCGCGGTCGGTTCTTGCATGAGCGTACTGGACATATTCTCGTTCCTTTTCTCAGGATCATGTTCTGTAATCATTTCCTCATGTGTCTTCATGGCTTAACCTCCAAAGGGCAGCGGCCCGAAATGCTCGGCAATCGGCCCGAGCGCGGCCACCGGCAGGAAGAGCAACGCCCCCACGAGCAGGATCGTGCCCAGCAGGACGAAACCGAAAGTGAGCGAATCGGTCCGCAAAGTGCCCACGGTAATGGGTGTAGGTCGCTTGGCCGCCAGACTCCCCGCCAAGGCGATAGGAGCGAGGATCGGTATGAATCGGCTGAACAGCATCACCAGGCCCGTGGCGATGTCCAGCGGCCGGCTTTCCGGCGCCGGTGGCGAGGGATTGTCGTCGGGATTGTTGAAGCCCCAAGTGTCGCCCAGGCCTTCGAAGCCGGAGCCGTTGTTGGCCGAGCACGAAGTGAATTGATAAAGAACCTGGGAGAACCCGTGGGCCCCCGGATTGCTCTCCGCCTTGATACCCCAGTCGGTGGCCGCAAACAGGCCAGCCGGGCCCAAGATCATCAAGGGATGGATCAACAAGGCCAGGGCCGCCAGTTTCATCTCCCGCGCCTCGACCTTCTTGCCCATGTATTCCGGCGTCCGGCCGACCATCAGCCCCGCGAGGAAGACGCCAATGACGAGGTAGATCAGCAGGTTGATGAGTCCCACGCCGACCCCGCCCCAGATGCAGTTGAGCCACATGCCGGTCAGCGGGACCAGCCCGGCCAGCGGATTGAGGCTGTCATGCATGCAGTTCACCGAGCCGTTGGAAGTGTTCGTCGTCAAGGCCGCCCAGGTGGCGCCCGCCGCCGTCCCGAAACGGAGCTCCTTGCCCTCCAGGTTGCCTAGCGACTGGTCTACGGGAAGGCCGGCAACCGCCGGGACCGCCAAATCGTTCGGCGCCGCCTGGTTGGCGCCGGAGGCGCCGGGCAAGGTGTAGGTCCGCGCGGCATGCGCGGTCAGGGCGGGATTCGGCTTGAGCGTGTCGTACCAAATCGCCCAGGCAACGGTCCCCACGGAAAGTACGAGCATCACGCCGAAAATCACGGCCGCGTCGCGGTAACGCTTGAGCATCTTGCCGAACATCACCAGCGTCGCCACGGGCAGCAGGAAGATTCCGATACAGCACAGAAGATTGCTGAACTCATTGGGGTTCTCGAACGGATGGGCGCTGTTGACGCCGAAGAAGCCGCCTCCATTGGTGCCGAATTGTTTGACCGCAACGATGGCGGCCACGGGGCCGCGGGCAATCTGTTGGACCAAGGTGGGTTGGCCATTACTGTCGGTCCCCATGGCCCCCGGCTCGAGCGTGGTCGCCTGGGCGTTGCCATCCAGCGTCATGGGCACGCCGCTGGCCACGAGCAGTACCGCAACAAGCAGGCAAAGCGGAATGAAAACGTAGGCCGTCCCCCGCCACAGGTCGACGTAGAAATTGCCCATGTGCTTGTCGCCGCGCAGGCCGCGAATGATCGCCAACAGGGCCGCCATGCCGATCATCGGCGATAGCGCCTGCTTCCAGCAGATGAAGAATATCTGGCTGAAGTACGACAGGTGGACCTCGCCCGAGTAGTCCTGGAGATTGGTATTCGTCAAGAACGAGCAGACCGTGTTGAAGATCGTGGTCGGCGCGAGCATTTTCTTGCCGTCCGGGTTCAGCGGCAGGTAGGGTTGCAGGGTCAGTATCGCAAAGCCTACGACAAACGTCAGTAGGTTGAAAACCATGAAGGCCAGCGCATACTGTTTCCAGTTTTGTGCGCCGGTATCCAGTCGCGACTCGATCCATCGCAGCCATTTGGGCACGCGGAGACCGCCGTCGAACACGCGGGCCATGTAGAGGCCGATGGGGACCGCTAGCACGAACGTCGCGCCATAGACTAGAAGTGGAAGAAACCAAATGTGAGGATGAAACATCGTTATGTGCCTTTCACGATAAAAGACGGCTTAGAACCATTCCGGCCGCACCAGCGCGGCGAACAGATAAACCAATAGCAGTGCCGTAACTACGGCAGTCAGCCAGGTCAGAGCAACCATTTCACGTTTCCTTTCATACCTTGTCACACAGCGGCACGAAGGCGAACAGCAAGCCGAATGCCGCCAGCCCTAATAGCATCATGGCCGGTAACCAAACCCAAAGGTCCATAGCTTCCACAGCTCTTACTCCTTATCAAGTGAACACATGGCGTGTCCTCGCTTCCCAGGCGTCCTAGAAAGCCGCCCGGGTCTTCGCCTCACGCATTCGGTCTTGGCTCGACTCGCAACGGCACTGTATCTGCATTCTTCCTGGAAGCATGCGGCGTGCCGGAGTCGAGCCGGAATTCATAAGGGATTACGTCGGCGGGGTTTACAAAAAATGCCCTGCAGGCGACATGGTCCCGCGGCATCGCAAATTGCACGCTGAATCAGGCAGATTGCAAGACGCACGATTCAGCCGCGCGCTGCCCGTGATAAGAATGGCGAAAACCTCCCGGGCTTGCCGCTCAATGGATTGCTTCACACCAGGCAGGAATATCGATCATGAATACACTGCTGATGGATGACACTTCGCTTGTGGCGCCCAGCCCGCCGGCCGACGAAGCCCGCAAGAGTGCCCAATCTTTGAACCAAGTCGGCCAATCGCAGGAGCAGGTGGACTGGGCCGTGTCTGAAGTGGAACTGCAGACCCGCGAGCCCATAATGCGCCAGGCCTTGGATGTGGCCTTCAAGACCGCGGCTAGCGAGGCCACCATCCTGCTCCGCGGCGAAAGCGGCGTGGGCAAGGCCGTGTTGGCCGCGGCGGTCCATGCCCGCAGTCCGCGTGCCGCCCGGCAACTGGTCACGGTTCATTGTCCGGGCCTTTCCGCTGAACTCCTGGAGAGCGAACTATTCGGATACGTGCATGGCGGCTCCAACGGCGCCCAGCGAGACACGATGGGAAAGGTGGCCTTTGCGGAGGGCGGCACCCTTTTCCTCAACGAAATAGGCGATTTGCCGCTGGGCTTGCAGCCGAAACTCGTGCGCTTGCTGCAACAGCGGTGCTACGAGCAAGTGGGTGAATCGCAGACGCGGGCGGCCAACGTTCGCATCGTCACCGCCACCAACCGCAACCTGGAGGCCGAACTGGCCGCCGGCAGCTTCCTTGAGGACCTCTACTACCAGTTGAACGTCATCGAAGTGACCGTGCCGTCGTTGCGCGACCGGCCAGCCGACATCCTGCCCTTGGCCGAGCACTTGCTGCGGTTCTACGCCCAACAGGACGGCAAAGCCATAACCGGGTTTGCCGAGTCGGTGCGCGATGCCCTCCTGCGCTATGCCTGGCCGGGCAACATCCGCGAGCTGCGCAATGCCATCGAGCGGGGAGTCATTCTCGCCGCCGGTCCGGTGGTTACGCTGGCCGATCTACCCTCGCAGATCGGTCACCCACATTCCGCGGGCGTTGGCAGTGGGGACAGGCTGGAAATCGCGGGCGAAGCGGCAACACTCGAACAGATGGAGGCCGAGTACATCCGCCACATCCTGGCCTCCACGGCTTCGATTGGGGAAGCAGCGACAAAGCTGGGAATCAACCCGAGCACGCTGTATCGGAAGCGGAAGAAGTACGGGATCTCAAGTGAGGGATAGGATGCCGGCCGTTGGAGGGACTACCCTTGCTACTGTGGCATGCCAAGAATCTGCCACGCATCACCTCATCTTGCCAATACTAGATGCATTCCTGTTTCGACTCCTCTTCCACACGACCGCAGCGACGCCGCCCCAGGTCTCGCCGATCCCGGCGATCGGCCCGGACTTCACAATAGGCCATTTCCCGTGGGTGGCAAAATAGGTGTCGGCCCAGCCGAGTATCTGCTCCGCTGGCTGGAAGGATCATCCCAGCATCCAAAGGCAGCCTGCGGGAAGAGTCAGTCCTTCCAGTCATATTCGGGAAAGCAATCCCGCACCGTCGCCACGCACCACATAACCCAACGTGGAAACCGTCGCCAGCAGACGTTCTCCAACGAGGGCGACTATGCCGCCTACCTTGAGTTGATGGCCGAGTGGTGTCGCGAG
>CAZTPX010000141.1:0-24533 GCA_964615095.1 uncultured Planctomycetaceae bacterium | reverse complement strand
AAGGGGAGCAGGGGAGAAAGGGAGAAGGGGAGCAGGGGAGAAAGGGAGAAGGGGAGCAGGGGAGAAAGGGAGAAGGGGAACAGGGGAGAAGTTGAACTTTCTCCCTTTCTCCCCTGCTCCCCTTCGTCCCCGCTCCCTCACGTTCCCCAGTCGCGGGCGTAGCGGAAGTCGCGGTCCATGGTCCGCGGCGAGAGCTTGGCGATCACGGGCATGCGGCGCTTGTAATGGTTGCGGCGAATGAGCGTGGCCACCCGATCGACGAACTCTGTGGCGAAACCCGCCTGGATCAGTTCGGCGCGGCGCCAGCGGCGATCGACCAGCAGAACCATCAAGCGGTCGACCTCCGCATAGGTGAAGCCCAGTTCGCCTTCGTCGGTCTGCCCGACCCACAGGTCGCCGGTGGGCGTTTTCGCGAGAATATCGCCCGGCACGCCCAGATGGGCGGCCAACGGATAGAGTTGCGTCTTGTAAAGATCGCCGATAGGATTGATCGCCGAAGCCATGTCGCCAAACTGCGTGCCATAGCCCAGCAGCAACTCGCTCTTGTTGCTCGTGCCCAGCACCAGGGCGTTGAAGGCGGCGCTCTGGTCGTAGAGCACAGTCATCCGCTCGCGGGCGCACTTGTTGGCCAGCCGCATCCGCGAAGCCTCGGGAAACTGGGCAAAATAGGCGTCGATCTGGCCGCTGATCGGCACCTCGACCGTACGCACGCCCAGGTGCTCGATCACTGCGCGGGCGTCGCGCACGGTTGCCCCGCTGGATGTCTTGTAGGGCATGGTCACCGCCAGCACATTGTCCGGTCCCAGGGCCAGAGCGGCCAGGAAAGTGACCACGCTGGAATCGATGCCGCCGGACAGGCCCATCACCGCCCGCTGGAACCCGGCGCGGCGGATCTCCGTGCGAATGAAGCGGGTGAGGATCGCCGTGACCAGTTCGGGGTTGATCGCCAGGTCGTTCGCGCAGGGTTCAACAGCCATAACGGTTCCGTTTGATGCGATGGAGTTCCTCGATGGTCAACAGCAAGCGTTCGTCGCGGGCCAGCGGCGTAATCAGCCGCTGGCGGCGCAGGTCGGCCGCATCGAAAGCAGCCAGGGTCAACGCTTCGTCGAGTTGCGCGGCCTGGGCGATCGTTTGTCCGTCCGGCCCCGTGACGGAACTGCCGCCCCAGAAACAGAGTCCGTCCTCGAATCCCACGCGGTTGACGACGATCACCACCGCGCCCATGAGTTGGGCGTAGGCCTTCGAGAGGTGCTCGTAGGTGTCGGCCGTGCGGACCCGCGGTCCATCGATACCGCGACCGGGCGAGTTCGACGGGCAGACCAACACGTCGATCTCCTCGGCCTGCATGATGGCGGCGGCCGAGAGGTGCCAGAAGTCTTCGCAGATCAAGATGCCCATGCGTCCGAAACGGGCCGTATTGAACGCCAGGAACCGCTCGCCCGCGGCAAAATAGCGTTGCTCGTCGAACAGTCCATAGGTGGGCAGATAAACCTTGCGGTGCAGATGGACGATCCGTCCGCCCTCGGCATACAAGGCCGTGTTGTAAAAGCGATGCTGGGCCGACTCTTCCACGAACCCCAGCACCACGGCCATCGGCCCGGCGGCTTGCAATAGCTCGCGGATCTCCGCAGCGTCGGGCGCGATGGCCACATCGGGCACCATGTCGCGGACGAAGTAGCCGGTGAGCGACAGTTCCGGGAAGACGATCAGATCCGCCTCTTGCGCCCTGGCCGCCTGGATTTGTTCCAAGTGTATGCCCACGTTTCGCTGTCGGTCGGCCAGCACGGGCGCAATCTGGGCCAGGGCCACGCGGTGGACGCTTGGGCGAGAAGCGGCGGAAACATTTGCGGAAGTCATGCCTTGACGGCTCCGGGAAACAATGTCGTCGGATAAACGGACTCTACTGCACCATGCGCTGCGGGCGATGGCCAGCAATGGCACGCCGCTCTTCTAAGGAGCCGGTCTCCGATGTGGTCCGTGCATTATAGGCTTTTCCGCTTTAGGTGCAAACGCCTGCTAAAGTCCCGCCTTATGAGTTTTGACTGGCAAGACGGGTAAGCCTATGGAGTGGCATGCTTTCACCGGGCACTATGTAATCATGGTAGGCGGGGATGGGTTGCGGTGCAAGACCTAGCCGGCATTTCGCCGACGGCCGCCGTACAACCCGGGAGTTCAAGTGGGGGTGGCAAGGCGAGGCTTGCGACCGCGTAGGGGTCACCTGTGAATAGCCGCGGGTGGAGCGCAGCGCAACCCGCGGAGTCGGATTCATGTGGTTGCGTGTGCCACGTAGTGGCACGACGAGGTTCACGCCAGGTATGGTTCGTCGTACGGAACGCCGTTTTCGCGGAGCAATCGCCGATGTTCATTGAGCAGGGAATGTGTCGCCGCTAACGCGGCTGAGATCGCATTGGCATATCGTAACCGCGGGTTGCGCTGCGCTCCACCCGCGGCTATTCACATGGTGCCGCGAACGCGGCAGACCTCGACCGGCAATGCGGAGTAAACGCGGGTACATCGCAGTACACCCCCGCAAGAGCCCGCTCGTGGTCTAAGAATCCGAATCAATGACCGCCTCGTCGCCGTCTTGCGGAGAGCGTTGTTTGGCACCGCTTTCCACACCCTTGCGCCGCAAGGGTATGGGAACAGCGCAATCGGCCCCACACGTGCGCTACGGCAGATTGACATACTGCCTGACAGCCGTTACCATGCGAGGGAAGGAGATTTTGCCATGAGAAACGTATTCGGGCCGGCGGTGCTGCTGGCCGCCGTGTTGTTCTCCGTAAACATCGGGCAGTTCGACGCCGCGGAGGCCAAGCTGTTCAACGTGCGCGATTACGGCGCCAAGGGTGATGGCCGGAGTGCGGACACGGCGGCAATCAATAAGGCTATCGAGGCCTGCTCGACGGCGGGGGGAGGCCTGGTCAAACTGCCGGCCGGCAATTACCTGTCGGGCACGGTGTTTCTTCGCAGTGGCGTCGAGTTGCACCTGGAGGCCGGCGCCACGCTCTGCGGCAGCACGGACCTGAAGGACTATCACAACCTTGTCCCGCCGTCCATCATGCCGGAAGCACAGGCATTTGACTGGCACCGCGCGCTGCTGCTGGCCGATAACGCGCACAATATCACGATCAGCGGGCCGGGCCTGATCGACGGACGGAAGGTGTTCGATGCCCACGGCGAGGAGCACATGCGCGGGCCGCACACGATCGTACTGGGCCATTGCCGCGACGTGGCCATCCGCGAGATTTCGGTCAAGGATTCAGGCAACTACGCGGTGCTTTTTGAGATGACCGACCACGTGACGATCAGCAACGTCAAGATCACGGGCGGTTGGGATGGCGTCCACTTCCGTGGCTGCCGCGAGCAGCCCTGTCGCGACGTGACCATCTCCAACTGCCGGTTCCTGACCGGCGACGATTCGATCGCCGGCCGCTACTGGGATCGTGTGCGGATCAGCGATTGCGTGCTCAACTCTTCCTGCAACTGCGTGCGCCTGCTCGGTCCCGCCGCGCACCTGGTGATCGAGAAGTGCCGTATGTACGGCCCGGGAGAGCATCCGCACCGTACCTCGGACCGCCACAACTGCCTCGCCGGACTGAATATCGAGCCTGGCTCCTGGGATGGCACGCAAGGCAGGCTTGACGACGTGACGATCCGCGACATCACGATGGACAAGGTGGGAACGCCCTTTTATTTCGTGCTCAACAAGGGCAACACGGCGGGGCGGATCGCCGTCAGCCGCGTGAAGGCCACGGGCGTATACTATACCGCGGCTTCCGTGGAAAGCTGGGCGGAGACGCCTTTTGGCGAAGTGAGCTTCCGCGACGTGAGCATCGAGTTCGCCGGCGGTGGAACAGCCGCGGCCGCCAAGGAACCGGTGCGCGTACCCGCGAACGATCCGCGTCCCTTGCCCGCCTGGGGGTTCTACCTGCGAAACGTGCAGGACTTGACCATGGAAAACGTCCGCCTGAACTGCGTGAAGGACGACTTGCGATCGGGGCTGATTGCCGACCGCGTGCAGCGACTGGTGCTGCGCGACGTCACGTGGCCGCACGCGCCCGGCGCTGCCGCGCCGCTGGTGACCAGCGGCGTCGAGCACCTGGAGCGGCGGGATAAATGAGACCAAGAGCAATATCAGGCCGCGCGCCGTGCCGATCGTGCGCTACGCGACGGGAAGGCGAGGATCGCCGGGCCGTCCTCTTCCGAGTCCCATCCATCGCTGTTGGAGACAACCGGGTCCGCGCTGCGCGCTAAAGAAGTTGCCCGCCGCACTTGCCTTCGTCGCCGCCAGCCGCAGCCGGACAGAGTAACAGCACCGGCGGCAAGCAAGGCGAGCGACGACGGTTCGGGAACGGCCGAGGTCCAATCGAGCAGCAAATCGCCTCCAGGACCGTTGCCAACGCTTGTGCTGAATGAGCCTTCCGCGCCCGCTCCGTTGGTTCCGTAACCGGCAATCGTCAGGCCCGACAGAGCCTCGCTTCCTGTGCCCGTGTTGTCGACCACCATCCACGTGTGGTCCTGGTTCCAGAAGGGGCTGCCATCGTCCGGGCTTGTCGAGCCGGCGAATGCGAGCGAAAGGATGGGGTTCGTGCCCGTCAAGTTGCCTCCGCTGAGCAGGACCTGGTTGAAATCGACGCCCGGTGTCCCGCTTTGGTCGTCCGTGAGCGAATTCAATTGCCAATCGAGCGTGCCATTCAGCGAAAGCGTGGCGTTAGCCTGCACGGCAACGGTGCCCACGGAAAGCGATCCGTTTACCAGCAGCGTTCCCGCAGAGATGGTGAGCCCAGTGCTGGAGTTGCCGTTGGCCGCCAACGTCACCATGCCGCTACCTGCCTTTGTCAAGGGGCCGCTCAGAACCAGCGGATCATTGAGTATCAAGCTGCTGCTGGCGGCGACCGGTTGCAACGTCCCGCCGGTCCCCGCGATGGACAGATTCAGGGGCCCACTGCCCGCGATCACGCCGCCGGAGAGCTGCAGCGATGGCATATTCAGGGTTCCGCCGGAGGCCACCGTCAATGTGCCCGTGCTCTGGATCAGGAGACCGCCGGCGGTGATCGTACCGCCATTGCCGGCGCTCACGTTCGTGCCGGAAATTGGCACCGTGCCCGACCCCAACAGGACCGTCCCGCCGTTGTTGGCAGTGATACCGGCCGGGCCGTTGGAAGCGCTGCTGGCGCTGAAGCTGGTTATGCCGCCCAAATTCACCACGCTGCCGCTACCGCTGGCCGACACTTGGACCGAGCCGGTGGAGTAGCTTGGCAGGCTCCGCAGATCGACATAGCCGCCGCTGGAGGCCGTGATCGTCAATTGACCAAACGCCCCGGGAGGCCCCGTCAAGTTCGTAAGGTTGTGCAGATCGACATAGCCGCCATTGCTGGCCGCGATCGTTAGCGTGGCAAAGGCTCCCGAGCCGCCTTGTAACGTCGTAAGGCTGGAGAGGTTCAGTATGCTGTTGGAGCCGCTGGCTGTAAGGTAGTCGTTCACGAAGCCAGTCGTGCTGCGATCGATGTAGCTCGTCGCCTTAGGCAGGGCGAGCGTGATGCCGCCGCTCACCTGGAAGCTCGCCCCGTCGATATCCGTCATGCTCGTGAAGTTCGGCGCGGCGCCGCTGACCGTGGCCGTGCCGCCGGTGAAACTGGTGATCTGGCCGGTGGACATCGTGCCCGTGCCGTTCATGATCACGTTCACGCCGGAGAGTGTCGTCAGATTGCCCATCAGCACCGTGCCGCCGTTGCTCGCGGCGACGCTCGCCGGGCCGTTCTGGGCATTGCTGGCGCTGAAACTGGTCATGCCACTGAGGTTCACCACGCTGTTGCTCCCACTGGACAGTACTTGGACCGTGCCGGTGGTGTAGGTCGGCAGGTTTCGCAGATCGACATAGCCGCCGGCCGTGGCCGTGATCGTCAATTGCCCAAAGGCACCCGTGGGGCCTTGCAAAGTCCTGAGACCGGAGAGGTCCAGCTTGCAGTTGGACCCGCTGGCCGTGAGGTAGTCGTTCACGAAGCCGCCGGTGCTTCGGTCGATGTAGCTGGTCGCGTTGGGCACGGCCACTGTGATGCCGCCGTTCACCTGGAAGCTCGCCCCATCGATGTCGGTCATGCCCGTGAAGTCGGGCGCACCGCCGCTGACCGTGGCCGTGCCGCTGGTGAAACTGGTGATCTGGCCGGTGGACATCGTGCCCGTGCCGTTCATGATCAGGTTCACGCCGGAAAGTGTGGTCAGATTGCCCATCAGCACCGTGCCGCCGTTGCTCGCGGTGATGCCCGCTGGGCCGTTGGAGGCGCTGCTGGCGCTGAAACTGGTCATGCCGCTGAGGTCCACGACACTGTTGCTCCCACTGGACAGTACTTGGACCGTGCCGGTGGTGTAGGCCGGCAGGTTGTGCAAATCGACGTAGCCGCCGCTGGTAGCCGTGATCGTCAACTGGGCAAACGATCCGGTGGGACCTTTCAAGGTAGTCAGACCGGAGAGATTCAGCATGGCGTTGGCGCCGCTGGCGGTAAAACTCGGGCCGGCAAAGGCGGTGGTGCCCGGGTACACGTAGGACGTGGCCATCGATAGATTCATCTGTCCGCCGAGTGCAGCGAGGCTGGAACCGTCGATGATCGTTGCAGCGCTGGCGGTCAGCCCCGCGCCGCTTCCGCTGGCAATCAGTCCCGCGCCTGCGCCAACGGTGAGGCTGCCGGTGACTTGCGAGGCGGCGGACACGGTGAGCGACCCGCCCGAGAGCACCATGTTCTCGTCGCACTGCAGACTGTGCACGGTATCATTGCCCTGAGAGTGCGTAACGGTGATCGTGGTTCCTCCCGAGGGGTCGATGAACACATCGTTGCTGGGACCGGGCAGGGCCGGACTGGAACTCCAGTTGCTCGCGGTGCTCCACGTACCGCTGGTATCCAGCAGCCAAGTTACGGGCGTTGCTGCCGGAAGTCTCGCCGCGGACAAAACTGCGGCCGCGAAAACCAACAAGCCGAACCACCGTGTTTTTATTCTCGTCGCGCACATGTTCACTCTTTCCGCCAAGGACTGCACTGACCGGTTGCAATCCCTAGATTATTTGAGGGAACAGCGCTTGTCAACGGGCGAAGATTTATTGCCTCAGGCCGTACTTCTTGATCTTGTTATAGACTGTGACCCGGTCCACCTGGAGGATCTCGGCGGCGCGGGTGACGTTGCCGTCCGTGCTGATTAGCACGGCGGCAATGTGCTGTTTCTCGACCTCGTCCAGCGACTGTACTGGCGGGGCGCCGCCGCGCTCGTTTCGGATCGGCAGATCGCCGGGCATGATGGCCGGTGGCCGGCCAACCACCATGGCCCGTTCGATGGCGTTGGAAAGCTCGCGGACATTGCCCGGCCAATCTTGGTTCAGCAGCAGTTCCATGGCCTCCGGCGAGATGGCGGTGATGCGGCTGTCCATCTGCCGGGCGAAACGCTCGACAAAGTGCTGTGCCAGGGCGGGGATGTCGCCGCGCCGTGCCCGCAAGGGAGGCAACGCGATAGTGAAGACGTTGATGCGGTAATAAAAATCCTCGCGGAAACGGCCTTCCCTGATCGCCCGGTCGAGGTTGTCGTTAGTGGCGCAGACGACGCGAAAGTCGACTTTCCGCGGCTGGCCGGCGCCGAGGCGGAAGACCTCGTGGGTCTCCAGCACGCGGAGCAGATCGACCTGCATCTTGAGATTGATAGCCCCGACCTCATCGAGGAACAAGGTGCCGCCGTCGGCCAGCTCGATCTTTCCCTTGCGCGGCTCGTCGGCGCCGGTGAAGGCCCCTTTCTCGTGGCCGAAGAGTTCGCCTTCCAGCAGGCTGTCGGGCAGGCCGCCGCAGTTCACGGCCACGAGCGGCGCGTAGCGGCGCTTGCTGGCGGCATGGATGGCGCGTGCCACAAGTTCCTTGCCGGTCCCGCTCTCTCCCAGGATCAGCACCGTGGCCTCGGTCTTGGCGACGTGCTCGATCAACTCCAGGACCTTGCGCATGGCCGGACTCTGGCCGACGATCTGCTGCTCGCCCGCCATTTCGTCGATCGTGCCCCGCAGCCGCAGGTTCTCTTCGCGCAATCGTTGCTGGGCCAGGGCCTGGGCCACCACGTGGCTCAGCTCTTCCGGATTGATCGGCTTGGTGACATAATCGGCGGCCCCCAGTTTCAGAGCACGCACGGCGGTATCGACGGAAGCAAACGCTGTAATCATGACCACGATCGTCGTGGGGAACGCGCGGCGGATCTGCTCGAGCAAGCGCATGCCGTCCATGCCCGGCAGCCGCACGTCCGAGAGCACCACGTCGAAGGCCGCCACTTGCATCGCCTCCCAGGCGCGACTGGCATCGGCCGCCACCTGAACCTCGTAGCCGTCCTTGCGGAACCAGTGTTCGAGCGAGTCGCGGATGGAGAACTCGTCGTCGACGATCAGGATGCGTTCGCAGGGCATGGTTCTGTCCTAGGCGGCGGGTTTCTCAGACGGATTGCGGGGCAGCGTCAAGTGAAACGTCGTTCCCTTGCCGATTTGGGAATCGACCTCGATGCGGCCGGCATGCCGTTGCACGATGCCGTAGACTACCGACAATCCCAGGCCGACACCGTTTTCGGCCTCCTTGGTGGAGAAGAACGGCTCGAAGATCTGCGGCAAAACGTCGCTGGGGATGCCAATGCCGTTGTCGCCGATATCGATCCGTATCGAGTCCGCCGTGCCCTGCAGGGCCACGACCAACGCGCCTTGCCCTTCCGGCACGCCGCTCATGGCCTCGACCGCGTTGACCAGCAGGGCCACTAGGGCCTGCTGCAATTGTCCTGCGTCGGCCGTGATGCAACTGTCGTTTTCCAGGAACCTTGCCTGCAGTTTCAGGCCGCTCATGTGCAAGTGGTGTTCGACGAGCATCAGACTTTGACGGACCACGTCGTTGACGTCGACCGGTGCCATGCTGGCCCCGCTCCGCCGGGCGAACAGCAGCAGGTTTTGCACGATGCCGCCGCAGCGGCGGCATTCGCGCTCGATCACCGAAAGATAGCGCATGACCTCTTCCCGCACGGCCGGGTCCAACGCCTGCCCCTGCAAGTCGCGGCGGCTCAGACCGGCATAGATCAACATCCCCGTCAGCGGATTGTTGATCTCGTGGGCGACAGTTGCCGAAAGTTTTCCCAGCGACGCCATTTTTTCCATGTGCAGCACCTGTCGCTGGGCCTGCTGCAGTTCCGCAGTCTTCTCCGCCACTTTCCTTTCCAGATCCTGCGACCACGCGGTGATCTCGCGGCGGGCGGCCGACAGGTCCTCGGCCATGTGATTGAAGGCCTGCCCGAGTTCGGCTAACTCGTCCTGCCCGGACACTTCCACGCGGCTGTCGAGGTCGCCCTCGGCAATCCGCCGCGTACACGAGCAAAGCCGCGCGATGGGCGTCTGAAGCCCCTGGCGAATGAAGACCGCCACAACCGCCAAGACGACAAAAATGAGGATCGAAGTGGCCCAGAGGAACTGGTGTTTGGCGGTAGCCAAGGCGGCGGTCATCGGCGCGGTGGACATCTCCAGGTCGAGCACCCCCAAAACTGCCTGATCGGCCGTGTGGGCGTGGCATTGGGAAGCCACGCAGCCCGGCTCCGACTCGATGGCCGACAAGTGGCGCAAGACCGCGGGCCGCAGTTCCTCGTGCGCGCGTTTGCCGGGCTGTAAGATGGCCGCCTTGGTCGTGCGGTCATCTTGGTGGCAGGCACGACACGTCTCGGTGTCGGCCTCGATGCGTTGGCCAATCTCGCCGGCCTGGGCCGACATGACGATCCGGCCGGTCTTGTCGTAGATGCGAATGGCGGCGATATCGGGCGTCTCGGCCAAGCGGGAAATGGTGGCCTGGACGTCGCCTTTGCGGTTGTTGAGCATGGCGTCATGCGTCGCCCGTTTGATCATGCCGCTGCTGCGCTCGACATCGCCCCGCACCAAGTGCAGGAAATGGTCCTCGGTCGAGCGGAAACTGATGAAGGCGTAGCAGGCCAAGACACCGCCAACCGCCAGAAACAACGGCGCCAGCAGGCGAAAACCGAGCGACTGAAAGAGACGTTTGACCATGCCCTAAGACTAGCACAAATTGTTGAATAAATCAACGCGCGTTGAAAAAGTTTGCGCTGTGCAGATGCGGCCAATCGCCTGTCAAGGTCTCGTTGTAACGCAGTAAGGCTTTTGGTACGTGATGGTTACGACATTTGCAGCGAGCTTGCGGCGACTGTCCACAATTGCATGGAACGCCAATTGCATATGACCCTTGAACATATGGCCCTGGCTTTGTTTAGCACGTCCAAAGCATCGAAAATCGGACCATGACGTATGTTTTGGGGCGCGACAATAAGTTGAAGCGTTTGGGCCTTGAATCGAGCAAGTGGTTGTCGCGCCCCCTTGGGGCTGAAGGAGAGAAACAAATTATGCGAGGTATTGTACAGATGATTCATGAAGGCTTTGTTTGGCTGGCGTGTACCGTTCTGGTGCTACTGATGGTGGTTTTGCTTCCCGCCGCCGCTCTGTTGACCAGGGCCTTGATTCCCGTGACCGCTGCCACCATCGTAGTTCTCTTCGTCGCCTCCTGCGTCAGCAGCCGCATGCGGGCCTGGCTATATAGCTGAGCGGGTTCAAGGACTAAGGCTTTATCTCGGGCAGAGTCGGAGGACCTCGACAAAGCGCGGCGGCACGTCGATCTCGTAGCGGTCTGCCGCCCCCTTCAAATCGATGCCGCGCCAACAATCGCGCACTCGCGCAGGCTTGGCGAGGCCCGTGTCGGCCCACTTCATCGTCAGCCGTTGGCGAAAGTGGGACTGGTTGCAGAAACCGACCGCCTTCGCGCCGTCATCGAGGTCCTTGACCAGGATGAAGCTCTCCTTGCTGCGCGTCAGTACCCGTGCGCACTGGCCGAGCGAGTCCTGGTTGATCTCGATGAGTTCCGCGTTGCAGAGGATCCGCACAGTGAATTCGTCCAGCTTGCTCATGTCCCCGCTGTAGAAGAGCGGGCACGCCATGAGGCACCACAGTCCCATGAAGCTGTACTGTTCGTTCGGCGTCAGCGGACAAGGCTGCGGCAGTTCGAAGGTAGCACCGCGTTGTGAGCCGATCCAGCCGATCTGGATGTAGTCCGGATCGTTCCAGGCGCCCGGCTTGTTGTACTCGCGCAGGGCGCAGTTCTTCAGCGCGACCTCAAAGATGTGGTTCAATTCGAAGCCCAGGTCGCCGCCGGTCCGCCAGGAATGGCCGCCCACGTCCGCGCCCCATTTCCAGACGTCACCCATGCCGTATTGGCAGAGGTTGAGTACGATGTCACGAGGCTGCTGCCGCAACAGGTCTCCCATGAGCCGGAACGGCTTCTGCATGGCGGCGAGGTCGGGTTTCCCGCCGGTCACTTGCCCGTAGGAGCACCAGTCGTACTTCACGAAATCGTAGCCCCAGGCCGCGAACTGCCGGGCGTCCTGCGCCTCGTGCTGGTAGCTGCCCGCAAAGCCGGCACAGTCAAACGGCCCCGGCGAAGTGTAAATCCCGGCTTTCAGCCCCTTGGTGTGGATGTAGTCGGCCAGGCGCTTCATGTCCGGGAAGCGGACGTTGGGCATGATGTTCCCGCGGGCGTCGCGGAGCGGGCCCACGCGCCTGGGATCGGTCTGGTATTTGCTCAGGGAGGGCGCGTTCTGCCAGCAGCCATCGACGTTCACGTACTGGTAGCCCGCGTCGGCCATACCGCTGGAAACAACCGCATCGGCAGCCTGCTGCATCAGTTCCTGCGTGATGCGATTGTAGTGGGTGTACCAGTGATTGTAGCCCATCGGCGGCGTCAGCGCGAACATGTCACCGGCCAGCAGCTTGAACGGCCGCTGGGCCTTGCCCTGTGAGTTTTGGGCCCTCAGCGTCATCCGGTACTCTCCTCGCTTCGGCGCGGCGCCGGTGACGATGCCGGTGTCGGCGTCGAGCGCTAGCCCGGCGGGCAGTCCTTCGGCTGCGAACTTCATCGGCCGCTGCCCGGTGCAAGGAATGCGGTACAGGAACGGATGCCCGGGCCGAGCCCCGTAGACTTTCGGGCCGTTGATATGCGGCGCGGCTGGCGGAACTGGCGATAGGATCACGCGTTCGTCCCCAGTTCGTGCGACCGCCTCGGCAGCCGCGGCATGCCAAGCGTGCATCAACGGCGCAAGGAGCGCCCCAAGGATGAGAAAAATACTATGCCAATTCTCTTGCATCAGTCTTCCGATTTCGTCAATTTTTTTCATGTCGGCCCGCAACCCCCTTTCGGATTCATCTACGAGGCGATCGACAAGGTTGACATGGTTTGCTTCCAGTTGGTCTAGTTTGCTTTGGTTCATGGTTCGGTTCTTTCTCCCCTTCTCCCCCGCCCCGCTGCGCGGCGGGAAAGAACAGGTTGCGCTCGCGGCCTTTCTCATTTCTTGGAGCGGTCGAGCGGGCCTCCCAAGCCGTACATGCGGAGCAGTTTTACCAGGCTCGATCCGCCAGGCAGTCCGCGGCGTCCTTCGCGGAGGGTCGCGTTGACACCGCTCCAGGTCTCACCTCCAGATTGTGCGATGAGGCCGCTGTCGCACTTCGGCCGGCGGCCTGTTGCTCGATGATAAGCTCGTACCCATCTCAGGATCCGCTTTTCCGTCAGTGGCGGAAGCCGTTGTTGGTTCCGCGCTCCGCGTCGGCGGGTCAAGAACTGGCGGAGTGAGGAGCCGCCTGGAAGGCCGCGCAGGCCCTTGCGGAAGGCCCGCTCGATTCCTCCCCATTTCTCTTGGGTGCCGACGATCGGCCCGGAATCTTCGTTCGGCCATTTTCCCCTTTCCGCAAAAAAAGCGTCGGCCCAGGCAAGGATCTGCTTCTCCGACAAGGGCGGCGGTCTGCGGCCCAGGCGCACGCCGCGGCATTTCTCCAGGAATTTCGCCAAAGACGAACCGCCGGGCAGGCCGCGATAGCCGCAGCGCAGACAGTGCTCGACGGCCAACCACGATTCCCGCGTGCCGGGGATCTTGCCCGATTCGGGAGTTGGCCACTTCCCGTATTTGGCGTGATGCGCGTCGGCCCAGATCAGAATGTCGTCGATCGTAAGAGGGCGATGGACGTCGACGCGGTCCCAGTCGAGCCGGGGCAGGAACTCGCGCATCAGGTCATAGAGCGACAAATGCTCTTTGAGCAACCGGCCTGCATTGCGGTTGGCGATGTCCGCCGTCTGGATCCGATACCAGTCCTGGGGTTGCCGGAACCCCAGTTTCTTGCCCAGCCAGCGTAGATAGCGTTTCCGGTTCTCGGCAGTTTTCCAAAACCCCTTGGGCGCGCGAACGAAGTTCCACTCGTACCATTGGCCGGGCAGCGAGGCAGACACCGCCGAGGCCGACGAGCCGCGGTACTCGTTGAGCATCCCCTTGCCCCGATTTCGCAGAAAGTCGCGACTGGTAACCTGATACCAGTCTTCCGGGCGGCGATATCCCAAACGTTCTCCCAGCCATTCCAGGTAGCTCCGCCGATTGGCAGGCGACTTCCAGAACCCGGCGGCAATCGTGACAAAAAGCCAGGGCTTCCAATCGTGCTGGGGAAAGCAATCTTCAACCGCCTCCCGCGCCGATCGGCCCCAATAGGCCCTGAGCCCCACACCGTACTTCCGTGCGTGATGCGCCGAAAACTTGAGCCGATAGAGATCCTGCATGGTGCGCAGGCCCTGCTTATGGGCAATCCAAATCAGGTAGTCGCGGCGATTGGCCTCAACCTGCCAGAAGCGGAACGGTACGGGACCGGGCATCCACCGCGGATCGATCCGCCGGACGTACGCCGCATCACAAATCGGCGTTTGATCGATAGATTTCTTCTTGCGTGCCATGGTCGTCGTTGTCGTCAAGTTCCCGCAGGATCGAGCAAAAGGCTGGCTCTGCCGCCGCGCGTCGGGGAGCCGTCGCGATCATCTCTATTATAACGTGGAACCAAGGCCGACGGTGGGATGCGCCCCAGCGGATGGCACCCGAAGTAATCTGTCCGATGGCATGTTTTGTGCCCTTGCTGAAACCCCGCCGCCTTGCGGCGGGGTTTTCTGTTTGTTCCCAAGGTACGGAAACGCGGTCTCTCAACTCAAGGTGATTCCCTCGAACGAAGATATCGGGCTAGTGCAGGCAGGGCCTGGCGGCGCCGGTTTATCGTCGTGTTGCAGGGAAGAATCGATCGCGGCGCCGCAACTTCGTTCAGTTGGTAGCCCCAACCGATCGATGCATCGCAGAAACGCCAATGTAATTGGCGCATTCTTTCCCCGGCCGGTTATGATATAATTCTGAGAGTGGGCGGACCACACCCAGGCGACCCTGTCTTAGCGAAAAGGTTGAGGATGCAATTGCAATTTAACTCTTGGATCTCCGTGCTCCTACTTGCTCCGAGTCTTTGCGCGGCCGACGAGGAATGGACACGTTTCCGAGGTCCCAACGGCAGCGGCATCAGTCATGCGACAACCATTCCAACGCGCTGGACGGAGAAAGACTACAACTGGAAGGTTAAGCTGCCCGGCGTCGGCCATTCCTCGCCGGTCGTTTTCGGTGGGCGGGTCTTCGTCACCAGCGGCGATGCGGACGCGGGCAGGAAAATGGTGTGCTGTCTGGACGCTGCCGACGGCCGCGTCGTCTGGCAGAGAGATTACCCGTCAAAGACCGATTCCGACTATCCCGAAAGCAGGTATGCCACGGCGACTCCGGCCGTCGACCGTGACGGCGTCGTCGTTACCTGGTCTACGCCTGACGAGGTGACCCTCCTGGCTCTCGATCACGCCGGGCGCGAAACATGGCACCGCAATCTGGGACCGTTCATCGCAACTTTCGGCAACGGCATTTCGCCGATTCTCTTCGATAGCCTCGTGATCTTGAATAACGACCAGGAAGATCCGAACCTGCTTCCCGGACACAAGCGAAATCCGCCCTACCCCGTTGGCAAGAGTTCTCTGATCGCGCTGGATCGCAAGACAGGGCAGACGCGATGGCAGATCGACCGGCGGACCTCATTCTCTTCGTATTCCACTCCCTGCATCTACGAAGACGAAGGCGGCCGCCCCTTTCTGATCGTCACGGGCGTAGCCCACGGAATCACGGCAGTCGATCCGCGGACGGGCAAACTGTGCTGGGAGTTCGGCCAGCCGTTCCTCGATCGCGCCCTGAGTTCGCCCGTTCTGGGCCGGGGGCTGATTATTGCCGGCCATGGCTCGGGCACCCGGGCTTCAAGTTATATCGCCGTGAGACCGGCCGGAGCCAAAGCGGGAGCAAAAGCGGAACTGGCCTATGAATTAAAGGACGATATTCCGCTTATTCCCACGCCGCTGACTTACGACAACCGTCTCTTCCTCTGGACCGACGAGGGAGGCGTATCGTGCCGGCGGCTGGATACGGGGGCGCTCGTCTGGAAAGGGCAAGTTGGTGGATCCTACTACGCCTCGCCGGTGTGGGTGAACCACTGTCTCTACAACGTAGCCAGGAATGGGCAGATCGTCGTCGTGATGGCGGGCGACAAATTCGAAGTTCTCAGCCGCGTGCCGCTTGGCGAGTTGAGCTATGCTACGCCGGCGGTGGCCGGCGGCGTGATGTATCTGCGGACCCGATCCCACCTGTTTTCGCTGGGGCGTGATCGTCAACCGAAGCAATCCACCCGTCCGGTTCGATGAGCGGGAGGTGGAAGCGGAGCAATGAACTCGCGCGGACCCGGCGGATCGAGATCGATGCGAAGGTCGGCCGCAAGGGCCTGTGCCAAGTGCCACAAATTCATGGGCTACCGCCCATTTTCTGGAAAGAAGTAGCATCCGATACGATCGGCAACGACTGAAGCCACTCGAGAGGGTGGCTTTTTTCATCAAAACCTCCAGACCTTCCACAGAGCTTCCACAGACCTTCCACAGGTTGTCCGTAGACAGGTTTGTAGAAACGTAGTAGGCTGCAGGTGTACATTCGTAATGTGGAAGTAGTTATGTTCCGTATGGCAGTGGTTTTGGAGGTAGTTATGTTCGGCAGCAAGCTCAACCGCATTTTCGCGGTTAATTATTTATTGGGGGAAAGAGGGGTGTTCGATGGAGGCACTAGAAATGCGTCGATTAGTGATTGTCTTCTTGATTGCGCTGTGTCCGGCCCCGGCTTTGGCTGGCCTTGATGTCACAGCCTACTCCAGGCTTGTGGAAGTTCCTAACGCCGAGGTGGACAAGGATCGGCTCCCAAAAGCGAAGAATATGGTTCGCCTATCCCCAGTAGACTTTCCTGACCGTTTTAAGGATCTCAAGCCACGGGCCATTTACCGGTTCGAGAAGCAGTTTGAATTCAGAGCCGGCTCATACACCGGCTACAATTGGTGGCGGAACGAACTGGCCAAGTTGGCAGGCTATCACCCGATAGATGCAAAGACTGTCGAAGGAAAGACGGAGTCCCGGTACGACGCCGCTGCGTGGAAAGCGAAATCGGGGCCATTCTGGGAATTGATCAACTTTTCAGACGCCGAGGGTGTCATTGGGCCCGTTGCATGCAAGAAGCTATACTCCGACTTCCTGGCATTTCACAAGGCCGCAATGGCGCATCCATCAAAAGACTTTCAACAATCCTATACTGACTGGGAGAAAGCCCTTGAGCTTGCCTCAAAGAACGGTGCTTTAGAATTTCACTGAGTGGCTGAAATAGGTTGTGTCTTACTGAGCCCGGGGCTGTTGAAATCCGGCCCCGTAGCGTTTCTTGGCAGGCAATCGTGTTAAAGCGGTGAGCTTTGGCTAGCTAGGCGGAATGCCGTTTGCCGGCGCAACATGTCACAGGCATGGCACAGCAGCCTATCCCTACCAAATATCCATAGAAAAGCCTTGCGTAACTGGTTGCTACGCAAGGCTTTATCAGTGGGCGCACCAAGATTCGAACTTGGGACCTCGTCCTTATCAGTTTGCTTTTTTAGTCTTGCCGAATCGCTTCAAAGTCCTTTGTGTGCAACAATGTTACGCAAATTTGCGTCGATCGGCAAGTCGTCGCAAATCGTCTCAAAAAGTCGCATACTGTCGTAGTACCAGGGCTGGAAGATAGTACCCGGTAGTACCCAAAATTGCTCTGTTCTATTGCGGAACTGGGTCAGTTGTTTCAGTTCCGTTGCCCATCGAACTCCACCTGCATTCGTGCTACAATGACCTCGGCCGCGAAGCGCGGGACCCCGCCGGTCCCGAAGGCATTCGTGCTTACCTTTGCGGCCATTTTCGTTTCGAGATTCGATCCCCACTGAGCCGACTCTGTTCCGAAAATTGACAACACCCCCCGGTTCATGCACAATCTGACCTACATGTGCCGGAGATCATTCGGGCTTACCTGGGCCAGAAATCGAGATCGAAAGGATAGAAGCGTGGCAGAAGGTTTCCAAGGACGACAGAGGGGCCGCCCGATCGCCGCGGCGCTAATTGCGTGCGTGGTGGTGCTGGGATTGGGATCGGCGATGGGAGCAGGCCCCTTCTGGCCGCCCAAGGAAGGGGTGCCGATGACCCGGTGGGGCAAACAGGTCTCGTCGGACAAGCCCGTCCTCCCTGAATACCCTCGTCCGCAATTGGTCCGCCAGCAGTGGCTGAACATCAACGGTCCGTGGGACTACGCCATCACCGGCAAAGAAAGCCCTGCGCCTGGGAGCTATCAAGGCAAGATCCTGGTTCCCTTCCCGATCGAGTCGGTCCTGTCGCAGGTCAATAAGCGGATCGACGAAAACAGCCGCCTCTGGTATCGCCGCACGCTGGCGATTCCCGCAGCCTGGTCCGGCCGGCGGATGCTGCTCCACTTCGGCGCGGTCGATTGGGAAGCCGTTGTCGCGGTCAACGGCAAGATCCTCGGCACGCATCGCGGCGGATACGACGGTTTCAGCTACGACATTACCGATGCGCTCGTGCCCAGCGGTCCGCAAGAGCTCAGTGTCTCGGTTTGGGATCCGACCGACGGAGGGCAACCCAACGGCAAGCAAACCCGGAAGCCTGAAGGGATTTTTTATACCCCCGTCACCGGAATCTGGCAGACCGTGTGGCTCGAACCGGTCGCGGTGTCCCACATCGAACATCTCAAACTCGTTCCCGACGTTGACGGGGGGCGGCTTCTGCTGACGGCGGTCGCCGCCAATGTCCAGAATTCGTCGCGCGTCGATGCCGTGGTGTCGGCCGCCGGCCAAGAGGTGGCTCGCGGGACGGGCAAGCCGGGCGAGCCGATCGCAATTTCCATTCCGCAGGCGAAGCTCTGGTGGCCCGATGCGCCATTCCTCTACGACCTCAGGGTCACGCTGAGGCAACAGGACAAGAGCGTCGATGCGGTGGCCAGCTACTTTGGGATGCGCAAGATCTCAGTCGGCCCCGATCGGCAGGGCATCACGCGCATCTTGTTGAACAACCAGTTCGTTCTGCACAACGGTATGTTAGACCAGGGATTCTGGCCGGACGGAATCTATACGGCCCCCAGCGATGAGGCGTTGCGCTACGATATCGAGATGACCCGAAAACTCGGCTTCAACATGGCCCGCAAGCACATCAAGGTGGAGCCCGACCGCTGGTATTACTGGGCCGATAAGCTGGGTCTTATGGTCTGGCAGGACATGCCCAGTTCCCGCCCCATGGAGAACCCGAAACAAAAAGGGACCATTCCCGACATGCCCGGCCAGTTTGAGCGTGAACTGCGTCAGATGATCGCGGGGCGGATCAATCATCCCTCGATCGTTATGTGGGTTCTGTTCAACGAGGGGTGGGGACTTGCTATGGACCCGAAGGCCAATGAGACCCCCTCAGACCAGACCAAGGCCCTGTTGCGGCGGATGGTCGACGCCGCGCGACAAGAGGACCCGACTCGACTGATCAACCACGAGAGCGGGGCTGGCGGCGGCGGATGGCAAGGAAGGAACGTCTGGGACGTGGGACTGGGCGATATCGTCGATTTCCATTGCTACGGCAAGTCCAACGCCCCCGTGCCGGAAAAGCATCGCGCGTCGGTCATTGGAGAGTACGGTTGGGGGCTTGCCCCCTTGTCCTGCCTCCGTTTTCTGGGCGAGGTCAAGTCGCCCGGCGCCAGCGGCCTGGTCCTGACCCAGACGACCGATGTCGAATACGAGCGGAACGGGGCGTTGACCTACGACCGGATCCTCAAGGAGCCGCAAAACCTGGAGCGAAACGCGGCGGAGATCCGCAACGCGTGCGGAGCCTGGTACGGTCCCGGACCGGACGATCAGCCTCGAAAGCGCGAGTTTCCCGCAATGAAGCTGCGTGCCTACGGAACGCTGGCAGGGGAGGAAAAACGTGATGGCACAACCTCGTCGCTGATCATTACTGCCGAGAACGCAGAGAAAGCCAAGCTAGTTCTGGCAAAATATCTGTCTGATATGGATGAGCTGCCGGGGGTTGCGGCAATCTCTATCAACACTTCTCACGGCGCTGTCACGGCACACGCGATCGAAAAGCAGGGGGCGATTGCTGCGCTGCGATTTGGAGATCGCGTTGCGATTCTTGCCGCGCCAGATGCCGCGGCGTTTTCGCAGCTCATTGACTCGACCGTGCCGAAGGATGCGAAGATCGACGCCAGCACCGCGGAGGTTGAGGTGCCGATGTATCTCGACCGCTGGGACAAGTACGGCTTTCGTTTCTATTACGGCCCGTTCACCAAGCCACGCGATAAGCAGGGGCGCGACATCCCCGGCAACTACGACCCGCGACAGGATTTTGAATACGCCGACAAGTCGAGCAAAACAGGTTTGGTGGTCTGGACTTCGCCCTTCAATGCACCGGCCGCCGACAACATCTTCGATATCGTCTCACGTGAATGGGCGTTCAAAGCCGCCAAGCAACGCAAGCTGCCGCTGGGCATCAACATTGGCCTGACCGACGGGAATATCGTGCTGACCAATCGCTATCCCGATGCAGTCGCGCCGTTTGCTGACTGCTACCTGGGGGGCTGGTATTACGAAGCGCCTGCAGGAATTCCGACGCTGTCGTTCGCTTCACAGCGCTCGCGCGAAGCCGGCCTTAGTCAGCTTAAAGATGTCGTTGCGAACCTGAACGGTAAATACAGCAACATCGTCAACTGGCTGGAACCTCACGAAGAAATGGGGCATGGCATTGCCGACCTGCTGGATGACCGCGGGCCCGACGCGCGACGGAGCTTTTATGAATATTTGAAGATGAAGTTCGGTAGCGTGGGCGAAGTTTCCAAGCGATACGCGGAGAATTACGCGAAGTGGGACGATGTGCCGTTCCCCGAACTCGCGACGTTCTTCGGATACGAGGGCGACGTAATCGACCTGGAGGGCAGATGGAGACTGAGCACGACGGCGGCGTATGACGCCAGCTCCGCTGCGCCAACTGTGGACGATTCCACATGGCCGAAAGTACCTGCGCCGGGCCATGCCATCGCGCGATTCACCCCGCGAAAGCCCACGGTTTTGCGACGGCACATCAATATCGATGCGGCATGGCGTGCCAAGCATCTCAAGGCGTGGCTCTATTGCTGGGACTTGGAAAACACTGGCGACAAGCCCGTCTGCATCTACGTCAACGGCGAGCTTTGCCCGGAGAACCCGGAGATGCGCCGAGGCTGGCATTTCTCGCGCGTGGAAATCAGCGACGCACTCAAAGACGGCGACAATCTCATAACGATCGAGCTACCGACAGGTCTCATCATTTATCGCACTTACATCACCGGCGAGCCGCCGGCGACGTATCCGGCGCTTGCGACGGTCGCGATGAACGCGCGCTACGCGGATTGGTCGGATTGGTGCTCCTGGTCGCGCGGGCAAGCGCTGCGCCGCGGCATGCAGATGATTCGGCAGGTCGATCCGGATAAGCCCATCACGCTAATGGCTTCGGGCGCATGGTGGAACGACTTCAAACAGTCTGCCGAGGATTACGGCGGCATCCTTCATGATACCGGCGGCATGGCCGGCTTCTGGAACGATATCTGCCCATCGCTCGCGCAAAGCACCGGCTTGCCGACCGACTGCGAGCCCGGCGGTCCCGCGCTCGATCTCGACGACTTCAAACGCTTCCTGGGTCGATGGAGCACCGAGAATACGCAGGGTGTTGATTACTTCATGCATTTGGGCGATGTGCTATGGCGGCCGGACATCAAAGACTACTTCGACAGAACGCAGCCACTCTGGCACGTCATGGGCAAGTATCATCTGCCGCAGCCGGAGGTGGCCGACCTGACCAGTCTGCGAGCCGAGCGACTTTTCAGCTTCCCGATGAACCTTGGCGATCATGGTTCGAGCGCGCCCGACCTCATCGCGCAAGGCCCCGGCGTTTTTGCATCGAGTCTTGACGGCACGCTCGCCTCGGCTTACTCCCGTGGCTCGGTCATTGAAAGCGATTTCGCCAACGGCGACGCCGAACAGTACCGGGTCATCGTCGATACCAACAGTTCGATTCTCGATCCCGACGCGATTGCGAACATCGCGGAGTGGGTCAAACGCGGCGGCACGTTCATCACCTTCGAACAAACCGGCCGCCACACGTCTACGCAGCACGATGCCTGGCCCATCTCCGCACTTACCGGCTACGACGTCACGGCCGTCGAGCGCAAAGGCCGCAATCTGCGACTGGCGGCCGGGCAAACGGTTCTCCCGAACGATGCGCTGCGCGTGTTGCCGAACAATTGGGGCTTATCGTTGAAGAAGCATGATGCAAATGATGCGAGCTGTCAGGACGTTGCGCTGTGGGAAGATGGCACGGTTGCTGCCGGTGCGCGAAAGCTTGGCAAAGGTCTTGTCATCAACTTTGGCATGTTCGACTCCGTGGCGCTCATCACCCAGGCGCTCGACAAGATCGGGATCAAGCATGTGCCCGGCCACGTCACGAACCAGAAGGTCATCATGCGCCACTTCGTCAGCAACAATGGGCTGTACGACGTGTGGACGATGTGGAACCAGGAGAAGCCAGCGTCTACGACGAATCTGGTCTTCGACATGGAAAAGCCACCTGTGTCGGCTATAGACGTAAACACCGGGCAAAGCGTGCCGATTTCATCTGAGAAGACGAGTGCAAAGATCGCCGGCCTTGCTTTTGAGTCCTTGCAGACACGCGTGCTGTTGACGCCGCGTAACCAACTCACGGATGCTCCGACCGAATGGTTCTGGCTCCAACGCGGCTGGTGGCGTGGCACCGCCGACCCGGGCAAGCCGATGGCAAAGTACGCACCGAAAATCGCGCTCGACCTTACCGATGACAACGCATTCAAAATCCTCCCCGACGACGGCAAAACCAATCCGCCGGAAGACGCCGCGCTATCCGATCCAAAAACCGACGACACTTCCTGGCCCAAAACCTCGCTCGGCACGTTCGATATTCCCAAACATACCGACGCCCACCACGCCGTCTTCCGTAAGCATTTCACCGTGCCGGCAGCTTGGAAGCACGGCCAGGTTTCAATCTTCGGCAAGTCCGAACCGCCCGAAAATGGCAGCATCCGTCGCTACATGGACGGCAAACCCTTCGGCGGGCAAATCGTGCGCGATGACCTGGGCGGCATCCTCAAACCCGGCACCAAGCACGTGCTAACAACCGAAATCTGGGGCAACAAACCGCCGCTGGGCACCGTGACGCCGGCTTGGATCAGTTATATGCCTGATCCTGATTCAGTCCTCATGCTCAATACCTGGACCCACGCCCCTGATTTCCTGACGCATGACAAAGAAGCAAAGCCGCTTCCATATCACACGCCGGATCACGGCGCGTTGCGCTGCATCGTCGACGCCGACCCGAAATTGGCCGGCAACACCGTGATGCTTCATGTGGTGACGAGCGACGCGAGTCTGGCAGCATTGATCGTCAACGGCCACTTCTATGCCGGCTACGGGAACATTTACAACTTCATGGACGTCAACGCGACGCCGTTCATCAAGTTCGGCCGGAAGAATGAGGTGATCGTCGTGGTGGGGGGAAAGACAATCCTGAAGGAGGTACGGCTCGGATTTTATGAGAAGGGGATTTACCCGTAGCACAGGTTTTCAACCCGTGCCACATCCGTGAGATTACCGCGTGCCGTCCATGTTGAAGCTATTGTCGCACAAAGTCCTGCTTCTTACCAGTCTTCGCGGAGACCTGTCGGTAGACAAACTTCGGATCGGGGCGAAACGAGTTGGCAAGCCTGCAAAACTTTGACGGCAGCCAACCCCAGACCCAACCCCGCCATCCGATCTGACCGATTACCCAGGCTGGCAATCAGCACCGAGGAATCCCACCGATGAGTAGCACGCCAGCGGTCCCGGCAGAAAAGTCGGCCAATCTTACCTCCCCGCAACGCGAGCTGGCTGACCTGGCCGCCCGCGCTAAGCAGGCGGATCGCCCGGCCCAGGGCCGATCGCAAGAGCCTCGCGGTCCGGTGATCGTGATCCGCGGCAAGTAAGTCCGGCTTACCTTCGCGGCCCCTCTTTTGGCCCTCCGCCCGGCCCCACTCTCGGCCGTGCCGTCGCTCATCGGCCGCGTGGGGTTGGGGCTTGGCTGCGATAAAATCCGGCCGTGATCCCGGCAGCTATAGACGCGGGGCAGCGTTTGGGTAAGCTTGATGGCCAGGCGAGCCAGGGCTGGTGCCTAGCGGCGGGCAGTAGAGGCTTGCACAATTTCGACAAGTACATAGGGGAGCTAGGAACATGACCATGGTCGGTATCAGCGGAAGTCTCCTTCACGGTGGCAACACGGACCGCCCGGTGCATTCGCGTTTTGATCTTTCGCTTCTCGTCCAATCTCTGAGACGGAGTAGATCCGCGTTACCCCTGGCGGGACTGGCAATCTTCTTACTGGCCTGTGCCTGGGGAGATGCGGGAGAGCAAAGCGGTCCGGCCACACCCGCGAATAGCAAGGCACCTGCCACGTCGGAAGAACCGAGATACCTCGTCTTCTGGAGTTCCCCTGAGAAAGCAGGGGAATTGGCCGAGCGGGTCGGCATGAAGGGCGACGGCAAGACCCGGTTTCTGGGCTTCGGCCTACCCAATGCAACCTATGAACTTGAGAAGCAATTGCCCGGCCGCATTCGAAGTGCATTCGCCGCGGCCCGTGAGCACGATATGGCGGTGATGCTGCATTTCGATTTCCATCTTGCTTGGAAGAACCGCCCGGACCTCTGGAACTGGTTCGATCAGGACAAGCCAGGTTACGACTCGAACAACAAGTACAACGTCGAGTGGCACGGCTGGGACGGACCGCCAAACAAAGTCCGCTACCTGAACCATGGTGTGCTCGAACGCTTGCCGCCGAACATGTGTTTTACGAGCAAGAGAATGCGAGCCGAGATCACGCGGATTGTCTCAAAAGTCATCGGCCCGGTCCTTCGCGAGGAGATTGCAAAACTCAAGGCGGAAGGCAAGGAAGCCCTCTTCGCGGGAGTGCTGGTGGGGTTAGAGCCAAGCATCGACGACTACTCAAAATCGAATCCCGAGCAGACGAAGATGATGAAGGAAGACGGCGTGCCCGCGGGACCGCTCGGCTACCGGGCGCTCCTGGACCGTGGCTTCAGCGCGGACAATCCACCGGACGATTTCCGAAAGGCTCTTGCGAAGATCATTCAGGAAACCATCGCTTTCTGGTGCGAGCAGTTCGTCGATGCAG
>CAZTPX010000140.1:0-24585 GCA_964615095.1 uncultured Planctomycetaceae bacterium | reverse complement strand
AATTGACGTCAGCCGACGACTGGTGGTACTTTGTGCCTGAGACTGGCCAGCATATCGCGTTCTACAACTTGCGCTCGCTGGAATATCTGGCAGACCATTTTGGCGCCAGGTTGTACTCGAATGGCGCTTCCCTACACATGATGACGCGCAGTGCGTCGCTCGAGGATCCGTTCACCTCGCTGGCAGCAAGCAGGACGTTGCACGCCAGAGTGCTGCGACGCTTGATTTCGGCCTGTCGAAGGATTTTCTCATCGCGGCAGCGAAGCGCGCGCGGAAGCCTAACTTGGCCAGATTTCGAACTGGTCCGTTCAAGACTTTCGGGCCGTCCTAAGGGTAAGTGAAATCCGATGGTGCGTGCTCTAGTTGACGGCGTTGTTTTCGAGAACGGCGGCCAAATGGGGATTTGGCGATCGTTCTATGAGGTAATGACTCGGCTGAGTAATCAGGTCGACTATACGTTGTTACTGAGGAGCAAGCCGGTCCAGGCGCTGCCCGGCGGAGTTCGGCTGGTTTGCGACTCCGCGCGAGCGCGTGCCGCCCGTTGGAACCTGATTGGTCGCGCCCGCAAGGGATTGGGCTGGATTCCAAAACCGCGAAGGCTGCCCGCCGCCGATGTCTATCACTCAACCTACTTTACCCCGTGCCCAAAGGCGGGCGTACCTGTCGTCGTCACGGTTCACGACATGATCGCGGAAAGGTTCGCGCTTTGGCAGCATGGATGGCCCGCCGAGCAGATCCAAATCAAGCGAACGGCCATTCTGTCGGCTGCGCTATGTATCGCCGTGTCGAAGGCATCGGCCGATGATCTTAAGTTGTTTTACCCCCAGGTCGCTGAGCGCATTCGCGTCGTGCATCACGGATCGGAGCATCTTGGCCGCCTGGAATCGACAGGTGAATGCCAGAGCGAGCCCTCTGCCGGAGATTCATTTGCGTTGTTCGTGGGGGCGCGGCAGAATTACAAGAACTTCGTAACCCTGCTCGATGCCGTTCGTAGTCCGCTCTGGCCGCCGGGGCTTTATTTGCACGTAGTTGGAGGTCCGTTCTATGACTACGAAGCGAAGTTCATTGAAATCAGCGGATTGACGGATCGTGTCCGAATGCTTGGCCCGCTTTCCGACGAAGATCTAGAATCGCAGTACAAGGCGGCACGTTGCCTGGTATTCCCGAGCCGGATGGAGGGTTTTGGGATTCCCATCCTAGAGGCCCAGGCGAATGCCTGTCCCGTTGTCGCAAGCGACATTCCGGTTTTCCGGGAAGTTGCCGGGGAGGGTGCTTTGTTCTTTGACCCGCGGCTTGGCGAGAAACTAGCAGAGGCTGTGGCGGCCGCGTGCGAGCCGGGCACGCGTTGCCGGCTCATCCAGGCAGGCTCTGCCAATATCCGCAGGTTTAGTTGGGATTGTGCGGCAGAGCAGATCCGTGCAGTCTATGAAGAGGCTGCCGGAATGCCGGCACGCGATGGTTGAAGAGCGACCACACCTGGAGAGGCGGTAGGAGTGCCCGTTGTCAAAGTTACGACAAGTTCCCCGCACGCTCGGTGGCCGATTGCCCGGCAGACTCCTGGCGGCTTGGCAAAATGGGGTGACTACCATTTTGTCATCAATCAGGATATCCCTGCATGCGATGCTTGGGTTGTCATCGACGACTTGCAGTATCGTGAGTCTTGCCCTTGTCCGCCGCAGCGAACGATCCTTGCCAGCACGGAGCCGCCCATCCATGGTCGCTATTATGAGGCTTTTCTGGCACAATTCGGGCTGGTGGTGACCTGCGGCGGGTACGATTACCGACAGCCAAACGTCTACGAATCCTTCCCCCTGCAACCGTGGTACTTCGCTCTTAACTGCGCTACCAATCGACCGAATAGGATCGCAAGTCAACCTTCCTATTTTACTTATGATCAAATCAAATCCCTGCAACCCTCAAAGACGCGTCTGCTTTCGGTCGTATGTTCGGCCAAGGTGCATAGCGAAGGCCATAAGAAGCGACTAGAGTTCGTGACGGCCTTGAAGCGACATTTCGGCGACCGCTTGGATTGGTTTGGAATTGGCATCCGGCCCATCGTCGACAAGAGCGAGGCGATCCTTGATTACAAGTATCATATCGCCATCGAGAATAGTTGCTATCCGCACTATTGGACGGAAAAGCTGGCGGACAGCTACCTGGGTTGGGCGTTGCCGATATATTACGGTTGCCCCAACGTGACCGACTACTTTGACCAGCGGGCCATGGTTCGGATCAACTTGGAAGATCTCGATGCGTCCATTTCAAGCATCGAGAACGCCCTGAAGACGGATGCCTGGGAGGTCTCGCAGGGCGCAATTGCCCAAGCCCGGCAAACGGTTCTGGACCAGTACAACTTCTTTCCGTTCGTCATCAGCTTGTTATCGACTCTCGGGTCAAGCGGCGAAGGGAGCCGCGTCGTTCTGCGCCCGCATTCTCACTTTGTGGGGCGACTGCGAACCTCGTTGCAAAAAGCGAAGGCGAAGCTTCAGTTTGGTTGGGGCATCACAAATCTACTTCCCTTCCTGAGAAAAATTTAGCGGCTTTGTCCATGTTGGAACCAGGCCAATCGGAAGTTGCTGTCGCTCGCTGAAAACGATTTGATCGTCAACCACTCTAAGCGTGCGAAGATATCTAACCTCGATCTCCAGAAATTAATGTAAAGAAAGGCGGCAGCCTACAGATGAGAACGAATAACAGCCCCCATGATCGCACACGGGCAGGTTATGGTAAGATCGCCTTTTCGGAAACCGCATTTTGTGGTGTGAAAGCCCTTGTGGTTGGTGACGTGATGCTTGACCGGTACATCAGCGGAAGGGCTAGTCGCGTCTCGCCGGAAGCGCCGGTACCGATTATCGACATTGAACGCGAGTGGACGGCGCCAGGCGGGGCGGGGAATGTGGCAGCGTCATTAGTGGGTCTTGGTTGTGAAGTCACGCTTGCGGGCTGTGTGGGGGCCGACGAAAAGGGCGAACGGCTCGTGGCAAAGCTGCGCGAGGCCGGAGTCGCTGAGCTGCGCCTAGTGCATGCCGCGAATACGCGAACGATCTGCAAGACGCGAATTGTCAGTGCGGACCAACAAATGATGCGACTGGATGAAAACGGAAATCAACTGGCGTTTGCTTGTGAGGCCGACCGTCTTGCGGAAACGGTTTTGCCTGTGGTCGCTGCCCAGGATGTCGTGGTTCTGGCCGATTACGACCGAGGTATCCTCACGGAGGCGTTGCTGCGGCGGATCATCGATGCCTGCCTGAAAGCAGGCATTCCCTGCATTGCAGATCCGAAACGATCGGACTTCCAAGTCTATGCCGGCGCAACCATCCTCTGCCCGAACGTCCTAGAGACGGAGAGGGCGACCGGGCGTCGTCTGTGGAATCGCGACGATATTTCGGCCACGGCGGAGAAGCTTCGCGCGGACCTTGAACTGCAATATATGTTGATCACGCGGGGGCCAGACGGCATGACCCTGGCCACACGCGAGGCTACTACGCATATTGTCGCGTGCCCCTGCGCGGTACGCGACGTCAGTGGCGCCGGCGACACGGTCGCCGCAGTCATCGCCGCGGGACTCGCCACTTCGTTGGAAATTGAAGACGTTTGCGGCCTGGCCGCCCTGGCCGCCAGCCTGGCGATCACGAAAGAAGGAGTGTACGTGGTGTCGGCCCAGGAGCTTGCGGCCGCGGCCCACGGGCATTCTCCCAAGATTCGCGACTGGGACACAGCAAGAACATATGTCGAGCGGGCAAGAAGCAACGGGCGACGAGTCGTGTTTACCAACGGTTGTTTTGACATCTTGCATGCCGGGCACCTCTCTTGCCTGGAACAGGCCCGCGAACTAGGCGATATCCTGGTGGTTGGCCTCAATTCCGATATCTCAGTGCAGCTTAACAAGGGAACGACGCGTCCCATCATCGGGCAAGCGAATCGCGCCGCCTTGCTGGCCGGTCTGGAATGTGTGGATGCGGTGGTGCTTTTCGATGAGTTGACGCCGGAGAACCTGGTCCGGTTGCTGGCCCCGGATGTGTTAGCCAAAGGTGGAGACTATGAACCGGACGCTATTGCCGGAGCGGACTTCGTCCGAGCTCGCGGCGGAACTGTCGCGATCATCCCGCTCATCGACGGGCTCAGCACTACAGGGATTCTGCAGACGAGAGAAAGACTTAAGTCGCTTGTGGGGGGACCTGGCAGCGGATTTCGGGAAGCGGCTGGTGATTTGCCAAGAAAGGCTCGTTGACTTGCAATTTATGAACGTGCGCCCGGGGAGGATACGATCAGTGGCAAAGGAATGCACTTTGACGTTGTCAACGAGCGAGGGCGGGGGGGACGAAGGGAAATACCGCAGTGTGGCCGGTGATCCCATTTCGATCGTTGCCAACCTCGAAGCGGTAGTCGCAGCCATGCACCGCGGGAAGAGGCGGTCATTCAGGACAGCGGCGCTCGAGATTTGGCTTCGCGCGCAAGTTCTGCTGGCGAACTTGTTGGTGTGGTTCCTCCGTGTAAGCCAGTTCAGAAATCAAAGGCTTGCCGAAACCGATTTTCGCCAGATCGTCGTATACACGGTCGGCATTCTCGGAGACAACGTGGTGATGCTGCCCGCACTGGCTGCGTTGAGGAAACGCTATCCGCGGGCCGCCATTACTGTCATAACCAACTGCCAGGAATGGGGTTCGGCTGCAGTTCACGGTCTTTTCGGAGAATCGCAGTTTGTGGACCAGTATTTCGTCGTCAATGACAGCCTTTTGCGTCGTTGCGGGCTGCGATTCATTTTAGACCGAAGCCGGTTGGCTGACCTGAGATGCGACCTCTTCGTAAATTTGTCTCCGTTCGGCAACCGGGGTTGGCTCGGGGCCGTTGTCAGAGAGATCATGCTAGCCAAGATGCTGCGGTCGTCCCATGCCGTGGGATTCCGCGTATCGAACGTCATGCGTTCGCCTTATAACCGAAATGTATACCCGAACCTTTTGAAAAACGAACCGCGCCGCGCGGCAGAGGTCCTGAAACCTTTGGGTATCGCTCCGCTTGCCTGGCAAGAGGCGATGCCGGTGCAATCCGAAGCAAGAGAGTCGATACGCCTGAAATTGGCGTCTCTGGGCTTGATCGACGCTCCTTTTGCAGTGCTTCATCCGGGTGCCAAGTTTCTTACGCAACGCTGGCCTGCAAGACGATTCGGATTGCTCGCCAAGAGTCTCCTGCAGGAGTATGGCCTACACACAATCATTACCGGCACCAAGGAGGAAATGCCGATTGTCGACGAGGTCCTTGTTGCTGCTGGATATACGGCCCAGAGTTTGGCACAACGAACGACGATTTCGGAATTGACGGAACTCCTGCGCATGGCGAAGTTGTGCGTCAGCAACGACACCGGAACAATGCACTTGGCCGCCGCCGTCGCTGTGCCGACCGTTGCAGTCTTCAGCATGAGAAATACACTCGTACATTGGTTTCCGAACAGCGAGAACATTCGGGCAGTCTTCCGTACGTGCGCCTGCCGTTACTGCGGTTTAGAAAACACCGGTTGCGCCGGTGTGGAATGCCTTAATGGAATTGGCGTAGATGATGTGATGCGCGCGGTCCGACAGTTGTTGTCTCACGCGAAGTTTTGACGAGCAGGCGTTACGGAATCCTTATTTTTCGAAGACGAATGCGCAAACGAGTACTGATAGCCGTCCCCTGTCTGCTTATCGGCGGTACGGAGGTTCAGACGCTGTGGCTCGCCAAGGCGTTGCTGAGCGGCGGTTACCGTGTCATCGTATGCGCCTACTATGAATTCGATCCCGGGATGGTCGCAACATTCCAGCGGGCGGGCGTGGAAGTGTGTCTCTTGAACTTGGTTCGCCGCGCGGGCGGCAAGAACCTCAGGCACATGCCCCGCCTGGCATTGGCCCTGGCATCGGTCATCCGGAAGATCCGGCCTGATATCATGCACGTGCAGTACATGGCCCCAGGCGTCATCCCGATACTGCTCGCCCGGTTATTGCGAATACCGCACGTCCTCGCCACAGTCCATGTTTCCTGGCAAAGCAAGGGGGGGGGATTTTGTGGGCCGCGTTCGATTGCCGCCCGGTTTTGCGATGTACTGCTCTGCGTATCCCAGGATGCCGAGCGGTCGTTCTTCGGCACGAGTGCTCTGTTTGACCGTGCATTGTACTCAGAAGGAAGACGACATTTCACGATCTGCAATTGCGTCGACCTTGAAGATGTGGCACGTGAAGACACGTCAGCAAGCGCTTTGCGGAAATCATTGAACCTTGATGCTCGACCTGTGGTCGGCATGGTATCCAGGCTAAGTTCGGAAAAAGGCCCGCAGCATCTGCTAGACGCCATGCCGGAGGTTCTGCGAAGCTGCCCTGATGCTCGGGCTCTGATGGTCGGCGGGGGCCCGGACCAGACTTCCCTGCTGCGACAGGCCACGCAGTTGCGTATTGCGGAACAGATAGTATGGACAGGCGCCTTGCCCCCAGACGAGGCACGCGCGCATTTGGCGGTGATGGATGTCCTGGTGATGCCGTCGAAGTCGGAAGGGTTTGGATTGGCCGCCGCCGAGGCCATGGCCTGTGGAAAGCCCGTGGTTGCCTTCGACGTACTAGGGTTGCGCGAGGTGGTAGTTCATGGCGAAACCGGGCTCTTGACGCCATTCGCTGACTCCGGCAAGCTGGCGTCAGTCATCGTCGACCTTCTCTTAGATGGCAAAATGCGAGAGAGAATGGGAAAGGCGGGTCGCCGTCGCGTCGAAGAGCACTTCTCGAGCGATGTTTTTACACACCGACACCTGGCCCTCTACGCTTCCTTGCCGAGCGAATGAATACTCGACTGCCGGCGAATTTGCCGCCCTGCGATACGAGAGCATGAATTTAGTCATCGTCCTATTTGTCGTCGCTGCCCTTCTGGCCGCAGACCAAGCGTTGCGCAACCCTGCGTATTTTGTTGTCTTTCTGCTTGCGGCTGGAACGCTGCGCTTTGGCACCGACCTAGGCGAAGGAAACGTCGCGGCAAGCGACCTGTCCGCGGTCTGGCTTCTGTGTCTAATCGCATTATCCGGTGTGGCTCTGCTGCAAAGCGGGGCATTCGATGGCAAGCGCAGCCCGCCGGAAATCGCCTATGCTTGCTTTTTGGCCTGGTGTCTGTTCGAAGCGCTACGCGCCGACACGGGGATGTTTGCTTGGCGTGTCTTTCTGAAGTTGCTGTACCCGCTGCTCGTGATGATCTTGGCCCGGAACGGCGGTAGTTCCCTGCCGATAGCGGAGTTTGCCTTGAAACGCACCCTCGCGGCAACTGCTATTGTGTTTGTGTTCGTTGGCGGATTTACCTGCCGATTCGCCGGATCTCTCGTTGCATTGTATGCCCCGTTATTCTGGGCTTACGCTGCTTTCGCCGATCATGCGGCCATCCTGACCCTCTTGGCGTTGTCTTGCTGGCGATTGACGAAGACGCCGCGCTACCTCGCCCTCAGCGTGGCCCTGGGTACGTCGTCTGTTTTCAACCTAACGCGAACCGGCGTCTGTGCGACCGCGGTCGGCGTAAGCATATTCGCCCTTTTGGAGTGGCGGCACCGCGCCCTGCCCTTCATTCTCGTGGCGTTTCTGGGAGGAATGCTGGCCCTTGTAACGGTACCCGAATTCAGAAATAGAATGTTTCACGATTCGAAGGGATCGGCCGCGGCAAACAACTCGAATGCGGTCGGCTTGAGCAATATCGACAGTTCGGGGCGGTTTTCCCTTTGGGAACGCGTCCTGAATAAGTTCTTCTGGCCAAATCCACTGGTCGGATCGGGACTGGGATCGACGCAGCAATATTTGTATAATAGCCCCAATGAGCCCGTCAAGGTCGAGCACAGCGAGTACGTCCGGCTTTTGTCCGATGTGGGAATCATCGGTCTCGGGCTGTACCTGGCGGCTTTGTTCACAGCGATGGCATCGGCTTGGAGGGTGTATCGATCCGCTCCAAGCAGCCTGGCGCGGTACTTTGCCATGGCCGCATTTTCTTCCATTCCAGCCTACCTGGTCTGTATGGGATTCGACAACGTACTGAACTATGTGCTGGCCGCCGGCCAGTATCCGCTGGCGTTCTCGGGAATAGCCATCGGCCTAGGCGAAAGACGGACGCTCGTGCCCGGAGTCGTTTCTGGAAACGTCGTCTTTTGACAAGTGACTCGCGATGCGCGTAGCGGGACGGCGGGCATCCAAGATGAATCGGCAATCGCTCGCCCAAAGCACGGAATCCGAGCGGCGGCATCGCTGAACTCGTATCGCGGATAGCTGGAGTAAACATGAATCTTTATCGAGCATTCGTCAGATCGGCGCTGGTAGTTTTTCATTGTTTGCCTGCCGGCGCGAAACTGTGGCTGCGCGCATTCAAGCGGCAGGAGCCCGAATTCTACGAGTTGCCATGGCTTGTCGAAGCGTCGAGTTTGGCCGTCGACATAGGAGCCAACAAGGGCGCTTATACCTACCAACTGAGCAGGCTCGTGGGGCGCAGCGGAGAAGTCGCTGCAATCGAACCGATTTGCGAGCTGGCCCAGTACCTGAGCCTCGCCTGCAGCCAACTGCGACTGCCCGTTCGCGTAACCGAATGCTGTCTTTCCGCGTGCGACGGCTCCGCGCAGTTGTTCATACCGACGTGCGAGGACGGGACCATGGCGACGGGCCTGGCCAGCATTGCCGATGTTGGCCAAACGCCTGCAGGAATTTCGCGAGTCGTAGCTACCAAGACTTTGGACAATCTACTGACTCCAAGGAGCAAGCGGGTATCATTCATCAAGTGCGACGTTGAAGGCCATGAATTGGAAGTGTTCAAGGGTGGAACGCGAGTCCTGGCGGAAGACCGGCCTAACCTCTTGGTAGAGATCGAACAGCGACACTTGCGCCATGACATCCGGGAGAGCTTCGGATTCTTTGCCGCCCTTGGATACCACGGTTGGTTCGTAGAAGACGGAAACCTAAGAGACATTCGAGACTTCCGCGTTGAGCGCCACCAGAGTCCGGGATCGCGTCCGTATGTCAATAACTTCTTGTTCTTGCCCGCAGAAAAGAACTGTGACCCTCGAGGACGTGCGCTGGGAAGCGAGCAGTGAATACCATCCTTGTAAGCGGTGATTTTCCCCCCATGCACAGCGGCGTCGGCGATTACTGCGGTCATCTTGCCAACGCTATCGCGGCCAATGGTTGTGACGTTCACGTCTTGACAACGGCGCATCCGCGAGCTCCGGAAATTGAGCACTCGGGGAACGTCGTGGTAAGCCGCTGCTTCCGTTCTTGGCGATTTGGCGAGGCGCGGCATGCTCTTTCCGCGCTTCGAAGGAACGAAGAGGCGGTCGTGAACATCCAGTATTACTGCCCCAGCACGTACGGCCGGCGGCCCATGATCAATCTCCTCCCCGCTATCTTGCGATTCGCTCGAAAGAACGCGCGGGTAGTGATTACCATGCACGGTTTTTGGGAACAGTCGCGATTGTTCCGTCTGCGCTGCCTCCCGATGTTGCGGGCAGCCCACGGAGTGATCTTCGTAGACAGAAAGAATGAACCGCTTCTTCGATCGTTCGCTGGTCCGTTCGTTCCCGTGCAATTCGTTCCAATCAGCAGTAATATCCCGATCGTTTCCTTTTCTGAGGAAACGCGGTCCTTTTGGCGGCAAGAACTTGGCATACCGCGCGATGCAATCGTGGTAGCCTTCTTTGGTGGCATTTGCGCCCTTAAAGGCTTTGACCACCTGGTGCGCGCAATCGAACAAGTTAGGCGGGTTGATCGCCTCGAGATATCGCTTCTTGCGATTGGAGGCTTTCACGCCGACAGCGTCAACGCAACGTATCAGGGCGAAATGAAGTCGCTGATCGGCACACCGGAAATCGGCCGATGGGTTAGGGTCGTGGAAGATCCATCGCCGCAAGTAGTTTCGGAATTACTGCAAACATCGGATATTGGCGCATGTCCTTTCGTGAGAGGGGTCGGTGAGAATAGTGGGACCGCCCTTGCCTCGATGAAGCACGGGCTTCCAACCATAACGACATCTGGATTGACACGAATACCAGATACGTGGAACGCCGTAGTTATTCCTGCGAGCGACATGGAAAGCCTAGCCGGTGCGATTGCGAGACTGGCGCGCTCCAAACAATTGAGAGATGAGGTCGCCGCACGCTGTTTGGCATCAATAGCCGACTTGGACTGGGCAGTAATTGGAGCCAGGACCACCACTTTCTTCAGCGGTCTTTTCCGCGGAATCTGACAGGTTGCCGGGATTCCGATGGCTGTTTCCAAACAGGGACAGACTTCCGCGTGATCAAGATACTGTTTTGTGGCTCTTCGTGGCGTACGGGCTTGACATCGCTCTGTACGAAGCAGGCATGTGCTATTTCCACACAATCTCGGGGCAGCATCTTATGTGTGACTGGCGAAGGCGAGCAGTCGCCGGGACTCACGGAGCTTTTGAAGAAAAATGACGTACCCCATGAGGTGATCAATGGGTTTGACGTGCGTCGCCAACTTTGGAGATTGGTGTGTCGATTCCGTGCCGTTACGTGCGCCTTCTCTCCCAATGTGGTCCATGTGCAAACGAACTGGCAATTGCTGATCGCGATCTTGGCTCGTTTTGGAGGGGAGCGCAGGTATCGCATCGTGTACACGGTGCATGGCTTTCGGAACAACCAACCCCTCAAGGCAATCTTCGCCCGGGTAGCGATTCTAGCGCTGTTAGCTGCCGGCGCGGATCTGGTCATTGTACCTACATCGTATGTACGGCGCAAGTTTGCCTTACTCGGAAAGAAGCTATGGCGTTCGATGCTGGGGGTTGACGAAGCGTTCTTTCAACCGCAGGCGCCCGTCGAGGCAACAGGCGGCCGCAAACGCCTCATCTTTGCCGGCCAGTTTCGTCGTGGCAAGAATCAGGATGTGGTGATTCGGGCACTGTCGCATTACTGTCGAAAGACGGGAGACTTCGATGTCGAATTGGAACTTCCAGGGCAAGGAGAACTGCTCAGTAATTGCAAGCAGATGGTTACGGACCTTGGGCTCGAAGACAACGTAAGATTTCCCGGCTTGCTGGATCGGGAGCAAATGCTGTCCGCCTACCAACGCTCGCAATGTGCCATTGTGCCAACGAACAGCGAGACATTTGGCCATTGCATCGCAGAGCCCTTCGTTCTAGGGCGGATTGTGATCAGCAGGCCGGTCGGTTGTGCAACCGACATTATTGTGCATGGAGAAAATGGCTTTTTGTTTCAATCCGAGTCGGATCTGACGGATCTTTTGGTGAAGATTCTCCGCGATTTGCCGCAATGGTCGCACGTCGGCCGACGCGCATACGAGGAGCGAGCTCAGTTTCATTGGAAAACCATTACGGCTGAATACCTCGAAGTGCTGAAGACCATTTGAGTCGCTTTGTTGGTGCGCTGACAGCGAGCGCCAGGGGGAACCTGTCGTCCAGATGAAGATCTTAGTCGTGCATAATGAGTATGGCCGGTTTAGCGGCGAGGAGGCGGTCGTCGACGCGCAATGCCGGCTTTTGGTCGATCGCGGCCATCAGGTTGAGCGCTTTACACGGGGAAGCGATGAAATTCCCAAGATGTGGCTGGGCGAGACCAGGGCCTTTTTCTCCGGCATCTACAGCCACGAGTCGGCCCGGCAGATGCAGCGGCGCTTGCAGACCAATCGCCCGGACATCGTCCATGTGCATAACGTCTATCCGCTCATCTCGCCTTCAGTGCTCGGGGTTTGCCGTCAGGCAGGCGTGCCCGTGGCAATGACGGTGCACAACTACCGGTTGGTTTGTCCGAATGGACTGCACTTGTCACATGGCGCCGTTTGCGAGAGGTGCTCGGGGGGACGCGAGTATTGGTGCGTATTGCGTAACTGTGAAGGAAACCTCTGCAAGAGCATCGGGTATGCCGCCCGCAATTATGTTGCTCGGAGCTTGGGATTATTCATCGACAACGTAGGTATCTTCATGGTATTAACCGAGTTTAATCGGCGGCGGCTGATCGCTGCAGGCTATTCTGAGAACCGCATCGTCGTCTTGCCAAACATGGTTTTCGGGTCTGTCGATGGGGGGCGAGATTCCTTCGGAGATTATGTCGGTTACGCGGGCCGCATCAGCCCGGAAAAGGGGACCGCACTCTTGGTCGAAGGCGCCCGACGGAGCCCAGCGATCCCGTTTCAAGCCGCTGGGTCCTACGATCGCATGCCAGACCAGGTCGCCCGGGCGCCGAGCAATTTTCAGTTTCGTGGGCATTTGGACGGGATGGTTCTTGACGAGTTCTTTGACCGAAGCCGCATCATCGTCCTGAGCAGTATATGTTTCGAAGGGTTTCCCGTCACGTTGGCCCAGGCCATGTTGCACGGCAAGCCGGTCGTGGCGCCAAGGATCGGCGGCATTCCGGAAATCGTCGACGAGGGCGTGACCGGGCTGCTCTTCGAGCCGGGCAACGCCCGCGAATTTGCCGACCGAGTGCGATATCTTTGGGAGAATCCCGAACTCTGTCGCCGGATGGGGCAGGCCGGCCGAAAAAAGGCCCTTCACGAATATTCGGTCGATCGGTACTACGACCGCCTCATGGCCGCTTATGAGAAGGCCGTTGCAAACGGCTCGTCGACCGACTCTGCCAGGTAACCTTTTCTTCGATAAATGAAAAGCTAACAGAATGCTTGCAGGCAATTCGCACTCTTCTTACGCGAAGAAGTCATACTGCTGTGCGTTGCTCGATTTGGAGCGGTTGAAGGATACAACATGCAAACGAATGAGCTTGAGCGCCCAGTACGCGATGAAGCGCCTGCAGTCCCAACAAGGGGTGATGATCGATTCATTTCCCTCCGTTATAATCGAATAAATATCGTGGGGATGAATTTTGATTTCTTGCCCAACTCCGCGATCGCTGGAGTGATCGAGTGCTGGAAGCACCGTGCGTGGCGAAAGTACATCGCTGCGACAAATCCTTACAGCGTCATCCTGTGCCGGCGCGATCCGGAAATGTACGCGGCAACCGCGAACGCCGCTCTCAGGCTTCCGGATGGCGTTGGAATCACGCTTGCTGCCAGGCTCCTCGGGCATGGCCCGCACCGACGATTGACCGGTCCCGAGCTTACGCTTGCGCTATGTAGCAGCGGTCGCGCTTTTGGGTTTCGGCATTTTTTTTACGGCGGCGGTCCCGGGATTGCGGATAAGCTTGCTGACAACCTCTGCCGCCTCTACCCCCACCTTTCCGTGGCAGGCACCTGCTGTCCCCCCTACCGTTTGCTGTCAGAAGAAGAAGACCAGCGAATGGTCGAACAAATCAACGCAGCGCGCCCGGATATCGTGTGGGTTGGGCTGGGCGCGCCGAAGCAAGAGAAGTGGATGGCCTCTCACCTCAGACGAATCGAGGCGACGGCGATGATCGGAGTGGGAGCGGCCTTTGACTTCCATAGCGGGAACGTCAAATGGGCGCCTCGATGGGTGCGAAGGGCCGGTTTGGAATGGGCATACCGCCTCAGTTGCGAACCGGGCCGCATGTGGAGACGCAATCTAAATAGCCCGGTCTTTCTATCACTTGCAGTTCGCCAACTTCTTCGATCACTGTTCGGCAGATCACAAGCTCTTGATGGCGAAACAGTCGGCGAGATCCAGTACTGCCCCGCTCCAGTAGCAGCCGGCCGTGTTGGCCGCCATGATGAGGGCAGGGAAATTCGCTGTATTCCACGTTAGTAGCACCGTCGCGTGGCAGCCACCTACAAAAAGACCGGGGACGTTGCCGTCTTGGCCGACGAGACTCCGCCGGTTAACACAAGCCCGCATGGACCGCGGAACGTGCGACGCATTATCAGGCGTTGCGCCATCGCAGGAGCGATAGTCGCCTGCTTGTGGCTCCTGCGAGGTCCGATCCTGCGGATGGCGGCTTGGCCGTTGGTCGCGTGCGAGCCGGCAGCCGGGGCGAAATACTTATGGATTCCGTCGAGCCCCCTTGGAGCGTGCTGTTCCCCGCGCTACTTCGATCTCGTCCGCGACTTGTATGCTGAAGATCGGTCGCGAAGCGTGCTGATTGTCCGGCCGGTTCCCGAGCGAATAGTCAGAATGGCGGCAGAACCTGCATTCGAACAGATGGTGCGAGACGAATTGGCCCGCCGCGGCATTCCGCGCGAAGCGGTGATTATTCTGCCTGGCCCCGCCCGAAATCTCTGGGAAGAGTGTCGTTGTGTGGCGGCCTGGATGGGGGAGCAGGGAGGGCAGCGCTCACTCCCGGCCCCTCTGTCGAAGGACGACAAGAGTAATGTGGCGCTGCTTTGCGATCGTTTCGCCAGCGGGAATATACGGCTGGTGCTCGGGCGTTCAGCCGGGGCGGGCGAGCTGGCCTGCGTGCGCGTCGTTTCCATCGCCAATCCTCGCTACGACGAGGACTCCTGGTGGCAAAATCGTAACGGCGTCAAGGACTTTGTAGCGGCATGGCTTGCGCGGATCTACATTCGCTTTCATGGTGAAGACGTCGTCGATGATGATGCTTGGGATCCCGATGCGTACGAGAGGTCGATACGGCCCACACCCGACACCTAGCCGGACGATGAAACGCCTGCGATGCTCTCTGATTGCTGTTTTGCTGCTCGTTGCCGCCGGCTGCGCGCTCTACGCCGCGCGGGCTGCCGTCTTGCCCTGCGCCGCCCGTTGGCTCGACGTGGGCGAGAGGCCGGCCAAGGCCGACTACGTCTATGTCCTTGGCGGCGACGTAAACGTCAGGCCGTTGGTGGCGGCAGCGATCTTTCGGGCCGGTTTGGTGAAGAAGGTCTTGGTTTCGCACGTCGATTTCGAGCCCGGTGAGGACAAGGGGATTCTCGGACCTCAACACAAGAGAATCTGCGAAGTGCTCCGGCGTCGCGGTGTGCCCGAAGAGGATATTCTCGTTCTGGGTAACCGGCACCGTACCACGCACGATGAGGCCGTCTCGCTGGCAGACTGGTTACCCGAAGCGAGCACGAAGCGAGTGATTGTCGTGACCAACGACTATCATACCCGCAGGGCGCGATGGATCTTCGGGCAAGTTTTCCAGGGGCACACGGGGACTGTTTCGCTGGTCGGCGCGCCGGTCGACGGCTTCGGCGCAAACGATTGGTGGCGGAGTAGACAAGGATTCACAACGATCTCCGGGGAAAACATCAAGCTCCTTGGCAGCCTTTTATTCTATCGGCCGGTTACCTGTGCCCTAGGGGCGATCGCGACTGCGATGGGACTCTTGGCGGGGACCTGGCTGATTCGGAGGCGGGGAGCAAGGGAACAGATACAGGCCAACGGTTTCCCTCAACGCGACCGGAGAGCGCAACCCTGTTCATGATCTTGCTCCAAGTTCTCGCGATTCTTGAATCCCATGATCACGCACGCTTCTTTGACTTCCATGTCAACGACTCGGGGCTGGCTGTCAGCGTCTGTTAAACCCTGATACACCGTATGCTGTTTGATTGTTCAAAAGGAACTCTCCATGTCTAAAAGGCTCGATTTGCGTTTCATATGCTACTCTTTCGCTTGCTTGGCCGTTTTGAGCGTGGGGGTCTATTACCTGCACAGGTGGCAGGCCGGGCGAGTGACTGGGATTTTCCTGGAAAAGGCCCGGCAGGCGGAGACCGAGGGAAATCTGGTTAAGGCCATCGACCTCTACGGCAGATATCTGGCCATCGCTCCGATGGATGCCGATGCCCGCTGGCAATACGGCACCTTACTGGTCAATGCCCACGCTCATGCCCGTGCCTTTCAAGCTTTTGAGGCGGTATTGAGGCTCGATCCTGCGCGGAGCGACGTGCGCCGTAAAGCAGTAGTGGCCGCCATGGCCATCGGTCGTCTGCCGGACGCCAGGGACCACTTGGAAAACTACCTGCTCAAGGAGTCCCCCGACGACCCGGAGCTTCTCCTGCTCGAGGGCCAATGTCTGGCCAGGGTTGGCGAGTACGTGGCTGCCGGCCGCTCGTTGCAAGCGGCCATCCAACGCGACCCGGCGCGCATTGCCGCGTACACGGAATTGATCGCCGTCTTGTCGAGGTCGCGTGAAGACTTGGACAAAGACCGGGAAAAGTGGCTTGCGAATTTGCCCCGCGAACAGCAGACGGCACTGAAACAGGACAAAGACTGGGCGGAAAAGACCGCCGATTACTGGACCGATCGGTTGGTCAAGGCTAACCCGAAAGACCCTCAGGTTTACGTCTTTCGCGGCCATCGGCAAGGCAGGAAAGGGCTGCTCGACAACGCAATTCAAGACGCCGAAGTGGCGTTGAAACTGAAATCTGACGACCCCGAAGCGCTGAATCTTGCCGCCATGAGTTACCTGCTGGCGAAGCAACCGGACAAATCGCGGGAGTATGCCACGCGCGGCGTCAAGGCAGCTCCCAAGGATTTCCGCATGTACGAGATTCTGGCAGACATCGATCGAACCAGGCAAGAGCCGAAAGAATCGCTCAAGTGGCTGCAAATGGGAGTAGACGCGAACGGGCCGCCCTTGATCTGGTGGAAGCTGGGGATTTCGCAGATTGCCCAAGGCAAATTCGAGGAAGCCAAGGAAACTGCGAAATCGCTCCGCACCAAGGTCTTCTCCAGGGCTCAATTGGAATCTGCGCCCGTGCGGGTTGCGCCGTCTGTTTACGCCGACCTCCTGGAAGCACAACTCTCGCAAATCCAGGGTCACTGGCAGGATGCAACCAAGCAGATCGGTCAAATTGGCGTGGGATTGAAGGCCGACCCCATCCTGGCCAGGGCGGCCTTCTATTCGCAAGGGAAAACTTATGAGCAACTCGCGGACTTCGAGCGTGCCCTCAAGGCCTACCGACAGGCAGTCGATGCCGACCCGATGTGGATGCCTGCGCGCGAAGCCGTCGCGGCAACCCTCCAGTCGCTGGGTCGGAGCGGTGAAGCACTGGAAGAGCGACGAAACCTGGCCGAATCCAAAGACGCCCCGTTGAACACAAGGGTCGCACTCATCCGCGAGTCGATCGCGAAAATCTCGCAACTTAGTGCCGACAAACGCGATTGGAGCGAGGTGGACAAGTTACTGAATCAGCTAGGCGAGGTGGCCCCCAATTCCACAGCGGTGCCCTTGCTTCAGGCGGAACTGCTGATAGCCCAGGACCGCGCGGCGGAAGCCACGAAACTCATCGAGACGGTGCGAGACAAGGATCCCAAGGAAATCGCCTACTGGATCGCGCTGGTCAACCTGGCGATCCGCGAGAACCAGTGGGATAAAGCCGGCCAGTCCTTAGAAGAAGCCGAGAAGAAATTTGGCGATCGCGCCACCTTGCGCCTGGCCCGCGCGCAGTTCTGGACCCGCAAAGGCCAGAAAGGCGCCGCGGAGCAACTTCGTAAGCTCGCAGAGAAATCCAAGGATTTCTCTCCGCAGGAACAGGTGGGGCTGTGGCAAGGTTTGGTGTCGGCCTCGCTGGCCGTGGACGATATTCCCCAGGCGGTACGACTCTGCCAGCTTCTCATGGCCCTATTGCCCGGCGACCTCAACGTCCGCCTGGAACTCTTCACCCTGGCTCGCGAAACCAACGACGTCAAACTGATGGACACAACCCTGGCGGAGATCGGCCGGGTTGAGAGCAGCGGCCCGATTTGGCACTACGCGACGGCCCTGCGCCTAGTTTTTTCGTATAACGAGATGCATGCTGTGCCTGCCGTGCAACCCGCTGGCGAGGCAGGAAAGTCGCCCCCCAGCGACGAGCAAGGCAAGGCTCTCCTGAGCCAGGCCCAAGAGCACCTTGCTGAGGCCCTGCGGTTGCGGGCCAATTGGTCTCGTGCATTGCTGCTCCAGGGACTGATTTACGAGGAATTACGCCAGGAAAATGCAGCCTTGACCAAGTATCTCGAGGCTGTCCAGCAAGGCGAGACCAGTCCCGAAGTGGCCCAACGCGCTTTGCATTTGTTCTACGCCAAGGGCGAGTACGCCGCGGCGAATGCCTTGCTCCGCCAACTCGAAGGCAAGAAGGTGCTGTTCACCACCGAGTTATTCCGCGAGCAATCCAGGGTTCTTAAGGGAATGAAGGACTATTCGGGGGCGCTAAAGTCCGCGCAACAGGTGGCGGCGACTTCCAAGGACTATCGCGACTACCTTACGCTTTCGCAGCTTCTCAGCATCCACGGACAGCCCGACGAGGCCGAAAAAGCCTTACAGCAGGCGAGTCTGCTCAACGAAAGGGCCCCGGAGATCTTGGTGGCCCAGGTGCAGTTTTTCGTCCGTGCGGGCAAGAAGGACCGCGCCGAACAGATACTGGCCAGCGGACGCGAAAAAATCCCCGCGGCCCAGGCACCGCTGGCACTGGCCGCGTGCTTCGAGATCCTGGGTAAGACCGAGGAAGCGGGCCAGCAGTACGCCTTCGCGCTGAAACAAAAACCGGACGATCCGGGCCTCGTGCGGAGCTTGGGGACATTTTACATGCGGCACGGCAATCTTGCCAAGGCGGCCGAGCAACTTGTTCGAATCGTCGACGGCCAAGTGCATGCCGCTGCCCAGCAGGTGGCTGAGTCCCGTGCGGACCTTGCACGTGTTCGTGCGGATCAAGGAGGATATCAAAACCTGCTGGAGGCGCTTCGATTGGTCGATCAGAATTTGGCGGCTGCGCCGTCGTCGGCCGATAATTTGCGTTTGAAGGCCCGTTTCCTCGCCGCGCATCCCCAGTCCTCCAGACGGCGCGAGGCCGTAGCGATCTACGAGAAGCTGGCTGAAAACCAAACGAGCGCCCTTGCCGAAGATCGTTTCCTCTTGGCCCAGCTTTATCTCGCGTCGCAGGACTGGCCGAAGGCCCGCGGTCAGTTGCTGGCCCTGCTAAGCACGCAAAACAATCAGCCGCAGTACATAGCAGCCTATGTACGGGGGCTTCTGGAGCGCAAGGAATTTGCTGAGGCCGAGCAGTGGATCGTTCGCCTGGAAGAGGCGGCGCCCGATGGCCTGCCGGCAGCACAACTCCGCGCGGAGGTTCAATTTCGCACGGGCCAGGCCGAGGAAGCGATCGCCACCTGGACGAAGTTTATAGAAAAGGCACCGGCTAATTCACCGGCACGGTTGGCCCGCATGCGGGCCGCCGCTGCGCACCTGGAAGCTATGGGGTCGGGACCGCGCAATACGGTGGGCATGCCCGCAGCTACCACTGCGAAGGAAAAGGCCGAATCGTTCTATCGCCAGTATGTTGACGCGGATCCAAAGCAGGGCTTGGTGCTGGTCAATTTCCTTGTCCGGCAAAAACGGTTCGACGAAGCCCTGCAATTTATGGAAGATGCGTGGAAGGTTGCCGAACCGCCGCAAATCGCCCTGAGCTGTCAACAGCTCTTGGCGCAGCCCGGCATCACGGCTGCCCAAGTAGCGCGGGTTGCAGGGATTCTGGCCGCCGCCGAGAAGAAATATCCTCAAGCCGCGCCCCTTTTGGGGGTCATGGCGGCAGTACGAGAGGCGCAGGGCAGATTCCAAGAGGCCGAGGCGATCTACCGGGAACTGTTGCAGAAGAACAAGCAGTTCGTTCCCGCTCTGAACAATCTGGCGGTGTTGTTGGCCCTTGGAGGCCGACAACTGAACGAGGCTCGCGACCTGATCGAGAGTGCTGTGGCCCTAGAAGGCCCCAATTCGAGTCTACTGGACACACGCGCCACCGTTTATTTGGCACGCGGCGAGACCGAAAAGGCCCTGGCCGACTTGAACGAATTGGTTGCGCAGGGGGCCAGCCCCCAGAACTACTTCCACTTGGCCCTCGCTCAGCGCAAAGCCGGTCAACAAACGGCGGCTGCCGACTCGCTCAGGAAGGCGCGCGACCTCAAGATTCGGCCCGAGGCCTTGCACCCGCTAGAGCGCCCGGTTTACGACGAACTCGTCCGCTCAATGCTGTGATTCTGCCAACTCTCCACTTCCCATATCTCCGCGCCTGCTTCTTCGAAAGGCCAGCGAATTGGCGAGCGAGCGCAGCGAGGACGAGTATCTGAGTGTATTTGGGCAAAGCCAGCACGAATTGGCAAGATTCGAAGACAATTGCAGAGAATTCAGCAATAAAGTACTTGACACAGAAAACTAGCTTCCTATTATGAAAGTGTGAGCGTTCAATGAGATGACAAAACAGATTAGCGTGATTCGGTGGAATAATGAAACGTTCAAGTCTTGTAAAGGCGGTTTTGGCTCTCCTCGTCGGTGGCGTCGGGGGGGTGAAGGCGGATTCAATAGCTTATAATTTAGTCGATTACGCTGCATTGCAGACGGGTGCCACCGGCAGCACTGACATCTCCGGACAAGTTATTACGGATGGCGCAACTGGAAGCTTTTCGAGTGGTGATTTTGGCTCCCATATCTCCAATGTGTCTCTTAGCCTCACAACTCCGGGCGGAACGTTTGTCGCCCCCTCTGCGGAAGTCGTTTCTTACTCCCTTTTCCCAACCGACGTGGAGGTAACCCCATCAACGCTTTCAATCGTGGGGGGCGGTTGTTTCTCGCTGTTAGGTCTCACGTCTCAACGAGACCTGATCGAGGTCACGTGGTACAACAATCTGGCCAGTGGGTCGCAAGCCAACCCCTACCTCATCGTCGACCTCATCAACGGTGACTCTACCAGCCAGTTTAGCACGATAATTGCTCCGCCCGACACGCTTGGGATAGAGACAAACAATACCTGGGTCTTCGCGGTTCAGGAATCGCCATCGGTCCCCGAACCCACCGTCGCCGTTGGCGTTTGCATTTCACTAGTGGGACTTTGCACAGTTTATCTGCGACGGCGTAAAGAAAATGAAGCCGTGGCCAAGGCCATGGCATAGATGACTGCGAGATTGTGATCACAAGATCAATTTTGGCGGTGTAGCTGAGAAGCCTACGGAAACAGCAGAAGCCGGCGTCGGGGATGACGCCGGCTTCACGCCGAACTGATTTTTAGCTGGCGGACGTAACGCCAGCACTCAGAACGAGTCACGCAGCAATGTGACAACAATGGAAAGTATAACAAACGCGTGAGACCGAAACAAGCCTGGTGACGCGACACGATCTACCGGGGCTTCAGTAAGAGGCACAGAACAGCCCGCCGACTGCGACATGATCGTCGTGGTCAGCGGGCTTTCTTTGTTTCGGGGCAAAGACCCGTAGCTATTGAGGCATCTCTCGGGCCGTTGGTATGTCCGGTGCAAGCAAGGCTAAATTATCTCGTCGAAGAGGAACGCGACAACAATGTTCTCGCAACCTCGCTGTTCCGTTTTCGTATCGGCGAGCAGAAGCCAACAAGGTTGTTCCTCGTTTCCTGAACGAAGGCGATTCTCGCTTGGCGTGCTCATGTTGTCAAGCAGGCAAACGGAAAACATGCGGAATGGCAGCGGCTGCCGCGATCTTGGCCCCTTGCTCAACCGCTTCCCGAGGCGTAAGCTGGCAGGCATCCATTCCCCCGTACATCCTATTGAACCGGAGCTACCTATGAATCGCCGAACCTTCATCAAGACCCTGCCTGCCTTGACCGTACTGGCAGATGCTGTGCCCTCAATTGCCGAGGAACCGGCCACCTCGACCTTGCAGCCGATCATCCTGCCGAAACCGAAGAAAGATGGTGGCAAATCGGTCATGGCTGCCTTGTGGGAACGCAAGACGAACCGTAATGTCAGCGACCAGAAGCTTCCCCTTCAGGCGCTCTCGAACCTGCTTTGGGCCGCATGGGGTGTAAATCGCCAAACCGGACCTCATGGGCAGATCGGCAGGACCGCCGCGTCGGCCAGCAATTCTCAGGGAATCGACTTGTACGTGGCGATGGCGGAAGGCATCTATCTCTACGACGCACTGCCCCATCGACTGGCTCCGGTTGTGGCCGGCGATCATCGTGCCAAAGCGAGCCGTCGTAACGGTGCCGGGGCTAAGGCCCCCGTAAGCCTGATCTTCGTAGCCGATATCGCCAAGTTCGCCAAGGCACCGTTCCAGGAGCCGGGCCTGCGAGATCCAGAGATCCAGAAGTCGTATTACAACGTGGCAACCGGGCTGATTGCGGGGAACGTCTATTTGTTCGCCGCTTCGCAGGGCTTGGCGGCCTGGTTCCATAACTGCAACAAGACCGCCCTGGCCACCGAACTGAAACTGCGACCCGAGCAACGCGTGCTCTATGCCCAGACCGTGGGCTATCCGGCGAAAGGATAGGGCCAACTGCTGATTGAAGATCCGTACCAGTTGGCCAATGCGTAGCACTTCCGCCTGGAGTTGCTGTGCCATCGTTCGCCAAGCCACGGCCCAGAGAGAGAAAGGCCATGCAGGAATCCAATGGACCGAAGTTTCCGGTAGGCAGTATCGTCCGGGTGAGGCAGAACCGAACAGATGTTGGCTACCCCGACAGACCGTTTGCTGGGTGGGTGGGACGAGTCATTGAAGTGCAAGAGGGTGTTTGTACGACTTGTCTTGTCCGGTGGAACCAGCAAACCCTCGCCGCCAACAGCCCACCTTCCGGCCATTGGTGTGAAGGTGACGGAATGGGCCTCAGGGAAACTTGGCTGGATGAAGACGACATCGGGCATGACGATGGGAATTCGATACCCGTCGAACAACCAACGAGCATGCCTCGCTCCGACGACCGCGTGGCTAGGATTCGCTCGGTGTTCGGCTTGTCGAGCGGTGATGTTTTGCCCCGCACGTGCCAAGACGCCCTCCTTATCTACCACGAGCACTTTGCTGCCCGGATGTCGTTCCCGTTTGATGGAAACTTTCAACAACGAGCGGAGCCTTTACCGGAGTCCCGTTGCGTTACCGTGGTTCGGTTACTTCAAAGAGCTGTTGTCAATGACTCGGATGGCATTCTTTGCAGGGCAGTAGACGACAAGGGGGCACGCGGGGTGCCGCTTGCTAAGGTACAAGTTGCCCTGAATTCCGTTAATTCAGAACTAAATTGCCGACTACTGCTATTGGTGGTGGAACTACTGATTGGGCTGAAGCGATTGAAGACAAGGACGATCCCCTGCTTGCCGGTCATTTGCCGGCACCCATACCGGTATCGGACTTACCGCATTCCCTCGCCACCCTCTCTTCTACGACCCGCCCCGCCTTGAACGTCACCACCATCCTCTCGCCGACCACCACATTCTCGCCGGTCCTCGGATTACGGGCCTGCCGTGGCTTCCGCCGCTTGGTCTCGAAGACGCCGAAGTTCCTTAACTCGACGCGACCTTCTGCGGCCAGGACGTTGATGATGGCGTCGAGCGTCTTCTTCACGATCTGCGAGGTTTCAAGCAGTGGGCGGTCGAGTTCGTCGGCGATACGACGCACGATGTCTTTTTTGGTCACGGTTTTTCTTCTCCCTCGACAAGCACTTCGTCGTTGGGATCAAACTTGGGAAAGACGATGATCAGCACGGTCATGCGTCCGATCGCCCGATGCCATACTCCAGGGCGGATGAGGATGCACAAGCCTGGCCGCAACGGTACGATTTGCCCATCCAACTCCAACTGTGCATCAGGTTCGCACTGGAGGATGTAATAGGTCTCGGTGAGCCGGCGGTGGAAGTGCGTCTTGGCGTCGATTGCGATCTCCGTTCGATGGATCGTGCCTGGGAAATCCGGTGTGTCGAGGAAGGCTCGCCGTGCGTAACCGCAGGGGCAGGCCGTCGCCGGCAGAGCGTCAAAGTCTACGATTTCGTAAGTTCGTGTGCTAGGTTCCATGAGATGGTAGCTCTTTATGGTTGTCGCCGATGCCGAATTCTGCTGCGAAAGCCTGGACGAGATTGCGTTTAGTCATGGTGCGGCACTTGAAATGAAAATGCCCCGGCTTCAGCACCGGGGCAGTTTACGACTGGGCTATTTCGCCATGTCCTTGAGCATCTTTAATGCCCGTACCTTGACCTTGTTGCAGCTCGCGGGCTTGGCCGGGCGATCCATCAATTCGCCGGGCTTGAAGGGGTTGGGCACGCCCTTCTCGGCCTTACGGGCCGGAACTTGCTTCTTCTCGACCTTGAGCAGGCCCGGCAGAGTGATCGCCCCGGCTCCCTTGCTGCCGAGGCTCTTCTGGATTTCGGTGGCCAGGGCATCGAGCACGGCAGCCACTTGCTGCTTAGGCAGCTCGGTAGTCGTGGCGATGTTGGCGAGTAGTTCGGTCTTGGTAAGGGGTTTGGGTGGTGTGACGGTCTTGACCATGAATGTGTTTCCTCCGTGGAATGAAATGATTATCCGTAATGGATAGGGCGATTAGAGCCAGTTTTGGCCGGGAAATCAAGCCTTTGACCAATAAAGACGACCGATGATCGACAAGAACCCATTCAGCGGAGGTATAATGACCGGAATGCCAGCCGCCCTCGTTGCGGTGTGCTCGCTGCGAAGGCATGGCGAGGCTGCTAACGTCAGAACCGGGGAGCGATGCGATGGCCAAAGCCAAAGATGTCACAAAGGGGATGGTGGTCGCCCTCGAAGGCGGCTACTGGGTGATCGAGGAATATCACAGCCAGCACCAAGGGAGGCGAGGGGCGGTCCTCCACATCAAGATGCGGAACCTCAAGAGCGGCCATGTCATCGACCGTACCTTCGGTGAGGGTGCGGTCCGACAATCTGGTTGGGCTGTGCTGCCGAGCCCATCGTAGGAACAACGCAGAGATCTTGCCGCTGGTCGGTGTTGAAGTAGAGCACGACAGTCCGAACTTCCAGTTCCTCGAAGATTACTGGTTTTGGCTGTGGAATTGG
>CAZTPX010000139.1:0-24625 GCA_964615095.1 uncultured Planctomycetaceae bacterium | reverse complement strand
CGACATGCTGCCGAACCTTTCCAGTTGCAAGTCGCCGCAGCAGATGTTCGGGGCCTTGGCCAAGACCTATTACGCCGGCAAGCTGGGCAAGCGGCCGGAGGACATCTTTGTCGTTTCCATCATGCCTTGCACGGCCAAGAAGTATGAATGCCAGCGGCCGGAGATGACCTCCAGCGGCGTGCGCGACGTCGACGTGGTGCTCACCACGCGCGAGCTGGGCAAGATGATCCACGCCGCGGGCATCGATTTCGCCGGCCTGCCCGACGAAGAGATGGACGCGCCTTTGGGGCTTTCCACGGGTGCCGCAGATATCTTTGCCAACACGGGTGGCGTGATGGAAGCCGCTCTGCGCACGGCCTACGAGATCGTCACCGGCCGCCCCTTGCCGATGGTCAATCTGCACGTGGCCCCAGTGGCCGGGCTGCAGGGCGTGAAGGAGGCCTCGCTCAAGATCGAGGGCACAGTGCCCGACTGGAGTTTCCTGGAAGGCGTGACCCTAAACGTGGCCGTGGCCCACGGGCTGAGCAATGCCCAGCGGCTGATTAGCGCCGTGAAGCGGGGCGCGGCCAGCTATCACTTCATCGAGATCATGACCTGTCCTGGCGGTTGCATCGGCGGCGGCGGCCAGCCGCGGTTCACCGACAACAAGATCCGCGAGTCGCGGATTGCGGCCATCTACCGCGAGGACGAGGGCAAGAAGCTCCGCAAGTCGCACGAGAACCCCGACGTGCAGCGTCTGTACGCCGAGTTCCTCGGCCAGCCCCTCGGCGATCGCTCGCACCACCTGCTGCACACGAAGTACACGCCCAAGGAACGGGTGTAGCAAATTTGGAGTGCGGCAATTTATTGCCGCATTGGTTTTGCCGCGGAGCGGCTTTCTTTTGAATACGGGACCGATCCTAATTGCCGGGCGGAACCGGGACGGACAGATTGCGACAGATGGAGCGTACTAGACCTTTCTTGATTTCGTTGTGCCGGGGAATGGCTTCCTTGCGGCCGGTCTGCGGGTTGCTCCAGATGGAATGGCTGCCGCCTTCGCGGATCGGAACACAGCCATGTTGCTGAAGATGGCCGAGCAATGCCCGACGTTTCATGCCAGCACCAGTTCCGTTGTTTCCGCCATGGGGTCAAGCCGGAAAACCTCTTCGCGTTCGGTATCCAGTAGGAGTTGAATGGCCTCCTTGAGGTTGGCGAGACATTCTTCCTTCGTCTCTCCTTGGCCATTCGCGCCGGGAACTTCGAGACACGTCGCCCAAAACCCGCCTTCGTCGGACTCACCACGATGAACGATGGCTGTTAATGTTCTCATATCCCTTGTTCTAGTCTTTCCAGTGGATGATGATTGAAAGAACCTTGCTTACTCCTTATATGATACGGCGTACGACGAATGTTGCAATCTGTCTCAAACGGCCAAGGTGAGCGGACATTCCAGGTCCGCGCGGTCATAATAAAGCAAGTATACGGGCAATAGGCGGTTTCACGGTGCCTCTGGAGAAGGGCAATGCATACCGAGTTCCTCGGCCAGCCATCGGGTGACCGCTCGCACCACCTGTTGCACACCAAGTACACGCCCAAGCAGCGGGTGTAGGCATCAGTTCCACGCCATGGCGACAGGCACGGCCCAGAGGTTCTTGCCGAACGGCACGACCACATCACCCAGATAGAGCTGCGCAAGGGTGCTCTTTCCGGTCTGCCGGGCCCCTTGCAGGTACATGACGGGTATATCCTGGAGCGATTCCACGATCCGGCTTGTGAGATTACGTTCGATCACCTCCTGAAAATATACCATTACGTGGTCGAAAATCAACCATGAGATGGTCGATGTCCGGGGATACCTCTACATGAGGAAGATGTTGGCGGCGTCCCTATCGGATGAAATAGCCGCGGAGCAAAACACTACTAGCAACCCGTGAATCAGCGTAGTAGGTCATGGCCGTCCGCATCGCATGTCCACATTGCAACCATATGAACATCATTGCGGCGCAGCCGCAGTGCGACTATTGCTGCGAGCGCTGTGCTAGGCCACTAGGTCTTTGCCCGCAGTGCTGCCAGCCGCGAGCGGAGGGGGCGCTCATCTGTATCCATTGCGGGCTTGATTTTCGTACGGGCAAGAAGGTCGTCGCTTCGCCGTCGCCACAGCACTTCGGCAATTTCTCGCTCTTTCCCCTCTTGCCGGACGAGTGGAAACTGAGCATGCGGCGCCGGTTCCTTGGCGACCCAACCGGCACGCAGGAGTTCCACATCGCGGGCTTCGACAACATTACAGCAGGCAAAACCCTTCATTCCCGCAAATCCCGCCACTCCCGCCCGGCCCTCTAAGCTGACCTTGCCTCCTCCCCGAAATGGCGGTAGACTCGCCGGCGCATGGATTTCGGACCGTGCAATTCGTTGTAAGTACTTCTGATTCAATGGGTTATGCGTTTCGGCAAGCGGCCGGCGGAAGGCCCAATGGGGCATTTCTTGCCCCTTTCGGGCCATAACGCCGGATTTTGTCGCCAAGCATTTTACTTGCATTGGAAACTGGGGCTTTTAGAATAGACTTAGCTGCCAGTTTCCCCAGTTTCAGCATGGAGAGCACAAATGAGACGGGTGATTTTTGGGCTATTGGTGGGGACAGGTGTTTTGGCTCTGGTTGTCGGCCTGTGGGACCGTCATCAGGAAGTGATGGCCCAGCATGTCGCGCCCGCGGCGCAAACCTGCCCCCTGCCCATTACCGGCGGCGAACTGATCGCCGTGCCCTCGCCCATGGGCGAGAAAGGGCAGATGTTGACGGTCCTCGATCCCCGTCAACAGACAATGGGTGTATACTGGATCGAGGCGGGCACGGGCAAGATCACCCTCCGTAGCGTTCGCAACATTCGCTTCGATTTGATGATGACGGATTTCAACGGCGACAATCCCCTACCCCGGGAGATTCGCTTGCAGTTGGAACAAAGGTAACGTTCATGGCGCAGAAGTATTACAACTCCGCCGAGGCCGCCAAGATCCTTGGCGTTTCGCCGGCCGACATTAACCAGATGGTCCTTGGCCGAGAGCTCTACGGCTACAAGGACGGGTCCGACTGGAAATTCAAGACCGAGGACATCGACCGCGTAGCCGAAGAACGCGGTTCCGGCCAGGGCGAGGCCGACAACGTCTTGGCCAGCGAGATCGAACTGGGCCATTCCGACCCCGGATTGTCCGGCACGGTGATCGGGAGCGACAAGAACCGCTCCGCCGCCGAGAGCGACATCCGCCTGGCGGATAGCGACGTGAAACTGGCCGACGAGAAGCACGGCGCCAGCGATCTCAACCTGCTGGACAGCGGCATCGAGCTGGCCAGTCCCAAGCCGGCCGAAGCCAAGCCCAGCGCCGCCGCCAAGGTCTCGCAATTCGAAGACCTTGATATGACCTTGGACCACGACCTCTCTTTGGAAGACAGCACCCCGGCTGCCGCGCCCGCCAAGCCCGCCAAGCCCGCCAAGCCCGCCGCCAGCGGCGATTCGGCGGTCGACCTCAGCGGCAAGAAGCTGGACGACGACGATCTCGTGCTGGGCGGCAGCGGCACGGGCAGCGACATTTCGATCGGCGGCGACAGCGGCATTTCGCTCGTCGATCCGGCCGACAGCGGCCTCTCCCTGGAATCGCCCTTGAACCTCAGTTCCGGCGAGGAGTCGCTCGAACTGGGCGAGGACGATCTAATGGGGATGGCTTCGGATCTGGGACCGGGTTCGGGCCTGAAGGGCGAGGACGATTTCCAACTCACGCCGATGGACGACCTGGCCGACGGCGAGGACTCGGAAAGCGGCTCGCAGGTGATCGCTCTGGACACCGAGGGCGAGGGCGACGAGGCGAACACGATGGTCGCCAGCGGCAGCGCGCCTATGGCCATGCTCGATGAAGATCTCGATCCCGCGCTGGGCGGGATGGCGTTGCCTGCCGCCGAACTCGGCTTGGCCAGTCCGGAGGATGCCTTGGCCATGGGCGGCTTCGGCTCGTCGGCCGCGGCGCTGCCCGAGGCCCCGTATACGATCTGGAACGTTGTCAGTCTCGTGTTCATTTCCATGCTCTTGATCCTCGTGGGCATGATGATGTACGAGCTGTTGCGGAACATGTGGGGGTTCGACAAGCCAATCAAGACGTCCGAGTTCGATACCGCCATCATGGATATGATTATCAAGTGGTTTGAAAAGTAGTCGTCGCTTTCAACTTGAAGGGAGTCGAGTCATGAAGGCCGCAGGATGGGGCCTCTGGGTCATGGTGGCCGCCGCGCTGGCGCCGCTGGCCGGCTGCGTTTCCAAGTCGGAACTCGTCAACTACGAGACGACCAACCGCGTGTTGGCCGAGCAGAACCGCGCGCAACTTGCCGAAATCGAGAATCTCAAGGACCACAGCCACCGCACGGAGGATCAACTGATCCGCGCCGAGCGGGAACTAGCTGCCCGCGACCAGGCCGACCCCGCCAGTCGGCGGCTGGGCGGCGATCCTTATATTAATGGCCGCCGCCTGCCCGAGGATGTCAGGCGGCAACTCTTAGGCTGGGCGCAGCAGTATCCGAATTTGAGCTTCGACGCGGAGACGGGCGTGAGCAAGTGCGACATGGACGTGCTCTTCGACAGCGGCCAAGCCGAACTCAAGCCGGCTGCCCGCACCATGCTCACCCAGTTGGCCCAGGTCCTGCAACTGGCGGAGGCCAAGGATTTGAAAATCATGGTCGTGGGGCATACCGACGACCGGCGGATAGTGGGTCAGGCGGCGCGGGAGAAATATGCCAATAATTTTCATTTGAGCACGGCGCGGGCCTTGGCGGTGGCCGACTTGCTGCGGAGCCAGGGGCTTCCCGATCAGCGCATCGGGGTGGCCGGCTTCGGCTCGCACGAGCCTTTGGCGGCCAACGAGTCCGCCACGCAGCGGCAGAAGAACCGGCGGGTGGAGATTTTTGTCATGCCCCGCGACGTGCCGGTGGTCGGTTGGAGCGACGCCAACGGCGGGTATTATTGAGGACGTCGAACCGAATTGGTGATGCGTCTGAGGGAACGGACTCCGTGCGGTTCCGGATTTTACGCAACGCTACGCGGCCTCCCGCAGCGGCACGGAGTCCGCTGCTACAGGGTTCTGGCCCTACTCTTGGCCTCTGGTATGCGGTAGAATGGACCGTATACTGCCATCATCATCCTACCCGCCCTTTTCCTCGTTATACCGCGAGCGGGCAGAAATGAGCCGTTGGAGTTCCGGCTTTAGCCGGTTTCTCGCCGAGATCACCGCCGACCATGAATACATGGTGCCCGGGCGGAACTCCAGCGGCTCATTTCCACCCGCGCAAACTATATGCCAGAATTCGATCCCCCGTCTTCCCGGCGGCCTATGTTGCTTTCGCTCACCCATGCCGTCCTGAAGGGAGTAGGGTCGCTTTTCTTGACGGTCGCGATCTTGATCGTCCTGGTCGGCGTCTTGCTCTGGGGCCAGATCGTAGAGAAGAACTACGGCGCCACGGCGGTCAAGTTCGGCATTTATGGGGCCTGGTGGTTCAATCTCCTGGGACTCGTCCTGGGACTCAATTCGCTGGCCGCGCTGGTGCTCCGCTGGCCTTGGAGGCGGCAGCAATTGGGGTTCATTATCCCGCACGTCGGCCTGATCGTGCTCCTGCTGGGTTGCCTGCTCAGCCGGCGCTACGGGGTCGAGGCCACGTTGGCTATGTTCGAGGGTGATTCCAGCGACGTGGCCTACAAGGGATCTGCGCAACATACGGAACTCGACGGCCAGCAGTATTTCCGCCTGAGCGTGATTGCCTACGACGGCCAAGAACCGCCCGTCGACATTCTAGTGCCCTTCACTTCGGGCCCGTTCAATTGGTCCGATTATGAGGACGGAACGCTGTTCGCCCTGCCGTGGTCGCTGGCGCATCGTGACCGTGGCGTGCTCTATGACCGTAACGGCATTCGTCTGGAGGTCGTGGACTACCTGAGCAATTCGGAAGTCGTCAGTCTGGCCAGCCTTACCGTCAAGGCGGCGCCCCTCCCGTCCGAGGACCGCGGAGCGACGGAAAAAGTCCAGAACTGCCAGTTCGCGGTCAAGCTCGACCGCGGATCGCACGCCGCCGAGCACCGCTTCGGCCTCGGAGATGCGCAGGCCGTGGCGGGCAGCCGGCGGATCTTGTTTTGGATGACCGGCAGTCCCGAAGAAACTGCCGCCTTTCGCCAGTCGGCGCCGGCGGGGCCGCTGGGCAAACTGGGCCGCGTCGTCCTCTATGCCGGCGGGAAGCCTTATGACTGGTCGCTCGACGACTGGAAGGCGGGCACGCGCCGCGCCCTGGGCGATTCCGGGCTGGAAGCGGAACTCGTGGGCCTTGAAGAAGGAGAGATCAACCAACGGGGAGACGCACAGTTCGACTCGCAGGTCCACTTGAAGATCCATCGCGGCGCGCAGTCGCACCCGCTGGTCCTTTCAGCGGAGTTTCCCCACGTCTTCTCCCAGCAGGATTACGAGGACCAGGTCTTTGGGACCTGTTGGCGCGGCCCGATCGAGAAACCTAAAGAAACTCCACCGGCGAAGTCGGATGCGACGGCCAAGTCTGATACGGGTACGAAATCTGATACGACTGCGAAACCTAATGTGGCGGCTAAGTCTGATGCGGCGGGCGATGCGCGACCGACCTTTGGTACGCCGCGGGTCGATTTCTTCGTGGGCGCCGACCAGCAGCTTTATCTGCGCACGTGGCGAGCCGGCCAGGCAGTAATTTCGGGGCCGCTGAAGATGGGCGCTAGCGGCGGAACCATCACCGTCTTTCGCGGTACGCCTTCCGCCGTTTCCTTGCGGTTCAGTGAGTTTCAGCCGGGGTCTACAGTGCAGGCGTTGCCTTTCAACAAGAACGAGAATCGCATTTTGCGGCAGGCCCGCCTGCGGCTGACCGTCGACGATCAACAGGCGGAGTTCTGGATGCCGTGTGCCCTGCTGGACCCGCTGGAGAAGATCATCGTGAGCTTGCCCGAGCCGTTGCGCACCCAGGTGGTGGCGGGCAAGGGGCGGCGCGTGGAGTTAAGGTTTGCGCCGGAGTCGTTCCATCTCGGTTACACGGTCCACGTCCGCAAGGCCTGGCGCAAACTGGACCCGGGCACGCGCAAGGTCTCGTTCTATGGCAGCGAAATCGACATGACGCCCAACGAACACGCGATTGCCTCCGCGGGCAAGTTCGACGCCGTCAGCGGGCAGCCGCCCGCGTTTGAAAAACTCATGGTAACGCTCAATGCGCCACTGGACTTTGCCGATCCGGCGCAGCCGGGGCGGTCGTATCGCATGTTCCAGGCCATGATGCCGCCACACCGCTACACACCGCAGGAGCGCCATTTGAAGCTGGGCGAACCGGCTTACATGACGGGCTTCACGCTCAATTACGATCCCGGGCGGGGCGTGACCTATGTCGGTTGCCTGTTGGTTGTGGCAGGGATTTTTGTGGCCTATTTCGTCCGCTTCATCGGCCCCGGCCGTCGTGCGGAGCCAGTGGAGGAGACAAAGGTCTTGGTCGAAGATGAAACGTGAGCTGTAGGGTGGTACCAAGTCCGGGGCATCCGGGCAGCGGGTGCCCCGGATCTGGTCCCACCCTACGCAAAATGAAGAGACTATGAAACAATATACGCTGTTAACAATTCTCGGCTTGCTGGCATTTGCTCTCCCGGCGCAGGGCGAGCAGTCGGGCGGGCTGGATTGGTCGGCCTGGCAGGGCATGCCCGTGCTGGAAGACGGCCGCATCATGCCGCTGGATAGTTTCGCCAGGACGTTCGTCAAGCAAATCTGCGACGACGTCCGCCCCAGCCTGGGGAAACTCGGTTCCAAGACGAATGCCGAAATGAAGGCGCTTTCTCCGGAGGAAACTAAGCGCGTGGCCGTCGAGGGCCAACCGCGGCGCTTCCTGGCTGCCGAACTCCTGTACTCGTGGACCGTCGAACCCGAGAAGTGGGACGACGTGCCTTTCTTGATCGCCGAGAACGAAACGCTGCGCACCGAAATCCTGGACGTGCCCCTGCAGGGCGAAGACGGCAGCCGGCTGCATTATGTCTCGCCCCGGCAGGTCCGCCTCTCCAAGAAGTTCGAGACCCTCGTGGAGGAAGTCGACAAGATCCTGGACGAGGCCCAGGAGAAGCAGCGGACGCCGCAACTCTCGCCGCTGCAAGAGAGCGCGCGAAAGCTGGCCGAGGCCCGCGGGTTGTTTCGCGAGTTGAGCTACGATCCGGGCCGTGCGGGCGAAGTCAATCGCTCCGTGGTAAGCGACTTTATCGGCATCCACGAACTCTGGGAAGGGTTTGCGCGAGACCTCTCGCAGCGTCCTGCCCTGACCGTGCAGGCGGAGAATCTCCGCTTGCCCGAAGGCGACCGGCAGGCGGCCCAACTTTTCAAGGAGAAACTGGCGCCGTGCGTGCAAGCCGCGGTGCTGGAGCGGGAGTTCTTCCAACTGGCGGAGAAGACCGAAACGGCCATGCAGGACTTCGTCACGCAGTGGGGCCCCGTGGAAACGGGCAAGAAGCCCGTGCGGAGCGTTGAGGCCGCGGCTGCCACGTTGCGGCGGTTGGCCGCCGATCTGGACGCCAAGATGCGCGAATTGGCCGCGTCGGACCTGCCGGATGCTGCCCTGCTGGTGGAAAACAATCGCGACGAGATCCTTTCCAATCGGCAGATCTTTTCTCGCTGGACGAGCGATCTCGCCTTGCAGGCGGCCCAACTCCCCTGGGCACTCTACGCCGCCGGGAACGAGGCCATCTCCATCGTTCCGGCCCTGGAACCTTCGGCCTTAGAGGCCGATCGCTACCGCAGCGAGATCCGCCCCTGGATCAGTCTGCACGCCCTGCTGTTGGGATCGCCCAAGTTGCTGCGGGGCTACCCTGCCGCCGAGGTCGAGAAGGTCCGTACCGCCTGGAACGAGGCGAGCGAGGCCTACTTTCAGCGTGGTGACCCCGGCGCTGCGGCCCGGTTCTCCCAGGCGATGGGGCAATTCACGGCCGACGTCCGCACGCTCTCCGAGGCCATCGAGCTCGACCGGCAACAGCTTCCCATCATCGAGCGCGAGCGGGCAGTACTGGCCAAAACGGCCTACCCGGCACCGATCATCATCGCTACGGAATCGCTCTACAACGGCCTCGACCCATTCTTTTGGTCGGGCTGTGCGAGCTTGGCAGCGGCTTGCCTACTGGGGCTCTCGGTCTTCGGCCTGCGCAAGCTGCTTTTCTGGACATGCATTGTCGTGATGCTGGTGGGCGTGGCGCTGGTGGCGGGCGGATTCGTAGTCCGCATGTACATCACCCGCTGGGCGCCGGTGACGAACATGTTCGAGACCATCGTTTGGGTGATGATGTGCATATCGCTGCTGACGCTCTGGGTGACGTTCCTGCCGCTGCTGGGTCCAGCGAGCAAGACAGCCTGGCGCTGGACGGCTTTTCGAGGACGGGCAGCGGGAAGTAATGAGCAGGAGGCCGGAGGCGCCCGCGCGATTGCCCTAGCGCTGCGGCTGGCACTGCTGGCAGGCGGAGTATTCGTGGCGCTTTGCTACGTGGGAGTTCTTGAACCGGGCGAAGGCGGTTCCGGCTATCGGCTTGGTTCGATTCTGCCGCATGCCGATTTGGGATCGTCAGCGCCGAACCTCAGTGCGTGCCTGGTTTGGGCGGCCTCGATGTTCCTGGTGGTGACGTTCGTCTGGTATCTGCCGCGCATCCTGCCCGCGGCCCTTCTCGCCATTCCCATGTCAGTAACAGCCGTGGGTCGTGCGGTGGCGGCCGATCGCATGGAGAAGATCTATCGCCTCCGCGCGGTGGCCTTGGGTGGCGCGTTGGCGGGCTTTCTGGCGGCCTTGTTTGCCTACTATGCTCCTTTTCCCAGGGAAATCCAGGCCCTCACGCCCGTGCTCCGCAGCAATTTCTGGCTGGGCATCCACGTCTTGACGATCACCACGTCTTACGCGGGGGCAGGCGTGGCCTGGATGATCGGCAACCTGGCCTTGGGCTATTTCGCCTTCGGCCGCTACCGCAACGTTGCTTCCGGGAACCCGTGCGGGTTGGAAGTGATTGGAGAACCGGAAGCGACCGATGCAGCGGAGATATCGGGCCAGGCAGAAGTGGTCGCCGCGGAGATGCTTGATCGGGGCCAGCGCCGACCGCCGGCCTATTGCGGTGTGTTGTCTGCGTTGAATTACCGGGTCCTGCAGGTGACCGTGTTGCTGGTGGCCGCGGGAACGATTCTCGGCGGACTTTGGGGCGACGTCTCCTGGGGACGTTTCTGGGGATGGGACGTCAAGGAAGTCGGGGCCTTGATCGCCTTGCTGGTCCTTTTGACGGCCTTGCACGGCCGCCGTGCGGGTTGGCATGGCGATTTGACCTTGGCGATCGGCGCGGTCTTGGGCTTTTCCGCCGTGATCTGGGCCTGGTACGGCGTCAATTTCATTCTCAATACCGGGTTGCACTCCTACGGTTCCGGCGAAGGCGGCCAGTGGATCTGGCTTGCCGCCCTAGGCGCCGTCCAGTCGCTGTACATCGCAGCAGCCGTCGTGCGCGTGATCCTCGAAACCAGCCAGCCGGCAGCGGCAGCGTAGGTCCCTCTTGCCGAGAGGGACTAATGTGCTTCGAACCGCGGGAAAAACTCCGCATTGCCCGACAGGTCGGCGCACAATAGTCCCTTCCGGCAGGGAAACAAATTTTCTTCCGGGGTGTTGTTGTAATTGCCGTAAATACTAGCATTTACAATGACTTACGGCAACGCCCCCACCTTTGGATATATTTCCGAATTGCCCAAAATCTTACCGTTTTTGACCCCGGAATTGGGCAACCGATTGGGCAACTTTACCGAATCGTGAACGCTTGACCAATACCGGTTTCCTTTCCGATTTCTTAATTTCCGGCCCCCGATTCCCTGCCCCCAACGGCGCGATTCCAACGGCAACCGGCAACCGCTATACTAGTGGGCGGGGTGGCAGGGAAACCGCCCCGGACTTCTTCCGCTTCACATGAAGAAAGAGGTAACACACCAGAGATGGCGCGTGTAGCTATGGGTTTATTCGACAATGGACCACTTGGCCCCTGGCCAGAAGAATTTGAGTTCAAAGGAGAAGGCTGCGCGTTCTATTTCATTAGTTTTATCATATTTCTAGCTCTTGTACTTGTTGTGTCGCACTACTTTTTTTGACTGATTCGGGAGAATACAAGGTGAAAAAGCAAAACGCCCCTTGTTCCCATCGGGAACAAGGGGCGTTGAATCCGTCTAAAACGGTATCGGCCTTCACTTGCCTTTATGGAGGTGTCAGGAGCCGTTCTCCTGTTCGCAGCTCTTCCCGCCGGGCCCTGCCGGGTTTACGTCTTCAGCCGGCGCAACCATTCCTCGTAGGATCGCCAGCCTTCTGCTTCCTCAATCCCTGGTTGCCGCCGGAGGAACTCTTGAAACTCATCCATGCGTAGAAACGGAAACGAAACGCTCCGCGGCTGCTCGCGGTAATGGCCATCGGGCTGGAGAGACCAAACGTGGATTACCTCCTCGTCATAGATCCACACCTCCGGCACACCCATGTCCGCATAGATCGCCAACTGATCCAGCGAACTAGTGCTGATGTCGACCTCGACGGCAAGGTCGGGCGGGGGATCGATGCTCAAGTCGAGTTCTTCGACGTCACGCAGTGCGCCGGCGTGCGCGAGATAGTAGCATTCGTCCGGCTCCACGCCGCGTCGCTTCATCGCGATCTTCAGGGTGGTAGAGCCTGCGCCGACCAACGGAACTTCGATCTTCCGTGCCGCCGCCTCGATCATCATGGCGATGCGTTTCTTGATCCGCTCATGTCGCAAAGATAGGGGCGTGATTTCCAGGTATCCGCAATCATAGGTAAATCGCGCACCCGCGCGGTCGGAGCGGGCCAGATCCTCAAAAGTGGACCAGGCAATGTTTGACAAGAGCACGCGTTTTTCAGCCAGCGGCGTTGCGATCGACATGAGGTTCAAGTTCCAGGATACGTGTGTATTATATTTCGCGGAGAGAACCCCAGCAACTCCATTGGGAAGGAGTGATCGGCGATCTCTACCGAATTCTGGCACGAGGACCAGCATCGCTGCCGTACGTCAGCAACGCAATGCACAATAGCATTTTCCGGCAGAAGGGACTTACGGTACTCCTCACGCTCCGCGTGAGGGAATTCATCACGCGGAGCGTGATGAGTACGATGTCCCTTCCCGCAGAAGAGACCTACTTGATACTTTCCGCCATTTCTCTTAGCATGGCGGTATGATGAAAAAACGCATTGGTTTTATCGGTGCCGGACAAATGGCCACCGCTTTGGGGGATGGGTTCGTCCGCGCGGGTCTGGTCTCCGGGACTGACTTGATCGCTTCGGACCCCTCGCCAGAGGCACGCCAGCGGTTCTCCTCGGCCACCGGCGGACAAACAGTGGACGACAACGCCCAAGTGGCCGGACGTGCCGACGTGCTTATCCTTGCGGTCAAACCTCAGCAAATGGTCCGTGTCGCGGCCGAACTCAAGGGTAAACTTGGTCCCGATCTGCTCGTGATCTCCATTGCCGCCGGCATTCGCCTCTCGGTCTTGGTCCAGGGCTTCGGCGAAAAAGTCCGCTTCGTCCGGGTCATGCCCAATACGCCGTGTCTGGTTGGCAAGGGGGCCTGCGGATATTGCCTGGGGGGCACTTCCACTCTCGCCGACGGGCAGATCGTGCAGGAATTGCTCTCCGCGGTGGGCCTAGCCATCGAAGTCGAGGAGAAACTTCTTGACGCGGTGACGGGCCTTTCCGGCTCCGGGCCGGCCTTCGTTTACTTGATCATCGAGGCCCTCAGCGACGGCGGCGTCCGCATGGGACTGCCCCGTGCCGTGGCCTCCGCGTTGGCCGCGCAGACGGTCCTGGGCGCGGCGCAGATGGTGCTTTCCACCGGCGACCATCCGGGCGTGCTCAAGGACCGCGTCGCCAGTCCCGGCGGGACGACCATCGCCGGACTGCAGGCCCTGGAAGAAGCGGGAATCCGCGGCGGATTGATGGCCGCCGTGGAAGCCGCCACGCGTCGTTCCCTGGAATTGGCCGCGGGGTGAAGCATGCCGGTTTTCTGCCAGGTCGACGACAAGCATGTTCCCTTGTGCCGCATCATGTGGATCTCCGATCTGCCGCATTTCTGTGGCGATGGCGATTGTCAGCGTGAGGGACAGTACGAAATCCGCCTGGAGCAGAGCGAATCGGTATGGGCCACCCTGCCCGAGCACGACGCGGTGATCGAGGCCCTGCAGGGCTGGCTGCAAGGGCGGCAAGAGGAAGACGAGCCGGACTAATCACGTTGGAGACCTAGCATGTCGACTTTCGAAGACGATCGTTACCGCTGGCGGGAAACCTACTTCGTGCTTTTCCCCGCGTCCCGGCGGCCGCCGCTGAAGATGGTGGAGAAGAGACTGGCCGCCCTCAGCAAGCGCTACAGCCTGGAAAACGCGGGCGCGGATTCCTGCGGCAAGTTCGAATCGCTGACCGTCATCTCGCCCGACGACTTTGCCGCCCTGGACGTCTGCTATACTTGCGGGGCTGAAGTGCTGGAGCATGCCGCGGAGATGGTCCAGGAGCTTGCCGCCACGGTCGAGCCGGGGCAAAAGGCGCTGTTGAAGCGCATCAAGGAATATGACGGTCGTTTCGACGTGCTGCATTTCGAGCGGATCGCCGAGGCGGCCGACGATGACGACGGCGACGACCTCTTGGATCCCAGCGCCCTGCTGGCGGTCCTGGAGGAACTGGCCCGCATCACCGGCGGCATCTCCATCGATCCGCAGTCGGGAACCATTTTAGGCACAGAATAGCGAGTGAATCAACATGCAAGCCAAGGAAATCAAGAGCGGCGCCATCGTCAACTACAACGGCGCTCCCTGTTTGATCGAGAGTGTCGTCGTGCAAAGCCCCACGGCCCGTGGCGCGGCCACCTACTATAAGTATCGGGGCCGGAACCTGATCACCAAGCAGAAGGTCGACATCACGCTTCGCGGCGGCGAGTCGCTGGACGAGGCCGACTTCCGCAAGCGGCCCGTCAAGTTCATGTACGCCGATCCCACCCACGTCCACCTGCTGGACCAGGACAACTACGAGCAGTACTCGCTGGTCAAGGAGGACGTGGCCGAGGAATCGCAGTACATGACCGAGAATCTCGAAGGCATGCAGGCCCTGATCTACAACGACGAGTGCGTGGGCGTGCAGTTGCCTGTGGCGGTCGAACTCAAAGTCGTGCAGTGCGATCCGGGCATCAAGGGCGCGTCGGCCACCGCCCGCAGCAAACCCGCCACGTTGGAGACCGGCCTGATCGTGCAGGTGCCCGAGTATCTCTCCCAGGGCGAGACGATCAAGGTCGACACCCGCGACGGGTCGTATCTATCGAGGGCCTGAAACCTTGTCACCTTGGCTGTCACTGCTGGGTATTCTGGTGCTCTGCCTGCCGGCGGGCTGCCAGGTCCGGCAGCCGATGGCCGGCGATGAAATCGAGCCTGCGGACCTGCTCGAGCGGGCCGGCGGCAAACTGCAAAAGGAGCCGATCGCTTCGAACGACTTCGCGATTTCCGTGGTGGGGATCGATTTTTCTGATATCCCCATCGGCGATGCGGAACTTGCCCCCGCGGCAAAATTGCCTTATTTGCGGACCATCGTTCTTCGCGGTACGAAGGTCACCGACGCCGGCCTGGCGATCTTCCGGGATTGCCAGCGACTGGAGACGTTCGATCTGTCGCATACGGATGTCGTAGGGACCGGCCTGGGCGACCTTCGCTTCGACCCCATCAAGGAGATTGACCTATCCGACTCCAAGTTTGGCGACCGGGGGATGGCCGGGCTGATCGAGACTGGCCGCCACCTGCTCCGCTTGAACCTCGCCGGAACGAAGATCAGCGACGAGGGGCTGGAATCGCTGAAGAACCTGCACGTTCTGGAATCGATCGACCTCGGGCGGACGCGGATTACTGGGGCCGGCCTGCATTACCTGTCTTCCGGACTGAAGCAGTTGGGCCTCTCGGGCACATCGCTTCGTAACGGCGGTCTAACGGAGCTCGAACAGATGGGCTTGCTGGAAAGTCTGGATCTCAGCGCGAGCAATGTGACGGACGACGCAATTCCGTACATTGAGGCCATGATCGAGGCCCAATGCACCAGGGCTACGCGGCGGACGTTTGTGTCTCTCGATCTGCGCAAGACGGCAGTCAGCGAGGCGGCGATCACACGCCTGCGGCAAGCTGTTCCGGGGCTGGCGGTGCAACGTTAAGTGGGATCTGTAACTCGTCGCGTAGCGACGCTATGATGGTAGCCGTGGGTTTCAACCCACGGACAAAATTCCCCCCCATGCTTTCCCCGTCGCGTAGCGACGATTGAAAATCAGCCGTCGCTACGCGACGGGCATCATCGTTGCGCATCACAAACCGTGGGTTGAAACCCACGGCTACCATCGGCGGTCGCCGACCATGCTGCGCACGGTGCCCGGACCAAGTTTGCCCGACAGCGAATGGAACAAAAACCGGATAAACCGCATGGCCTCAGCAGGTCGATTTTGCGCAGGCCTAGGCCGGGACAAGGTCGCGCGAACCATGCTGCCAGAGAAACCACTTACTGCGAAGGAGATTCCCCATGAACAGAATTCTACGATACGCGCTCGCAGCCTTCACCGCCGCGCTGCTGCTCGCACCGCCGGCCTCGCGGCACGCCGCCGCCGTCACGCTCGAACAAGACATCTCACGCGAAGATCCGAAGTTCAATTGCGCCAGCGCCGTGCTTACCGTCGGGCGCGATGGCAACGTGTATCTCAGCAGCGTCGTCCATGACGGCGGCTATATCCTCCGCGTCAGTCGCGACGGGCAGCGGAAGCTCGGCGGCGATGCGGTCTATGCCATGGCCAACGCCACGGCCAATGCCGCCGGCGTGGTTGCCTCCGCCAATGGGCACTTCAATCACTCGGTCAACCTGTACGACCGGAACTTCAAGCAGTTCGTGGCCTGCAACGAGTTCCTGGTCGGCGACAAAGAGGGCTGGGACGCCCCGGCACGTGTCGAGGCGGGGGCCAGCGGCGATTTCTACGCGCTCGACCAGCACCGCTTCCGCATCTTGCGCATCAGTCCCGCGGGCCGTGTGGCGCAGGCCTACGCGATCCCGCAAGCAGCGACCGTAGTGGACTTCCGCGTTTGCGAGGCCGTCGAAGCCTTCTATCTCCGCACCCAGGACGGTACGCTACGCTGCGTCGGATTCAACGGCGCCGTACGCTGGACGCAGATAATGCCGGGCGCATTCACCGTGGACGAAGCCGGTACGGCCTATGTCCTGGCCGGCACGACGCTGAAACGGTTCGCCCCTGCCGGCCAGCCGCGGGGCGTGATCGACTTGCCCGTGACTTCCGTGACCGCCATCGGGGTTTTCAGCGATGACCTCATCGTCAAGCGCGCCGACGCCACCGAGCTGTTTCAAGCCCGCGACCTGGCCACCGGCCAGCAGAAACGGGTCGTATACACCGATCACGAGCGGGTGACGGCGGAGGTTCCGGGCCTGGTGTGGACGGCCGGCCAGCCCGTCCCCTTCAAGCTTCAATGCGGCAACACAGCGGCGCGATGGCGCGTTTGGGCGACCGCACTGGGCGATGCCGACTGGCGAGAGTTGAAACGCACTGGGGAGCGACTTGACGTGCCGCTCGACTTCGCCGGGTTGTATCAGCTTCGCGTCGCCCCGACGCTCAACCCGCAGGCCGAGAGCGAGTACGCGCTGCGCGCGGTGATCGAAGTCCGTGCGCCGGCCAGTCAGGGCACAGTGAGTGTGTGGACGCCGCACAACCGTGTCTGGTGGGCCCACGGCGAGGCGATTCCCGTGCATGTGGCGCTGCGGCCCGCAAAGGCTCCTACGGCGATTTCGCTTTCCTTCAGGAGTTGTCGCCCCGCCTGGCGTGAAGCGTCTCGCCGGGAAACGACGGAGATTCTTCGTTTTGCCCGGAACGACTTCACCTGGAACGATACGCTGGGCGTCGTCACTCTGCCCGCCGCGCTGACGGCGCAGCTCGCCCCCGGCCGCTACGAATTGCGTGCCCAGGTTCCCGGCTTCACCTGCGTAGCGCAGCCAATCTGCATTGGGGCGGCAGCGCGGTCGCCGTTCCGCGTCACACAGCACGGCGACTATGACAACTTGAACTCGACGGCCAGCGTCTGGGAGTTCGCCGACATGGCCTCCGCCATGCTCGACCGCTCGCAAGCCCTGGGCGTGAACCAGTACGTCAATCGCACCGCTGCTGGCCGCTATCCTCTGGCCTTCGCGAACAACGCCGACAGCAGCGAGTTGTTGCGCAATCTGGAGCAACGCCTCGCGGCCGATCCGGCCGGCGTGGCGCCCCAGAAAGTCGATTTCGGTTTCGCGCACGAGCATGCCCTGGGCGCGTTCGGTGCGCACGGCATCCGCGAGTGGCTGCTCTTGGTGGGCATGGATGCGGCCTTGCCCATCGGTACTTCCACGGGTTATGCCGCCGGGCTTAAGCCCGAGCAGTACGCGGCCGAGATCACCGGCTACACGCGGGCCTTGAAAGACTTGCCCGCTTTTGCCGGCTGGGACTGGGTGGCGAATTGGTGGGTAACGGACGCGAACCTGCGGTTTGCGTCGCCCGGCCAGAAGACGACCTACGAGGCCGCCCTCAAGCGGGCGGACGAGAGCGGCGCATGGGACCCGGTGCTCGACACCGTCGGCGACCGCACCATCGGCTGGCAGCCCGACGCGCAGCAGATGTTCAAGGACGCGTTGCGGAAGACCGCCAACATCGCCACGGCCTCGGCCGGGCCTTACCGCCGGCCGGAGGTCTATCCACCCGCCAGTTTCGCCAACGTGGATGAAGTGGATCTCCATTTCCAAGCTGAGCAGATTTCCTGTCCGGACTGGACGGCGCACGCCACGGATTTCTACAAGCGGCCCGGCAAGCCCGCCTGGATCCATCCCGAACTGTGGAACGACAGCGGCACGGGCGAGCAGATCTTGCCGGCAAGCTGGCTGGCGTTGATGCGGGGCGCGGACGGTATCGGCGTTTCGGGCAACGTCCCCAACTGGGGCGCGCTTCCGACTGATTCGCGCTCGGGCTATCCCGGCACGCCGTCGGTCTTCCGCGCGCTGAACAAGTTTGCCCGGCATTACGGCCCCTGGCTGACAACGTTGGAGAATGACGACCAAGTGGCGATCGTCGTTTCGCGCCGGCAGATCAAGCTCGATGCCTGGCGCGGCATCGGCGGCCAGTACTTCACGCGCCTGTGGGAGGCCTTCATGAGCTGCCTGTACGCGCGCCAGCCGGCAACCTTCATTTTTGCGGAAGACAAGCCGGACGTGAGCCGCTTCAAGGCCTTGCTGGTGGTGGGCCAACGCTACGAGATGGAGCCGGCTTTGACGGCGTTGCTCGCGCAAGCACGGAATCACTCCGTCGCCGTTCTTGCCGATGGGGCTTGCCGGGACTCGCTGGTGAAAGACTGCCTGCCGCTGGGCGTGGCCTTCGACCATGTTGAGAAACTCAACGGTTTTAATGAGGACGCCGCCTTCTGGGAGTTTCCCCAGGTGCTGCTGGCCAACGCCCCGCTTGTGGCGGCAAAACTTGTCGAATACACCCTGCCGGTCGCCGTAGTGGACCAACCGGAAGTGCTCGTCAGCCAGCGCCGCAGCGGCGACGCACGCTTCGTCTGGGTAGTGAACAACACGCATAGCCCACTCGATCCGGGCCTGCTCTGGCGGGTCAATAACGCCATCGCCACCCGTCAACCGGTGGTGGCCCGCGTGAAACTGCCGCTGAAGAAGGGCGAAGTGGTGTACGAGGTGTTCGCCCAAAAGGAGGTGCCAGACGCCGACGTGCATGGAGCAGGTGGGATTGTGGCCGACCTGCGTTTCAGCCAGGCCCGGCTTTATGCGGTGCTGCCGCGCGCGATCGGCAATGTCGAACTGCTGGCCACTCAGGACGTGAAGCCCGGCCAGCCGGTCGAGTGGGCGGTGACTGTGCCCGGCATCCGGGCCGAACTGCCACTGCGTGCGGAACTCCGCGACGGGAACGGCGAGATTGTCGAGGAACGCTATAGCACAACCGGCGGCGGAACATTCACGGCGCCGGTGAATGCGGTTGGGCCGGTGACGCTGACCGTGGTGGAGCAGGTCAGCGGGACGAGCGCCTCCGCCGTGGTCCTGCCCGGTACGGGTGGCGCACGGGCCAAGGCGCCGTACCCGCCCAACGCAACGGCGAGCGCGGTGGACCAATGGTTCGGGCCGCGACTCCGCGACCTGGCGGTTTCCGCGGACGGCGCAGTGGCGTTGGTGAATGCGTTTGATTGGGGACAGAACCTGTATGCGCTGGACATTGCCAGCGGCAAGCTGCGTTGGCGCGGCAACGTCGGTGATCACTTCGCCTACGCGCCCGTCGCGACGCGCGACGGCTTTGCGGTGCAGGGATACGATCTGCACAGCGGTGAAGGGTATCATCTCTACCTTTTCGACGGCGCGGGGCGGGTGCAGCGCCGCTTTGCGCTGCCGGGACTGCCCTCGCGGCTGACCAACTGGGCCTTTGCGCCGCACCTGAACGACCGCATCGACAACTTCGCGGTCGCGCCCGACGGTTCGTGGGTCGCGGCCGCCGGCAATCTGGGGCTCGCGGTGTGGTCGGCCGACGGGAACTTGCTCTGGTCGCGGGATTGGTCCGCCGCACAACGGGAGACGATGTGGCTGCTGGCGGCGAATGGCGCGACGCTCGTGACGGGACAAGGCCTGAAGCTAGCGGCAGTCGAGGCCCGCACGGGCAAGCCGCGTTGGGAATTGCCGTTGGCCGCAAGTGGTACGTTGCAGGGCCTGGCCGCCAGTGCCGATGGACGGACGATCGCGGCGCGGACCAGCTCGCGGAGTGGCCGCGTGTTTGTGGTTCGCGATGGCAAGCTGGTCGGCGCGTTGCCGACGGCAGCCGACGCGGCGACGCCCTCGCCGGATGGCGCGCAGGTGGCAGTGGCCACCGGTCGTCAACTCAAATGGTACGCGGCGGATGGGCGGTTGCAGTGGGTCTTTCGCGGGGATGACACGTTGCGCTATCCGCGCGTGTCTGCCGACGGAAAGCGGTTGGCCGTCGGCAGCGAACTGGGGACACTGTACGTGCTCGAGAGCGTCACGGGCGATGTCCTCGCCCGTAACCTCGGCGCGCTCCCCGTGCCGGCCTGGCTGCCCGATGGCGATCTGCTGGCGGCGACCTGGATGGGGACGGTTTACCGGTTCGGGCCGGCGGGGCGATATAAATGGGAGACGCGGCTGGGCACAGAGTCGCCGTTGAAGCACGCCCCCGGGGCGGCTGTCGCCACGACGCGGGCGAAGTTCTGGTCCAACGCCGAGGCCGCGCCCCTGCCGCTGACGCCGAATCTGATTGCCGGCAACGCCGTCATTGTGCGGGCAATGCTCGGCAATCGGCCGGCCGAATTGCAGAACCCGGCCGCAAGGTTGTTCGATGGGCACACCGACGCGCCGGCCAAGCCGTGGTTGACGTGGAACAGTGTCGGCGCGATCGATTCCGGTTGGCAGGGGTCGTTCAGCCTGGAGATCGACACCTTTCGCACGCAGTTGCGGGTTACGGCGATCACGCTTGTGGAAGACCCGGCACATCCCGAGTCGTGGCTGCGCGATGCGCGCTTGGAATACTGGGACGCGGCCCAGGAACAGTGGGTCTTCGCGCAGTACCTCACGTCCGACGCGCCGCTCCACACGCACAAACTGGCGAAACCGGTCGAGGCCGCGAAGTTCCGCCTGGCGCGTCCCGATGCCGCGGGCTGGCCGGCGAGCAACCTGCGGCTGGCCAAGATCGTCTTCCACGGGGAAACGCTGGGCGCATCGCATCCCGACGCAATTCGGAACAAGCCCGTTGCCGTGCTGTTCGACGAGCGCCAGAGCGATCTGGACTCGGTCGTGTCGGCGGCCGTCGGCGGCAGCTTCCAGCGCGGCGGCGCGTTCAGCGGCGGCACCTACATTCGCGTGGATGCCGACAAGATCATCGGACCGGCCTGGCAACCCCCCTTCGGTCACGCGGTGCCCAACTGGGATTTCGAGATTGTCGAGAAACCCGGGAAGCCCGGCCAGTATCGCTGGCTGCAGTTCGCCTATAAGGCGCTTGCGCCGCAAACCCGCGGCGTGAGCCTGCGGATTGGCGGCGAATGGCCCGGCGGTGCGGTCGTGGCCGACCTGGGCGAACCGTTCAAGCTCCAGGAAGGGGTTTGGGTGCGGAAACAAGTCGCCAAGACGCCGGCCGCGGACTGGTCCGTGGTGCGATTGGATCTGTGGCAAACGTTACAGGACGAGCTAAAGGACAAGGGCTGGTGGAAGGGCCAGTTTCGCGTCCGTTGTCTCAACCTCGGCGCCGTCGGCGGCCCGGCAGGGTTTGACCGCATTCTCTTGGGGCGAACGGAAGCAGCGCTCTCCGCCGACAAGTAGGGTTACACGATCGCCCTGATTTCCTGGGCAACCTCCAATGCCTTCTTCGCCGCCGCAAGCCCCCCCGTGAGCTTGATGAAGGCCAAGGCCGCTTTGACCTCGGGGATGCCCACTCCGCCCTTGGCAACCACCTTCTTGACCGCTTGACGCCGCTTGTTGTGCTTGGCCTTGATGTTGCCGACGTAGTTGGCCGTGATCGTGATACCTTGTTTCGCCATGGCCTCGACCACCTCCGCGTTCCTGGCCTTCTTGTGCGCCTTGAAATACTCGCGGACGGCTTTGGTCTTATTCACGCCATTTGTCTTTGCCATGTCTGTGGCTCCTGGTTAGGTGTGGAATTGGAGAACATTAGTGTTGCAGGTTCTGTGGTGCTTGTCAAGTGTGGATGGTTTCCACTTGGCATACCACACTTGAACACAGGTAATTATATCACTGTGGGAAGCAAGAGACAACCACATAACTCAAACTGTAAACGCCCCCACTGCCCCGGGGCACCCGCTTGCGGGTCGTCAGTGGAGCGATGTTTGGCCACTCCAATCGTGTGCTCCCGGCGTTTCCTTGCCGCCTATCGCGTGCCGCCCGCCCAGCCCAGAGGGCTGGGCGGGCGGCACGCGATAGGCGGCGAAAAGGGGTATTGTCGTCGCAGGTAGTGGTCAGACATCGCTCCACTGCCGCAGGGGCAGTGGTGGCGTTTACAGTTTGAGGATATAACGAATCGACATACCACTTTTGCCCCACCCTACCGCGCTGAATACAATTTCGCAAGTGTTTTTCCCATTCAAGCGAGGAGGAGTGTATGATGAACAGACAATTGATTTCGCTGGTTGTTCTCTGGTTGGTGGCGGGGTCGTGCATCTTGACCAAGGCAGCCGAACCGAGCGCCAACAACACGGACAGCGAGTTCGCCGGCAAGATCGTCTACGTGCAGATGACGACGAACGAGAGATTCACGCTGGAGAACGTGAAGGTCATTGGCCGGGGCGAGGAATCGTTCCTGGCCGGCAGGGGCATCACGAAAACCGACCTGGCTGCCCGGCACGAGTGGTGGGAGGGCTTGCCGGTCCGTCTCAATCTGCGTTTGGTCGCCTCGTATTTTCCCATGACCCCCGAACAATGGAAGAATCTGAACGACAAGTAGCAGTGAGATACGCACTTGCTATTTCCCTTGCCGATCGTATAGGCACCAGCGGGAGGCCGGGCTGATGCGCGATCCGACCGAAGAACTCGCGATAGATCGGGGCCAGGCGGCCGGGATGCCATTGCACGGCGTGCTCGCGGGCCGCGCGGCTCCGCCTGTCGTATTCCGCCGCGTCGTCCCCATAGACGAATGTCCGAACACCAGGACGTCGCCCTTTCCCCGGTGCCGCATGGCCGCTTCCAGGTAGTCGGGAAAGTACTCGTCGTCGTGGTCGAGATACGCGATCATGCGACCTTGGGCCACACGCAGGGACGCGTTGCGCGCCGCGCCCGGTCCACTGTTCTCCGGCAGTCGGACCAGCCGAATGCGCGGGTCCCGGTCCGCCCAAGCCTTCAGCATCTCCGCGCTGCCGTCGCTGGAGCAGTCGTCGACGGCGATCAGTTCCCAGTCCGGGCAGGTTTGCCGCAGGAGCGAGCGAATCGCTCGACCGAGCAAGGCAGCGCCGTTGCGAACGGGCATGATGACCGAAATCGAAGGGGGCACGGCAAGTCTCCTACGGGCAACGGCAAGCGGTTGACAGTAACGCTTTTGATTCAGTTTTTCTTCACGTGGACGTGAGTTTGTCTAGACCCCACCGGGCTCGTCCCGGTCGGTGAACAAGGTTGAACAGCTAAGACGCGAAGTCCCCTTGATTTTGCTTCCTTTGCCGCACAAGGCCGCCTACGGCGGCCTTGTGCGGCGAAGGAAGAGGGCGTGGGGGCGCATGGTATTAGCTTTTCAACTGATTGACCGACTCGCACCCAGAGAGTACCCGGCCGAGTGGGGTCTGGAAACTCGGGTCGAAAGCCGGAACATATTCGGAAGAAAACAGCGTTGACCAAGTTGGGTAGTCTTGCTCGGCCCACACTCCGTGCGCCGTACGTCCGTTGGCGTCATCAACTCAAGGTAGGCGGCATAGTCGCCCTCGTTGAAGAACGTCTTCTGGCGACGGTTTCCACGTTGGGTTATGTGGTGCGGTAGGCCCGGAATCACTAGTCGTGCTCATCTTGCCATGCCATGAATTTAACAGTTCCCGCGACTCTCGTCAATAATTAAGTCATGTGTCCCCGGGCGCTTGCGGCAGGTTGGCGAAGGTGGCCGTGTGGGCGGGCATGGCCAGGGTCTGGCAGAAAGGTGGGGCACAGAAAAATGCGTATTCCTGTCCGCGCACATTCTTGTCATTCACGGCTATGCCACGCAGGTTCTTGACTAGGGGTTTTTGCTCTCAACGACCGGCGACAGGCTCAGGTAGGTCCTTTCTGCCGGAAAGGACTGTTGTGCGCCCTCTCGAACAATACGGAGTTTCTCCCGTGGTTCGAAGCACATTTGTCCCTCTCGGCAAGAGGGACCTACTGGCCGCAGTGGCGCATCTCACCGGACGGCTGCTTATTCTCCGTCTCGCTCATCCCTTCGTGACCTCCAAAGGCACCAGCGGCGGGCCGGGCTGATGGGTGATTCGGCTGAAGAACCCGCGATAGATCGGGGCCAGACGGTCGGGATGCCATTGCTGGGCATGCTCGCGGGCGACACGGCTGCGGCGCTCGTACTCCGCCGCGTCGTCCCACAGACGGATGATCGTCTCCACCCAAGGCTCGACCTCCGCGGCCGTGGGTAGTTCGCGCGTCTCCGGCGTGTAACGCGCCGGGATGTCAAGGAGGAAACCGGCCTCGCCGATCGTTTCCGGCAGGCCGCCGCGATTGCTGGCCACGACGGGGATACCGTTGAACATGGCCTCCATGGCCACCAGCCCGGCGTTCTCCATCAGCGAGGGCATGAGCAGGATCTTGGTTGCCGCCAGGAACTGCCGCGCGTCGGGCGAATTGGGCATGATCCGCAGGTTCTTCAGGCCACCCAGGTCGATGCCCAATTGCGGCAAGAAACTGGCCTTGCTCGCCCCTTCCACCAGCAAAAGCGTAATGTCCGGCCGCCGCAGAGATAGAACCTCCGCAATCCGCGCGAAGACATGTACGCCCTTGCGCGGCTCCTCTCCGTCCATGATGCACACGATGGGCTTGTCGCTGCCGGCATGCCGCAGA
>CAZTPX010000138.1:0-24689 GCA_964615095.1 uncultured Planctomycetaceae bacterium | reverse complement strand
CGTCTCTCTGTCCGCCGTTTAATCCACCCCGTTTCGGGGTGTTCTCTCCTCCGCCCCCTGGGTTATCAAGGTCTGCTGGACCAAGACACCGGACTGGTCTACCCCAACTCGAACGACTCCATCACGGCATCGAACACAGCCTTGTGCCGCTCGAAGCTGCCCGCAGTCGCCATCGCCGTGACAATGAACGCCTTGCCATCCCGGAAGACAATCAACTGCCGCCCTCGAACCGGAATCGGAGCTTCCCACGTCACCCACTCGAAGACGTGTCCGCCGGGCAGACGGTGCCAGGACTCGTCCACGGGCAGCGACGCCGTGTTGCTCAGCTTCCGCAGTTGCAGGCGGCTTAGCGTGAGGTACTCCTCCTGCGTAAGCGGAGCGAGGTTTTGGACGACCACGTTCACGTTGGCTCGGAAATTATCTTCGACGGTGGGGCTGAAGAGGGCGACGCTGCTGCCCTCACGACCGGAACGGTCGGCGGTCCAGCCGGGCGGGACGTGGAGGGAGAAGGGGGCGGCGGGGTCGGCGAAGGACTGGGAAAGTTGCTCGTCCAGCATGGATCGGACTCCGGTTACCCAGGCAATAACTTCAAAAGACGACAACAACCGATTCCGTTGGGAACGCATCGGGTCCACTTACCTGCCAGCCACATGGGAAATGTCCTGCACGATAAATGCCCATCTGTTCACGGAAGAACCGCACGTCGTAGCAGTCCGAGTACGATACTTCAAGTGCGGCGAAGATGATCTGGGATCTTATCCATGCTCTCGCACGTTCGGGTATCTCAACGGTCGGCACGCTAGGAACAACCACGTCTGCCATGAGGGAGTCAGCCTTCGGATGGATCGTTCTGGCGATGTCGTTCCAGCTTCGAAATCGTTCGTAGTGGTTCTTTGCAAGCGACCGGTACAGAATCTGCGAGCCCTCGACTTTGCACCACCGTGAAACCGGATGTTCACACCAGGTGAAAGATTCCTGCCACGACGAACTCGGCTTCGTGGAAATAGGAAATGTCGAGGGCGTGCCAACTTCCGAGAACCATTGGAACGATCTCAGTTCGTCAAGGAAATCACTCACGGAATCTTGCATAACACGTCATCCTATCGAATTGGTCCACCCGGCAAAAACTGCGGCGGGAAAGCGTTCGGAATGTTCGGAACCGGATCGTCGTCTAAGTGACCGAACGCAATTCGTTGCCTACGTGCGGACTGAGCCAATTCGTACGCTGCCCGAGGCGACATGCCGCCTTCCAGCATCGCTTGTTCCAAAGCAGCACCGTACTCCGCATTCGTCGGTGCAATACCTTCACGGGCATACACCTCCGCTACGTTGTCCCAAAAACCCTCCAAGACACGATGGTTAATATTGTGCTCCGAACCCAAGGTTGCGGTTCCGCCTTCGAGAAGTGTTGCCGCACCTTCAGAATACGGGATCGCCGTGCCATTGTTGCCGGGAATTGTAGGCTCACGACCATAAACCGCATCTTGATTCAGGTGGTGAATTTGCGTTCCGTCGCTCCCGCCGGCCAAGCCGTTTTCTTTCGCAGCCTTGAGTTTGCCATAATTTCCAGCGTACTCGTTATGCACCAGCACGCCGCTTTCGCCGACGTAGAACTGGTGCTCCTGCTCAACCTCCAGATTATACACTCGGTGCTCGCCCGCCCGCAAGCCGATCGACTCGACCGCCGCCGCCTGACCCGACGCCGTGCCGAGGTACTCGCCGCCCCGAAGATCTTGCGCCGCCACCCAATCCTGCCGGGTCTCGCTGAAGAACCGGTGCGGCGGCGTGGGCTCAAGCACTTTGCCGCTTGCGAGGCGAAGTTCCAGCACCGAGCAGCGGGCGGTGGTAAACGTGCCGGTGATCACCCGCCCACGCCCCGGCTCAATCTCGGGGCAAGGCTCGATGGCGAGCACGCAGGCTGGACCGTCGATGCCCAATTCGGCAAGCTCAAAGTGGATTCGCGAGCCGACCAAAGCACCGCACGCCGCGATCCAGGCGAGCGGACGCAGCAATTCAGCGTCGACAATGTTGTCGCTGCCGGCCGGCTTGGCGGTTTGCAATCGTACCAGCCGCCATGTGGCCGGATCGATCTGCGTCGGATCGTCGCCTGGGAGGTCCCAGGCGTCCTTGGTACCTTCGGTCAACGTCCGCTGACCAACACGCAATGTCTCAATTGGTCGTTTGCCGGCGGCGCTGTGAACCAAGGTCCCGGCAGTGAAACAGATGTAGGGGGCGATGAGTCCCTGAGCAAGACCCACGCTGGCGCCGGTGATCATGCCGACCTTCACGCCGTTGAGCGCGCCTGCCCAAACGCCGTTCCAGCCGTTTTGGATGTAGCCTTGGATGCCGCCGCCGGTGGCGCCGAACGCGCCGCCCATTATTGCCCCGGTACCTGCGCCAAGGATGGGACTGGCGATACGGCAGATCGCTTGCTCCGAGAGCGAGGGAAACGCCTTCTGAAGCCCGGCGTTGAGATTATTGCCGACCGCCCCCAGCGCCTTTCCCGCCAGGGCGCCACCCAAACCTCCCAGACCGCCCATTGCCGTGTCGACGGTCAGGCTGTTCCAGTTGAAACTCTGCTGGTTGCCGTCGGCGATCCGCAGTCCCTGCGCCGTGACGTTGCCCGCCGCAGCCCCCAACATCGCGCCGGCGACGGGACCGACGTACAGGCTGGCTTCCGCGGTGACCGCGCCGTTGACCGCGGAGCCGACGTAAGTCTCCCAGCCGCTGTATTGACCGCTCACCAGGTCGCTGATCCCTTGTGCCGCCACTCCAAAGACCGCCCCGCCAACCGTGGCGACCAGGTCGTCAATGCCAGCCCATTCCCCGGTGGGGTCTGTCTCATTCGGCCACGAGTTGTCGCAGTAGCGATATTCGTTGGTGTCGGCCACCAGGCCGAGCGGATCCGGGTTGATGAACCGCGCCATGCCCGGGTCATAGAAGCGGGCCTCGTCGTAATTGAGGTTCGTCGTCAAGTCGCATTCCTGCCCGGCATAGATCACCACGGGAACCAGAGGGTTCGTGGACAGCGGCGCGCCAACCGTGCTGAAGCCCACGCGCATATCGACCGGGTTCTCCGTTCCGACTGGAACGGTCTGCTCGTCCAGCACCGTGCCTTGCCGATTGGCAAGCAGCCAGTAGACTTCGTCGGCGCCGGGCTCCGACGCAAGGTCGTGTACCGCCAGGACCTGGTCCACGGCTGCGGCGTTCAGTCGCACCTGGCTGACCGTGGCGCTGCCCGCGCCCTGCTGCGTCAACTCCAGGGCAATGTGCGTGCCGTCGTTGATGTACCAAGTGGTGGTCGTCGTTCCGCCTGCCGGCGTCACGCTCTCCGCGATGCGATTACCCAACACGTCGTACGTGTAGTTGATTGTTTGGCTCAGGTTGCAGCGCACGGCCACGCCGTCCGTGGGACGGGTGAACGACGCTGCCCCGCCAGGATCCGGCAGATACTGTTGCACCTCCACGAGGCGATTGAGATAGTCGTAGGTGTTCACCGTGATGGACGTCTCATGGTAAAGATAGGCACTGCCGCCGTTGAGTTTAATATCCGTCGAGCTCGTCGGATCGTTGGGGACCGAGAACGACGCCGACAGCGTCAGCGGGGCGCTGGTGGGAAAACCGCTGGGCAAGGCGAAGAAAAGATCGGTCGAACCCTGCACAACCAACCGCCCGCCTACAAGCGTGACCGGCAGCGTGAACTCCCACATCGATGGTTGGTGTGGAGGCGGAAAGCTGTTCATGGTGACGGTCACGGTCAAAGTCAATTCGGTGGGGACGGCCCCCGAGCCCGTCCAATTGATAACCAGCCCGCCCAATTTCAGGTCGTAGTCGCCCGTCGTGCTGAGCGTGACGTTGTTGGACTGGAACATGTTGCCGAAGGGGCCTTGCCCTTGCGGGATCGTCTGAGAACCTGCATCCTGCGTCCACTGCGTGGTCAGATTGCCTTGCTTGTCGTACTGGTAGACGCCATTGGTGTCCTGCGTGATCTGGTTGTTCGCGCCGACCACCGTCCCCACCGCCGGCATCGGGTTGCCGTTGGGGCCGTAGTTGTAGGGCGTTACGGTGCCGGTGATGTTATTGGTACTCTGAGTCAACTGGCCCGACGCATCGTAGACGTAGCTATTGTCGACGTTGGCCGGGTCCGTCTGCGGACTCTCCGAATACTCCGACACCGTCAGCCCCGCCGTGTTGTACTGGTACTGGTCGGTACGGTAAAGCGTGTTGCCCTGCCACTCCGCAAGGTCGTCAAGCATGCCGTCCTTGTAATAGCCGTAGACGCTCTCGGCCATCTGCTGGGTGCTGCTGCCGGACGTCTGCGAGCGGAAAACCGCCCAGGGTTGTCCGTCGGGCGTGTAGAGCATGTTGACGTTCAGTTGGGTCAGGCCGTTACCCGTCTGGGTGATCGCCGTGACCTGTCCCAGGCCGTTGACGGTGTACGCGTTACTCAAGACCGTCGTAGTCGGCGACATGGCCGGGGTCTGCACCTTGAGGCTCGTGCGCTGCCCCTGCAGATTGTAGCCGTAACTCATCAAGTATGTGTTGGACAAATTCGTGTAGGAAATCGTTTGCGACTGTAATTCACACTGGTCGTTGTAGTTATACGTGTATTGCGAGTTGTTGTCGCCGGCCGTGATGGGTTCGCTCAAAGCGTTGTAGGTGTAGCTTGAGCTGTAACTGCCGTTCACCCAGGTGTCGCTGAGCTTGCGGCCCAGGGAATCGTAGCTGGAGTCGATCTCGTGGCCGTCGCGGTCGATGGACTGCACCTGGTCGCCGAAGGCGTCATAAAAATAGGTCCAATCCAGCCGTGTACCGGTGCTGCTGTTGCCGTTGGAGAAGATCCGGTTCAGCACCTTGTTGCCCATGCCGTCATAGGCATACTGGGTCACGTTCTGGTCGGGGTCGGTGACCTGCACCAACTCGCCGAAGCCGTCGTAGAGGGTCGCCGTCACGGCCCCGTTGGGCTGGGTCGTCTGGGCCGCGTTCCCGAAATCGTCGTAGACGTACGAGGTCTTGCCCGCGGGCGTGGTCACGTTCATGACCTTGCCGCCCGGATAGTAATGGTAGGTGGTCTGGGCCGTGGTCGGTGGCGCGCCGTTGGCAAGGCCGTCCACCCGGACACTGGTCGAGGTCAGGCGGTTGTAGGAGTCATACTTATTGACCGTGACCCGGCCCATGGTGTCGATGCTCAGGCAGACGTTGCCGTCGGCGTCGTAGTACTGCTGCGTCGTCTGCGTGGCCGCGTCCGGCGTCGTGACCTGCGTTTGGTAGACACGCCCCAAGTTGTCGTAACTGGAGGTCGTCACCCGCCAGGTGTAAGAGTCCAAGAGCTCATCCACCGACATCGCCGGCAGGTCGTCGTCAACCACCTGCGTCAGCGCCTGGCGGACCGCCGTCTGCTCGCCGTCCAGGTCGTAGTCGTAGATCGTTATTGCCCCGCTATCGTCGGTGCTGGGGGCAGTCACGAGCCAGGGCCGGTCCAAGGCGTCGTACTCCGTGCTCGTGGTCACCGTCTGCATCGACGACGTCGTGCTGTCGTAAACCCTCTGCTGCACGCTCGTCTGGTTGCCGTCGGCGTCGTAATGGTACGTCGTCACCGGCGAGGACAGCGTGAGCAGGTCCGAAGCGGCGGTATAATTCTCCGTCGCCATGTTCACCGCCGTCTGCAGCGCAGCGTAGCTCGTACCGTCGGACGTAAAAGTGCCGTTCGTCACGTTGTCGGGCTGGATCACCTGCGTCACACGGCCGAGGTTGTCGTACGTAGTCAGCGTCAAGCGGCCCGGGTCGCTCCCCTGTGCGTAGGCCCCCGTGCCCATGGCCAGCGTCGCCGTCACGTCGCCATCGGCGTCGAAGAACTGGTAGGTCGTGAGCTGCGGCTCGCCATATCCCGGGCTCGGGCTGACGGTCTCGTAGCAGCGGTCCAACTGGTCGTAGTAGTTGGTGGTCACGCGCGTCTGGGCGTCGGCCACCGGGCATCCACTGACCGGCGTCCACTGCTGCGTGTCGGTCAGCAGGTTGTCGCGGAGGTCGTAGGTCCGCGTGTCCGTCAGGGTGCCCGTGTTGCCCGACGACCCCGTGATGCCCGACGTGGTCGTGGTGCTCAATCGCCCCAACGCATCATAGGTGTAGCTCGTGGTGACGCCGCCATTGGGCCCGGGCGTTGTGACGCTCTGCACGTCCCCGCCGGGATAATATTGCGTGCTTGTTATGAGGCTCGGCTGGTCGTCGTTCGCGCCTCCCATTTGAATCACATTGGTCTGACGGTTGTTGTCGTCGTACACATAGTCCGTCACGTGGCCCAACGGATCGATCATCTTCGACTCGTTGCCCAGTTCGTCATAGGAATAATACGTGCAGGGCGCGGAGGTCAAGCTCGCCGTCCAGGAGCCGGCGGCCCAGGCGCCCGAGGCCCCGGAACTCAGGGCCGCGGGCATGGCCACGCCCGGCGCCTCCTGCTGGACAGCGATCAGCTCCCCGCGCGCGTCGTAATCACTGTGCGTGTCGCAGCCCAAGGGATCCACCACGTCGCTGGTCTGCCCGGTCGGCGTGTAGAAGTAGTACGTCGTGGCCGGATCCTGCGGCGTTTTCACCGTGTCGCCACCCGCCGGCGGAAGGGTCACGGCGGCAAGCCGGTCCAACTCGTCGTAAACGTACTTCGTCGTGTAGCCGTTCGGGTCGGATTCGGAAATCTTGTTGCCCAAGGCGTCGTAGCGGTACTGGGTCTGCGGCGCGCCGCAGTCGCCTGTGCCCGGATTGGGATCGGTCTCGCAGACGAGACGGTCCAGGTTGTCATACGTATAGCTGGTGACATTTCCCATCGGATCGGTGCTGGTGGCCAAATTGCCGTTTTCGTCATACGCGTACTGCACCGTCGATGCAATGTTCGTGCCGTAGGCGCTGGTGACGCTCTCGACTTGGCCCGATTCGTAAGAGTCGTCAGTATCGTCGTCATCTCCATCGTCCGATTCTCCGTAATACGTCGTGACCGTGGTCACGGCGTCCGTGCCGCCCGGCGCGGCGGAATCGACGCTGTTGGCCGCCACGGTCTGACTGAGCGTCAGCCCGCCCGGCAGGTCGTCGATGTCGTCCGGCGCGACCGTATAGGTGAAGTCGGTCTCGCGCTGGACACTCGTTCCACTGGCATCGTACTCCGCCGTGGCCTCGCCCCGCGCGTTGAGCGTCCACGTGGTCGTATTGCCGTCGCGGTCCGTGTAGCTGGTCGGTTGGCTGAAATTCGAGTCGTAGCTCCACAATTCCGAGCTGCCGTCAAAATAGTCGATCTCCTCGCAGTTTCCGTTCCCGTCATACTTCTTGTACGTGGTCGTCAGCGCGCCCCACGGCGCCTTGTAGCCGCCCCCGCCGGCGGGCTGCGTGCAGGTTGCCGGCGTGCCATCGGGGTTGCGCGTCCAGGTCCAAATGGCCTGGGCCAAGGCGCTGGTGAAGTCCGCCATAGCGCCGTCAAGTTGCGTCGTGGCCGGCTCGGTGAGGCTCAGCACGTAGCCGTAGGGGTCGGTCGTGTAGGTCCACGTGCTCGCTATCCCGCCGGGAGCGGCCGGGCCTGGGTTGCCGCTGGTGGCCAGGCCTTGGTCATAGCTGCTGTAGGTATTGTACGTGGCTTGGAACTCGGCGGCGGTAAGCGGCGTCGACGGGGTCGGCCCAGCCATCGCCGCCGACAGGCAGCTTGTGAGCTGCCAGGTCGTTTCCAGCGAGTTACCCCACATGTCGTCGGCTCCCACGCCGTCGTCCACCTGCTGCAGCCGTTCATAGGCATCGTAATACAGCTTCGTCACGTTGCCGTTGGGCGCGTCGATCTCGCTCAGCAGATGTAGGGCGTTGTACTGGAACGTCCACGAGGGCGTCTTCTCGTTGTAGCCGGGAGCGGGCAGCGTGACCGTGCCGTTAGCGTAGGTCGTCACGTTGCCGTAGCCGTCGGTGACCGAGGCCAGCGTGTTGCCGTTGTAGGCGAAGGTCGTTTCCAGGCCGCCCTGCTCCGTAACGGTGAGGAGCTGTTGCGGATACTGGGAAGTGTTGTAGGTGAAGAGCGTCTGGTTGCCCAGGCGGTCCATGGAGTCGGTCATCATACCGTCGGCGTTGAAGCTCTCGATCGTGCCGTACTTGTCGCGGAGGGCAAAATTCTCCAGGCTCGCCGCGTTGCCGGACGCCGGGTCGGGGCAGGTCTTGGCCAGCAGCGTATTATAGGAGCCGAGGGGCGTGCTGAACTGCCAGTCGTCCACTGCGGCCACGGCGTCGGCGATGGTCACCCCGCCGCTGCCGGAGGTCAAGGAGATGGTGATCGTGCCGCTCGAGCCGGCCACGTAGAAGCCCAGGCTCCGCCAAGTGGCCCCATTGTCGTCGCCGTCGACGGAGAGCGACGTGCCGGGCTCGTAGCGCTGGTCGATGGTGATGGGCGGAGTGTCCATCGACGCCTGGCCCATGAGCGTCGCGCCGCTTACGGAATACGTGGCGTTGCTGCTGCGGTCTGGACCGGGCACCCAGGTGGCATACAGCTCGTAGTCCTTGCCGGGCTGGAGATTGGCGAGCGTCCAACTGGCCGTCGCGCCGGCCGTCGTAGCGAACTGGCAGCCGCCGTCGAACCCCGCCGTCGAGTCCACGCTCCAGGCCCCGTCGTCCGAAAACACGGACGGGCAGGAGTCGTCGGCCGTCTCGGCCACCGTGGAGGAGGTGGAGGTGGAGACGTACCAGGCCACCGAGTTGTCGCTACGGACGACCGCCGCGCCCACCGCGGTGTCGGCCCCCGATTCCGCCAGCCGGTAGGGCGTTTCGGCCGTGTCCGCGGTGGCCGACGAGCCGTCGGTTGCCTGGCCGTCGCTCATCACGATCTGGCCCAGGCCCGGCACGTCCCAGCCGTCGCCCAGGGCGTTCTGTCCCGCCCCGGCCGTGCGGTTGACAATGGCGATCTGGCCCTGGTAGGTGCGCGTGTGGCTCTGGCCGTCGATCTCGGATACCGTGAAGACGATCGTGTAGGGATATTCGCCCGTGGGCAGGCTGGACGCGTCAGCCTGGAAGGCGTAAATGCAATGCGTCGAGTCCATGCACGACAAATTGAAGTAGCGGGTGGTGGCGGGCAAGTTGGCAAGATAGAGTTGCCCTTCTACCGACGAGATGCCGCTCACGCTGTCGGGCATCTGGGCGTTGACGGCGATGATGGGGTAGATGGAGTCGTCGCCCACGTACTGGGGCGCGTAGTCCGAGGTGCCGATGGTGGGCACGAGTTGCACGCTGCCCCCTTGCACGCCCGCCGAAACCAGCCAATCGCCCACGGTCTGGACCGACTGGCCGGTGCTCGTGGTATCGGCGTTCTGGTCGACGATGGAGGTGATGCCCACGCCGTTGAGGATGGTCACCGTAGCGCTCTGGTTGGGCAGGTCGGAGTCGTCGTCGTCCTCGCCGTCGCTGGACTGGTTCAGCGTGAGGGTCACGGTCTTGTCCCAGCCGGGCTGAGACGTTCCCTTCGGAAGCAGGTAGAGGATCACGCTCGATTGGCCGTCAGGAATGGTCACCGTGCCGGTGCTGCCATTGCAACCACCACCAGAGAGCGTGTAGTCGGTGTTATACACGGCGGCGTTGGGCGAACTGGTGTCGATCGAGAAGCCCACGATCTGCTGGCCCTCGGTATTGCCCTCGCCGCGGCTGATGACGAACTCGCCGGTATCGCCAGTGGCGGTCGCGCTGGCGTAGGCGTCGGAGGCGAAGACCTGGGCCGGATTTGGGGCGCCGACGGTAATCGGCGCGCGCGCCACTGCGTCGCCATGCGATACCGTCCAGGCGGAGCCCTTGACCGGCGTGGCGCCGTTCAAGGGATCTTCCGTGGTCGCGTCGGCGGAGCCCGCCAGCCAATAGCGGCTTTGACGCGGAATGACGTTTATGCTGAGCGTTGGCGAAGCGTTGCTGATGCCTTGGATGAGCAGGCTCACGCTGCCGCTGCCGGAAATGTCCAAGGCCTGGCCCGGCGAGGTGGGAACGGCATAATAGCTGTTCTTGTTCAGGTCGGTCCAAACCAGCACCGCGCCGCCCGGCGGCGAGATCCAGAACGCCCCCAGAACGCCCGAACCGAGGTTGTAGTTGAAGGTCGCCGCCACCAACGCGTCGTCCACGGCCTGCGGATTCTGTGACGTGCCGATGCCCGGGGCCACGTCCACGGGATAACCCTCGAACATGCCGTTGTCCGGCACCGGGGTCGGCGTGCCGCGCGCGGCGGGAAGGGTCTTGCCCAGCTCGTAACCCGAATCGATCGGCACGGGCGCGGCGGCAGGATTGTTCTGCGCGACATCCAGGGCAGTCACTCCGCCCACGACCAGAGAATCGGAGACCACCTGCAGTTTGACCGAACTGCTGTACGTGACACTCACGCTGTTGCCGTAATAGTCCACGTTAGCGGTGAGTTGTGCGGAGCCAAGCTGCGTCCCCTCGACCCACAGATTGATCGGCCCGGAACCCGCGGCAAAGGTTTCGCCGCTAACGACGCTCACCCACTGGTTGCCGGCCTGTTCCCAGACGCGGAGATCGTCGGGGATGTTCAGCGCCCACTGGGCGGAGAGGCTGCCCGCCGAGGCAATTTCCAGCGTCGCTTTGGCCCAATCGGGATCGGGATTGGGCATGGTCAGCGGACTGCCGGCATCGTAGTCCGGCAAGGGCTCGTTGTTCGCATCCACCAGGTTCAGGTCATAGTCGTCGTTGAGCTTTACGAAGCCCACCTGCCCGGCCGCTTCTTCACCCACGGTCATGGCTTGGAAGCGCAGGGCCGGTCCCACCACGTCGATCTGCACCGAGTCCGCAAGCCATGAGGATGGCAACGTGTCTTGCGACACGTCGCCTAGCCGGCCGGAGAGCGTTACGGGTAGATTGACCGCCCCGGACGCCACACCGGACGCCACACCTTCCAGTACAAGTTGGAATGTCTGTGAACCGCCGGCGGCCAAGTTGACCGGCATCGAACTATTGGGGAACAACTCCGTGTACGTGCCGCCGGAATAAAGGTAGACGTGCACATAATCTGAAAACGACGTGGTATTCAGCGTAATCGTGTTACTTCCGGCGTTCAGGCTCCAATAGCCGCTATAGGGCTCCATCCAGGGGTTGGTGATCGTCAGCGTCGCGGTCTTGACCGCCTTATCGGAAGATCCGAGCGCGGCGTTTTGCTGATAGGCGGCAATGGGCATCCCGTAGCGGCTGCCCGCGGCCGTGCTGTCGATCTGCAGCGGCGCCTCCTTGCCGCCCGAGGACGACGTGAACTGGCCGGCAACATTGAGGCTGACAAGAGGCCCTACGCCGATCTGCACCGTGGCAACGTTCGTGATTCCCGCCAGAGGATCGGGCGCAGACACTCCCTGAGGCCCGTCAGTATAGCTGTAATGGCAATCGAATTGCAGCGTATCGATGCCGGAGAAGCCAGCGTTGGGCGTGTAGGTGAAGTTCCCTGTGGTCAGGAAATCTGACGCCAGGGCAATCGTTCCGTGAGTCGGATACGTGGTGATATAGTATTGTTTTTCGACAGCGGCGTCAGGGTATCCCTGTCCTGTAGCAGATACGGTCATGACCGTGTTGGGCTGGTAGATCAGGCTATTGGAAAGCGCATAACAGCCCGTGAGGAAATACGGCGTATCGCCATAATACGTACCTTCGTGCAGCGAAATCACCACCTGCATTGTGGCCGTGACGCCGGACGGCCCGGTGACGACGATGTCCGCTCCGAGCACGCTCCATTGGTTGGCGGATGGGGGCGGCCCCAAATAGCGATAATATTCCTGCCCGCCGATGGAATAGATCGTCCCTTGGGCAAAGCTGGAAAAGTTCGGGTCCGGTTGCAGGGAGTAGGCTAGAGGCCCCGGTCCCTGGTATTGGGGAACAACATAGAAACCCACCGGGTCACTCTCGGACGTGTCCGTTGAGTACTCCATGTACTGATGCGTGGCCTGAAACCCGGGGGCGTCAGCAGTGCTATCCAGCCCAGGCAAGAAGTAGGGCCCGTAACTGGGCAAGGTAACGTTCAGTGTAAAGCACGCGGTGGCTGTCTCCGTGCCATACCTGAGGGTCACGGTCACCTGATGACTTCCCGCGTAAGACAGCACGTTTGCCGAAGGCATCCACGTCATCACTCCCGTCGTGGAATTAATCGTGAGGCAACTGTTTACGGCCGTATCATTGGAACTCTGCGGCAGATTGAATGCACAGGTGGCGCCGGTTATCTGCGCCTCGCTCATCGGCGTGCCGAGCGGCGCTGCGTTATAGACGTCGGCAAACTGCGGCCAGTGATTGGGAGCAGGAACCTGTAGCGCATCGCTGGCCGCGGTGCTGACCGTCCACGTGGACAGTCCCGAGAGCTGGGGCACTTCCAGAACCGAAATACTCACGGATTGGCTGGCCGAAAGGCCGTCGGGATCGGTGGCGACGACCTGGAAGGTCACGGTCTGGCCCGCCAGCAAGAGCGACGGCGTCCAGGAAAAGACCCCCGTGCTGGGGCCGATGGTCGCCCGCTGCCCGCCCGAATCGTCCCCGCCGTTCATCGACGACGGCAACACCAGGCTGTAGACGAGCTTCGACTGATCGCTCGATCCGTTGGGGTCGGTGGCCTGGGCCATGAACGTCACCGTATTGCCGGTATATACGGATCCCGACGACAGCCACGAAGACACGTTCGTGAAATATGGGGATCCGCTGTCCTCGGTGATCGTTTGCTCGACAGGCGATTGGGGCGCCGCTGCCACCACGTTGACGCTGAACGTGTCGCTGGTGGTCAAATCGCCCTTGGAGGCAGTCACCGTTACCGTCACCCACCCGGGCGAAGAGCCGGCGGCCGTCAATTGCAACTGGCCAGTATCGATATCTTTGCTGAGCAGCGCGCTATTCGAGACGCTGCAGCTATAGGTCAGCGCATTGTCATTGGAGGCGTTGGGATCGGCGAAGTAGGTGGACAGCGTGATGGGAGGAATTTTGCCGCCGGGAAGCGTCAGCGTCTGGTCTGGAATCGGCTTAAGCAACACGGGCCGGTCCGCGGCCTGCGTGGGGGGCGAGGGATTGATCGGCCCGCTGCCGACCATGTTCAGCAGGCCCGCCGTAATCGTGCCCAAGAACGATGCCGCGCCCGTCTGAAGATCGTTCAGCAAGGCCCGGGTTTCGCCAATGATCGCCCCGCCGCTGATTCCGCTGAGCGAGGCCACCGTTGCCGTGTAAGTTTGGAGATCCAGCTTGCTATTGACCGTAAGGGCGCCGGTGGGCAGCGCCGAGTCGCTGCCCACTTGCAGCGTGCCTGCGTCGACCTCCGTGTCGCCGGTGAGACTATTCTCGCCGGAAACGATCAACGTGCCGCTTCCTCCAACCTTGGTCAGCCCTTCGGGGCCGCTCAGCGCCGATCCCAGAGTGACGTTCTGGCCGTTGGTGTCGATTACGATGTTCTGGCCGGGCGCGACGGTGAAGCGGGCCGAACAGTCGGCGGTGTTGCTGGAGGTGAATTGCAGCGTGCCGCCCGCAAAACAGATCGGGCCGCCGCCGCTCAGGGCGTTGGCGTTGCCCAGCGAAAGCGTGCCGCCGGCCAGCGTCACGCCCGTGGTGAAGTCGTTACTGCCGGCCAGCGTCAGCGTGCCGGCCCCGATCTTGGTCAGCCCCGCGCCGCTGAGATTCGTCGTCAGCGTGACGTTCTGGCCGTTGGTGTCGATTACGATGTTCTGGCCGGGCGCGACGGTGAAGCGGGCCGAACAGTCGGCGGTGTTGCTGGAGCTGAATTGCAGCGTGCCGCCCGCAAAACAGATCATGCCGCCGCCGCTCAGGGCATTGGCATTGCCCAGCGAAAGCGTGCCGCCCGCCAGCGTCACGCCGGTGGTGAAGTCGTTACTACCGGCCAGCGTCAGCGTGCCGGTGCCGATCTTGGTCAGCCCCGCGCCGCTGAGGGGCGCTGCTAGGGTGATGGACTGGCCGTTGGTGTCGATGGCATAGTCCTGCCCGGCCACAGTGCTGAACTGGGAAGAATAATCGGTCGTGTTGCTGGAGGTGTATTGCAGCGTGCCGCCCGCGAATTCGATTTTGTTGCCGGTTCCCAGCGCATTGGCACTGCCCAGCGAAAACGTGCCGCCGGCGAGGATGAAGTTGCCGGTAAATCCGGCGTCGTTGCCGCTTGCCACAAGCGTGCCCCCGCCCGAGACCGTCAACGTCCCCGTCCCGCTGATCGCTCCGGTGACGTTTAACGTCTCGCCCGAGGGTACGACGATCGTCCCGTCGCCCGGCCCGATGACGATGGGGAAAGCGATCGTCTCCACGGCGGTATCCGCGGATGCCACCCATTGCAGCGTGCCCCCGTCAAGTAGCAGTGACTGCCCTGAGGCCGCCAGGTTGGTCGGGTCGCAGACACACAAGGTGCCGACCGTGACCGGCAGGTTCGCCGTGAGGCTCGGGCCGCTGCCGTACGTGGCCGTAAGATTGTCCGTGCCCTTGGCCCCGGCGGTGGTTGGCGCGACGTAGGCGGCGCCTCCGGAGAGCATGCCCAGCGCCCCCGCTGTCAACAACCATCCGACCGTGTCTCCCGGGATGGGGTTGCCGAATTGGTCGAGGACCGTCGCGGGCAAGGTTGTGGAACCCACATTATCGCCCACAATCATGGCCCCGTAGCTCGTCAGCACGGACGTGGGCTTCGGCGGGACGGGCACCAGCAGGTCCGACGAAGTAACCGGGACGCCGTCGGCGTTGGTGGCCGTCACGTTGAAATCATAATCATAAGATGTGAAGGCCTGGCCAAAGGTGACCGTGGTCGTGGCGGCTGTGTTGTCGCCGTTGTCGCTGAACGTGGGCGTGGGAACGCCCGCCGGCAGGTCGTCGACCGCCCAGGTGTACGTCATGTCGGGATCGTCGCCATAATCGGCAACCACCGACAGCGTCGCGGTCGTGTTGTTGTCCGCGGCGTCCACATCACCGGTGCATGAGGTGATGGTCGGGGTCGCGTCGCTGACCACGGCGGTGGTGTCGGCCGCGGCCTGAGACCCGCCGGTGTCCGCCACGGTCACGCTGATGTTGTACGTGCCGTGCTTCGCGTACTCATACCCGCTGCTGGTGACGTCGAATACACCGGCGGTCTTCGGATCGCTCGTGACCTCGCCCGTCGTCACGTCCGTCGGGGAACCGTCGCCCCAGTTGATCAAGACAGAGTACGCACTGGGGTTGGTGTTGCCCGAAGAGTCGGTAAACGTGGCCAGGGGCACGCTGTCGGTGGGGATTCCTTGCACGGCGTCGACCTCCGCCCCCGGCGTGACCTGAATCGTCGAAGGATTGATCGTGCCTTGTGCGTAAGGGCCGATGACCGTCGCGCCGCTGGCGGTGGTCGGCGTCACACCCAACGGGCCTTCCAGGTCGAGGGTCCCCGTTTGTACGTTTATCGGGCCAGTGAAACCGCTGTTGTCGCCGCTCAGCGACAGGGTCCCGCTATTGGCCATATCCACGGTCAGGCCCCCGCCGCTGAACGTGCCGCCGAAGAACATCGTGCCGCCGGGAAAACCGTTGATCGTCGTCCCGCCCGTGATTTTCAAAGTATTCGAAGAGCTGCCGCTGTTGACGATCGTGCCGCCTCCGCCCTCCAGCTCCGGGATGTTGATGTCGTACCCGCCCAGGTCGAACTCCCCGGCGTTGACCGTGAGTACGCCGCTGCCCAGGGCGTTGGCGCAGCCCGCCACCAGCGTCCCGTCCTCGACGTCCGCGCCGCCGGCAAAACTGTTGGCGCCGGCGAGCGTCAAGTTCCCCGGGCCCGACTTGATCACCTCGCCGGACGAGATCTCCGCGGCGATCGTGGCGGCGCCGGAATCGACGATGATCGCCCCGCCGGCGGCGGGGAAGGAAAGCGTGCCGCCGTCCGAGTCGATGTGCGCCCCGTCGCCCTGGAACTCGATCGAATTGACACTCACGTTGCTGGAGACGTGCAGCGTCGTTCCGGCAGGCACGACCGCGTCGCATCCGGGGATCCAGCCCTGAATAACCGGACCGGTCGCGCTGCCCACATTCCAGGAGCTTTCCGAGGAGGAAAAATCGTCGCCGATGTTGGCCGGGTCCCAGTACAACTCGGTGGTCGCCGTTTCCAACAAGGGCGCGGACGTGCTGGCGGCGTAGAGGCCGTCGCTGCTGGTATATACGGCCGTGATCGAATGGCTGCCGGCCAAGAGGCCGGAAGTCGTCAACAGCCATTCGCCGGCACACGTCGAACTTGGCAACCCCAGTCCCAACAGGGTTGAACCGTCGTAGAACGTCACGCTCCCGCCGGGTGTCTTTCCGTCAAAACCCGCCGGGCTGACCGTGGCCGTGATCGTGACGGCTTGGCCGAGCGGAACGGGGTTGAGTGACGACGTGAGCAAGGTCGTCGAGGGCGCCGCGTTCGGCGAGGCGATCACGTACACCGCCACGCTGCTTGTCGTCGACAGCCCGGCCGGGTCGGTGATCGTGGCCACTAGGTCATAGGCGCCGGGCTGGCTGAAGGTGGCCGTCGTCTCATACGCCCCAGTGCCGCCGTTAGGCGAAAAGTTCACGAGCGCCGGCGCTGTGCCCGTCGTGGACCACGTGTACGTGAGATTCGGGTCGGCCACGCCGTTTTCGTATCCCAGCACATCGAGCGCGGCCGTCATTCCCGTGACTGGATCGCTGGTGGTGGTCGTGGTGGCCGGCGTATACACCGTCGGGCCGGGGTCGTACACGTTCATGGTCGTCGAGCCGCTCAGGCCGTCGGCGGTGGCGGTCACCACGGCCGACCCGGGAAGGGAGGATGCGGTGAAAACCCCGCCGCTGATACTCTGGCCGCCCGACTGCGTCCAGGTGAGCGACGGATTGGAGATCGGGTCGCCGAACTGGTCGAGCAGGCTGGCCGAAAACGGCTCTGGGCCGCACACGTCGACGGTCGGCGCAGGGGGCGAAACCACGATGCTCGTGGGCGTCTGGACCACGGTCACGCTCGCGCTCATGGTGCTGGTGGTCCACTGTCCCGCCGGATCGGTCATTTTCACGCGGAAGGTGTAACTGCCGGGCTGAGTGAAGGTGGCGATCGTGTTCTTGGCCGCATTGGTGCCGTTGGCCGAGAAGCTCACGCCGCCCGGCGACCCGCTCGTTGTGGACCAGTGGTAGGTCAAGTTCGACTCGCCCTCGTCGTCGGCGCCCAGCACCGAGAGGTACGTTGTCGTGCCCACGACCGAGGTGGGCGCGGCGGCGGGCGAGGCCGCCAGCGTCGGCGCGGCATCGATCACCGCTACCTTTGCCGTCCCGCTCACCGATGTGCCGTTGGCCGTGGCGGTGACCGTGATCGGACTACCCGACGCCGTCGTGTCGGCCGGGGCCGTAAACTGTCCCTCGGTATAGGTGATGGACCCGCCTGTGGCCGACCAGGTGACCGCGCCGCTCGGCATCGGCTGGTTGAATTGGTCCTCGCCGACGGCCGTAAAGGGCTGCGTGGAATTGACCGGCACCGGCACCGGGTCATCCGTCGTCCCCGGCGGCGTGACGGCGATGCTCGTGAGCGTTTGGTCCACCTCGACCACCACGCTGCTGGTGACCGACAGCCCGAACGGATCGCTGACCGTGACCTGCAGAGTGTAGTTGCCGGCCTGATGGAAGGTGGCCGTGACGGTGTCGACTCCCGCATTAACCTGGTTTTCGCTGAACGTCACGGGGGATGCGCCGCCGGGCATGGAAACGGTCGACCAGGCGTAGGTCAAGTCCGATTTCGTAGCCTCGTCGGTAACGGAGAGCGCCGCGGTGGTGCCCGTGACCCGGTCGGGCGACGTGATCGTTTCTACAGTGGGTAAGGTGAGGCAGGTCACAGTCACAGTCTCGCTCTCCGTCCCCTCCGTGTTCTCCTGGCCCAGGGTCAGCCCGTAGAAACTGTCCCCGACCATGACGTAACTTTGCGTCAATCCGTTGCTGAATTCGAATGTGCCGCCTGAGATCCCGCCCGAGTCCGCGCTAATCAGCGGGTACGTCTGGGTCGATAGGTAGTCGCCTTCCGGAATGACGTTGATGATGTTCTTCCCGCTCACGGAGGCGCTGCCGCTGATGTCAATCTGGTTTGCGCCGCTGCTGTTAATACCAAAGTCCAGTGTCGCGCCTTGGAGGCTGAGCCCCGGACCCGCGAAGCTCATTGGCTCTTGGAGATCGAAAGTACCGGTGGCCCCTCCGTTGGTCATGTCGAGGGTCGAACCCCCGCTAAGCGTCAACGTTGCCCCGGGCGATCCCGTGGTCGTGGTGCCGGCGGCGATCGCGCCGGTGCCGGGATTAATCGCGAAAGTGGCGCCGCTGGCAACATTGATAGAAGTGTTTCCCAATTTGCCACCTGAGTCCAGGATCAATTTGCCGGCATCGATGTTCGTTGGCCCGCTGTAGGTATTTGCACCGCTTAAGATCAGTGTGCCGCCACCGTTCTTGGTCAAAGCCATATCGGCGGAGGGGCCGTCCTCGATTTCCCCACAGTACTCTAAGTTGTTCGTTTGATCTACGATCAGGGTGGTTGTTCCGCTCGTCGCGGTCGTCTTAATCACGCCGCCGCTGCCGCTGAGCGAACCGACCGTGACGCTGTTGGCACCGCTACAGTTGAATTCCAACTCACCGCTATTGACCGTCAGAGGACTGCTGCTTGTGCCCAACGCCGCGGTGCTCTCGACTTGCAGCGTACCGTCGTAGTCGACCGTCGTGCCGCCGCTGTAGCTGTTCGTGCATGTGAGCGTTAGGGGGTTGGGACCGAGGTTGATCAGGCCGAAAGGACCGGAGAGGTTGTATGGGTAGGAAAATCCGTTGCTGCCGACGTTCGTGGTATCGATGCCCAACATCGAGCCGGCGGCGAAGGTGGCACTATTCGTCAGTATGTTGATGTTGGAGGAACTCCAATCGGTGCCGACCATTACCGCCAGCGTGGCGCCGCCAGACACCGTGACATTCCCCCAGGCACTATTAGACTGCGGTAGTGCCAAGGGCGATTGCGCCTCGAGCGTACCGGCGACGACCGTCGTACCACCGCTGTAGCTGTTCTGGCCGGAGAGCGTTAGCGTGTAGAGACCGAGCTTCACCAGGCCCAAGGAACCGGAAATGGTGTTTCCGTAGGTGAATCCGCTGACGGCCTCGCTGGTGTCGATGCCCAGCGCCGAGTTGGTCGCAAAATTGGCGTATTGCAAGAGTTTGGCAATGTCGCCGGCGGCGAAAGAGGGCCACGACTCGCTGCCGTCGCCTACTGTAACCGCCAGTGTGGCCCCGCCGGACACCGTGACATCGCTCCAAGTACCATTGTTACTCATAGGCAACAACTCCGGCCATTGCACGTCGAGCGTGCCGACGTTGACTCTTGTTCCGCCGCAATAGGTATTGGTGGCAGCGCTGTTGTCGCCGCTCAGGGTCAACATGCCGGAACCGATTTTCGTCAGGCCGCCGCTGCTGCCGCTGCTGCCGATCGGGTTATTGATCGAGCCGGCAATCGACATGCTGTAGGACTGAGTGTCGATCGTGGCGGTCGCGCCGTAATTGATGGTCATTGTGTGGTACAAGGCAATCCCATTGACGCCCGCCTGCAGCGTGCCGCCGCTGCCGCCAAAGACGAGCGGTCCGCTCACGGAACCCAAGGCCGTGTCGGCATTGATGCAAAGCGTGCCGCCGTAGATGGTCGTGCTGCCCAAGTAGGTGTTGGTGCCGGTGAGAGTCTGGGTGCCGCCGCTTTCACCGGACAGGCCGATTGTCAGCCCTCCGTCGCTGCCGTCACCGTTACTGATGGCGCCCGCGAAAACGTCCGAAGAACCCCAGGGAACGTTCACGGTCAGTTGTGATGCGTTGTTCAGCACCACGCTCGTACCGTCGATCCCCGACAGGCCGCCTATGGTTTGATTGGCGTTGAGTTGTAGCTGGGTCCCCCCACTCAGGTTAAGCAGTGTCCCGTTGGGCAACACATTGGGGGCGTCTGCCAGCAGTACCCCGCCGCCGCTCAGTGTCAGACTGCCGCCGCTGGCAGCGGTGATACTCCCCGTCAGGGAGAGTTGCTGGCCGGTATCGACCGCGATGGTCCCCCCGCTGCCAGCCAGGGAAATGCCCTGGTTCAGACTGAAATCCGCCAGGGCCTCCAGAGTGGCGTTGTTGTTGATCGTCACTGGGCCGTTCAGGCCGCCGGCGCCGACCGCCAGGGTACCGGAATTGATGGTCGTTTGTACCGTACACGTGTTGGTCCCGCCGGACAACGTCACATTCCCGCCGTTGACAGTGATCGTCCCGCTTCCGCTGATGTTCCCGCTCAAAACCAGTCCGCCGCCGGTGGGGTACAACGCCAAGGTACCGTTGACGGCGATATCGCCCGTCATCGAGCCGCTGGCGTATATTTCCAGATTTCCGCGGTTAACCGTGATGCCGCCGTATCCGCCGTTTCCATCGACGACCAACGTGCCGCCGCCCGAAAACGTCAATACGTTGTTGTTCCCGGTAATACCGCCCTCCGCGGTGAGTTGGCAGCCGCTATTGACGTAGATCGTCGCCGTGGAAGTGCCCAGCGCAATAGGCTGGCTCATCGTACAAGTACTCGCCGTCACTTGCATGGTGCCGCCGTCGATCATCACACTACTGCCCGGCCCGCTGGAATTCTCAACCAACAGCACCCCGCTGTCGACGACCGTGACGCCGTAACTATTCGCACCGTCGAGCGTGACACTCCCGCCGCCGCCCTGCTCGATGGTGACCTCGCCCGTGCCGCTAATCGCGTTGCTGAAATCCAGGGGAGAAACCCCCGGGCACAAGACCAGGTCGCCGTCGTTGGTGATTGCACCGGGCAGCGAACCGCCGGACGGTCCGGCGTCTAACTGCAGGGTTGCGTTGCTGATGGTGGTGGTGCCGCTGTATGAAGCTGTTCCGCAGAGGATGAGCGTGCTTGAGGAGCTGCCGGCGACCGTCAGGCCGTTGCCGCCGGAGATCCCGCCTGCCAGCGTGAGCGTGCAGTTGGGGTCGACCTCAATGGTTACCTGGGAGTTGCCCTGGTAGCTGATGTTCGCGGCGATCGTGTCGGAACCGGAATCGACGGTGACTTGGCCCCCGGTTAGGGAAAGCGTTCCGCCGCCCTGCGACCCGATCTGGGTCTCACCCCCCTGGAACTCAATGGAGTTGACGCTGACGTCGCCCGACACATTCACGGCCGTATTGGTCGTACTGGCGGGGAAGATCGCGTCCATGCCGGCGATCCAGCCGGTGATCTGCGGGCCGTTCGCGCTGCCCAGGCACCAGTTCCCGCCGGACCAGTCCGACCCCTGGTTTGTGGCGGCCCAGTAGAGCTGGTTGGTGAGTTGCACGGACGATTTTACTGGATAGGCAGGCATACGGGTACCGCTTTGCGTGTCGTTGATCGTGACCGTAATTGACGGATTGCTGACACTATAGGCGTAATTGTGGCTTGCCAAGACGGTGAAAACTCCCTGGCTGTTTACCGTGATCTGGCCGCCCGTGGGAAGGGTGCCGTCGTTCCAGTCGATCATCGCCGTGTAATTGCCCGTGTTGGTGGTATTGCCTGCCTGTGTGAAGGTCATCACCGGGAACATATTGAAGCATTGGGGGAGGAGCTGAGTTATGCCTCCGCCGCTGAGCACCGGGTTGACCACGAACTGCAGCGGCGCGGGCCACGAGTCCTGGATGCCGTCGAAGGCCACGTACGTGTTCTGGCTGCTGCCGCCGCTGCCGTCGCAACCCGTGAAGTTCGTGGCCGGCGTATAGGTGAAGTCGCCACTGGAATGCATGGTGAGCGAGCCGCCCGCGACCGTCGTGATCTCGGCACTACCGCCGCTGGGAACCTTGTTGCTGCTCGTGCCCGAAACCGACGCCACGGAGAGCGGAGGGTCGCCGGGATTATTGCTGTGGTCGTCGCCGTCGCTCAACACATTGTGGCCCGTGATCTCCTGGTTTTCGTCGGTCATGTAAGTGTCGGCGTTGGCCGTGGGCGGCGTGCTTACGACCAGGGCCATGTCGTTGCCCTTGCCGTCGAAGGGATTGGCGCTGGCAGGATCGTAGTCGTAGGTGATGCAGAAGATCACGCCGCCCGGGGTCGTCAGTGCGGAGCCCTGCGGCTGGTCATAGAACGTCCCGGTCAAGCCCTCGCTTTCCACGATCACGAAGACCGTGCCGGGGGCGGGTGTGGTGACGAAATTCCACGACGGATTGAGGAACGCGCCGCCGCTTGTAATGCCGAGGTTTACCGATCCCGTGACGTTCAAGAGGTTGGTTGTGCAGACGCCGCTGCTGTTGGTGCTTAGAACGGGGTCGAAGTTGGCGCCTGCCTGCATAGTCAGGCTCGTGCCGACGTTCAGCGTGCCGGCGCCCGCCTGCCCCGCGGAAAGGATGGAATTGCTGTCCATGATGACCGGCCCGGTCGTGCCGGTCCCGCAAAGCGTACCGTCGGCCAGCGTCACCGCGCTAGTGATCGAGCCCGGGGCGTTGACGCAAAGCGTGGCCCCCGAGTTGACGGTCGTGACGCCTGTATAGGTGCTTGTGCCAGTTAGGGTCAGGGTACCGCCGCCCATGCCGGTTCCCACGGCCAGGCCGCCGCTGCCGATGCCGCTGATGGCCCCGCCGAAAGTGCTCCCGCTGCCACCGGTGAAGTTGACGGTAAGTTGGCATCCGTTCAACGTGATCCCTGTGCCTGAAGAGCCAGACAGACCGCCTATCGTTTGATTCGCACTGAGCGCCAACGAGCCCCCATTAGTGAGGGACACGACTGTACCGTTGGGTAGCGCGTTTCGGACGCTTGCCGCCAGTGCGGCCCCGTTGATAACAATGTTGCCCGCCGAACTGGCGCTGGCGCCCGCAAGCGCCAGCTCGCCACCGCCCGACACGGTCAGGCCGCCGCTCATGCTCGTGATCCCGCCCGTCGCCGTAAGTGTATAGGAAGAATTGACTTCGACCATCGCCGCACCGCCCACCGCAATGCCAGCGTCGAGAGTAACGTTCGACGTAGCATCCAGCGTCGAGTTGTTGATCGTCACGGTTCCGTTGCCCAGCCCGCCCGAGCTGGCAATCAATACCCCTGCGTTGATAGTTGTGGTGCTGTAACTGTTCGCGCCGCCGCTGGGCGTAAGCGCAAGCGTTCCGCCGCCGGAGAAGGTCAACCCGCCGCCGCTGCTGATCGCGAGTTGACCGTCCAGCGTGAGCGTAGTGCCAGTGGGGACAGTCACCTGGCGGCCGCCCGACGCGTTCACGTTGCCGCTGAATGTCAAAGGATTCGTCCCGGCATAGGTGAAATTGCCGTTCCACTTCATGGGGTTGGAAAGCGAGGTGAGCGAGCTATCGAGGTTATCCAACGTGCCGCCGTTGATGGTCAAAGTGCTCGAACTGGAGCCCAAGGCCGAGGCGCAGTCAAGATCGAGCGTAACCCCACTGTTGAGTGTAAGTCCGTTAGCGTAGTTGTTGTTTGTTCCGATGAGGGTCACGGATCCGCCGCCGCTGCCCCCGGACACGCCGACGACCACCGAGCCGGAGCCGCTAATCGTGTTGCCAAAAGCGAGTGCGGAACTCGGGCAGAGGGCCAAGATCGAGTTGTCGTAGATCATGGTGGGGGCGGGCAGCGTGTAGGCCAACGATATCTGCAGCGTGCCACTGGTGATGAGAACGCTGCCTGCAAAGGCACTATTATTGGTGCCGAGCGTGACGGTCCCGCTACCGCTGACCGCGATCTGCGCGTTGCCACTAATCGTGCTGATTGTGTTGGGGAAATTCATGCCCCCGCTACCCGGGCAAAGCGCCAAGGTATCGCCGTTCGCGATTGAAATCGTACTGCTGGTGGACAATGACCCGCCGCTAGAAGAACCATTGCCGACCTGCAAGGTTGTGCCGGTGCCGTCGATCGTGGTCGGGCCGGTATAGGTGTTCGTGCCCGTCAGAACCTGCGTGCCGCTGCCGACTGTCAGCCCTCCGGTGCCGCCGCTGTAATTACTGATGGTGCCCGAGAACACATCCGTAGTGCCCGCGGCATTCACGGTCAGCCCCGCCGTGCCGTACAGTACCACGCTTCCGCCGGAACCGCCGGAAAGGCCAGCGATGTTCTGCGAGACGTTTACTTGCAACGAACTATTGCTGCCGCCCAGACTCACCACGGTTGCACTGGGCAGGACGTTTGCGGCATTGGCCACCAGCGTTGCCCCGTTGATGGTCGTGTTGCCGCTATAACTGTTGGCGCCGCCGAGGGTCAGCGTCCCGCCGGAGCCGCCGGAGACCGTGAGGTTGCCGCCGGTAAGTACCGCCGTTATCGTGGCTGATCCGCCGCTGGGGAAAGTGATGGAACCGCCGGCGGAGGGGAAGTTGAGCGTGTCGGACGAACTGCCGGAAATCGTATTATAGTAAGCACTGAACTGGATTGAGCTTGCGGTGACTCCCCCGAGCACGTCGATGGTCGCGCTACCGCCGGAGCCGCCAAAGACGGCACAGTAGCTGGTACCGTTAGCTGGCCAAGCTTCTGGGGTGCCCGTTCCATTGGCGTTTGGGCTCCAATTCTTGTTTGTGGTGTCCCAGCTACCGGTTCCATTGGGATTGCCGCCTGGGTACCAATAAAGGGGCGTAGGCTGTGCCGATAAAAGCACGCGTTTTTCCAGCGGTTCTATCCCCAACGATCGCTCGAGTTTGGACCTGGCGGGCTTCCAGAGCTCCTTGTTCCACTGCGAAACCGAGTCCAGCCAGCCGGCCAGGAGCTTTTCCGTGCTGCCGATCAGTCG
>CAZTPX010000137.1:0-25030 GCA_964615095.1 uncultured Planctomycetaceae bacterium | reverse complement strand
GCAAGCAAGGTAAACGGCCGACACCGCCCAACTCCGCGAGCCGCAAATTCCCCGCGAAAACCAGGGGAATTCGGCCGCCCCACTCTAACGGGTTATTGTCCGGGAGAGGACAGGTTGGTGGCGGTGATGGAGGGCGTGCCTGGCGGCGGTGCTGGCGGTTGGTTGCCGGTGGCTGGACGCGGAAGTAGAATGCGGGCGTGGGAACGGAGAGAGTTTTGCCCGTGATGTCATATGTTCGGAGCTGATTGTGGTACGACCCTATTCAAAATGCTGTCCACATTGCGGAAGCTTGTGCCGGTACGTCCGCAAGGGCTTCAAATGGCTCGATTGGACTGACCTCGCAGTGATCGACTTGGATGTGCAGTTGCGGGTCATGTTTCTTGACGTAGCGGTCTGCCGCGATTGCGGCCACCAAGACTTCCGCATCCCAAGATCGCCGCGGGCGGTGGTTGCCAATGCAGGACGCAGTGTACAACGGGGTGTACGTCGAGCCAAGCGTAACTAAATGAGCATGATTGATGGCCGCCGCACCTGCTACTTGACGCCGCCGGCCGAGGTTTTGGACCCGACTACGCCCGACAAGGCATGATCGGATCACCTGAAAGCAGCATGCCTACGGCCTTGTCCGAGGCTTCTCGTGGTGGTCGCGGGCGGTTCAATGCACGCGGAAACAGGCGTGGCCAGGGCGTGCTCGGCTCGATCGCGGGCTAGTTCATGCCGTCGCCGGGCGTGCTATACTGGCGGTTATGAGCGAATCGCAGCCAAAACGCCGATGGTTTCGCTTGACGCCCGACCGCGTCGTGCTTCTCCTGCTGGTCGTGGAATGCCTGCTCTGGGTCTCGAACTGGCTGGGCTGGCCTGCGTGGCACAAGGGTTACGCGGTACTAACGTGCGTGGCGGTCGTGGGGATGGCGATCGTGGCGATGGGGTCATCGTTCTTTGCGGCCTTGCTCTTTCGGTGGCGATTCCAGTTCTCGATTCGGTCGCTGCTGGTCATGGTCGTCGCTGTCGCCATCCCTTGCAACTGGTTGGCAGTGGAGGCAAAGGAGGAGCGAGAGGCAATCGCAACAGTTGATTCGTACGGCGGCAGAGCCGGGGTTTCTCGCCTTCCCAAGGCAATACGCGAGCTGCCGTGTCTCGATAATTGTCGCTATTTCGATCGTGTGGATGTAGTCTACCTTTCCTCTCGTTGTCGAACTCCAAGGGATGAATTGATTAGAGCTTTAAAGAAACTGCGACACCTCAAGTACGTCGAAATTGAGAGATCAACTTTAGATTTCGTCGACTTCCCGCCAGACTCGCTCAACCGTCCGGTACTGCTTGAGCCTGCGGAGATCAGTGCCGCGATACCAGACGTTCCGGTTTCAGCGAGGTGGACATACTAATCTCGCTGGTCTGGCAACTGGACATAGGACGCTTGTGCTGATACCTGCGGCCCGCGGGAACCAACCCTCGCTGCCAATCGTCCAATTTCGGGCCCAGTGGCGTACCCGCCGCCCCTGAAGTACGATAGAGAATAACCTTACTGAGGAACCCTGTCATGCCACGCCGCATATTCTGGCCTCTCCTGCTGCTTCTGCTGGCAACGCCCGCCTTTGCTGCCGTGGACCTCGTGACTCTGCCCACCCGCGAGGGCACGCAGCTCACGATCTACAACTCGGAAGACATCACCATGGTCCGCGAGCACCGCCTGCTCACGGTTAAGGGGGGCATCAACCGCATCCAGTTCTCCTGGGCCAATACGCTCATCGACCCGACTTCCATCGAGTTCCGCATCCTCGACAAGCAGGACAAGGTCGATCTGGTTGACACCACGTTCCCCGCCGGCCGCAACGATGCCCTGCAATGGAACATCAAGAGCCAGGTGGCGGACAAGATCGCCGTCGAGATCAGGTACTTTACGAGCGGGATTACCTGGGCCGCAGATTACGTGGGTATCGCCAACGAGGACGAGACCAAGCTGGCCGTGACGGGCTACGTGCGGGTGTCGAATAATTCCGGCGAGCAGTATGACAACGCGGAAACCCGGCTGGTCGTGGGCAACATCAATCTCGTGGAGAAAATCGCGGAGTTGGCGAGAAGGCCGGCACCGGTAGGTGAAGAGGAGGATAGGCTGAACAGAATTGAGAAGGAAGTCAAGGATCTCAAGATGGACTTGAGTTACCGCGGTGCCAAAGAATCCACCGCGGTGGAGACCTTTCTCAAGAGGTTGGAAGTTGCCGAAAAGGCAAAAGCTGTCGTCAAGCAGGGCTTCTCCGAATACTTCCTGTTCACGATCGAGGGCCGCGAGGACATCAAAGACAAGGAGCTGAAACGCCTGGTCGCCCTGAAGGCCCTCGAAGTGCCGCTGGAATCGATCTACAAGCTCACCGACCGCACCGGCGACCGGGGCTTCACCAAGTTCTACCGCTTTAAGAACGTCAAGCTGCTAGACGAGCAGGGCAAGGAGAAGAAGCTCTCGGCGATGGAGAATCTCGGCCTCTCGCCGCTGCCCAACGGCACCGTCCGGCTCTTCTCGGAATATAAGAACCGCGACCTGGCCTACGTCGGCGGCACCGAAACCAAGTACGTGCCCATCGGCGACCGCGTGGAAGTCAACGTCGGACCCGACAAGGATATTACCATCAGCCGTCGCGTGAAAGACCAGAAGATAGCCAACGTCGTCGCCCGGCAATACAAGCGGCGACTGGACGACAAGTTCGTGCTCTACTATGATTTGGTGGATTACGACGAGACGTTCTTCTATGAGGAAGAACTGGTCTCGGGCAAGCCCGCCAAGATCGAGGTCGAGCGGCAGTTCGACGCCAACGTCGTGCTCTGGGGCTCGGAAGAGCAGCCCAAAGGCTGGACGAGCAACGAGGCCGGAGCATATGTCGATCTGCACACCGCAGGGCACGTCGAACGGGTCGACCAGCAGCACGTCAAGTATTTTCTCGATCTAAAGCCGGGGAAGAAGCAGGTGGTGCAGTACAGCGTGACGTACAAGCGGCGGAAGATCGGGCCGGAATTGAACAGCGAGAAGAGGCGGGAGCCGCTATAGAATTGGCATGGACGACAAGGCACAATCACGCTGGTATCGCCGCTTAACGCCGGGTCGCCTGCTGGTGCTTGTAGCGATCCTCTTGGTGGCCGCATACACGGCGTACTTCTGGCTTGACACCAAGTTCGGTTCTCCGCAACGGCGAGCTATTTTTGGGATCGAGTGGCTAGGAGGTAAAGTGCACTTGGAGTTCGCCAATGGCCAAGTCGGGGAGTGGGGCGATCCGGCATCGGTTTCGTTCGATGAAGACCACAATTTCACCGATGCCGAACTTGCCGAACTGGGAGAGTATCTTCGCAGGCTGCCAACGGTGCACACTATTTGTATCCACAGCTCTACACTCACCGACGACGAATTGCGACATTTCCAGGACCTTCCGGAATTGTCAGGTCTGTCGCTACGCGGGGGCAAGGTCGGGGGCAGAGGGCTATCGTACTTGAGAAAGTCAACAAACCTGAAGTACCTGGGCTTGTTTGACATGCCGATCACGGATGAAGCATTTGAACACATCGCACAGTTTCGGAACCTTGAGACTTTGGAGTCGGGGGGAACACAGATTCACGGCGAGGGATCGGCACGCCTTGCTGCCTGCAAGTCGTTGCAGAGCATCACCCTGTCGAACTCTCCGCTTTCTTTGGCACGCCTTGCTACCTGCACATCGTTGCGAAAAATCGATCTCTCGAACACTCCGGTTTCCGACGGCCAACTCAGGGAGATAGGCGGCATTTCGACGTTGACCACGGTGAAGCTTTATGACACGCATGTCGGTGACGCCGGGGTTGCGTACCTCGGTCGTCTGCCGAATCTGGACTGGCTTGAGCTTGGGAAAACTCTTGTCACGGACCAAGGACTGCGGCAGTTATCGTCATGTCAAGCCCTCCGCTGGTTACATCTTGACCATACCAAAATCAATGGGACAGGATTCCGAAATCTGAAGAACCTGAAGAAACTCGAAGTACTCGACCTCACAAACACCGAAATCAATGATGCGGGTGCCGATGCCATATCGGGCATCGTGAGCATTATTGACCTGTACCTGAACGACACCCAGATTGGCGATGCCGGGGTTGAAAGCCTCACGAAGCTCCGTCGCTTAAGAACCCTGTGTATTGGGAACACGAAAGCGACCGACAAGGGCGTGGAAGCACTGATCAAAATGTCTGCACTCGCCTACTTGGAAAGCCTGGGGTCGAAAATCACGGACGAGGGTTACCATCGGGTTCAACAGAGCCACAGCCGGATATGGATCAACCGCCACATAAGGCAGTGATGTGCCGGCCGCCCACAAGCACCGAGGGCTAAAAGAAAGCCCAACCACCTGCCGCCCGAAGGCAGCAGGCTTTCGACTGCGTTTGCCGCTCTTGCAGAGCCGGCATGCCGGAGTAGAATGCAGCTATCGAGGTAGGGCAACGGCATCCTACGTCACGGCGGTTCGCCGCAACTCGTTTCGAAGGAGATTTGGCCATGTTCCGACGATTATCGAGAGCTGCGTTGTCGCCCGTCGTGGTGCTCGGCAGCCTTGCCGTGGCAACAGCTGCAGAGCCCAACCCCACCCCCAAGCAGATCACCAACTCGATCGGCATGAAGCTCACGCTCGTGCCTTCGGGCGAGTTCATGATGGGCAGCAAAGAGTCGGCGGAGGAGACGGCGGCGTTCTTCAAAAAGACCTATGGCGGAGATGATCTGAATGCTGACACATTTAAGAACGAGCATCCGCAGCACCGGGTCACAATCACGCATCCGTTTTATCTGGGCACCTATCACGTCACGCGGGGCCAGTTTCGCAAGTTCGTCGCCGACACAGCGTTCAAGACGGACTCGGAAAAAGCAGAGAAGCCAGGAGCTTGGGGCTGGGACCCTGACAAGAAGCAGTTCGGCTTCAACGAGAAGTATTCCTGGCAGAATGCGGGCTTCGAACAGAGCGACGAGCACCCCGTGGTGAACGTGAGTTGGAACGACGCGGTGGCCTTCTGCAACTGGCTTAGAAAGAAGGAAGGCAAGACATACCGGCTACCAACGGAGGCCGAGTGGGAATATGCCTGCCGTGCCGGGACGACAACCCTCTACTACAATGGCGACGATCCCGAGGGCCTGACCAAGGTCGGCAACGTGGCCGACGCCACGCTCAAGGCGAAGTTCCGAGACTGGCCACGCACGATCAGAGCCAGCGACGGTTACGTGTTCACGGCTCCGGTGGGGAAGTTCAATCCCAATGCTTTTGGGTTGTACGACATGCATGGCAATGCATGGCAGCCAAATTAACCTACGCCCGTAAATCCCTCTTCGGGTGAAAAGTGCTTTTTTGCAAGTATGTATGACGGAAGCCCAATTCGGCCCCACAAGCGGCCTGCGAGACAGCCTCGATCAGCGGTCAATCTTGAGATTCCCAGCTTGCCCTGTAAAGAGCATATCGGTTGCCACCCTCCCGAGGATATTGTCCAAACGGAGCGCAACCTTCAAGCTCTCCCATTACGGAAATGATCGTACCATTCGGAGGTGTTCCCGATTTCTCGTCCAAAAAGTCGTCTAAGTAAATGGCTTCACTTCCGAAATGAATATATTCTTTCCCGCCTTGCATTTTTTCAAATTTGCCAGTAAAGGTGACGTGCTTACCAATGTAATGGGCCAGTTGGTCCTCGGTTGATAGCCGAGTGGGGAGAGTGACAAGCCAATATAAGCCAACCAAAGTGCAAGGAAAGAGCGTAATGACGATCAGCCTCGTTAGCAGGCTAAATTGGAACCATCGGCGTTTGGGATTGAAGGCGTGCATACCCGAAAGCATACCCATTGCGGTGCGGGTTTCAAGTGTAGGACAACACCCCGCTCTTGGAAATTTCACAATATGTCGAAGCAGCGGGGGATTGTTTGACATGCACGGCAATGCTTGGCAGTGGTGCTGGGATTGGTTCGACGAGGAATACTATGCCACGTCGCCCAAAAACGACCCCAATGGTCCAGACAGCGGAGATGGCCGTGTCCTTCGTGGCGGTTCCTGGTTCGACTGGCCGCTCAACTCTCGTTCCGCCACTCGCGGAGGGGACTTCCGCTTCTCCCAAAACCTCTACGCAGGTTTCCGCGTTGCCAGGACAAAGTAGTGCCACGGTATCTGGCTGCGTTCACGGTCTGCCAGCCACCCCGTCTCCAGCCCCGGCTCCTTGCTCGGCGGCCAGCGTGGTACGCATGCCGGATGGCCCCTATCGCCCATAATATATTGTCTTGGCAATGGAGGGGGCGGGCAGGGACGGCGTGCATGTCGGGGCTGCGGCAACGGGGTAGGAAGGGCCGGGCTAGAAAAGCATCAACGGCATGAAGTGCCAGGATTGACAACGCCATGCTCGGCTATTAAAAATGCGGAGAAGTTTTGCAGAACCTCGCCGATCGCATATCCATTAGAGGGCACAATGACCCCTACATTGATTGACGTTGCCGAAACGTGGACCCGCATTGAACAAGTTCTTCAGAAGCACGTGCCAGATACCGCTCGTACCCTTGCAAGGCCCGCAACAGACGATGATATTGCCGAGTTGCAAGCAGCAATCGGCCTCATTCTGCCAACAGATTTCTGCCAATCACTCAAGGTGCATAACGGGCAAGAGGATTCGACCCGCTGCCATAGCTTCATCATCGAAGGGTTGCTTGCCAGTACAAGCCAGATAAGCGAAACGTGGAGAATGTTGACCGAAGTGGACGATCGATTTCGACAGGAATTGGCTGATTGGGTCCAGGGAGACTGGTGGAGCCGCCACTGGGTGCCATTTACCATCGGCGATGGTGATTGCCTCTGCATCAATCTCGACCCCAACGTACGTCCGGGCGGTACACTGGGAGAAATCGTGTGTCACGTGCATGACAATCCGCATGAGGACGGAATAGCAGTCAGCTACGGAGCGTGGCTCCAGCTTCTGGCTGACCGGCTGGAAAACGGTGAGTTCACGATCGATCAGTATGGGTATCTTGCCCCGAACATTCCGTAGTGCAGCCTAACCAGCGGCCAAAGTCGACCGAGATTACGATTCTGGTTTCCACCCCGCAACCAGGTCGCTGGGCAGTCGCGTGGGCATCGCCGATGCTTCCGGGCTTGGATCGCCGGCAACCGCTTCTCGCCGGCGTAAATGCCCGCTGCGACTTCGACCAAGCATGTACCCGTTGCTTATCGGGAATGAATCCAGAAAGGCAAAGCCGGCAGCGTTCTGATACCGAATCGCGGTATCGCGTTTACGGCAGAATGGGCAATTCTCATTAGTCGGCGTCTGAATGCCCCCAAATGGCGTCGGCACGGTGCATCCGGAGTTTTGTGAGCAGGGATGCACCGCGTCGCGATACCAGTTACCGCTAGCCGACGTCTTAGGGAGTATAATCTGGCGTCTTGCTCTTTGCCAGCAATGCCCGCCCAGGACGCGTGTCGCCTCGAAATTTGTAATTGAGATGAAATCTTGCCTGTGCCATGGCCCGCTACGGCTTGATCCACTTGATTGACCGCCATGAAGCCCGCACCCGTTATCGATCTCGCCCACCGGCTGCTTCATCGCCTTGGCTGGTCCGTGGGCAAAGCCGGACTCAAGCTCCCCGACGGCTCTTGCTACTGGTAGGTCGATGTCGTGAAGGATGGTCTGGTCGCCCTCGCTAGGGCCGATTCACGGTGAATTGTCTGGTGAGAATGCTGCCGAATGGCAGGGATTGTGTAGCGGGGTGGCGGGTGACTGGCGAAACCTGCACGCCGGGATTACTATAGGGGCGGTTTCTGTGCTGCACGCCAAATACGCGAGGAGTCACACAATGTCCTGGTTCAAGCCACGGAAGAAAAACAAACCCGAATCGACGGCCAGCAAAGAAGATGGTCCGTTAATTGCCGTGGTGCTGCTGGAAGCCGACTGTTTTCCGATGGCCGCTTTGCAGAAGCAAATAACGGAAGCCACAATCTGCGGCCGTAAGACGAGCGAGGTCAAGAGCGACAAAGGTATCCTCTCCTGTACCCTGGGTGACGAAATGGTCTACTGGGCACACATGCCCGCTCCTTACTTCTGGAAATTCCTGGAAGGCCCCTGTGCTACCTCGTGGATGTGGCCAAAGGGCATGACCGCAACCGAAGTCGTCCGACCGCACAAAGGCCACTTGCTCGTGACGATGATAGGCGGAAAGGCCGATCGCATTCGCCGGCGACTATTGCTGACGGCTTTGACCGCCATGGCTGGCCAGCAGGCGGGTGTGTTGGGCATCTATTGGCCTGACAGCACTATGGTACATTACCCCAAGGTCTTCATTGAAATGGCGAAAGACATCAAATTGCCGGAAGCACCGCCGCTCTATCTCTGGGTAGACTATCGCGTGTTCAAAAACGCTGACGGCACCTTTGGCATGTTCACTACGGGCCTGTCCGCGATCGGCTACATGGAAATGGAAATTCCAAGCGTGGCAATGGAGCCCGGTGAACTGCGGCAATGGGGCATGAATATCAGCTACTATCTCATCGAGAACGGTCCCGTCCTGGAGGATGGCAATACGATCGGTGCAACGGAAGAGGCGATGTTCCGAATCCGGCATGTGCCGTCCAGTTACGGGGCTCAGGGATTGGTAATGCGGTTCGTGGTGGAGTAGCGAGAAGCTTGACGTTTTTGTCTTGAGAATCCAGGCGTTGAGGCACGCACGCTGTATGGAGTCGAGGACGAGCATCTGAAGGAGTAGATCGAGTTCCTGCGGCACTGCGGCGGCTTCGAGGTCTGGTAGGAGGAGGCGTGGCAATCCTGCCCGTCCACCGGGATCGTTACTCGCCGCCCAACGTCCTTCTTATCTCCTGCAACTCCTCGGTGGCATCCATCTTGAACTGCCCCGGCTTTCCCGCCCGCGAGTACCAGTACATGCTATTGCTGCGGTCGCCTTCGATCTTGTGCAACACGGCATGAATCCAGTAGGCCGCGGGGTCCTCGATGTTCTGCACGATCTTGTGGGCCAGGTCCCATTCGTCGTTAAGGGCGAGGTCGATGGCCTGAATAAGCTCCTGCATGGTTTTGCTCCTGCGGCCTACTTGAATATCTCCGCGAAGAACGCCTTCATCGCCTCCCACGACCTTCGATCCGCTTTTGCGTCATACGCGGCACCGCGGGACTTGTCGTTGCCAGCTTCGGAATTGGTGAAGGCATGCACGGCCCCGCCATAGACGACAAGCTGCCAATCGACGCCACCGGTCCGCATTTCATTCTCGAAAGCTTCCACGTCTTTGACAGGAACATGCGGATCATCGCCGCCATGCAGGACGAGCACCTTGCACTTGATGTTCTTCGCTTCTTCGGGCGTCGGCGTATCCAGCCCGCCATGAAAGCTGACCACGCCAGCGATGTTGGCTCCGCTGCGGGCCAATTCCAGAACGCACGTGCCGCCGAAGCAGTAGCCGATGGCCGCGACCCGCTTGGGATCGCACAGCGGATTGCTGCGTAGTGCTTCCAGCCCAGCAAGGGTCCTGGCACGCATCAGTGTGCGGTCCTTCTTATACTTGCCCGACGCTGCTGCTGCCTCCTGCGGTCCTTTGGGCCGAACGCTCTTGCCGTAGATGTCGGCGGCGAAGGCCACGTAGCCCATCGCTGCCAACTGCCGGGCTCTGGCTTTGGCATAGTCGCCCAGCCCGGTCCATTCATGGACCACCAGGACGCCGGGCCGCTTACCTTGTGCGGCATCGTCCCAGGCTAGGTAGCCCTCCAACGTCGTGTCGCCTTGCCGGTATTCGACGACTTGGGTCTTGACCGCGGCGGTTGCGACGCCGCTGGTTCCCATCAAAACAGCCACTACCATCATCGTTGTCCTCATGCTGATCTCCTACTGAATGGTGGTTTGAATGCCGGATGATGGGAATTGTAGGCTGGCAAAGCCTGGGAGGATATGACCGTATCGCGAGGAAAGCCGGGTAGGCCCGTCGGCAGACCAGCCGGCATCAGTCATCGTAACTTCAAAGAGCTCCGACACTTGCGGCTGAATTATCTGGACATCTCTTCTGTCAGATAATCTTTCGTGGGGCACTTCTCAACCCTCGATTGGCGGACTAGACTGGTAAGTTGGCAGCGGCCCACGTGACGCGGGCTGGGCCATTTTGAAGATTCGATGTGCAACGAGAACCTATGGAAAGAAAAAGAGCCGTTTAGCGGCGTCCAATACAACTGACTGACGCGAGTGCGTCAAGCTGCTGTTCCTTTCAAATACCGCCAAGTTGGGCTTCGGCCCATGAATCTACGAATGCAGCACTTGTGCCTCGCTCCCCAGATGGGAGCGGTGGCCGGTGCTGTTTCGTAGGCCCCTTGGCGGGGGTTGAAAGGACGGTGTCGGTTCACCGCTCTTTTTTGTCGCCTGATGGCAATCCGCTGAAGACAACCATTTCTTTGACCGGAGGTATGCGATGAAACTCAAGTTGTGCCTTGTTGTCCTTATCGTCGTCTGTCTTCTTTCGTTTCGCCAGGCACTCGCTCACGATGCCGCCAAGAGCCCCATTCCCGCCGAAGCCGTCCAGGCCGAAGCAACCAAGCTGGTCAAGGAGGTCTATGGCGATGAATGGGCTGCTGCCAAGAGTTCAACCGAAAAGCAAGCCTTGGCCAAAAAGCTGCTCGGAAAAGCCGACGAGACCACGGACGATCCAGTTGCCCGCTTCGTTTTGTTGAGGCTGGCCAGGGACATCGCTACGCAGGCCGGCGATGGGCAAACGGCGTTTCAGGCGATCGATGCTATGGCCAAAATGTTCCAGGTCGATCCTCTCGAAATGAAGATCGCCGTACTGACCAAGGGTGCTTCCACCGCCCAGAAACCGGCACATCACAAGGTAATCGCCGGGGAAGCCTTGAAGCTCGCGGATCAAGCCGTCAGCGAAGACAATTTCACGGCTGCTGATAAGCTTGGCAAGTTAGCCCTTGCGGAAGCTCGAAGGGCAGCCGATAACGACCTCGTTACCGAAGCCCAAAGACGGATCACTAAGTCAACCGACCTGGCCAAAGCATACGAAGACGTGAAGGCGGCAAGACTCACAGTGGAGAAAACGCCGGACGACCCGGAAGCCAATTTAGCCGTGGGCAAGTACCTTTGCTTTGTGAAGGGCGATTGGGACAGGGGCTTGCCGATGCTGGCTCTGGGGAAGGATGAGGCTCTGAAGGCACTGGCAAAGCAGGAGATGGACGGTGCGGCTTCATCGACTGAGCAGGCGACGCTGGGAGATGGTTGGTGGAGCTTGGCTGAGAAGCAAGAGGGAACGGCGAAGAAACAGACGCAAGGACGAGCGGGTTATTGGTATCAAAAGGCATTACCTGGATTGTCGGGCCTAATGCAGGCCAAGGTGGAAAAGAGGATGAAGGGGTTGGAGCAAGATGACAGCAAAGCGCGGACCGATATCGACGTGCATGCACAACAACCAAACCGTTACGCGGTTCCCGTCAAGCCGCAAAACAACGTGCAGATCGTGGTGGCCGACGCAAAGGCGTTCAATGAGAAATTGGCCAAGCAGTTTCCAGTATCCCAGAACAAGGCTCGGGACGGTGTATTAGAAGCCTCCAGTAAGGAACGCAATTGGGGACCAAAAGAGGCATTCTCGGGTTCCAGGACGGGCCAGGGTTGCAACTTGGGCGATTCAAACGCCCGTCCTTCAAAAGCTAAACGTTATTCACAAGCTGGTTCACAAGGTTCTTTTATTGCAACATGGGCCAAGCCACCCATGGGGCGATACATACTCATCTTTGCCAGGACGGAAAGCGGAGGTGGCAAGGGATCAGATGCTTGGGCTACTGCAACCGTCTCGGTAAACGGCGGTCGCGCCATGCCCATGCTCGGTATGGCTTGTCAAACGGTAGCTGTTATTGATTTGGGGCAGATTGCGTCAATTCAGAGAATTGTAATCTCCATAAGAAATGGCGGACAACATCCTGGTTTGGTTGGCCTTGAAATCTACGAAGGCAACAAAGGCACGAAATGAGGGTGTAGGCCGAAACCGTCAAGAAAGAAACCGAATGATAACTAGAGGGCCAAGCCATGAACGCAACCGGAGATCCGGCTCGCATCATGGCCGCCGCATGTCCGCATTTTCATCTTGTGAACAAGATCGTGGCTTGTGCGTCTGATATTGTCTTACAATCACTAGCTACGAGAACAGTCGTCCCACCGCCCGCCCCGCGACCCTAGCAAAGTCATAGTTGGAGATGGAACCATGCCTGGCCAAGTCGATCATCACCACAAAGGGCATTCGACCCGAAGAGCAACGAGCGAACTGCTACCGGCTGCTGGAGATTACGCTCTTCGAGGACGACCTTGACGCCATCACCCCAGTGCTGTCTATCAACGGATGGCCCCCTTGGCGACATCGGAGATCCCTGGCTGACCTCGGTTAGGAAAACATGTAAGACAAAGGCAATCGCATGAGCAAGTTCATTGACTGCTATAGAGTTCTCGGAGTTCAACCGGATGCGACTTCGGAACAGGTCGCGCGTGCTTACCGCGAAGCCGCGAGGAAGTTCCATCCCGACCATGGCGGCGATCCGGTACGGATGGCCATGATCAATCAGGCGTGGACGATTCTGTCTGATCCTAAGAAACGTGCTAAGCATGATCGCATACGTTCTAATCAGCCCCCGAACGAATCAATATGTTACGAGGCGTCCGAAACGACGGGCATGCCGGATGAGCCGAGTAGAAGGAACGAATCGTTCGATCCATATCACGAGTGGCTGGGGATACCGGCCAGCGAGCAACCGCCGCATCATTACCGGTTGTTGGGGATTGTTCTGTTCGAGGATAATTCCAAGGTAATCGAGAATGCTGCCGACCAGCGGATGGCCCATGTACGCACCTACCAGTTGGGTAAGTATTCCGACCTCTCGCAGAAACTCCTCAACGAGCTTGCAACAGCAAAGATTTGCCTGCTGAATCCGGAGAAGAAAGCGGTATACGACCAACAGCTACGAAAAGAAACAAAGGTGTCCTTGTCAGAGGCCATACCGGCTGAACCGGACGTTGAACTAGACCCGCTCGCGGACCTGGCTGAAATGACTCGTTCGGCTCCAATCAGCGACTCGCATAAGCCAACGCAGCAATCGCTGCATCGCCCGGTCGCTTCGGCTTCGGTTTCCGTCCCCGCTACTGGCCCCGCAAGACGTCGGAAAAAGGGCCAGATTAGTCCGCATGGATCGGTTCTCCGCTTTATCGGCTTGGCGGTTGCCGGTGTCTTGGGGCTAGGGACTGCCTGGCTGTTGAACTCCTACTTTAATAGTGGCAATCCAACTAGCAAGAATACGGCCGAAGCCGAACACAATCAACCAGCACGGAAGTCTGAAGAGGTCAAGGTGCTTGTTGATAAGCGGGCACAATCTGCTGCTTCCAGGAGCCCTGGCCCGACGAAACCTTCAGGGCAAACCGGCCCGCCGATGTTGGAGCGGAGCAGTGATCCATCTTTGTCCACCGTTAGCACGAAGCCGGTGATCGAAGTAAAGCCATCGGTCGATACCCCGGCAACTGTTGAGAAGCCACCGATTGAAAAAACCTTGTCGCAGGAAGAGGAAGAATTGAAGGCGGCCTCCGAAGCAGCCAAGAGCACAGAAGACCACCAGGCGGTCGCGGAGAAAGGACTCAGATTGGCGGATCGGGCGATTGTCGAAGGCAACGCCGATCTGGCAAAGACGGCAGTTAGAAAATCCCTAACCGCCGCTCGCAAGGCTGACGATGTTGCCCTCACCAAACGAGCCACTCAACTTCTTATGCAGTTGCAGAATCCGCTTTCAGAATCCGTCAAGGATGAGGCTAGGAAAAGGCGTGGTTTGGAGCAACATTTCGCCCAGGCGGCCGAGGAGTCAATTCCAGCATCCGTTGTTCCGCTAAAAGCAATGGTCATGGGTTTGACTGAAAGGGCGAATGGTGAATACTCCTACGCCACCGCCATTGCCTTCACTCGCCGTGATTCTCCACATGTGATAAAGGGCACGCTATACCCGGCGGATGGTACTTCGGACGGAACGATCACCATCGGACCTGGCGTATTGGTGCAAGATGGGACTATTGACCTGCGACGATCGGGCAAGCTTGTCGTGGAAGGAAGCCCGGCTAAACCTGCCGTTCTACGTAACGTGTGTGTCGTTCAGGACCTATCCGCAAGCATGACCGCAGAGAATGCCGTCTTTGACCAATGCACCTTCACGAAGGGAGGTGGTTGGTTTGTCACAAGTTACTCGTCGCAGTGGACGCTCGAAAAGTGCTTTCTCTACCAATGTCGTTTTCCATTGCTGTCCGAACAGGATTACGGAGTCAGATTTCGGAATTGTACCTTCGCGTCTATGCAATTTCCTGAGTTCCAAGCCAATCGCCCAAACACCGGGGATTTCGATCACATGCAAAAATTGCGGAAGGACTGGCGGATTATGGAGGACTTGAACTTCATCAACTGCCAGATTCCACCAACGGTCTTTTGGTGCAGCGTTCGGTCCAACTTTTTCAGATGTCGCTTCGTCCCGGGGGAGGCATTTGAGTCGCCACAGCCGGCTGAGTGCGTCGCCTACGTCACTGACACCATCGGGGAATCTCCTAGGAAGGTCTTCTCTGATCCTCCTCCAAAGAAGGCTACCATGGCCATTCGTCAGGCACCGGCGAGATTCGACGTATTCTCGCTCCAGACCCTGCCGATTCGGCAAATCCGAAATGACGAGGTAGTACGACGGTACTTAAAACCTGGCGGATGAGAACCGGGGGACCAGCACAATATTCGCAGTTGTGAACATGGCGGACGGTTGGCAATACGGCATACGGCACAAGTTATTGAGGTCGTGACAACGGAATCCGCAGCCTCGCGGCACGTTGCGTGAGCTAAGGAAAAGCCCAACCGGGTGCCCGCCCCGTTCTGGGGCGGGCAGGAGTTGGGCTGGTTTGGTTTCAGGTGATCACGATGTTCCATCCCAGGCTTGACATTCGCGACGATAATCGCACATGGCACAGCCGAAGCCAGGCCGGTAGTTGAACTTGCCGGAGTCGAGGGCATCGAGATACTCGCGGACGACGGCAAAGAGCCTGCGGAAATGAGCCTCGCTGCGTGCGGGGTATCCGTGGAATTCGCACTTCGGGACTTTGGTCTTTATCAACGAACGGATCTCCAGCCCCGACTCCGGCCACCGGCTGCCCTGCCGAAACAGGTAGGCGTAGCTGGAAAGCTGGATCTCGTGAATGACCTCAATCGGCTCACTGCTGCGGGCACTGGTCTTGAAATCGCAGATGACCGGTCCCGCTTCGTAGTCGAGCACTAGGTCGATGACGCCGACCAGCGGCATTCCCAGGTCCTCGTTCGTCAGAGGGTCAATCAACTGGGCTTCCACCGCAGTTTCCACGGCCAAAGGCCGTTCATGCTGCGGAGCGAAGGCCAGATACGCTGCCAGAAGGTCGCAGACCTGCTTTCGCATGGATTGCTCGTGCTCGACCGATTCGAAGGTGATTTGCTCTTCGTCGACTAACTTGGCCCACGATTCCAGCAGCTTCGCCGTGACTTGGCTGGTGTCGAGAGTCACGCCAAGCTGTTGATGGCGATAGAAGATTTCCAGGGCGGCATGCGTCGCTTTTCCGGTGAACAAGGCCGGCGTGGTCGGTGTGCGAATGCCTTCCAAGTATCGGAATTTGAAGCGTAAGGGGCAGGCCAACCAACAGCCAAGGCGAGATGGCGAGATGTACTCCAGCACCCCGCCCTGGCGTTTCTGGACCGACTCGAACCCAAGTAGTCCAGTGCTCATGCCGCGTTCCCCTCCAACACCGTGTTGAGGTCGATCGTGCCGTCCTTGATGCTCTTCAGAGTATCGATGAGGCCCGAGGCGTCCATTGTGCTTAGGGAGGCCAGCGGCTTGTGGAACATCTTGTCGGCCAGCGTTTCGAGCTTCCGCACACCGAGACCCTTGATCTGTCCGGCCAACTGGCGGGCGTAGGTCATTTGCTTCTCGCTCGCCACGGCCTTGCCATTGCCGTTCGTCGCGTGACCGTTGCCGTTGGTGCCGTTGGTGGCCGCATGGCTGTTACCGTTGCTGCCGTTATTTGACGGCTGAGTGGCGTGGCCGTTGCTTCCGTTCGACGCGTGGCTGGCCGAGCCGTGCTGACGCCCCAGTTCTTCGTCGATCGCCTGCTGGGCAAGCCGGAAGACCTGGCGGATACGCTCGTGGAAGAGCTTGGGGTCACTGATGAGGGTCGAATCGAGTTCGACCTCCAAATTCACGCTCGCACCGCGGCTGCCGTAATTGTTGTCCGCGACCTTGCGAGAGACGCCGATGTTCGTTTTGAGGGGCATGGTTTCAAACTCCGTAGTTAAGGGTGTTCATAAACGGCTTTCTGATCGAGCCGGCTTTGCCGGACGCCAGCCGATTGTCAGAGGGCCATTTCTGCGGTATCATCGCATTATTGGAAACAGAAATGCAATCGAAGGAGAACGATCGTGGTCAGATACTTGTCGAAATTGTTCGTGCTGGCGACTTCCGTCTGCTTGCTCGCAACGCCGCAGGCTCCGGCCGCGGAAAAATCCGTAGACAGGCCAGAGAAAAAGCTCGAAGTGCTTGTCATCGCGGGTGGACACGGCTACGCCGTTAAGCCGTTCCAGGCCATCTTCGACCACTACAAGGACATGCATTGCACGTTCGTCGTCGAAAAACAAGGCGGCGAAGCGTTCGACAACATCGACCATTGGCCCTACGACGCCATCCTGCTTTACGATTACTCGAAGAAGCCTTCGGATAAGGAGTGGAACAACTTCCTGAAACTCCTTGACCGAGGCGTGGGTTTGACTATCCTGCATCACGCAATCTATGGCTACCGCATCCGGCCCGAGTACAAAAAGATCGTCGGTGTCACCTCGTGGCTGAACGGCACGCAGGAAGGCGTGGATATGTCCATCCACATTGAGGATCCGAGTCACCCCATCACGCAAGGGATGAAGGACTTCACGATCAAGGACGAGATCTATAAAGCCTATTCCGTCGAGCCAACGGTGTATGCCTTGTTGACGACCGAAACCGGCGGGAACGGTAAGGTACTGTCCTGGGTGCATACCTATCGGAAGTCACCGGTGTGCTACCTGCAATTGGGACACGGCGAATCTGCGTACGTCAACGAGTCCTTTATCGAGTACCTGGGGCGGGCGATTCGGTGGACAGCCGGACGCCCACCGGTAGTTCAGTAAGAATCCCTACCGGCGATATTGATCAATCAAAATGTGCCGGGCTACACGCCCAACGTCTTGAGTTGCTTGAGCGAATCGAGCGTAGTCTGGATGGCCTTGTTCTTCCGTTTGTGCTGCTTGAGGGCCTTGACGAGGCCATTGGCCTCCTGCATCAGATCGTGGAGGGCGGTGCGGAATTGTGCGGCTTGGTCGATCAAGGTGGCGAGATCCTGCTGGCTGGCCTTGCGGCGAGAAGCCTTGCGGTTCGTGGTGTCGGTCTTGGCTTGGGCGTTCGTTTCGGCCTTGGCGGTGGTGGTTGTCGGTTCGCTCATGGGCTGAACTTCCTTTGAGGTTGCGGGGTTGGGAATAGGAGCAGCGAGTTCGCCTGGGGGCGATTCGATGCGGATGGCGTCTTCCGCCGGCGGGATGGCAGAGCCAGCCCCCAACGGCATCCAGAGAAACTTGCGATCGAAAGCCTGGCAAAGCAACGCACGTTCGTCGCCGTAGAGCGACAATTCGCCGAGGCCGAGCTTCATCGCCCGCTGCAAGTACGTGCGATTGATGTTGATGCGGATGGGCTCGCCCGTCCAATGCGAGTTCGTGAGCACGACTTCCGTGGGATTACCCTTCTGGCCCTCCTTATCGGGCTCCTTGGCACGAATGGCAATGGAACCATTAAGGTCGATCGTCACAGGCAAGTTGTCCTCGTCTTCACTCGGGAGATTCGGAAGGGTCTCGACCAGGAAACGGATATCGTCCTTGGACAACTGGCAGCGGGCTTTGGCAGTCTCCGGATCGGGAATGATATCCGCCACTTTGGGATACCGGCTTGGGTTGATCCGCAAGTAAACTGTCCAGCGGCCCGCACTGACGGCAACCCAGTCGCCGCTCTTTGCCACAGCAACCGGCTGGTCTTGGGGCAACTCCGCACAAGTGAAGACCTTGTTGCGAGGCACGAGCACGGCATCCTGCCACGGAAAGGTGAATCCCGACTGGATCAAGAGCTGGCGTCCGTCCGTGGCGTTGATGGTGCCATCCGGGGAAAGCTGAATGCAGTCGGTTGCGTATCGCACGCCTTCGAGGGCTGTGACTTCCGATGCCGCATCCAAAGCCTGCAAGAGTCCCGCCGGATTGGCGGTAAACGCAGTCGGTAGGACAGGAAACTTGTCGGCGTCGAGTGGTGCGTTGGTATCGTAGGTGACGATCTGCGGCACGTTGCCGGTACGCCACTGAACGCTGACCTGACCGTCGCCGGTTGCTTCCAGATTGACCTCTGCGTCGTTCTTTCCGGCGACATCGGCGAGGAACTCAAACGGCAGCCAGATGGCCTCGGCCGTGTGTTCGCCGGGCAGCCGACATTCGACGGCGACGTCGCCGAAGCTGGACTTCACGGTTAGACCCTCCTTGCCGGCGATGAAACCGATGGCGGGGCCGGTGCCGCGAAAGTTGCCGAAGGCCCGACGCAGAACGGAGCGAAGTTGCTGTGCAAGGCGGCGAGTAATGGTAATCAATGGTGGTTCTCCTTGTGAGATAGTTGAGTAGGAAGAGTATCATGCAGGCTTCCGATGCAGACGGGCACGCTGCGGCAAGTAGCCGGGTCGGCTGGCATCCAGGTGGTCCCAGTTGACGGTTCGGGGCCGGGGCAATTCATCGAAATCCTTGTCGCCCGCGGTAGGGTCGAAAATGCTGAAGCCGCGGCGGCGGATGGTGGAAAGTGCTTCACCCGTAGCGAGAGCTACGGCACGGTTGAGCAAAGGTTGGTTCACGAGGATGATCCTTCTGTTGGTGGGGGTGAAAATCGAACTGTTGGGGATAAAGCTTGTTCCGGTCGGACGAGCTTGAATCCGAACGGGGCCAAGCTGCGTATAATCTCATGCGGGGCCGGAACAAGAGGTACACCAATGAACGACGAGCGATTCAAGCTGCTATACGACGGGCAATGCCCTTTCTGCCGTCGCGAGGTCGAATGGCTGAAGCGTCGTGACAGACACGACAAGCTCATGGCCGAGGACATATCTAGCCCGAATTTCCATGCGGAAACCTACGGCTTGAGCCAGACGGAAGTAATGGCTGTCATGCACGGAGTTCTGCACGATGGGCGGATCGTGCGGCGGGTGGAAGCCATCCGCGAAGCCTATCGGGCAGTGGGACTCGGCTGGCTAGTTGCCCCGTTGTCGTGGCCGGTTGTGGGCTGGCTTGCCGATAAAGCGTATGTCGTGTTTGCCCGAAATCGTGTGGCTCTTGGGAGGTTATTTGGCCGGCGTTGCGAAGGTTCCTGCAAGACTTCTGCGTTCACGCGGTAGGACATCCTGATGCAACCTTGCCTTTGGCCTTGGCACCGGTCACGTTGGGGCAATCGTCGGACAGAATCACGCACAGCAGGGTGCAGGGCTTCGTAGAGTGCCGAGAGTACCGCACGTCGCCTCGCTTGGGACCGAAGCCGATGAACGACTGGGCCGGCAGCACGGTGTCGCTATGCTCGATCAGCACGGGGCTGTCATGGTACTGAATGTCCACAGCTTGGGGCGGGCCGCCCTTCTTATAGGGCAGGAAGGCGAACGTGATTCGCCGTCCTTCGCTGGTACGGCAGGACACGGTGAAGTTGTCGTCGGGCACGTCCACGCAGAGGTGCTTGCCGCCGTTGAAAACGGCAAACCCGTGACGCTTGGCGGTGTCCTCGTCAGTCGTCAACATGCTGCCCGGATCAAAGCTGCCCGGCCTTCCGCTTCGCGTGGCTGCGATGGTTTCGGGAATCTGCAATGCTCTACTTGTACGCTTTGACATAGCGAATCTCCTTGGTTACGTGTCTGATTTTTTTTGGCCCCTAGCTGAAGAAGTGGCTTGGCTGTTGTCCATCGGCTGGGGAAGCCGTGAACTTGTCGTAACGCGGCGGAGAGAATACCGCCTTGACTTTGGCGATTGCCCCCTTGCGGGATTCTGCTGCTACATAAGCGTGTTGCTTATAGAACGGTCGGTGAGTCTGTCGAGTTTCCACGCATTGGTACTTCACTTTCCATGTTCTCATAGGATTAGCGAACCTCCTTGGGTTTGGGGTGAATGGTAGCCAAGTTCCGCTGCACAGCGGGACGTGGACCCGTTTGAGCAACAACTTACAAACAGCCGAGGGGAGTGCCGTCAAGGACCATCAGTGGCTTCGAGCCTTCGCGAGAAACGCAATGGACACAGGCCGCCGTTGGCCACCAGCGTCCAGCTCCCTGTTGCGTGCTAGGGTGTCGAAGCCGAAGCCCGCTCACGATCATTTCAGGCACTCCGCACTCGGCTCGTCCCGCAGGACATTGTTTTGCGTCAAGCGTCGATTGCTTGCGGGGTCTCGATGATTTCGACCTTGCGGCCGACCACATGCTTGAGTAATCGCGGCCAGGGCGAGTCGTGGTTGCGGCACAAGTTGCCCATGTCGTCCACCCACGTTTCGTCCGGGACCTCGAATACGGCGTATCGCCTCATCCCTTCTCTGCCGCCTTCCTTGCGGGCTTTTAGCTTGGCTTCTTTCTCCGTGTCGCCTTTGCCCCAGCAATACGAGCCGATTACGAGGATCTTCATGCTTCTCTCCCTTCGGCCTTGGCAATGGCGGCACGAGCTTCAACAATCACGCCATCAATCGAGGATTCGATACGCCAAACCCCGAATGCGTTGTCGGGGGCTAACTCGGCACGATCAATCAACTTATGAAGCACATCCAGCAGTTCCGGGGCGGCGGTAATCAAGTCAGCGTTGGCTCGGTTCTCCTCGTCCCATCCGTCCGGTAGGCGAGCGACAACGCGGTCTCCACTGCCGTTCGTCACGACAAGTGGCCGGAAGTGTTCGGGAATCGCTCCCTTGTTCTCGGTTGTTTTCATCCACGGTCTCGGCGTATGTGTGCTCATACTCGCCTCCCTTCGGCCTTCTTGTCGATCGCTGCCCACTCGCGATTGAGGCGGGCAACTGCCTTGCGGTAGGCCGAGATGGACTTTTCGCCGATGTACAAGGGCATAGGCAAGTCTGGTTTTGACCCAGGGGCGGGAAGATCGCCGCCCGTGTAGCCGATCAAGTTGAAGTACAACTCGCCGAACTTCTGGCCGCGAAACATGATCTTGTATCGCGGCGTCCGCTCCAAAATGGCACGGCCCTCGCGGGTTTCAACAAGCTCAATGGCCTTCTTCATGGTCGGTCCTTTCCGTAGATATGGCCGCACTTGGCACACTTCCATGCGTAGCCGGGTTCGTTGTTCGCGATCATTTCGTTGTGGTCGCATGACGTGCCTTTGGCCTTGGCGATAGCGGCACGGGCCTCCCTGGCCAAGTCTTCCAGGTCTTGGCGTCTGGGGGCAAACTTGCCTCGTAACATTGACTCCAGACATTCCGAGAAACGGACTGCCTGAACGAATAAATCCGGGGCGGCGGCGAGCATGAATCCGTTCGCCATCACTTCTGCCCGCGTATTGTCCTCTTCATCCAGCCGAGCAATGAAGCGGCCTGTTCCCTCGGCTTCGATGATGAAGACCGGCTCGTCGGGGCCTTGGGTGTGGATCGTCCAGTGCATCGGGTACTCCTTGAGGTTGACGTTGCTTGACACCGGCGAAATCGAATTCGGCGGCGTCATGGAAACCAGCCAAGCTGTCACGCTGCAAGCAGAAGACCTGTCGCTTGGGGAAGTGCCGCAGATCGGCGAAGATCGAGGTGGCCTCTTGCCAGTGGTGACTAACCCAAGCCAGCGGGAAGACCCGCAAACCGGCGTGCTCGCGACGAAGGCGTTGCAGCAGCGATTCTGGCGTCTGACCAACACGAGCAGCGTAGGCGGCCAGTTCGGGCCCATCGCCCGTAATGCTGTCGGCGTAGTCGGGCTGGAAGCCTGCCCACAGTTTGGGCAGCAAAGGTCGCTCTCGGACTTGCACAGGAGCCTTGGCTTGGTGGTACAGTTCACGTTCGAGATGCAGACCAAGGGCCAGCAGTTCCGCGTCGGTCGAATCGAGCCGATAGCCGCCACCGCCAGGGACCGGCTGCAGGAAGAGGTCACGTAGGAAACGGCAAGGCCCGCCAAAGCGAACGCCCCAAGGGATGCGTTGGCAGCCATAGCCGGCCAACCGTAGTGCACACTGCCGCGGACGGATCAGATCGTCGTAAAGCAGCACCAGGGTCAGCTTCTCGATTTCAACAAGGCCGTCAGTGACGGGGCTGTCAGTCAAGTAGCCCATCGCGGCCAGCGGCCGTGGCTGGCTTCGACGGCATCGGCCGCCGAGACGTTGACGCCACAGGTCCAATAGAGAAGGTTGTTCAAGCGTTGAAACCATTTGGGAAAGGTCTCCAGGAAAGGAAACGAGGGGTGGTGATTGACGGGCACCAAGTGCCGACGGTAAACTGGTGGCTGTGCAGCGGACGATCTGGCCGTTGGCATTGTGTCTCACGACAATCTGCTGCAACTGACCTCGATAAAGGAGAGTTGTCCCGTGTTTCGACAACTATCGACAGTCGCTATAGTGGTCATGGTCGCAGTTGGCAACCTTGCGATGTCCGGTTGCGGCAACCAAACCAAACCACCTAAGCAGAACGCCACAACGAACGACGCGGGTAGCAACGCACAAACTCTGCCACGGGAAATTGTCGTGGAACTGGGTAACGGGGTAAAGCTGGAACTGATCCTGATATCGCCCGGCGAGTTCCTGATGGGATCGCCTGATCCCGAAATGCCTCACAAGGATTGGCCTCAACATCGTGTGCGAATCACCAAGCCGTTCTACTTGGGTAAGTACCCGGTGACGCAGGAACAATGGCAAGCTGTGATGGGGGCAACTTTTGAGGCCGACCATGTCAGTGCCATCGGACCGAGAAATCCAATGGAAGGCGTACATCGCGACCGCTGGGAGCAGTTCCTAAAGAAACTGAACGCAAGCTTCACGCGGCCAGAGGGTCGCTTTGCTCTCCCGACCGAGGCACAGTGGGAATATGCCTGCCGGGCGGGAACTACAACGCGATTCTACTTCGGCGATGACGTTTCAAAAGTGGGCGATTACGCTTGGTATGATGGAAACTCGGGCAAGCAATCCCACCCAGTCGGCCAGAAGAAACCTAATGCCTGGGGACTATACGACATGAGCAGCAACGTGTCGGAGTTGTGTGAGGATGATTTCATTTCGTACAAGGAATTGCCTGTGGACGATCCGGTAGCCCCTTTCAATGATGCCTACAGCGTGAGCCGTGGTGCAGACTGCGGCTGCGCGGCGACCTATTGCCGATCCACGTTTCGTGGTATGGTAGGCGGTACCATGGGTGGGTCGGGCTTGCGTCTCGCCTTAGTGCCAACCAATAAGTAACGGGGCTAGCACCCAACGTGGCACACGAGGCGGAGCAAGAGCATGCTGCGAATTGGACCGATTGCGAACATTATCGCTGGTTTGCCATCCAGTGTTCTTCCAACCACGCGTGCTCCGCAGCCAAAGCATCGCTTCGCCTTTTGAACGGTCCCAATACTGGTCCGCCCACCGGCCCCATATCAGCCTGCCAGCATCCTTGCTGGTCAGGCTCGACATGCGATGCCCTGGTGATCGTCAGCGTGCCGATCGTCGCCAGCTCAATTTCCTCCGAGTAGATGCAGCGAACGGTGCCGCCGGATTCGATGATGATCTGCATCGGCAGTGCCCCTACTTCGGACGACGCAAGATGTTGCGGCGGGGGCGGTCCACGAGCATGCCATCCAAAACGCTCCCCACTCGCGACATCTCGGTGGCCACGTGCTGACGCAGGCCGGCGTTGTCCCGCAAGGCTTGCGGCTCGACGCCACGGATAACCCGCTGGGCATCGGCGACCAGGTTGTCCAGTTGCTCGCTGGAACGCACGTTGAGCTGGCGGAACCGCTGGAAGAACTCGGTGAGGTTCTCGACGGCCGAGTCGCGGAAGATTTTCTGCTTGCCGTCCTCAGTGCCGGACAATCGCTCGGTGAGATGGCTGATCAGCTTGGCGAGTTCGGCAGTGAACGCTTCCTCGGCCATACGCACGGCCTCGTCGAAACGCGACTGCACGCGGCGGCATTGCTCCTCGTACAACTCGGGGTTGAGCTGCTCCAAGTAAGCGGGCGGGTCGATCGAAGGGAATTCGTACTCGATCGAGAACAACCCGACCAGGGATGCCGGGTAGTCGCTGCTGTTGTAGAGGGTGCCCAGCCGCCGCCGGGCCGTTGCCTTCAACTCGCTATAGTGACGATCCAGGGCTTCGACGGCCTCGGCAAGCTCCTCCTGAAACTCGCCCAGCTTGGCGGCGAAGTCGTCGATCCGGTCCTGGCGGATGAGCCGCACGCCACCTTCGGGGTATGGCAGGCTCAGCGATTTCCAGTACGCGATCACCTTGCCGCGGACCGCGGTGACCTTCTTGAAGGCCGGATGTGCCGTATCGAGCAATTTCTTCCCGGCGGAAAGGAACTTTGCCTCGGCACCGAAGGGCTCGGCGGCCTCGGCCTTCTGCTCGACGGTGAGCGACTTGCGGGTGCCGAACCAGGAAATCGAAACGCGGACGGCGGCCATCGTGGACCGCAGCGTTTCGGCAGGCGAGTGATCGAGAACGGTACTCATATAATAATGTCTCCGCAAAAGAGGGATTGAAGGGCTGGCGAACCAGCGGCCTTCGCGTGAGGGCGATTTGACGAGGCTGTGCTCTATCGCCACAATGAAGCGGTAATCTGGAACCGCCAAAGGATTTCTGACATGCTGCCGGCTGACGATCAACACGAGTACGATGACCGTTTTGTGACGGGCGAATGGAAGGGTTTCTTCATGCAGCCGGACAGCCGCCATCGGTATGCGATGGACTTGGTGTTGGAATTTGCCGAAGGCATCGTGTCCGGATTCGGTGACGACCGCGTGGGCAAGTTCA
>CAZTPX010000136.1:0-25410 GCA_964615095.1 uncultured Planctomycetaceae bacterium | reverse complement strand
TCGACATGGTGGCCGTGGGCGTGTACTACGCGGGCGCGCACATCGTACACCTCGATGGCAGCTATGGCGGCACGGGCGCGGCCCCGAACATCGCCAAGAAGAACATCGCCATGCCCATCGAGTATGCTATTGGGCGGGTCCACCAGTTCCTCGAGGCCGAGGGCATTCGCGACAAGGTCACGGTGATCGCCAGCGGTGGAATTCGCACGCCCTGGGACCTTGCCAAGGCCATCGCCCTGGGGGCGGATGGCTGCGTCATCGGCACGGCGGAACTTGTGGCGGTCGGCTGCATTCGTTGCGGCTGCTGCGAGAGCGGGCGGGGATGCGCCCGCGGCATCGCCACCACCGATTCCGAACTCCTGGAAATGGTCTCGGTGGACTGGTGTACCCAGCGGCTCGTCAACCTTTATCACGCCTGGCGTGAGACGCTGATCGATATCCTCTATCGGCTGGGCCTGGATTCCGTGGCTGCCCTGCGCGGCCGTACCGATTTGTTGATGCACCTCGACTACGAGAATAACGTGAACGACTAGCGGGCTGGCGTCCGGAAAAGATGCACCGATGCACATAGAGAACAACAAAGCGATTGACAGAGTCTCGGCGCTTCTCCGCGCACGGGCCGACCTGATTCCCGACGAGCTTCGGGGACGCCAGCCATTGGAAGCCGAAGGCGGCTGCGGCGTGACCGGTTTTGCCTGTACGATCCCCGTCGGCGGCCGGCACATCTACGAGCCATCGATCCAGATGCGCAATCGCGGCAACGGCAAAGGGGGCGGGATCGCCGCCTGCGGCCTGGTGCCGGAAGACATGGGCGTCTCGCGGAAGGTGCTCGAAGAGGACTATATCCTGCAAGTGGCCTTGCTCGACCCGGCAGCCCGGGCCGAGGTCGAGGAGGCGTTCATCGATCCCTATTTCGACGTGGACCAGGGCGGGCTGATCCCAACTGTCGAGGATCATCGCGAGGTGCCGTTGTTGGAAGTCCGTCCGCCGGACGTGGCCCGCTACTTCGTTCGCGTGAAGCCGTCGGTCCTGGCCCGTTTTGCCGAGGAGAAGAACCTGGCGTCTCGAACCGGTCTCTCCGAGCGCGATGTGGAAGACGAGTTCATCTTCCAGAACTCGATCCGCTTGAACACCCAGTACTATGCGTCGCTGGGCGACAAGCGGGCCTTCGTGGTCTCGCACGCCAGGAACCTCTTAATCGTCAAGATCGTGGGCTTTGCCGAAGCGGCCGTCCAGTACTATCGCATGGAGGACACGCGGGCACACGTCTGGATCGCCCACCAACGCTATCCGACCAAGGGGCGGGTCTGGCATCCCGGCGGTGCGCACCCCTTCATCGGCCTGAATGAAGCCCTCGTCCACAACGGCGACTTTGCTAACTACGTTTCCGTCAGTGAATACCTGGCCGGGCGCGGCATCTATCCCCAGTTCCTCACCGACACGGAAGTTTCCGTCCTGCTGTTCGACCTGTGGAACCGGGTCTACCAGTATCCGATGGAATACATCATCGAGGCGCTGGCGCCCACGACGGAGACGGACTTCGACCGGCTTCCCTCGGAGAAACAGCGGATCTATCGACAGATTCAGGCGGCGCACATCCACGCCTCGCCCGACGGGCCTTGGTTCTTCATCATCGCCCGCAGCCTGGCCGAGACGAAGCAGTTCCAGTTGATGGGCATTACCGATACGGCCATGCTTCGGCCGCAGGTGTTCGCGCTGCAAGAGGGCGAAGTCTCCATCGGACTGATCTGCTCCGAAAAGCAGGCCATCGACGCCACATTGGCCAGCCTTGCGCGGGAAGATTCCCGCTTCACGCCGCTGGCCGACACGTATTGGAATGCCCGTGGCGGCAGTTCCACCGACGGCGGCGCGTTCCTGTTGACCGTCTCGCCCTCTGCTCCGGGAAAGGGGCAGGGGAAGGTCTCGCTCTCTGCTCCGGGAAACGGGCAAGGGAAGGTCTCGCCTCTCCCTCTGGGAGAGGGGCAGGGGGTGAGGGCCAACGGCAACGGCCATTACACGATGCAAGTCAGGAATAAGTTCGGTTCGCCTGTAGCTACGCTCCCGGGGCAGCGGCACTGCAATCTTTCCTTGCCGGCCAAGATGCCTGTCGATACTTCGGCCGATCGGAAAGCAATCGACGCCTCGCTAGCTGCGGGTGACGCGGAACAATTGTTCGCCCATTACCATGATGTGTTGCCCGGAATAGATTACGACCGGCTGCGATGGTTCGTCGACGAGTCGGCTACACAGGCGGTGGCAAAAGATCCGGCGCTTGGCATCAAGATGTTGACGCTGGCCATCGACCGCCGCTATCCGACGGGCGAGAAGAAGCGTAGTTCCGTGTTGACCATCGTGCGCAGCGGCCTGGAGCGAATCTTGCAAGCGCAGCCGCTGTGCGATGGTTCGAATGTAGGTCAGCCTTTCCAGGCTGACAGCGTAAGTCAGCCTGGAAAGGCTGACCTACGGCAGTTCGTGCGTATCACTTGGGACAAGCGCGATCGACTGCGGGGACCGCGGGACGGCGAAACAACCTTGCTGATCGATGCTCGCGGCTTTGCTCCTGAAGGCGACGACTGCGATGCGACCTTGGCGGTGCGGGCCTTCCACTTGGGCTGGCGGCACATCGTGCATTACAACAGTCGGGGAACGCGGTTCCACGCCGCTGGTTTCGGCCCGGCGACCGATGGGCTGCGGGTCGATTGCTACGATAATCCTGGCGATTACCTGGGTTCCGGCATGGACGGGCTGGAGGTCTATGTACATGGCAACGCCCAGGATCAGATCGGGCAGATCACTAAGCGCGGCAAGATGGTCATCTACGGCGACGTGGGGCAGACGTTCCTCTACGGCGCCAAAGGCGGCGAAATCTATGTGCTCGGCAACGCCGCGGGCCGCCCCATGATCAACGCCGTCGGCCGCCCGCGGGTGGTTATCAACGGCACGGCGCTGGACTTCCTGGCCGAGTCGTTCATGGCCGGCAATCCGTTGGAGGGCGGCGGTTTCGCTATCGTAAACGGCCTGCGGTTCGACGATTTCGGCAATGTCGTACCGTTGGAGATGCCTTATCCTGGCGGCAACCTCTTGTCGTTGGCTTCCGGCGGGGCGATTTACGTCCGCGATCCGCATCGCACATTGGTCGACGAGCAGCTTAACGGCGGCGCGTACCGGCCGCTGAGGCCCGTCGATTGGAAGCTCATCGCGCCCTACCTGGAAGAGAATGAGCGGCTTTTCGGCATCCGCATCGATCGCGACTTGTTGACGGTCAACGGTGTGCTGCGGACGCCCGCCCAGGTCTATCGGAAGGTGATGCCCCGTAAAGACGCCGACGCGGAAGCGGAAATGGAAGGAATGGGAGAGTAATGGGCGACGATATAGCCTTGCAAAGCAGCGGATTTCTCGCGGAGGTCGAGCGTCGCAGCGGCACGCCCGTTAGCGCCTGCTTCCAATGCCACAAGTGTACGAGCGGCTGCCCGATCGGCCCGGAGATGGACTTCCTGCCCAGCCAGGTAATGCGGTTGACGCACCTGGGCCTGGAGGGTGAAGTGCTGGCGTCGGAGGCGATTTGGCTCTGCGCTTCGTGCCAGGCCTGCACCACGCGCTGCCCAATGGAAATCGACATCGCCGCGGTAATGGACGCCCTGCGGATTCTTGCCATCGAGCGCAAGGTGGACATACCGGACAGTCACGGCAAACAGTTCAACCGCTCTTTCTTGGGTAGTGTTCGCCATCACGGCCGCGTGTTCGAGGCCGGCATGATGGCGGCCTACAAGCTCCGCACCGGAGATTTCATGTCGGATGTGGACAAAGTGCCGAAGATGCTGGCCAAAGGCAAACTCTCCTTCCTGCCCAAACGGAGCGGCAATCTCTCGGAACTGCGGCAGGTGTTCCGGCGGGCTGAAGAGGAGGATCAACGGTGAAGTACGCTTACTTTCCCGGCTGCAGTCTCGAGTCGACCGCCTGGGATTACGACCGATCGACGCGCGCGGTATGTCGTCAACTGGGTATCGAATTGGAAGAGATTCCCAACTGGGTGTGTTGCGGCTCCACGCCCGCCCACAGCAGCAACGCTAGCCTGGCGGTGGCGCTTCCCGTTCTGAACTTGCAGAAGGCCCAGGGGATGGGCCACCCGGTGCTCACAGCGTGTGCCTCGTGCTATGCCCGTTTGCGGACCGCCAATCATCAAGTCCGTAGCGAGACGGCCGAGCGCGAACGGGCCGAGCGGATCACCGGCAAGCCCTACGCCGGAGATGTCGAGGTCCTGCATTTGCTCGACGTGCTCGTCAATCGCTTCGGCCTGGACGGGATCCGGCATAAGGTCCAACGTCGGCTTTCCGGTCTTCGCGTGGCATGTTACTACGGCTGTCTGCTCTCGAGGCCGCCGGAGGTGGTGGCGTTCGATAACGCCGAGAACCCGACCTGCATGGACGACCTCGTGTCGGTCACCGGGGCCGCGCCGGTCCTTTGGCCGTACAAGACGGAATGCTGCGGGGCGAGCCTTTCGATCACGCAGAGCAAGGTGGTAGGACGATTGGGCCGCAAACTGTTGCTCATGGCTCGGGAAGCCGGTGCCCAGTGTATCGTGGTGGCCTGTCCTTTGTGTCAACTGAACCTGGACTTGCGGCAGTCCGATGCAGCCAAGGCGGGCGACGATATTCCTGCCACACCCGTGCTCTATGTCACGCAGCTTTTGGGACTGGCCCTGGGAATTCCAGCCGAGGACCTGGGGTTGGACGCGCTGAGCGTCAGTGCCGATTCCTTGTTGTCCGATATCTCCCCTCTCCCGCCGGGAGCAAAGCAGGGGGGCGGTAAGTCGGTTTCAAATCCGCCGCAAACAGCCCTCACCCCGACCCTCTCCCAGAGGGAGAGGGGGAGTTTGGTGGGAGGTGCCTCATGAACGCCACGACGATCACACCGAACGGCAACGGCACGGCTAACACCGGCGAAAACAGTAATGGTAGTGGTAACGGCAACAGCAAAGCGCCCAATGGTTCGGTGCTGGTCTGCGGCGGCGGGGTCGCGGGAATTCAGGCCGCACTAGACCTCTCGGCGGCCGGCTTTGCCGTCTACCTGGTCGAAGAGAGCCCGACCATCGGCGGCAGCATGGCCCGGCTGGACAAGACATTCCCCACGGGTGACTGCGCCACGTGCATCATCTCGCCGAAGCTCGTGCAGTGCATGCGCGACTACAACATCGAAGTGCTCACGATGGCCGACGTCCAATCGCTGGAAGGCGAGGCTGGAGCGTTCAAGGTTGGAGTCCAGCGCCGGCCCCGCAGCGTCATCGCGGAGAAATGTACGGGCTGCGGCGATTGCTGGTCGCAGTGTCCCGTGCGTTACGTTCCTCAGCCAACTAGCCCGATGCAGCCCGGCGAGCATCTTACGGCTCAAGATGCGGCCTGGGTCGATACGATCCTGGCCCGGTATCGCGACGATCGTGCCCCGCTGATCCCGGTTCTTCAGGACATTACGGACGAGCGGCGTTACCTGCCGCGGCCCGTGCTGGAATATGTGGCTGTGCGGCTGAAAATTTCGCTCGCCGAGATTCTTCGCGTCGCCAGTTTCTACAATGCCTTCAGCCTGGTGCCGGTAGGGCGGCACACGATCGAGATCTGCCTGGGCACGGCCTGCTTCGTGCGCGGCTCGGGCTTGCTCTTGGAACGCTTGGAACAGGAAATCGGCATCGCCGCGGGCGAAACCGATTCGCGCGGGCAGTTCACGCTCCGCACCGTTCGCTGTATCGGCTGTTGCGCGTTGGCTCCGGCCATGCGCATCGACGGCATCACGTTCGGTAAAGTGAAACTCGACAAGGTTGTGAATATCCTGGAGCAGTTCGCATGAGCGGTCCGATTCGCACGCAAAACGATCTCGATCAGCTCGGCGCTACTGGGTCGTCGAGTCTCTACCCGGGGCGGCTGAAAATCCTTATCGGATCGGCTACTTGCGGGATCGCCGCCGGCGCCAAAGCGGTTGAAACGGCAGCCGTCGAGGCGGTGAAGCGGCTGGGGCTGGATGCCGTCGTGGCCCGCACCGGCTGCATCGGCTTCTGCCAGCGCGAGCCTCTCCTGGACTTGATCCTTCCCGACGGGCCGCGGATCAGCTACGGCAACATGACGGCCAATAAGACGACCGAGTTACTGGAAGCCTATGCTGCCGGACACGACCTGAAGGCCAAGTCGGCGCTGTGCCGCTTTGACGGCGAGGACCATGTGGCTACCGGCGAGCGCCATGTCTATCCAGCAGCGAAGAACGGGGCCGGCTCGATTCCTGCCTGGTCCGCCGTGGACTTCTATCGCCGCCAGAGCCGCGTCATTCTTCGCAATTGCGGTTCGATCGATCCGCTCTCGCTGGAAGAGGCCATCGCCCGCGGCGCTTACCGCGGAGCGATGCGGGCGCTGACGAACCTGGAGCCCGACGCGGTGATCGACGAAGTCTTGAAGTCGGGCCTCCGCGGCCGTGGCGGCGCCGGCTTCCCCACCGGCCGCAAGTGGCAGACCGCCCGACAGGTCGAGTCGGACGTCAAGTATGTCATTTGCAACGCGGATGAAGGCGACCCCGGCGCGTTTATGGATCGTAGTGTGCTGGAAGGCGATCCGCACGCGGTGATTGAAGGGATGCTCATCGGTTCCCTGGCCATCGGCGCTCGCGAAGGCTACATCTACGTCCGCAGCGAGTATCCCCTGGCCGTTTCCACCATCACCCACGCCATACGGCAGGCCGAGGCTGCCGGACTGTTGGGCGACGACATCTTCGGCAGCGGCCATTCACTACGGATCAAGGTCCGCCGCGGGGCCGGCGCGTTCGTCTGCGGCGAGGAGACCTCGCTGATCGCCTCGATCGAAGGCTATGCCGGCGAGCCTCGCCCCCGGCCTCCATTCCCGGCCGTCAAGGGACTTTGGGGCAAACCGACGGTGATCAACAATGTCAAGACCTGGGCCAGCCTGGGACCGATCCTCAGCCGCGGCGGCCAATGGTACGCCTCGCTAGGGACCGAGCGCAACCGCGGCACCACGGTCTTCGCCCTGGTCGGCGCCGTGAAGAACACTGGTCTGGTTGAAATTCCCTTGGGCATGACGCTCCGCGACATGGTGTTCGAAATCGGCGGCGGCATGCGGAGCAAGCGGCCAATCAAGGCCGTGCAGACAGGTGGTCCGTCGGGCGGTTGTATTCCCGCCTCGTTGCTCGACCTGCCCATCGACTACGAGAAGCTGGCCGAAGCCGGCTCGATGATGGGTTCCGGCGGCATGATCGTGCTGGACTCTGGAACCTGTATGGTGGATCTGGCCCGGTTCTTCCTTACCTTCACGGCAGACGAGTCGTGCGGCAAGTGTTCACCCTGCCGCGAGGGGACGAAGCACATGCTGCAGATCCTCACGCGGATCTGCGAAGGCCGTGGCGCCCCCGAGGACCTGTCGCTGCTCGAACGCCTGGCGCGGACGGTCAAGGCGGCATCGCTCTGCGGGCTGGGCGCTACCGCGCCCAACCCGGTGCTCACGGCCTTGAAATACTTCCGCGCGGAGTTCGAGTCGCACATCAACAACAAGAAATGTCCCGCGGGCGTCTGCCGCAACCTGATCCGCCTGCGGATCGACCCGGCCTTGTGCATCGGCTGCGAACAGTGCAAGGACGTCTGTGCGGTCAAGGCCATCGACGGCCAGCGGAAATCGGCCCATCGGATCGACGAGGGTAAGTGTACCCGCTGCGGGGCCTGCCGGAGCGTTTGTACCAGCGATGCGATCGTGAGCGAATAGGCAGAGAGACTATGACAGAAAACATTACCTCAGATCGGGTTCGAATCACGATCGACGGCCGGGAGACGACCGCCGCGGCCTCGGGCACGATACTCGAGGCGGCGCGGCAGATGGGCATCTCGATTCCCACGCTTTGCCACTATCGCGGGTTGTCGCCCTACGGGGCTTGCCGTGTCTGCCTGGTCGAGATCGATACGCCCAGGGGACCGCGGCAAGTCGCGTCGTGCAGCTATCCTGTGGAAGAAAACCTGGTCGTCCGCACCGATACTGAAGCGGTGAAGGAATCGCGCCGCACCGTACTGGAACTGCTCTTGGCCGAGGCCCCGCAATCGCAGGAACTGGCACAGTTGGCCGCGGAACTCGGCGTCAGCCGCACGCCGCTGGAACAGGCCGCGGAAGGCAAGTGCATCCTCTGCGGACTGTGCGTGCGGACGTGCAACGACCTCATGGCCCGAGGCGCAATTAGCATGTTCGGCCGCGGCGGTAAGCGGCGGGTGGCCACCGCCTTCCAGGAGCCTAGCGACCAGTGCCAAGCCTGCGGGGCTTGCGTTTTCGTCTGTCCTACCGGGGCGGTCGATCTGGGCACGATCAGCGCCCGCAGACCAAAGCTGCACCAGACCCGCTACGCGCAGTACTTGGAGAGCCGGCCTTCGATCGACTTGGCGCATCCGCAGGCCTCGCCACGGGTACCAGTTATCGACCGGGAGAATTGCGTCCATTTCACAACCGGCGAGTGCGGCCTGTGTGCGAAGGTCTGCCAGGCGGGCGCGATCGATTACGACCAGCCGGTCGAGCAACTCCAGTTGGATGTGGGGGCTGTGGTGCTCACGCCCGGGTTCGAGGCCTTCGACGCCGCGCGGCGGGGCGAGTTCGGCTATGGGCAGGCCCCCAACGTGCTCACCAGCGTGCAGTTCGAGCGGATGCTCTCGGCCTCCGGCCCCACGCATGGACATATCCGCCGGCCCGCCGACGGCAAGGCGCCGCAGCGGCTGGCCTTCATCCAGTGCGTCGGTTCGCGCGACCACGCTTGCGACAACGACTACTGCTCGTCGATCTGTTGCATGGCCGCCACCAAAGAGGCGATCCTCGCCAAGGAACACGAACCGGGGCTGGACGTCACCATTTTCTTCCTCGATCTGCGGGCCTTCGGCAAGGATTTCGATCGCTACTGCGACCGGGCGAAGAACCAACTCGGTGTGCGCTACATTCGCTCCTTCATTTCCCGGGTCTACGAGATGCCCGGCACGCGCAACCTGCGGCTCGTCCACGCCAGCCCCGAGATGAAGCAGGTCGAGGAGGAGTTCGACATGGTTGTGCTCTCGCTCGGTCTGGAGCCTAGCGCCAGCCTGCAAGAGCAGGCGCAGCGGCTGGGAGTCGTGCTGAACCGTTGGGGTTTCGCCGCCACCGACGAGTTCCGACCGTTGGACACGTCTCGCCCCGGCGTGTTTGTGGGAGGCGCATTCCAGGAGCCCAAGGACATTCCCGACACGGTGATGCAAGCCAGTGCCTCGGCGGCCAGGGCCATGGCCTTCCTGGCCAAGGCCCGCGGCAGTCGCGTCCGCACCAAGGCCTACCCGCCCGAGCGCGACGTTTGCGACGAGCCGCCCCGCATCGGCGTGTTTGTCTGCCATTGCGGCAGCAACATTGCGGCCGTGGTCGACGTCGAGCGGGTCGTCGAGCGGACGCGGCATTTGCCCGGCGTCGTGCTGGCCGAAACGAACGTTTACACTTGCGCCGACGACAACCAGGACCAGATGAAGGCCAAGATCGCCGAGCACCGGCTGAACCGGGTCGTGGTTGCCTCGTGTACGCCGCGAACGCACGAGCCGATCTTTCGCGACACGCTCCGCGATGCCGGGCTGAACCCCTATTTGCTGGAGATGGCCAACATTCGCGACCAGTGTTCCTGGGTGCACTCGGGCAACCCGAACGCGGCGACGGAGAAGGCCATCGACCTGGTCCGCATGGCCACGGCCCGGGCCGCCGCGCTGATGCCTTTGCAGGAAGCCACTGCGCCCGTAAACAACGCGGCCCTCGTGGTTGGCGGTGGCATTGCCGGTATGACGGCCGCTTTGGCCCTGGCCGAGCAAGGCTTTCCTGTCCACCTTGTCGAAAAGAGCGACTGCCTGGGCGGCACGATCCGCCAGATCCACCGCACGCTAGACGGCCACGACGTTCAGAAGATGCTGGCAGAGACCATCGAGCGGACGAAAACGCATCCGCGCATTACCCTGCACTTGAAGTCGCGCGTGTCCAAGGTTGGCGGGCACGTGGGCGAGTTCACTTCTCAGATTGCCGATGTAGCAGGCACAGTCTGTGTGCCGAATGACAACGGCACACGGAGTGTGCCGGATAGATTGACGAACAGCGAGATTCATCACGGCGTGGTGGTTGTGGCAACGGGCGCAACTGAGCAGAAACCCAGTACATTCGGCTATGGCAAGAGCGAGCGCGTGTTGACGCAGCTCGATTTGTCCGATCGGCTGGGGCTAGGCAAGATTGCACTTCCCAAGCAAGCGACCGTAGCCATGATCCAGTGCGTCGAGCAGCGTGACGCCCAGCGGCCGTATTGTAGCCGCGTCTGTTGCACGACCGCCGTAAAAAACGCCTTGGAGTTGAAGCGGCGCTGGCCGGACGCTCGCATCGTCGTCTTCTACCGCGACATGCGGACGTACGGTTTCCGTGAGGCAGCCTACCGCGAGGCGCGGGAGAAGGGCGTACTGTTTATCCATTACGAATCCGAGCAGCCGCCGCAATTGCTCGAAGCCGCGGGGAAACTGCGGCTGAAGGCACGGGAGCCGTCGCTGGGCCGCGACCTAGTGCTGGAGCCCGACCTCGTGGTCTTGGCCGCGCCGGCAGTGCCGCGGGCGGATCGCGGAGAATTGTCGGAGCTGTTGCGCGTGCCGCTGAATGCCGACGGGTTCTTCCTCGAAGCGCACATGAAGCTCCGCCCAGTCGATTTTGCCAGCGAGGGCTTGTTCCTCTGCGGATCGGCCCACGCGCCGAAGTTCATTAGCGAAACGATTTCTCAAGCCACCGCAGTGGCAGGCCGGGCCGCGTCGATCCTCTCGCGCAAGAAGATGCCTGTCGGTGGCCAGATCGCCTGGGTCGATCCGGACCAGTGTATTTCCTGTATGACGTGCGTCCACGTGTGCCCCTACATGGCGCCGCAAGTGGGCACGAACAACAAGGCCGAGGTGCAGGGGGCCGTATGCATGGGCTGCGGAAGCTGCTCGGCGGAATGTCCGGCCAAGGCCATCACACTGCGGCACTTCATGGATTCCCAGATCCTGGCGGCGGTGAACAGCTTGCTGGAAGTGGAAGTCGAGTCGCCTCACCAGCCCATTTATCCGGAAGAGGTGGGCGTGGCCCCGCCAAGATGGAGTTGACGTACCGTTTCAAATGGCCGTGTAAAGAAATCCGAAATACGAAGTACAAACAAATTCAAAGTGCTAAACCCGAATGACCAAAACTGTTTTGAGCCTTTGAGATTTGGGCTTTGAATTTGTTTCGGATTTCGATATTCGGATTTAGAATTTCCTTACTATGCCGTGGCTTGCCCCACGCCAAGACGAACTTATGGACCGTGAACCGCTGATCCTTGCATTTTGCTGCCACTATTGCGCCTACGCGGCGGCCGACCTGGCCGGGTCGATGCGGCTGCAATACCCGCAGAACGTCCGCGTGTTGCGATTGCCCTGTACGGGGAAGATCGAGGTGAATTACCTTCTTGCGGCCTTTGAACGCGGCGTGGACGGCGTGATTGTGGCTGGCTGTCTTGAAGGGGGGTGCCATTTCCTCGAGGGCAATCTCCGCGCCCGCCGCCGCGTGGCCCGCGCCAAGGAACTGCTCGCCGAGATCGGCCTTGAGCCCGAGCGGCTGGAAATGTTCAACCTCTCGTCCGCCGAGGGCGGGCGGTTCGCGGAAATCGTCACGACCATAGTCCAACGGCTGAAGCGGTTGGGACCCAGCCCGTTGCGACCCGATCCCCATCAGATAGAACAAGCCCTGGAAACTATGACCCAGCAGGCCGAAACGGCGCTGGCAGGAGAGAGTCATGATTGTTGCCGATCGTAAGAAGATTCCCGAAATCCGCGAATTGGTCGCAAAGCACGAGCGTGTGCTGCTGGTCGGATGCGGTACCTGCGTGACCGTCTGCCTGGCCGGCGGCGAGCGCGAAGTGGGCATCCTCGCTTCCGCCCTGCGCATGTCGCTGAAGCTTGCCCACTGCTCCAAGACGCGGATCGACGAGTGCGTCATCGAACGCCAATGTGAAGACGCCTTCATCGACGTCCTCGCGACCCGTATCCCCGAGTACGACGCGGTCTGCTCCTTGGGCTGTGGGGCGGGCGTCCAGGCCCTGGCCGAACGTTTCCCCAAGACGCCTATCTATCCGGGGCTTAACACGCAGTTCATCGGCATCCTGGAGTCGCAGGGCGTTTGGACCGAGAAGTGCGCCGGGTGCGGCAACTGCCGGCTGGGCGAGTTTGCGGGGATCTGCCCCATTACGCGCTGCGCCAAGCATCTTCTCAACGGGCCTTGCGGCGGTTCGCAGGAGGGCAAGTGCGAGGTCAATCCTGAGTTGGAGTGTGGCTGGCAGCTCATTTACGACCGGGCCAGCTCGCTGGGCATTGTCGATTCGCTCCAACGGATCGTGCCGCCGCACGACTGGTCCACGGGGCTGGATGGCGGGCCGCGCAAAGTGGTCCGCGAGGACCAGTGCATTGCCGGGCTGGGACCCAAGACCTAAGGACTTCTTTCCATAGCCGGTTTTGATTATTGTTTTCGGGACGTTTATTACGATTTCTCAAATAGATCCAAATGGTGGCGACCCATGAAAACACCGATTCCCCGTTTCCTGCTCGGTAATCCGAAAGGCTGGAAGACCTTCGCGACAACCGCCGACAGCGTGGTTCTGCCGGGTTTCTCCAGTTACGACGCCGCGGCAAGCTACTGCCAAGCCGACCGCGACGGAATCTGGGAACTCCAGGCATTGAGTTGCGACCGGCTGCGCGAACGATTGGAAGCCGCCCGTCCCGAGTCGCTGAAACTCGTTGCCATCGATCCGGTTCGTGCCGACGAGTTGTCGCTGTCGGCCGTGACGTTGGAGACCGTGTGCGATGCGCTGCGCGATGGCGCCGTTTCGATCGACCCCACATACAGGCTCATGCGAGACCACTGGGAAAGCCCTTGGAATCACATGCGGCTGGCCGCTACGGACCTGCAGATTGCCGGCTCGGAGAATTGGTTCGTCGCCTGCCTGCACCCCCAGAACATGAAGTTTACCCGCGGGCAGCCGCTGTGGTTCTGGCTGGACTGGTTCGACGGCAGGCACATCCTGACCGAATTGCAAACGGAGCGGGGCGGAACCACGGAGCGCGAGTTTTTCCGTTTCCATGCCCGCTGCGCCGCCGATGGCTTCTACAAGGCCACCGTGGCTAGGCTCCTGGGCTGCATCTCCAACTGCGAGATCGATTCCCAGTCAGGTTCGCAATTCGAGGTGACCATGTGGGAAAAAGACCGGGCAGTCTGCAACCGGAAATTGGCGACTCTCGGCAAGAGATAACGAGCGCTAAAGCTCCAGCGGCCGGACCGCCAGCAATTCCACGCAGGCGACGGACACGTCGGATCGTCCTTCAAGCTCTGCGTCCTCAATCGCGATCACCTCAGCGGCCTCCGGCGTCCAGGCTTCGATTTCTACAGTTTCACCGTTGATAAAAGTCACCGTGTATTCGTTCATGTTGCGTTCTCCTGGAGTTTCGTGAGTGCCAACGGCAACCATTATACATCGGAAACCCGGGTGGTGTGCCTTGAATTTCGTTGCGCAGGCTTTTTTCACGCCAGCGGCATGGATTCACTCGAGCGCGTGGTGAAGTCGTGCAACTCGACAATCGGCGCGACCTCGGGATGCACGAACGGGTTGCCGACTGCTTCCATCAACCGGCAGGTGGCGAACTGGGCCTGCCGGGTCTCGTAGTCCTCTTTCCAGCGTTTGTACCAGAGCAACAGCTTCTTGTCGGTGATCGGGTGTCGCAGCGGGTTGGGCATGCAGCCGCAACGCCACGGCTTGGGCGTCAGCCGGGCGCGAAAACACTCCTGGGCCTTGCACAGTTTGATGTACAGCGGATCGCTGCCCAGTTGCTTAAGTACGTCCAGCACGGCCGTGCTCTGCGGATCCATCACATCGTGCGTGACGATCGCCCGCAGGCCGGCGAACGTGCGATACAGCCGCATGCCCCAGGACGAGTTGGCGGCGATGAACTGGTCGACGGCCGCGCGGGCCCGATCTTCCTTCTCTTCCTCCGGTGACTTTGGTTTGCGACCGAAAAGGCCCTTGAAGAGTGACTTGTTGGCATCGCCGACATTCTCGGGAAAGTCAATGTCGACGAACATTACGCGCTCGGTGTTGAGCACGACCGAGCCGTAGCCGTTTCGCGTCACCACGGCCAGGACGCGGCCGTCGTCGGCTTTGACCTCATTCATTACTTCTTCACGAAGCGGCACCGCGCCGTATTCATAGCGGTCGAGCCGCTTGCCACGGAGGAAGCCGTCCAGGATCCTCCGCGCGGCTGCCAAGGCTGACTGGTGGGCGACGGCCTCGCTCGTGTCGGACGACCGCCAGCAGGAAAACCGCACCGGCCCACTCCGCGGCGGTGTAGTTTCCGCCGTGGCCTGGGCCCAATACTTGGGAATCTTCATCGCTCGTTCAGCCTATTTCCGGCAACTCGTAGCCCTTGCGCCGCGGCCGCAAAAGGAGCTTGTTGGCGTCGTCGCTGTTGGTAAAACGCTCCGTTGCCGCATCCCAGAGGAGCGGCTCGCCGACGCGGCCCACCTCGCGCACGATGTTCACCAGGCAGCACAGCGTGTTGGCCCGATGACCGATCTCCACGTCGGCATTGCAGGGCTTGCGGCTCTTCACGCATTTGATCCAGTTCTCGATGTGATAAGCGGTCTCCGGCCGCTGGTTGGGACCCGGGTTGTCCGCACTGCGGACCAGATCCTTGGGATTACTGGCCAGCTTATTGCGATTGATCTCGATCTTGCCCTTGGTGCCGACAAAGATCGCCCCCAGCCCCGGCCCGCGGTCGCCGTCCAGGTGCAATTTCAATTCCGTGCCGCTGGCAAACTTCATCGTCACCTTGGCCCGCGGGCCGCTGAGCCGCGCCATACCGTGGTAGTCCGTGCCCGTGTCCACGTCGCCCGTATCGCCCAGAACCACGCCGCCCACGCTCTTGCGGGGCGCGAACTTGCCTGAGGGCCGGTCTGCCACGGGCTCCTCCAGGACGAGCGAGACTGGGCCGGTGTCGTCGGTGCCCAGGGCGCGGTTGATCTGGTCGTAGGAATGGGCGCCCCAACCGGTCACGCCGAAACAATTGCCGCCGCCGTCGTAGTCCCACCACGTGCCCCAGCCGTGGTGGAGTTCGCCCGCATAGGGCCGCAACTCGGCCTGGTTCGTCCACACGTCCCACCAGTGCTCGATCGGCTGCTTAACGTCCTTGGTCGAGGTCTTCGTCCAGCGGATGGGGCTGATGAAGTTGGGGGCCAACACGGTCAGCACTTTGCCGATCCCACCATTCTTCACCAGGTCGCTGGCCCAGTTGTTGATGGGCATGGAGCGCTGCTGCGTGCCGACCTGGGTAACGCGCTCGTACTTACGGGCCGCACGGACCAATGCCCGGCCTTCCGACACGGTTAGGGCGATGGGCTTTTCGATATACGCATGCATGCCCGCCTGCATGGCGAGGATCGCAATCCACGCCCGGGCGTGGGTGGTGGTTTCGATCATCACGCCGTCGAGCTTCTCTTTCTCGATCATCTGACGGAAATCGGCATACGCGCCCCAGGGCTTGCCGCCGGAAAGCTCCTTGACGTACTGCTCGGCCTTTTCCACCTGGCAATCGCAGGCCGCCACGACCTGGAATCCCTTGACGCCCGCCGCTTCGCCAATCACCCGCGAACGGCCACCGCAACCGATCACGCCCACGCGGACCGTTTCGCTGGCGGGAGTGCCGCCGTCCAAGCCCAAAGCGCTGGCCGGAATAAAGGCCGGAATGGCCGCTGCTGCGGCGCCTGTGCGGAGAAAGTCTCGACGAGTCCAACGTGAAGCGTTTGCCATGATTTTCCTCGATGGTTGGGGTGTATGTCCGCGTTTCCTGAATGATGGCAGGAGAGCTGGGCAGGGGCGGTAATTGCGTCCCATGTGCAGAACGCCACCGCTACGCATACAGTAACATGCGGCGAGGGCGTTGGAAAGTGCCAATTTTGGCCAACCCCGTCCGTTGGGTGGCTGCATACCCATCTTCTTCGTGAATTACTCGGATCGTAAACGCCCCCACTACGCCCGTCAGACCGCCGAAAAGTCCAAGATATAGTACCTGAGTACTCAGTACTCAACACGATCCCCTTTCTCGAATGCTTCGCGTTCGAACGGATTGTCTCGATAAGGCCGGCGGCGCATCAGCCAGAGCACCAGTGAACAGCCCAGGTACGCCGGCCCCATGAATGGCCCCCAGCGCTCGAACTGGCGAACGTGGACCAGTTCGTGGTTGCGGGAAATATCCAGTGCGGCGGCGGTCTGCCCGAGGACCGTATGGCCCAACGTAAACGCCATCGCGCCTTCACCGAAGAAAAACTGCTGTAACAGCCACTTGATACCGCCCTCGTAGAACTCGATCACGCGGCTGCGGATGCGGGCATGGCCCCCTGTACATAAGCCGACAAAGCCAAGGAATAGGCCGAGGAGCGTGTAGGGCGAGGCCCAGATGACGGCGAGCAGGCGAAGCAGTATTCTCAAGGCTCGATCGCACCCATTTGCCGTTCCACCCAACCGATTATTCGGGACCGCGTGGGGAACTGCGCGGCCACGCCGAGGATCATTACAGCGGCCAAACCAAGGGCTATCGGGTTCCGCTCCAGCAAGAAGGCTATCGTGGCAAAGAAACCTATGCCTTCAAACAGTGCGCTGCTGATTATGGTCTTGTTCTGGAAGACCGACAGGAGATGCTCAGCCTCGCGACACGCGTCGTTTTCACCGGTCTGCTGCTGTCGATTGACGGGCTTGTAGGTGCCATTAAGGATTTCACGGCGGCCCTTCGTGACGATGGCCCAGGTGACAACCACCCATGCAATCAACTCAATCCCCGCCAAGACGGAAGCGATCGTAGTGAGCGAGATCGGCTGGACCGTAAGGACGGGCTTCACCACAGAGCCGATACTCAGGACAATCAGCAGGAAAAAGAGGCATCCCATAACGAGGGCGGCGACTATGATTTGCAGAATGCGTGTTTGCTTTGCTGCCTCGTCGTGCCACGACGCGTCGGACATCGATGTCATGATCTTCACTCCTTGAGAATAGTGGGGACTGAGACAGTTTGCCTGCTTCCATTCAACAGGCTCCATAGGGCCCTACAGCAGGGCATGACCGGATCTTCCGCGTCCGTCCGCATGGATCCAGTATGGCACTGCAAGGGCCTTCCTGCAAGAAGGGGCGAAAGCCGCGATTTCGCCATGAAAAAAATGTATACTGGTAACTGCGTCGCCGATTGACAGGTTTAATAGTAATTGAAGCATAACTCCTCGATTTGGCGCCAGAGGGGATTAAAGTCCGCCCTGCAAACTGCAAAGGAGCCTCTAAATGCCCGGACCGACCGTACCGCTCAGCCTGATGTCCAAGACCAGCAATCTGGGCAAGGCCTTGGCGAATGCCGCCAAGCCAGTCACCGACTCGCTTTGCACCAGCGAATCGTTGCTCTCCAAGCGGATCGAAGCCATCGAGAGATTGGGAAATCTCCAGTTCATCATCAACGGCTACATCGTCACGGGCGAGGTGGACGAGCACGCCAGCGAGGTCTTCGATGAGCTCAAGAGGTTCTGCTTGCAGTCCAGAAGCTTCTTCAACGCGAGGGTGAGCAGGCTGCTTTCGAAATACATGAAAGTCTGCCGCGACGCCTACGCGGACAAGTCCAAGGTGGACGAGCGCAAACTCGAGATCCTTCTGGAAAACCTCGAGTTCGAATTCAGGTGCAGCGTGAGTCCTTTGCCCATCAATGTCTGGCTGCGCCTGGTGCGCTACAATTTGGCGCCCTTTGTCATTATCGCCGTTGTCGCGTTCGTCTTCCTCTATTTCAAAAAGGACATGCGACCGACACCGGAATGATCGTTGTTGTCGTCGCCATGACCCGTCGTAAGCGGATCGCCATTCAGCGTCCCATGGCGTAGAACAGCGCGTCCATCGCGGCCGGGTCCAGCCCGGGCGAGGAGTTCGACACGGGACCGGCAGTCGTGCCAAACCAGTAAGATGAGAGGACGGCCGCCGCAGCGGCAGATTTTGTGCTGGCAGTTGCGGTTGGTGCGACCGAAGGCCCGCTGGTAACCAGGGAAAACGAGCCAAGTGGAGAACCGGGGTAACTGCTTACAGCCAGATAGTACGTACCGTTGGCGGTTGCCTGCCAGGCGATGCACGAGGCGCGATTGCCCGGTGCGATGTCGTCGTTCTGAGCGATGACCGTCTGGCCGCTAGAGCCCAGGAGCGTGAGCACCGAATCGTAGAGCGTGCCCAGTATGGTTTCAAATGTATATTTCTGTCCGGCTACGAGTTGGACCTTGAAATAGCCAATGTTGCTGGAACTGGTGAGGTCGCCTTGCGCGGTGGAACCGATAGCGACCGGCACGGCCGTCGCCACGTTTGTGCCTCCCCTTGCCGGAGCGGTCACAGTCGTGCTCACAGTCAACTGCGCAGTGACCGGCGAACTCCATTGCCCGTCGGTATCGAGCGCTCGGGCGAAGAACCGGTAACTGCCGGCTGCGAAGCCGACCGTGCTGAGCGAAATCGCGGCCTGCCCGCCGCTGAAACTGATGGTCGTGCCGATCAACGTGTCGCTGGCATCCCATTGGCCGCCGCCATTGCTGTCCTGATAGAACGAGACGCTGGCAAGCATACCGCCGCCGGCGGTGATCCCTTGGGCCACGAGCGAGACATTGCCACTCTGTTGGACCGAACTGGCGCCGACGGCCAGCGAAGCGATTGTGGGGACGGCGGCGGGTGCGGGTGTGGAAGCCAGCAGCAATTCGAGCGTATTGTAGGCATTCAGGCATCCGCCGCTGGAGACCTTGCCCGCCAGTCCGGGCACCTTGTCGACGCCCGCCAAGAGCGCGCTGCGGACCTGTGCCACCGTGGCGTTGGGGTCGGCCGCCCAGGCCAGGGCCGCCACGCCGGAGACCTCCGGGGCCGCCATGCTCGTGCCGCACAAGTAGCCGAATTTGCCGCCGGGAAACGTGCTATAGATATCGACGCCCGGCGCGGCCAGGTTGACCGAGTTGGCCCCGTAGTTGCTGAAAGACGCAAGTTGGTCGCTGGTATCGCTGGCGGCCACGGAGACGACGTTCGCCAGGCCCGAACTGGCCGGATACTGCGGCGTCACGTCATTGTCGCTCCCCGAATTCCCCGCCGCGGTGACAAAAAGGATCCCGGCATTGCCGGCCGCCTGGATCGCCGCGTCTAATCCCGGATCGTTCTGGCTGCTGCTCCAACTGGCGTTGATCACCCGCACATTGACGCCGAACTGCGTCCGCTCCATCGTGGCGTAGTTGACGGCGCGGATGGCGTCGGAGGTGTAGCCGTCGCCGTTGGCGTCCAGGGTCTTGAGGGCCATAATCGTCACGTTCCAGTCCACGCCTGTCATGCCGACACCGTTGTTGCCCACCGCCCCGATTTCACCCGCCACGAACGTGCCGTGACAATTGTCGTCCATAGGATCCCCAGTGTTGGCGACGAAATTATAACCGTGTACGTCGCCGCTGAAGCCGTCCTGGCCGGCATTGGGGTTGGTCCAGATGTTCGCGGCGAGATCCGGGTCTGTGTAGTCGACTCCCGAGTCGATCACGGCCACGACCACGCTGCGGCTGCCGGTCGTGATGTTCCAGGCCTGCGTGGCGTCGATGTCGCAACCGGGCGTCCCGCCGTCCTGCCCGGTATTGTCCAGCGACCATTGCTGCGCGAACTGAGGGTCGTTGGGCACGGCGGCGGCGGTCTGCCTGAGCGAGTTGGCCTCGAACCAGGCGATTTGCCGGTCGGACTGCAAAGCCGAAACCGCTTGGGCGGCCGTAAGGCCATAGCTGCGCGCCAGCACCTCGCCTACCGCGCCGAGGCCCTCGACGATCTGAAACTGGGCGCTGCCGCTTGGCAGCAGGTCAGCCGCGCCTGCCGCGCTGGCAATGCCAGCGGCGGCCGCCGGATTGAACTGCACGATCCAGTCTAGTTGGCCGCCGAAGCTACTTGCGGCCTGCGTACCCGCGGCAACCGACGTAGCGCAGGCCGCGATTGACGGGGCCGACGCATGCTGCGGTTGACCGCTGGCGGGATAGTCGCCGAACCAGGCCGACGAGACCATGCCCGCGAGCAGATCGCCCGCGAGCATCTGCCGGCCTTCCAGTTGTTCCAGGCGGAGCGCGCGTTGCCCAGCACGGAAGTTCGATCTACCGGAGATTTTGCCTCGATATCGCATGGATTATGCCGCCAGGACGTCGCTCGAAAGTTGGAAATTGCCCCAGGGACTTCTACGCAGAACTGTGAACACAAGTTCACGCATTTTTCATTCATGACGGCATATAGATTAGCGAAACGCTCGCGTTCGGTCAAGGCGGAAGGGAAGGGTGTCGGAAGAGAAGGGAAGGGAAACGTGTCGGAAGCGAAACGATTGGGACCGGTGGTATCGACGTTCAAGGTCACGGGTGATAGAATCACCTGGAAAGAATGCCCGATCGAAGTTCGCGAGTTCGTCGAGTCGCGAGCATAAAGTCGGCACGGTTCAAAGCAGGGTAACACTCTTGGACGGCGCGCTCCTGTAGGGAACGGCCTCCGTGCCGTTCCAAACCGGGCGGAACGGCGCGGAGGCCATTCCCTACAGGTGTTACCTTGGCGGCCTTGGAATTGAACCATGCCATAAGGTCGGTTCCGGCGGCCTCTACTTGGCTTCGAAGCGGGCGAGTTGCTTCTTATAATGCTCGCCGTCGGGGTCCATCTCCAGGCAGCGTTTCGCCAACCGCGCGGCCTCGGCTCGATTGCCGCGGCGGAAGTGGACTTCGGCCAGCGTGTCGAGAATGCCTGCCGATTGCGGATCCAACTCGACCGCCTTCTGGGCGTGAAGCAGGGCCTTGTCGAGATCGCGATCCAAATTTGCCGACAGCCAGGCGAGATCATTGTGGTACAAGGCGCTGCGGGGGAAATCTCGCAATAATTCCTCGTGCCGCTCGAGCATGCGTTGGTACAAGGCGTCGGCCTCGGCGGTCGCGCCCCGTTTGCGCAGGCCGGCATCGCTGTCCAAGGCCAGTTGGATGTCGCGGGGCTGGGCGGCCTCGGCCTGGTGCAATTCCTCGAGCGCCTCGGCCGTCTTGCCCGCGGCGAGCAGTTCAGATATGTGGGCATCGTGGCCGGCCGTGGGCGGGTGGCAGTAGTAACGCGGCTCATTGAAGAACACGCTGCCGCCCAACAGTTCCACGCCCACCCGCTGCCAGACCGTGGTCATGCCCGTCTTGTCGGACTTCTCCAAGGCGGCGTCGCCGGTCTCCATCAACACCTGAACAATCGAACGATCGTGCAAGCCGGCCAAGCGCAGCACCCACTGCCGCTGCCGGGCCGCCTCCTCGTCCTGGTGCAGCCGCACCAGCGTCTGCGCCAAGTCGCGGCGGCTTTCGCCGTCGCCCAAGGGGATAGCCAGCGCGATTTCCATCTGCTTTCGCCCTTCGGCCTCCTCGCCACCCTTGGTTTGCGCCCAGCCTTGCAGATACAAGGCCGACGCGCTGTGTCCGGTCTTGCCCCAAGCCGCTTTGTAGGACGCGATGGCTTCGGTCCACTGCTTCTCTTCCGCATACAGGTTGCCCCGGTCGATCAAGGTCCGCGCGGAAATGCACGCCGGCGTGATGCGGGCGAGATACTTGTCGGTCAGCTTGCTGTCGCCGTAGCGGTGACAGAGCGTCGCCAGGGCCAGCAGCTTGCGGGCCTCAAGATCGGAGCTTTCGTCGTCGGGCGACTCCTCCGTATCCAGCGCCCCGATCTGGGATTCGATGTCCGGAAGGAGGCGGCGAAGCTCGGCGACGGCGGCCGCATCGGGCTTGTCTTCCAGGAGTCGCCGCAGATGCTTGAGCGCGGCCGGCCGATCTTCGCCGGGAAACTGCTTACGCAGGGCCTTCCAGAGCAGCAGCGCCATCGTGCTCTGGCGGTGGTGCAGCAGGTAGACCACGCTCTCCGGACTCTTCAGGTCCATCGCCAGCAGTTTCACAGCCAGCTCGTCGGCGGTTTCCGCACGGCCAACCTCAACTTCCAGCCCCATCAAGCTCAAAGCAGACATCTCCCCGCCATTTTCGCCCAGCTTCTTGCCGATCACCTCCAGCATGGCGACGGTCAGGTCGCGGGCTGGCTGATCCTCGCCCGCGAAGCGAAGACCGCGGACAACCTGCATGGCAAACTGCAGCCGCTCCCGGTCAACTTGGGCCTTTCCGTCTTGAAGCCAAACGGCCCAATCGAACTTGCTGGGGATAGGAACGTCGAGCTTGACGAGTTTGAATGCCTGGCGCATGCGGCCTTGGCACACCAGGAGTTCGAACGCGACCTGCGTCTTCTCCGTGCTACAGGCCTCGATGACTTGGTTTGCCCGATCGCAGAGCAGCAGCGCGCCGAGCAGTTGGCCGTCGCGAGAGTTCCGCATCTTCCAGCCCTTCAGCGTGGCCGCGGCCGCGACATCGCAGGCATCCTTTTCCCCTGCCAGGTGGCGGAAGACCACGATCCGCGCAAGCTGCTGAGTCTTCTCGTCGTTGGCGGCCAATGCACTGCAATCGGCCTTGGCATCCGTCTTGGCCAACTCCTTCCAGTCGGCCATTTCGGCCAGCAGGCCCTCGACCAGTTCATTGTCTTTGGTAAGCTTGGCCGCCGCCACGGCGCCGGGCAGATCGCCGTTGGCGCGAAGCATCCAGGCCAGCCGCCGCTGCCCCGCAACATCCGTTGCCGCGAGGCCCACTCGTAACTGGGCGATCGTCGCGTTGAGCTGGTTGCGGCTGAGCAACAAGGCCGCATAGTCGCGTATCGATTCATCGCTTGTGCCGCGGCGCAGCAGCAGTTCGGCCGAATTGAAGTTGCCGGTCTGGGCTAGCCGTTGCCGCGCTCGTTGGGCAAGCCCCGCGGCGTCGACCCCGCGGGCAACCACGGTGCCGAAGGGATTTGCCCCCTGGCGCGCCGGATCTGTGTTGGCCAGGATCTGGGTCAACTGCTGGCGGATAGAGGAATTCGTCTCCTTGGCGATAAGTCGCTGGATGAGGTCTACTGTGCCTCTTTGCCGTGCAAGTTGGACGAGGTTCTGCTTGATCATGTAGTTTCCCTCGCGGAACTGGCGTATGAGCGCGACGGTTTCCGGGGGCGTGTCGGCATAGATGCCCAGTTGAAACGACTGTAGAAGCTGCTGGGCACGAGCGGCGATCTCGAAGTCCTCGGTCTCGCGGATGGCCTTTTGCAAGGCCGGTTCAGCCGCGGCACCGGCCCTCCAAAGCTTTCCTGTGGCCCGTTCCCGCAGGGAAAAATCGGGACTGCCAAGATCCGCGATGGCCTGCTGAATTTCTGCTGTGGCAACGGCGGACAAGCCGTCCGCCGCTGGTTTGGCCGGGGATTCCTTGCCTGCCGGAGGAGGGGATTGGCCGAAGACCACACTTGTCACAAAGGCCAGCGAGAGAATCGCCCGGACATGGATCGCCAAGAATTTGCGGGAAAAACGTCCAAAGCGGTGATTCGCGCCAGCGTGCTCGACCATGATCGTCCCTTCCTTTTTCCGCGGCCCGGTCTGGGGGCGGGAAAGCGGCCCCCAAAACACCCATTATACACTATCACGGTGCGAATGGTGAGCAAGCAGTCTCACTCAGTTCGCCCGGCCAAAAACCGAAATTTCCTATAAACGTACCGCGGCCCGTGCCGGCGCGACGGACTTTCCGTCACGTCGGATGGTGGATTTCCGCTCTTGCTCGCGCGGTATTTGAAACAACCATCGCCGAACGCCCGAACTCTCAATCGCCGTGATGCGGGGATTTTCACGAAACGAGGCGCGGTTTCCCCTGCCGGCGCGATGAGACCGTATGAATTTTTTGAAACAAAGTATTGCGTTTGTTGGATGTCCCCAAATGGGTGAGTTCAAAAATTTCCCAGGCCGCCGGGCAGGCCGCGGAAAGAAATGCAGGTAGGATAGGTTTGTAACCTGTCACGTTGCGGGCAAGGTCGATGATCTCCTCGTGCTACCGGACAGGTTGAAAACCCATCCTACAGGTGGCGAGGACCAGCAGAGTTCGGATTGCGCGTCGTCGCTCTCGGCGAACCTGTGGCCATGGTTGGCATCGACCTGCCCGCCGACCCGCAGCGGCCCAGCAGCGATCGATCACCCCCTGGCTGTCCCTCCAGGCCGCGGGTAGAATCGCGAGAAGTTCGAATCGTGAAAGCACACAAGATGCATCTGAATACGTTCAATTGGCCGACTCTGGCCGCGACGCTTTTGGCCGCGACGACCGGTTATGCCGCCGATCGGCCTCAGTGGGGCCAGTACCATTCGCGCAATATGGTCTCGGAAGAGACCGGTCTGCCGGAATCGTGCGATCCGGCGACCGGCAAGAATGTCAAGTGGTCGATTCCCATCGGCACACAAACCTATGCCACGCCCGTCGTAGCGCAGGGCCGGGTCGTTATCGGCACGAACAACGACGAAACCCGCGATCCGAAGCAGACCGAGGATGGCGGGGTCGTTCTCTGCGTAGACGAGAAGGACGGACATTTCTGCTGGCAATTCGTCTCGCCCAGGCTGGGGGGCGATCCGTATCTCGATCAACCCCGTATCGGACTCTGTTCGCCCGCCACGGTGGAAAACGGCCGCGTCTATATTGTGAACAATCGGGCACAGGTGCTCTGCATGAGCATCTTGGGACACGGCGAGATCCTCTGGCGCTTCGATATGCCCAGCGGCGCCGGAGTCTACCCGCACGATTCGGCGCACAGTTCGATCCTCATCGACGGCAATTATCTTTATCTCAACACGGGCAATGGCGTCGACAACACGCATCGCAAGATCCGTTCGCCCGACGCGCCGAGCCTGATCGTGCTCGACAAAACGAGCGGGCGGCTCGTCGCTCGAGACGACGAGAGAATCGGCCCGAGTATCTTTCATGCCAGTTGGTCGGCGCCCTCGGAAGGCACGGTCAACGGCCGCTCGCTTATTTTCTTTGGCGGCGGCGATGGCGCCTGTTATGCCCTGGAGGCATTGCATGGCGGCCAAATGGGCGACCGGGTCGTCAAGCTGAAACGGGCCTGGCGATTCGATGGCGACCCGACAGCGCCTAAGACGGACATTCACAGCTACGTGACGAATCGCAAGGAAAGCCCGAGCGTGATCAGCGGCATGCCCGTGTTCTATAGGAACCGCATCTACGTGACGTTGGGCGGCGACATCTGGTGGGGAAAGAACAAGGCCTGGCTGCAATGCATCGATGCCGTCGGTTCGGGCGATATCGGCGCGAAGAACTTGATCTGGTCCTACGCGGTCAGCAAGCATTGTTGTGCGACGCCGGCGATATACGGTGGAATGGTCTTCGTCGGCGATTGCGGCCACCAGTTCCACTGCGTTGACGCCGAGACCGGAAA
>CAZTPX010000135.1:0-25422 GCA_964615095.1 uncultured Planctomycetaceae bacterium | reverse complement strand
TGGACCTGGTCCGCCGCACGCGGGCCTCGGCGGCCGACGCCCCCGATTTCATCCGCTCCTACGTGCAGTGGGGCGCCGGCCCCCGCGCCAGCCAGTACCTAGTGCTGGGCGCCAAGGCCCGCGCCATCTTGCACGGCCGCTGCCACGCCGCTTGCGAAGACGTCAGGGCGGTGGCCTGTCCCGTGTTGCGGCATCGCATCCTCACCAACTTCAACGCCGAGGCCGAAGGCATCAAGGCCGACGAGATCGTGCGGCGGCTGATTGCCACCGCCAAACTCGGCGATGGTACCGAGGGAGTGTTCAAGGCGGAGATAACGAAGTAAAGGAATGTAGATTTGTGATTTGAAGTTGTTTAGCAGAAAGGAGAACTGGACCCCAGCCCGCTTGCGGTTTGTCGATTTAATCCCGTCCCCGCTGGGCTTGCCCCAGCGGAGCGCAGGATTGGCAACTAGAAACGACGCCTCGCCCGCCCGTTTCGCCGTTTTTTCCACTTTTCCGCCGCCCGGCCCTTGGCCGGGCGGCGGAAAAGTGGAAAAAACGGCGAACAGCGATGGAAAGCTGGCAGGGGTCCCGGAAAATACGGGAAACGCTTCTTCGCTAAAAAAACTCGTTCACCTGCCGGGCGAGCCGGCAGGGGTCGAATACTCCACATTCTACGGAATAGTTACTGAGATTCGGGATAGCCCCCTTCCCTGGTTTTTGCTTTTTACTTGATCCATGTCCGCCGCCGCTGCCCAATATCTCGATCCTGCGATTCTCGCCCGCCTGCAAGGGCTGGCCTTGCGGGCGCGGCTGGTGGTCGAGGGTTACGTGGCCGGCGTACACCGCAGCCCCTTCCACGGCTTCTCGATCGAATTCGCCGAGCACCGCGAATACACGCCCGGCGACGACCTGCGCTATCTCGACTGGAAGGTGCTGGGACGCACCGACAAGTACTGCCTCAAGCAGTTCGAAGAAGAGACGAACCTGGTCTGCAACCTGCTCCTGGACACCAGCGAGAGCATGTCGTACCAGAGCGACAAGGCGCCGATGTCGAAGCTGGAATATGCCAAGTGCGCGGCCGCGTCGCTGGCCTACCTGATCCTCCAGCAGCAGGACAGCGTGGGGCTGGTGACCTTCGACCGCGAGATCCGCGCCTTGGTGCGGCCCAGCGGCAACCCTTCGCACCTGAAGGAGATCGTCCACGTCATGGAACAATCGGCCGCCCAGCGGAAGACGGTTGCCGGCCCCATCCTGCACGAGTTGGCCGAGCGCTTCCGCAAGCGGGGGATCGTGATCATCTTCAGCGATCTGCTGGACGACGTCGACGCTATTCTGGCCGGGCTGAAGCATTTCCGTCACCGCCGGCACGAGGTCGTGTTGATGCACGTGCTCGATCCGGCCGAGGTCGATTTCCCCTTTGAGCAGATGATGCTCTTTCGCGGCCTGGAGGGCCTGCCCGAGTTGCTGGCCGAGCCGCGCGCCTTGCGGAAGGCCTATCTCGACGAGTTGCAGAAGTTCGTGTACCGACTGAAGCAAGGTTGCCGGCAGCAGCGGATCGATTATGTGCTGGTGCGTACCGACCAGTCGTTGGAGGTCGTGTTGTCGAGCTACTTGGCGTCGAGGAGATGAGTCGGCCGTTGGAATGGAACGGCTGCTGCCGTTTCGTCGCCAGGACGAATTGAGTATAATTTGTTTGGATTTCAAACTCGAATACTTGGAGAGAAAGCATGACAACGGTAACCATGTAGGAAGCCCAGGCCGATTTGCCGGCAATCATCGGCCGTCTTCAGCCTGGGGAAGAAATCATGATCACTGAGCAGGGACGGCCTTTGGCGGCAGTGAAGAAGGCCGAGCGAACCGCTTGGCCGTGTGAGCCGGGCTGTTATCGGAAAGCCGAGTTCTGGATGGCTCCCGACTTCGATGCGCCGTTGGAAGAAGTCCGGGAGTACATGGAATGACATTGCTGCTGGATACCCACGCGTTCTTGAGGTTCTGTCAGGGCGACAGCGCTTTGAGTGCATGAGCTGCGAACTTGCTCCGCGATCCTCCGAAGTTCTGTTGCCTGACGACTAAGTCATAGTATCCGGAACTCCCGACGGTTTTTCGCTCACATCCGCACCGCTCGCCTCGAGGGCGCCGCAGAGGAAGGCTGCTAGAGCCGTGAAAGGACCGGTTCAGCGGGGAGACCTGTTTTACGCGCCGTTTGGAACCTCGGCCGCGGATTCCCTGGCGAGACTCGCAAGTTCTCCACACGCTAGTTCCAACCACTCCGAATGGCGGTTATACTCATTTCTGCGACATTTGACACCAGTATGCTAAGCTAAACCCGTTCGGCGCTCAGGACCGTCATTCTCTGCCGCTCTTTGCCCGAATCGGGTACCCGAGAACATGTTGCACAGAACCGAGAGTCGTTCACCGATTTGCAAGCCGTGCGATGAGTTGGGATTCCGTAACGTCATCACGCTGGTAAGGGAATGGGCTCAGAAACGGACCATCGCCAAGGTCTTCGGAGATTAGCGGGAGCAGCCATGGTCGTGCGCGACGTGAGGCAACAACCGGCAACGTGTTTCGATCCCTCCTGGACATCGACATTGAGTTCGCTGTAAAATAAGGGTGTCTCGGTGAAGTGATGTAGGCGGCTTGTTCGGAGGGTGGATATGGAGTTATTCAAGATTCGTGTGAAGAACCTGGGAAGGATCAAGGAAGCCGCGCTGAGTATTCGGCCGCTGACCGTTTTTTGCGGCCCTAACAACACCAATAAGACGTGGGTGGCAAACGCAATTTACGGTTTGGCCCGGCGCCTGCAAATGCCCGTCGCCGGTTGGGTCGAACACTCGGATTCGAGCATCGATGCGGTTCTCTTCGATTCTGAAACGGCGAATCTGATCGATCAGGAGGCGTCGCGGTTTGTCGCACTGGCGAAGAATTTATCCGAGCATACGGACCTAGTTGATCGGATTCGGGCCGGGGAGGGCAGGTTGCGGCGCACCAACCCGCTGCGGTTGCGGCTGGAGTCCAAGGGACTGGCTCCGTTGCTGTTCGTCGACGAACGCGACGTCCCCGATGCGGCCGTTGAGTTGACGGTGAACGACGAGCAGCGGACGACGGAGCACGCCGCGCGCTGTCCCGTTGCCGAAGAGTTGACGTTGTCGTACAGCAATCGTATTTCACCGTCGGCCTTGTTCAGCGCCCGTTTGGATGACGCGTATATTTGGCCATCCGAGCTCTCGGGAATCGATTTTGATACCCTGGATCGCGATTTCGTGCGGCCCGCGGTTGCAGACCTGTTCCTTGGCAGATTAGGCAAGGTGGTGGCGTTTCCCGCGGAGCGAAAGGCGTTGACGGAGTTATGCCGGGACCCGCAGTTTCGGGCAGAAGACCTTTTTAGTCTCTCGGGCGTCCATTTCCTCAAACTGCTGAGGCTCTTTGCGCGAGTTCGCCGATTCGATCCTCGGTTTGGTTCGGAACCCATCGCGGGCATCCTTGAGGAGCGGATCCTGGATGGGCGAGTCGTACTGGAGGAGACCCCCGCCGGCGGCCGGTGGGTCTATCAATCGAACTCCGGCGGTCGGTTTGAAATGCCCGCGGCATCGTCACTGGTCCGGTCGCTGGGAGGATTCGACGCTTACTTGAGGCTGTTCGCCGCCCCCGGCGATCTGATTCTGATTGACGAGCCGGAAATGAACGCTCATCCCGATGCGCAACTTGTACTTGCGGAAATCCTTGGTCTGCTGGTGAATAGCGGCGTGAACGTCATTTTGACGACGCACAGCCCGTACATCATCGATCATATCAACAATCTCCTCGGAGCGTCGAACGTGCCTTTGCAGAAGCAGGACGAATTGGCGAAGCAATTCAAACTTCAGCGGAAGGAGGCGTTCTTGAAATCGGCAGACGTGGCCGGCTATCTGTTCGGCGAACAAGGGGACGTGAAGCTTGCTTTCAACGCTGAGACCCAGACCATCGACTGGTCGACCTTTGGCGCGGTTTCGGAACAAGTGACGAACTTGTACCCGGAGATTCTTAGCGCTTCCGGCTGGGAGTAGTCGCGTGCCGTTCAACCAACTGTTGTGCAAGTCTCTTCTGGCGGGCCGGACAAGCGTCAATGAACAGGGAAAAGCCGCGCGTCTCGTGCCCGAGTCGGGCGAGTGCGTGCTTGTGTTTCGTTTGGATAGCCGCGAATTTCGCAAGGTCTTTGGCGTCGAGGACCAGCCGATTTGCGATCACTTGTTCTTCTATAAGAAAGCGGCCGACGATCCAGTCCTGCTTTGCGTTGAACTGAAAGGCGCGGACTTGGAGCGCGCAGCAGAACAAATCGGCAGGGTTATCCGGTTGCTCAAGAAAGAGCTTGCGAAGGTATCGGTACGATTCCGTGCCGTGATCGTCTCGAACCGCGGCGTGCCGCGCGAGTTCAGCCATGCCCAGAGGCGCTTTCAGCGAGAGCACCGGGTTGAGCTCAAGGTCTCGAAAGACGGCGACTTGAGGCGAGAGCTGAGCAGGTGAGAACGGTCCCGGCAATCGCGGAGATCCTCCGAAACCCACACGCGGGAAAACCCGCCGTAGCTCTCGCGTGTGACGCCGATCACTTCGGCCAGGTATTGGGCGAAGTCGGGGGTCAGGCTTGCATTGTCTACTTTGCGGTTCTCGCTTTGGAAGCCTCGGTTGAGTAATCACCGGAGGCCACCCGGCCCCAGTTTTAGACGCTTGGCGCAATCGGGCTTGCCAGAAGGGAAGAGATGGACTAGTATTTCTTGGCAGGCTGGCATGCCGTGAAATACCGCGAACTTATGCAACTGATCGAGGCCGACGGGTGGGTGCTCATCGCCTCGCGCGGGAGCCACCGCCAGTACAAACACCCGGTCAAAAAGGGACGCGTGACCATCGCGTGAAAACCGAATCAAGATGTTGGCCCGCCCATGCGGAAGAGCATCCTCAAGCAAGCGGGCCTGGACCAATAGCGAGTTGACGATGGCAAGAAAGTACTTGGTCATTATCGAGAAGGCGGGCGACAACTTCAACGCCTATGTCCCTGATCTGCCTGGCTGCGCGGTCTGCGGCGACACCCGGAAAGAAACGCAGCAGTTGATCCAAGAGGCGATCAACTTGCACATCCAGGGAATGCTGGAAGACGGCGAGCCGGTGCCGGAACTGGCAACTCAGGGCGTGTACATGCTCGCAACGGTCGATTAGCTGGCACTATTTCTCCACCGCCGTGGGTCTGGTTGAGATATTGACGGGCCGGCGTGGTATAATTTCTTCAGTCGAACGCGTGAAACGGATAATCGCCGTAAAGGACTGATAGAGGTATTATTATGATTTCCGATCCGAATCAGTACGAAAAGGCGCAGGCGGAACTGCTGCATTTGGAAGACTGGCTGGCGCGACTGCGGCAGGAGCATCCGAATCCCAGCAAGGGGCTTACCGAGGCCGGGATTCGCAAGATGATAGCACGCCTCCATGAAGAACTCGCCCAGTATGAGGGGAGTCAGGAAGTGTCGGCGGCGAAGCAGTAGTCAACCTGAAAAGCCGGGGCGAGAGCCGGAATCGGGCCCTAGTCCCCAGTCCCTTTCCCCTCCTGCCCATGCATCCTCCTTCGCTTTTCGCCTTCGGTTTCGAGAGCCTGCCGATGCTCGGCTGGCTGGCGGCGGCGGCTGCGCCCTGGCTGATCCACCTGCTCAGCCGGCGGAAGTACCGCGAGACGGCCTGGGCGGCGATGGACTTCCTGCTGGCGGCGGTGAAGCGGCGGGCGCGGCGGATCCGCGTCGAACAATGGCTCCTCTTGGCGCTCCGCACGCTGCTGATCGTGGCCCTGGTCACCGCGGTGGCCGAACCGTACCTGGAACGCGCCGTGGCGGTCTTCAGCCCCAACGGCAACACGCACCGCGTGCTGGTGATCGATTCGTCGTATTCCATGGCCTACAAGACGGCCGGTCGCACACGTTTCGAGCAGGCCAAGCAGTGGGCCGCGCAGATCGTCGAGCAAAGCGCCAAGGGCGACGGCTTCACGCTCGTGCAGATGGCCAGCCCGCCGCGCGTGATCGTGGCCACGCCGGGGCTGGAAAAGGAACCGGTTCGCCAGGAGATCCAGAATCTGCAACTGCTGCACACCGGCGCCGACCTGGCGGCCACGCTGGCCGAGGTCCGCAAGGTGCTCGACACGGCCCGCCGCGACAGCCCACGACTGGCGCAGCACGAAGTCTACTTCTTCAGTGACTTACAGCGGGCGACCTGGATGCCGGCCGGCGATGCGGCCGAGGCCGACTGCCGCAGTCGCGCGGCCGCGCTGGCCGCCCAACTACACGTTATCAATCTCGGCCAGCCGGGCGACGACAACTTGGCGGTCACCGCGCTGGAGCTCCGCCAGCCGCTGGTGCTGGCCGGCCGTAGCGTGGCCCTGGAGGCGTCCCTGCGCGATTTTGGCCACCTCGCCCGCCCGCATCAGGCCGTTGATCTGCTGGTGGACGATCATCCGGCGGGCCGGCAATACGTCGACATCCCCGCCGATGGCAGCGCAGTGGCGAGGTTCCTACACGGCTTCCAGTCGGCGGGCGACCATGCGGTGGAAGTCCGGTTTGCGGGCGAGGCTCACACGTCGCCCGACTCGCTGGACATCGATAATCGCCGCTTCCTCGCCGTACACGTTCGCCAGGCGATCCGCGTGCTCTGCGTGGATGGGCGGCCCACCGGCGATCCGCGGCAGTCGTCGGTCTTCTACCTGACCCGCGCCTTGCTGTCCAACAGCGTCGCCAACCACGGTTCACCGGTCGATCTGCAGGCGGCGGTGGAAAACGCCATCCTGGAGCGCAACCTGGGCCAATACGATTGCGTGATGCTCTCCAGCGTGCGCCAATTCACGGCCAGCGAGGCCCGCGTCTTGGACAACTACCTGGCCCATGGCGGCAGTCTCGTTTTCTTCCTCGGCGACGGCGTCAACGCCGAGAACTATAACTCGGTTCTGGCGGACCCGTCGCGGCCGCTCCTGCCAGCGCGGCTGGTCGCGGCCGCCAAGGCCCCGGGCGGGAGCCTCGACGCGTTGGACTACCGGCACCCGATCGTCGGCAAGTTCCGCGGCCAGGAAGAGACGGGGCTGCTGCGCGCGCCCATCTGGCAGTACTTCAAGGTCCAGCTTGCGGAAGCGGGCGGCGGGCGCAAAGGCCAACCCGCCGGGCGCGCGCCGGCGGAAGTTGCGCTGGCCCTGGGCAACGGCGATCCCTTGATCGTGGCCCAGCCGATCCGCCGTGGCCGGGTTGTGCTGGTGACGACCGCGGCCGACGCATCCTGGAGCGATTTACCCACGGGGGGTACCTACGAGCCCCTGGTGAAAGAGATCCTCGCCTGGTGCATTGCAGGCCAGGCCCAGCCGCGCAACGTGGCGGTAGGCGATCCGTTGGAGTCGGCGCTGGCGGCCACTCCGGCCCTGGCGGATGTGTCGATCGAACGCCCCGACGGCCAGCGCCGCACGGTCCCCTTGGAAGTACATGGTGATTACAGTTCGTGGCGTTACGACGATACGCTGATCAGCGGCATCTACACGGCCCGTTTCGCTGCACCGCTTTCGCAAAGCCAGCTCTTTGCCGTAAACCTTTTGACTGCCGAGAGCGATCTGACGCCCATTTCCCAAGAGGAACTGCGAGGCGAAGTCTGGCCCGGCATCCCGCTGGACTACGAGACCTCGTGGCAAGGCACGGGCACGCCGCTGCCGTCGCCCTCGGCAACGTCCGGCCAGTTGCACGTCGGCCTGCTGTACGCGGTCGTGGTGCTCTTACTATTGGAATTGGTTCTCGCCTGGCGATTCGGATACAACGCACGATGAGCGGCATACTGCCAACCTGGATGGAACGCTGGTTCGGCCTGTCCAACGGGCCGGGGATAGGTATTGCCTGGCGATTGGAATATCGCTGGCCCTGGCCGTCCTGGGCCACTCTGCTGGCCGTGCTGGCCATGACGGCGGTCGTCGTGGCCGTCTATCTCCGTGAAAGCCGCCAGGCCGGTCGCGCTTATCGCCTTGCGCTGGCCTCCATGCGTCTGGCGGCCATCGGCCTGGTGCTGTTGATGATCGCCCAGGTTGGTTTGTTCCTGCAAAAGACCGGCCTGCCGTTTGTCGTCGTGATCATCGACGACACGCAGAGCATGAATACGCCAGACCAATACGACGAAGCCGCCAGCAAGGCATTGGAAGATCGTATCGCGCAGGCAGGGATAGTCAAGCAGCCGCACGAAAATGGCGCGGCGGCAAAGGCCCAGCCGTCGCCAGCGGCGGACGGGCGCGAAAAAGCCCAGTGGCTTTCCCGCTGGAACATCGCCCGCACGCTGTTTGTCGAGAACAACGGCAAGTTGCTCGACGACCTGTCCGAGAGCCACAAGCTGCGATTCCTTTACCTCAGCGAGATGAAAGAAAGCCAGCGCAGTGACGTGCCGGGTATTGTCGCAGAGTTGAAGGCCGCCCAGGCCAAGGGCGACAGGACCCCCCTGGGCGCCGCCATTCGCGGCGCGCTGGACGAGTTGCGCGGCACGACGCCCGCGGCGCTCGTCCTGGCCACCGACGGCATCAACACCGAAGGCCCGGGACTGTTGGATGCAGCCACCTACGCCCGCCGCAAGGGCGTACCGCTGCTGCTGATCGGCCTGGGCAGCGATCGGCCGGCCCGCTATCTGAAACTCAGCGATCTGGACGTGGAGGATGTCGTCTTCATCAACGACCTGGTCCACTTCCGCTTCAAGTTCAGCGCCTCGGGTTTTGCCGGGAAGAAGCTCGCCATCGTGCTCCGCGAGAAAAAACAGCCCGACGGCAGCCCCGCAGAGAAGGCCCGCATCGAGGTGACCGCGGGCGCCGACGGCCGGGCGCAGGAAGTCGTGCTGCCGTATCGGCCCACGCAGACGGGCACGTTTCGCTACACGATCGACGTCCAGCCGCCGGCCGGCGACCCGGTTGTTCACGAGCCGTTGGCGCGTTCCATCCGCGTGGACGAAGAAAAGGTCCGCGTGTTGCTGGTCGACGGCTCGTCCCGCTGGGAATATCGCTACCTCCGCAACCTCTTGGCCCGCGACAAGACCATCGAACTCGATACCTTGCTGCAGGACGCCGACGTGGATTGGAGCGAGCAAGGCAGCGGGCGCGTTCCGAATGTTGTCCGCCCGGCGGGCCAGGCCGCAGGCTCGTCAGCCCAAGGCGGGAGAGTTTCGGCGGACGGCCCGAAGACGCTCGCCACCTTTCCCGTGCGCCGCGAAGATCTCTCCCGATGCTATGACGTCGTGATCTTCGGCGACGTCAATCCTTCCCTCTTGGGCTCGGCGGCCGTGCAGGCCCTGGCCGATTACGTCGATCGCGGCGACGGCGGCGCAGTGGTGCTGGTGGCCGGGCAAAACTTCATGCCCCAGGCCTACCGCGACACGCCCCTGGCCCGGCTGATGCCCTTCGATCCGGCGAAGGCCCGTAATCCGGAGGCGGACAAACCGCTCACCGAAGGATTCGTCGCCCAGCCGACCGCGTTGGGGCTGGCTAGCCCTGCCATGCAACTGGGCGATTCGCCGGAGAAGTCGCGGGCCATCTGGCAGAACCTGCCGCCGCTGTACTGGATGACCGAGGTTTCCGACCTGAAACCTGCGGCCCAAGTGCTGGCGGAGCATCCCACGCGCAACGGCGCCGACGGCAAGCGGCTACCGCTCTTCGTCATGCAATACGTGGGCGGCGGCGGCAAGGTGCTCTTCCACGCCACGGATGAGACCTATCGTTGGCGCCGCGGGGTGGAAGACCTGAACTTTGCCCGCTACTGGGTACAGACGCTGCGGTTGCTGAGATGCGCGAAGTCGGCCAAGGGCGATGGTTCCGCCCGCTTGAGCACCGACCGAAGCGAATACGCAGCGGGCGATCCGGTGCACCTGCAAGTCCGTTTCAGCGACGATCGCTTGGCCCCGTTGGACGACAACGGCGTGATCGTCGAGTTAGTGCAGGCAGGCCGCCAGACGCAGCGCGTGCCGCTGCGCCGTAGCGAGAGCGGCCGCGGGCGTTTCGAAGCCGTTCTCAACAATCTGCCCCCCGGCGACTACCATGCCAAGGTGATTGCGCCGGCGTTGTCGGGGCAGGTTTCGTCGGCCGATTTCCATGTCGTTCCGCCGCAGACCGAGATGGTCCGTCTGCAAGTCAACCCGGCGGAGATGCAGCAGGCCGCCGAAGTGACCAAGGGCGGCTATTACACCTACAAGGATGTTTCCCGCCTGATCGACGACTTGCCCGCTGGGCGGCAGGTTCCGGTCGAGAGCCTGCCTCCTGTGCCGCTCTGGAACCGCTGGCCGTTGTTGGCCTTGCTCCTCACTTTGTTGATCGGCGAGTGGTGGCTGCGGAAGTGGAAGGGAATGGTGTAATGCCGCTTGACAGCGAACCGCAGCGGAGCTATGACTAGGAACGCCCCTTCGGACCTGCCGCCCGTCCGGCCACTCCCATGAACAACCTGCCTTTAGCCGTCGTCCCGGTTCTTATCGGCCCGCTGCAAGTTCTTTTCACCCTCCTGCCCTATATCCTGCTGGCCTTGGGCAGCTTGCTCGTAGGGTTGCTCAAGCCGCGGGTGTTGTTGGTCCTGGCGGTGCTGGCCGCGCTAGTGGTCGGGTCGGTCTTCCTGGTGCGGACGATCTTCTTCTCCAGCGGCACCGGACCAGTGAGCGAGCAGGTTGCGGGCACGGATTGGCCGATGTTCCGCGGCGATGCCACGCGGCGGGGCAATGGGGGCGGAGGCGAATCGCCCGCGGACGGCGGGCTGGTCTGGAATTTTACCGAGGTGAAGACTTTTTTTGCCAGCCCCGCGGTGGTCGGCAACCGGGTCTACGTCACTTCGGCCGACAAAGGCCCCTTGCGCGACCGCGGCGACATCTACTGCCTCGACGCCGATTCCGGCGGGCTGGTGTGGAAGGCGGGCCCCAGCGGCTACGTAGCCACTTTCTCGTCTCCGGCGGTGGCCGGCCGCTTCCTGGTCTGCGGCGAGGGGTTGCACTATACGCTCAACGCGCGGGTCGTCTGCATGGACGTATTGCGGCACGCGGTCCTCTGGACCTATATGACCGGCGGCCACATCGAGTCCACCCCCTGTATCGACCAAGGGCGGGTCTATGTCGGCGCCGGCGACGACGGCTACTACTGTTTCCGCCTCGAACCCGACGCCGAGGGCCATGCGGTCGTGCTCTGGCACGCGCCTACGGAGCGCTGCCCCGACGCGGACACGTCGCCAGCCATCCACGATGGTCGGCTGGTCGTGGGCTGCGGCATGCACGGCAACGCCATCTGCTGCCTCGATGCCGATACGGGGGCCGAACTGTGGCGCGTTCTCACTCCCTATCCCGTGTTCGGCGCGCCTACGCTGTTGGGCGGGCGGGTGCTGATCGGCATGGGCAACGGGAACTTCATCGAGTCGGCCGAGGAGGTCAAACGCAAAGAACTCGACCGCATGCGCAAGCAGGGCAAGACCGCCGAGGAACTCGCCGCCGCGGAAAAGACCCTCGGGCCGGCCGGCGAAGTGTGGTGTCTCGACGAGAAGACGGGCCGCGTGCAATGGAAGTTCGCCGCCGGCGACGTGATCCTGGGGGCCGTGGCCGCCGGCGAAGACCAGCTCTTCTTTGCCGCTCGCGACGGCTATGTCTATGCCGTCTCCCTCGCCGGAAAAGAACTGGCCCGTTGGAACGCCCATGCCCCCATCGTCGCCTCGCCGGCCTTGAGCGGCGGCATGCTGTATGTCGTCACGGAGACCGGCAAGCTATACGGACTGCGGACGGCGGACCTCGAACTGACGTGGCAAGCTACCCTGGGCTTCACTGGCCCGTTCCTCAGTTCGCCCGCGGTGGCGCGCGGCCACGTCTACGTGGGTTCGCAGCAGGACGGTCTGCTCTGCGTGGGTACGCCCGGCGGCCGGCAACAAGAGCCTTGCTGGGCCGGCAGCCTGGGCGGACCGGGCTGCGGCGGCGCCATCGATAACCAGCCGCTGCCCGAGAAGGGCAAGTTCGCCTGGCGTTTCCCCAAGACCGACGAGACCGAACGGCCGCCCGACATGCAACTGCATGCGCCGCCCGCCTGCCTGGGCGGATGCCTGTTCCTTCCGCTTCACGGCAGCCGTAACGGGCTGGTCTGCCTGCGGGACAATGTATCCGGCACACTCCGTGTGCCGCTGGCCAGCGGCACACGGAGTGTGCCGGATACGGTACCAATTGCCACAAAACGCAACGATCCCCAGGAAGCCTGGTTTGAACCGGCCACAAACGGGTTATGGCTCTCACCGGCCGGTAATGCGCAGGCGGTCTTCTTCGTCGATGGGCGCAAGGGCGATACCGGCCGCCAACTGCACTGCCTTTCGCCGGCCGACGGTGCCCCGCGCTGGACGCTCCCGGTCGCCGCCGATGCCTCGGGCGAGTTCGTCTTGTTGGACGGCGGCGGTCTGATCACCGATGGTCCACGCCAACTGACTTTCTTCCGTGAAAACGGCGAGGTGGCCTGGCGGGCCGACTGCGGCGTCGTGTACGGTGTTCCGGCCTGCAGCGAGGCCCTACTGGCCGTCGCCACACAGCAACCGCCGGCGCTGCTGGTCTTGGACCGCCCCAGCGGCGCGACCCTCTGGCGCGTAGGCCTGGACGCCGCGCCCACCGCCTCTCCGCTGGTCCGCAAGAACACGATCTACCTGGGAACGCCATCGGGGGTCGCGGCACGTCGCCTAGCCGATGGCGGACGGCTGTGGGAAACGACAAGCGGGCCGCCCAGTACGCCGCTCGTGCTGGCCAAGGACCGGCTGGTCTATGTCACTGCGGGTGGGGATCTGGTGGTCGTCAGCCTGGCGGACGGCCACGTGGAGAAGTCGCTTGCCGGCGCGCGGCCGGCTATTGCCCCGCTAGCCCCGCCCGGCGTGCTCGTCTATGCGGCTAAGAAGGGCCTGATGTCGTATACCATCGGCGGCCAACCACGCCTGTGGATGAACACCGACTGGCTGGGCGAGTTGAGCACGCCACCGGTAATGGCCAACTCCCGCATCTACTTCGCTACCGTCAAGAAGGGCCTGGTCTGCGCCAGTGGGAAGGACGCCACGCGATGAATACGAATGGGCAAAACTCGGCACACGACCTGTCCCATATCCGCTTCTTCGACATCGGCAACGACGGCGACTTGCCCACCCTGGCCGAAGTGGGCGGCAAGGGCGTCAACCTCTGCAAACTGACCCAGGCAAGACTCCCGGTTCCACCGGGCTTTATCGTCACCACGCGGGCCTACCTGGAATTCATCGAACACGGCGGGCTGGGCAAGCGGATCGCCGAGCTTGCCGCTTCGGTCGTCGGCGTTGATGCGGCGATGATCGAGACCGTCTCGGCGCAAATCCGTGCGCTGCTGGCCGAGCAGCACATGCCCCAGTCGCTCGCCGAGGAGATTCTCCTGGCCTATCGCCGCCTGTGTACTGCGGGCACGGAACGCGTCGCCGTCCGCTCCTCGGCCACGGCCGAAGACCTCCCCGAGGCGAGTTTCGCCGGGCAGCAGGATACCTACCTGAACGTCGGCGGCGAGCAACCGCTGCTCAAGGCGGTGCAATCCTGCTGGGGCAGCCTCTGGACCGCCAGGGCCGTCGCCTACCGCGCCCGACAGAAGACCGCCGCAGAGGGCCTGGCCATGGCCGTCGTCGTGCAGCAAATGGTAATGGCCGAGGCCGCGGGGGTCCTCTTTACGGCCAACCCCGTCAGCGGCGCCCGCGACGAAATCGTCATCAATGCGGCCTGGGGGCTGGGTGAGTCCGTGGTGGGAGGCGAGGTCACGCCGGACCACCTGGTCGTGGAAAAGGCCAACGGCAAGATCAAGGAACTGACCGTCGCCGAGAAGGCCACCATGACCGCGGTCGCGGCGGATGGGACGCGACAAGTGGCCCTCTGCGACGAGCGACGTAACGCGCGGGTGCTCGACGACGAGGAAGTCACCCGCCTGGCTGCCATCGGGCGGCAGATCGAGTTGCACTACGGATCGCCGCAGGACATCGAATGGGCTGTGCGTGGCGGGCAATTTGCGGTGCTCCAGGCCCGACCCATCCGCGGCTTGGACGTGGTCGGCGACGTGGAGCCTGCCCGCCTGGCGGAGATCGAGCGGCTGGGCGCGTTGGCCACCAGTCGCCGGCGGATCTGGGTGGCGCACAATCTGGGCGAAACGCTGTCCGCGCCCACGCCGCTGACTTGGGATATCATCCGCCACTTCATGAGCGGCGCGGGCGGCTTTGGCCGCTTCTACCACGACCTGGGCTACCGCCCCTCGCACCAGGTCTGCGAGGAAGGCTTCCTCGAACTGATCGGCCAGCGGATCTACGCCGACCCGCAGCGTCTGGCACAACTGTTCTGGGGCAAGAGCCCATTGCACTACGACCTGGATGCCGTGCTGGCGGACAAGACGCTTCTGGACCAGGCCCCCATGAAGTTCGATTCCAAAAAGGCCGACGGCAGGTTCCTCCTCAGGCTGCCGGGGATGCTCGCGGCGATGCTTCGTTCCTGGCGGGTCGCCAAGCGGTTGCGAAGGACGATCCGCGATCATTTCGAAAACCAAATCCTGCCGTCCTACCTCGGTTACGTCCGCCACAAACGCGACGAGGACCTTGCCGGCATGGAGACGGTACGGGTCTGCGCCGAGCTGCGGGCCCGCTGCTCGCTGGTGCTCGATGATTTTGGCAGTGATTCCCTCAAGCCGGGTTACTTCGGAGCCTTGGCCTTCACCGACCTCCGTCGCTTGCTGGGGCAATTGCTGGGCGATATCGAGGGTGGCCGGCTCGCCTCGGCCCTGACCAGCGGCCTGGAGGGCGATACGACCGTGGCCCAGAACCAGTTGTTGTTCCGCGTCGCGCGGGGCGAGGTCACCATGCAGGAGTTCATCGAGGCCTACGGCCATCGCACGGCCGGCGAAATGGAATTGGCTGAGCCTCGCTATCGCGAAGACCCGCGCCAGTTGGACGCCACCTTGCAGGCGCTTCGCCGCAGCCGGCGCTCGCCCGAGGAAATCCACGAGGAACATGCCCGGCAGAGGGCGGAGGTGGAGAAGGACCTGCCGGAGCTGCTGGCCCGCTGGGGCGGAAGTTCCTTCCGCGAGCCGATCCTGGCGCATATCCGCCAGGCCCAGCGGCTGTTGGCTTATCGCGAATCGGGCAAGCATTACCTGATGATGGGCTACGAGTTGATCCGAATGGCGATCCTCGAGTTGGCGCGGCGCTGGCAGTTGGGGCGTGAGATCTTCTTCCTCCACCTGTGGGAGTTGGATCAATTCGAGGGCCGCCGCGAGGAACTGCTGGCGGCCGCTGCCCAGCGGCAAGTCCGCTGGCAATCGCTGCAAAGGCTCGACATGCCCGAGGTGATCGACTCTGCTGAACTCGGGCAGCTTGGTCTGCCGCGGCAGTACGCCAGCGGGGCGGAACTCCAGGGCGAGGCCGTGGCCGCGGGCATCGCCGCCGGCACGGCCCGCGTCGTCTTCGACCCCCGCGAAAGCCGCGACCTGGGCGAGAACTACATCCTTGTCTGTCCGTCCACCGATCCCGGCTGGACGCCGCTGTTTGTCAGTGCCCGCGGGCTGGTCGTGGAGCGCGGCGGCATGCTTTCCCACGGAGCCATCGTGGCCCGCGATTTCGGCATCCCCGCCGTGGTCTGCCCGGGTGCTACAAAGCGCATCAAGGACGGCAGCCAACTCCGCCTGGACGGGAACCGGGGGACGATCCGTTTGCTGGAGGGTGAGTGAACCATGCTCGATTGGATCAACAACGCCACCGTCGCCTTGGCCGACCCTCTGCTGGGTTGGCTGTTGCGTCTGCCCGCGGACCTGGCCCTGGTGATCGTGGCGGTGGGCACGGGGGCCATCATCACATTCTCGCGAAGGTTCACGACCAACCAGGACTTGCTGCGGCGGTGCGACCAGGACAAGAAGCGTCTCAAGGAACTCCTGCGCGCGGCGAAGCGGGAGAGAGACAAGGAAGCAGTCGCGCGCTATTGCGCCACGCGGAACATGATTGCCGTGATGACGATGAAGGAGGAAGGCTGGCCGCTATTGGCCGCCATCGTGCCGATTGCCGTCCTGGGCACGTGGTGTTTCCAGCGTTTGGCGTTCGTCCCGCCGCGTGCGGGCGAGACCGTGACGGTGCGGGCCTGTTTTCCCGTCTCCGCCGTCGGCGAGTTGGCCCACATAGTGCCCCAGGAAGGTCTGCGCGAGGTCTCGCAAGAAGGCTCAAACGGCAGCGGCCAGTGGATCCAGGAGATCGCGGCCGACGTTGCCCGCCCTGGCGAAATCGCTGCCGACGGCATCGCCACCTGGCAGATCCAGGCCGAGGCGAGGCCCTTGCCTTACGCGCTGCAAATCCGTTGGAAGACCGCCACGGTGTCGAAGCAGTTGCTCGTCGGGCAGCCGGTCTATTCGCCCGACGTGGAATTCTACGGCAACGACCAGCCCATCGCCAGTGTACAGATCGGTATGCGGCCAGTGAAGTTCCTGGGGCTTGTGCCGGGCTTCGACCGGCTGCTCATGCCGCCCTGGCTGGTGGCGTATTTCCTCATCGCCGTGCCCTCGGTCAGCCTGTTGAAGCGGGTGACGGGGATTTACTAGTGCCAACGGGGTGTTGAGTACTCAGTACCGAGTACTCAGTTTCGACGTCAAGAACGCTTGGCGGCCCTAAGCTTTTGCCGCCGGGGCCTGGCTGGCGGGGGCGTCGATAATCTGAACGACTCCCTCGTGATCAAAATAGATCGAAATTCGGCCCGGCGCGGCAAAGATCGCATAGCCGTCTCGCCACAGGATAGCCCGCGGATGATCGACCTCAAAGCGACTGCCGTTGTGCAGTTCCACGGCAAACACTTTCGTCAGTCGTCCCTTACAAGAAAAACGCGCGGCCCCGAGCATCCGCCTGGGGCCGCGCTGATTCTTACGATTCAATCTCGTTCAAAGTTCAGATGAACTTGCCCGTGAACGAGGTCAGGGCCTTCATGTAATTGCCGCGCTCGAAAGCGGCGGGATCGGTGCAGTTCTGCTGGCTCATGCTGCCCTTGAGCTGCTGGACCGACTCGTACTCCTTCTCTTCCATCCACTCGCGCAGCCCGCCCAGGATCTTGGCCACCTGGCTGGAGCCTTCTTCGTAGACGGTCGAGACGACCATGCCCACGTCGGCGCCAGCCAGCAGGGCCTTGATCAGGCCCTCGGCGTCGTGCAGGCCGCTGGTCAGGGCCAGCGAGGCCTTCAGCCGCCCGTGCAGGATGGCAATCCAGCGCAACGGGGCCAACATCTCGTAGGGCGTGCTCAAGACCAGCTTGGGCGTCGGTTCCAGCGTCTCCAGGTCGAAGTCGGGCTGGAGGAAGCGGTTGAACAACACCAGCCCGTCGGCCCCGGCGTCGACCAGCCGCTTGGCCATGTTGGCCATGGCGCTGAAATACGGGCCGACCTTCACGGCCAGCGGGATCGAGACCGACTGCTTGACCGCCGCCACCAGATCGACATAGCGGGCCTCGACGTCGCGGCCGTTCATGTTCAAGTCCGTGGCGATGAAGTAGATGTTCAACTCCAGGGCGTCGGCCCCGGCGTCTTGCATCATCTTCGCGTAGCGGACCCAGCCGCCCTTGCTCGTGCCGTTGAGGCTGGCGATGATGGGGATCGTCGCCGCCCGCTTGGCCTTGGTGATGGCCTCCAGGTAGTTCTCCGGGCCGACGTGAAAATCGTCTTCCTCGGGAAAATACGAGAGGGCCTCGGCAAAGCTGTCGGTGCCGAACTGGTGGAGCTTCGTCAGCTCCTGGGTGTCGTGCTCGATCTGCTCCTCGAAGAGCGAGGGAAAGACGGCCGCGGCCGCACCCTGCTCCTCGAGCGCGACGAGCGAATCGAGCTTCTGGGTCATCGGGCTGGCGGCAATCACCAGCGGGTTCTTCAGTTTCAAACCGAGATAGGTTGTGGATAGGTCTACGCTCATGCTTTCACCTCCTTTTCAGATTGGCTGGCAGCTTGGGTTGCGGCGGGCGCACTGTGCCCGCCGTTGCCGGCCAGACGATCCACGCCGGCCAACTGCTCGTACAAGTGCCAGCGGGCGTTGATGTCGTCTTGGGCCAGGTTGAACAAGCGGGCGGCAGCCTCCGGCTTGGACCGCGTGAGAATGTTGAACCGCGCTTCCTTCATGGCGAACTCCTTGTAGTCGCCCGTGGGCTTCTTGCTGTCCAGGCTGAAGGGATGGGTTTCGTTGCGCGGATCGAAGTGGTACAGCGGCCAGTAGCCGCAGTTCACCGCTTCCTTCTGCAACTGCATGCCGGTGGTCATGTTGATGCCCCAGCTAATGCAATGGCTGAAGGCGATGATCAGCGACGTGCCGCGGTACGACTCGGCCTCGCGGATCACCTTCAGGGCGTGGGCCGGGTTGGCCCCCATGGCGATCTGGCCGACATAGACGTTGCCGTAGGCCATGGCGATCATGCCCAGGTCCTTCTTGCGGCCGGCCTTGCCGGCGGCGGCGAATTTGGCCACCGCCCCGCGCGAGGTCGACTTCGAGGCCTGGCCGCCTGTGTTGGAGTAGACCTCCGTGTCGAGCACCAGGATGTTGACGTCGCGGCTGGAGGCGAAGACGTGGTCCAGGCCGCCGAAACCGATGTCGTAGGCCCAGCCGTCGCCGCCGAAGCTCCACACGCTGCGGCGGACCATGTACTCGGCCGAGGCCGCCAGGTCCTTGGCGTCGCGGCTACCGATAGCCGCCAGCTTCTGCTTGAGCGCTGCCACCAGCGAACGCTGCAAGGCGATCTCGGCGTCGGTCTCCTGCTTGTTACCGATCAGGGCCTTGACGATCTCGTCGCCCAACTGGCCGCTGAGCTTAGCCAGCAGGGAATGGCAGTACTGCAACTGCTGGTCGATCGCCAGGCGGAAGCCCATGCCGAACTCGGCGCAGTCTTCGAACAGCGAGTTCGACCACGCCGGGCCTTTGCCCTCGGGCGTCTGCGTGTAGGGCGTGCAGGGCAGGTTGCCGCCGTAGATCGACGAACAACCCGTGGCGTTGCCGATCAGCATGCGGTCGCCGAACAACTGCGTGATGAGCTTCACGTAGGGCGTTTCGCCGCAACCGGCGCAGGCCCCGGAGAACTCGAACAGCGGCAGCAGGAACTGCGAGCCCTTGACCGTGTCGATCTTGGCCGTCGTCCGATCGACGTCGGGAATCGTGAGGAAGAAGTCCCAGCCGGCCCGCTCGCGCTCCAGGTTCGAGGTCTTGGGCTCCATGTCGATGGCCTTGTGCTTGACCTGCGTCTTGTCCTTGGCGGGGCAGACGTCCACGCACAGGCCGCAGCCCGTGCAATCGTCCGGCGCGACCTGGATCACGAACTTCCAGCCCGGGTACTCCTTGGCCTTGTAATCGGTCGCCTTGAAGCCCGCGGGGGCCTTTTCCAAGAGCGACGGCTCGAAGACTTTCATGCGGATGGAGGCGTGCGGGCAGCCCAGCGAGCAAAGGCCGCACTGGATGCAGATCTTCGAGTCCCAAATGGGGATTTCCTCGGCGATCGATCGCTTCTCATACTGCGTCGTGCCCGTGGGGAACGTACCGTCGACGGGCATCGCGCTGACGGGCAAGTCGTCGCCACGATTGGCGATCATCACGCCCAGCACGTCCTTGACGAACGCCGGGGCATGATCGGGAACCGGTGGCAGCATGTGGAACTTCGAGCTGACCGAGGCCACCACTTTGACTTCATGCAGGTTGGCCAAGGCCATATCGATGGCGGCGCTGTTGCGATCGACGATCGCGCCGCCGCCTTTCTTGCCGTAGATGGCCTTCACCTGGGCCTTGATCTCGGCGATCGCTTCGTCGGGCGGGATGACTTTGGCCAGCTTGAAGAAGCAGGTCTGCATGACCGTGTTGATGCGGACACCCAGGTTAGCCTCGCGGGCCACCTTGTAGGCGTCGACCACGTAGAACTTCAACTTCTTGTCGACAATCTGCTTCTGCATCTCACGGGGCAGATGGTCCCATACCTCGTCGGGACCGTAGGGACTGTTCAAGAGGAACGTCGCCCCCGGCAAGGCCATCGAGAGCATGTCGATCCGCTCGGTGAACTCGAACTTGTGGCAGGCCACGAAGTTCGCCTTGTGGACGAGGTACGATCCCTTGATTGGCCGCGGGCTGAAGCGAACGTGCGAGGTGGTAATCGAACCGGCCTTGCGCGAGTCGTAGACGAAGTAGCCCTGCGAGTGCATGGGCGTGTTCTCGCCGATGATCTTCACGGAACTGCGGTTGGCGCTCACGGTGCCGTCGCTGCCCAGGCCGAAGAATACGGCGCGGGTTACGTCGTCGCCTTCGGTCGAGAAATCATCGTCCCAGTCGAGGCTGAGGAAGGTCACGTCGTCCTTGATGCCGACGACAAACCGCTGCTTGGGCTGGGCCTTGGCCAGTTCATCGTAGACGGCCTTCACCTGGGCCGGCGTGAAATCCTTCGAGCTCAGGCCGTAACGGCCGCCGATGATCTTCGGCAGCGGGCCGCTGCAAGTCTCGGCCAGTGCCGTGACCACGTCCTGGTAGAGCGGCTCGCCGTTGGCGCCCGGCTCCTTGGTGCGATCCAGTACGGCAATCTTTCTGGCGCTCTTGGGAATCGCCGCCACCAGAGCGGCCTTGTCCAAGGGACGGAATAGATGTACTTTGACCAGCCCGACTTTCTCGCCGCGGGCAATGAGGTAATCGACCGTCTCTTCGATCACGCCGTTGCCGGAACCCATGCAGACGATCACCCGCTCGGCGTCGGGCGCGCCGACGTAGTCGAACAGGTGATACTGCCGGCCGAACAAACGGGCGAACTTGTCCATGGTCTTCTGCACGATCGCCGGGCAGGCGTCGTAGAACTTGTTGCAGGCCTCGCGGGCCTGGAAGAAGACGTCCGGGTTCTGGGCCGTGCCGCGAAGCTGGGGATGCTCGGGCGAGAGCGCCCGGGCGCGGTGGGCGGCGACCAGATCCATGTCGATCATCTGCGCGACTTGCTCGTCGCTCAGTTGCTCGATTTTGTTCACTTCGTGTGAGATGCGGAAGCCGTCGTAGTAGTGCAGGAACGGCAAGCGGGCCTCCAGCGTTGCCGCGTGGGAGATCAACGCCAGGTCCTGGGCCTCCTGTACCGAATCCGAGGAGAGCATGACCCAGCCGGTGCTGCGGCAGGCCATCACGTCGCTATGGTCACCGAAAATCGACAGAGCGTGCGTGGCCACGGTGCGGGCAGTGACGTGGAAGACCGTGGAGGTCAATTCTCCCGCGATCTTGAACATGTTGGGGATCATCAGCAAAAGCCCCTGCGACGCCGTAAAGGTGGTCGTCAGGGCACCGGCTTGCAGCGAGCCGTGGACCGCACCGGCGGCCCCCGCTTCACTCTGCATTTCTACGATACTAGGCACTGTGCCGAAAATGTTCTTTCGGCCGGCGGCCGCCCAAGCGTCGGGCATCTCACCCAGATTGGATGATGGCGTGATCGGATAGATCGCCGCCACTTCGCAACACAGGTGGGCAATGTTGGCCGTCGCTTCATTGCCGTCAACGGACACGAAGCGTTTTGTTTCCACGATATGTCTCCTCAGTGGATCGTTGGTGTGGAATAGATGGTCAATTCAGGAAATATGACTGCCGTGGAACCAGGACAAGTAATGTCCCGGGCACGGGCTGAAATAAAGGTAGGCACGGAAGCAGAACTTCACGCTGCCGTCAGGTTGAGAATGATGCGAACCTCTCCTTATCGCTACGATTCGGATCAATCCAACCGTGTTGAGCGCATACTTTGCACGGATTGAAATGCCAGCCGCGTGCGCGCCATGAGGCGCGCCTGGCGTCATTTGCAACGGTTCAAAGCAGAGGCTTCCGGCGATACAAAACGAAGCCCCGCCGAGCGAAGACGAGCGTGAATCTCACGGACTTCCAAGGCGGCGAACCTAAACCATTCACGATAGCCTTTTGAGGCCAGGTTCACAAGAGGCTCAAACGTTACAAGGCCGTAAAATCGACCAGAATTACCAGCGTCTTGAGGACAACTGCTCGCGTGGAGGGAGTTTTGCGGCGAAAACCGTGAGTAATGCGATAAATACATAAATAGCTGCGAAAACCGGCGATCCCGATTGCATTCGGAACGCACCCCACCGCCGCACGATGCCGAGGGTTTGAGGCCAGAACGCAGTTCCGCCCCGGGGGCAGCAAGGCCCCAGGCTTGCGGCCGCGTAGCGGTCACCTGTGAATAGCCGCGGGTGGAGCGCAGCGCAACCCGCGGAGTCAGATTCATTTGGTTGGGTGTGCCACGTAGTGGCACGACAGGGTTCACGCGCGGTATGGCTCGCTGTACGGAACGCTGTTTTCACGGAGCAATCGCCGATATTCATCGAGCAGGGAATGTGTCGCCGCTAACGCGGCTGAGATCGCATTGGCATATCATAACCGCGGGTTGCGCTGCGCTCCACCCGCGGCTATTCACATGGTGCCGCTAACGCGGCAGACCCCGACCGGCAATGCGGAGTAAACGGGATACGTCGCAGCAAATCTCCGCAAGAGCCCGCTCGTGGTCGAAAAATCCGAATCAATGGACGCCCCGTCGCCGAATTGCCGAGAAAGACCGCCGTCGAGGGTGGGGCGGCGGCTCAGGAATAGAACTCGCTTTGCCCCACGGCGTCGAAAGCACCCTTGAAATGCTCGATCACGGGGCGGCCGCGGCCAGCGGGCCAGGTGATGGCCACCACGTCGAAGCGGGCGGGGAATTCGAGCAAGCCGTGCCGCTTCATGAAGGTCACCGCCAAACGCGTCAATCTCCGCTGTTTAACCGCATCGACGGCGTCGGCCGGATGGCCGGCTTCCTGCGAGGTCCGCGTCTTCACCTCCACGAAGACGATCGTCCGGCCATCGAGCGCAACCAGATCGAGTTCACCCGGCGCAAGCCGACGGCCGCGGGCGAGGATCTTATAGCCCAGCCGCTTGAGGTAGCGGGCCGCCTCGTCTTCGCCCCGCTGGCCCAGCGTCCTCTTGGGGAAGATCCGCCGCAACCAGCGCGAGAAAAGAGCGAAAAGGCCCATTGCGATCAACTTGCTTTCGGGCCGATGCCTTACTTACCGCCCTTGGCGGCGGGTTCGTTCGTCCGCCGCTCGCGCAAACGCACGGCCTTGCCGATACGGTCGCGGAGGTAGTAGAGCTTGGCCCGCCGGGTAACGCCGCTGCGCTGCACGACGACCTTGTCGATCTTGGGCGAATGGATGGGGAATTTCCGCTCCACGCCTTCGCCCTGCACGATGCGGCGAACGGTGAACGTCTCGCGACTGCCGCTGCCGGCCCGAGCGATCACAACGCCGGTAAAAGTCTGGATTCGCGCCTTCTCGCCCTCGAGAATTTTGCAGTGTACGTCGACCGTGTCGCCGATATCGAACTTCGGAACTTCGGTCTTGAGGCTCGATTTCTCGACCAGGTTCAACAAGGCTTGGCTCATGGGATTCCCTTTCTTAAAAATACGTAAGGTGGGCTTTAACCCGCCTCCACGAAAACTCACTGGAGAGGCGGGCTAAAGCCCACCCTACAGCAAATCGGCCCGCCGCTCTTGCGTGCGACGGCGGCTTTCTTCTTCCCGCCAACGGGCGATTTGGCCGTGATCTCCGTTCAACAAAATCTCCGGTACTTGCAGCCCCCGGTACTCTCGGGGCCGCGTATATTGGGCAAACTCCAACAGCCTCGAGGCCGTGGAAAACGAATCGTCGCGGCTCGAGTCGGCATCGCCCAGGACGCCGGGCACGAGCCGGATTACCGTGTCGATTATCACCATCGCGGCGACTTCGCCCCCGTTGAGCACATAGTCGCCGATCGAAATCTCTTCCGGCTGTAACACCAGCCGCACGCGTTCGTCAAATCCTTCATACCTGCCGCACAACAAGATCAACCGCCCGTGCCCTGCCAGGCGTTCCACCCCGGCCTGGTCCAGCGGCCGCCCTTGCGGCGTGAGCATTACCAGGTGGCCCGGGTCGGCGATCATGGGCCGAACGGCCTCGACCGCGGCGACGACCGGTTCGACCATCATCACCATGCCGGGCCCGCCACCGTAGGGCCGGTCATCCACCTTGTTGTGCTTGTCGTACGACCAGTTGCGGATGTCGTGCAGGCACACCTCAACCAGACCCGCGTCGATCGCCCGCTTCAACAGGCTCTGACCCAGGTATCCCGGGAAAATATCGGGGAAAAGGGTCAGAACGTCAAAACGCATGGAAACGCCAAGCCGGTTGCTTAGGACCGACGAATCAATAACTGTCATATTGTCGCCTTTCGCTCCGCGAAAGTAGCGCTACTTTCGCGGAGCGAAAGGCGACATTTATTTCTGCGTCAGTCCTTACTCTGCCGCCGGCGCGGCTGTTTCCGCCGCCGGGGCTTCTTCCGCGGGCGCGGCCACGGGCTGGGCTGCCGGACGCGGCGCGGTCTGCCGCCTGCCTTGGGCCAATCGGGCCACGGCCAACCGCTGGGCCTCCAGGTGCGTCCCCTCAGCGCCGTACTTCTTGATCAACACGCCCACTTTGTCCGACGGCTGCGCGCCCACGCTCAGCCAATACTTGATCCGCTCGGAGTTGAGCAACGCGCGGGCGTCGGTCTCCGGCACCATGGGATCATAGGTGCCCAGCTCCTCCAAAATCCGGCCGTCGCGCGGCACGCGGATGTCCATCGCGCAAATGCGATAGAAAGGGCGATGCTTGCGGCCCATCTTCTTCATGCGAATTCGAACTGACATACTCGTCTCCTAACGAACAGGTTTCTAGGTTGTACTATTTGTCTTTGCGCTTGCGGCGGCGCAACTCTTTCTCGCGCTGTTTCTTCAGCTTGGCCCGCTCCGCCGAGGTCAATCGCTTGCCCGTGCCCTTGTTGGGCTTGGCGAACTGGGTGTTGGGGTTGAGCATGCCGCTGGAACTCAACTGGTGCATGGTCTTCATGCGTTCCATCATGCCCATGTTCGACATCTTCTTCATGATGTCGGCCATGCCGTCGAACTGCTTGACCAGCTCGTTGACTTCGTGTGCTTCGACACCCGCCCCCGCGGCGATGCGGCGGCGGCGGCTCTGGTCGACGGTCTTCGATGGATTGCGGCGTTCGTCGGGCGTCATCGAATCGATAATGCCCACCAGGCGGCGCATGTCGGCCTCGGGGTTCTGGCCTTCGAGCATCTTGCTCATGCCGCCCATGCCGGGGATCATCGACATGATCTTATTGATCGGTCCCAGCTTGCCGATCTGGCCCAATTGGCTCTTGAAGTCGTCGAGGGTAAACTCGCCCTTGCGGAGCTTGGCCTCGGCCTTGGCCATTTCCTCCTGATCGAACTTCTGGTGGGCCTGCTCGACCAGCGAGAGCACGTCACCCATGCCCAGGATCCGGCCGGCCATGCGGTCGGGATGGAACTCCTCCAATGCGTCGAGATGCTCGCCCGTGCCGATGAACTTGATCGGCACGCCGGTCACGGCCTTGACCGACA
>CAZTPX010000134.1:0-25536 GCA_964615095.1 uncultured Planctomycetaceae bacterium | reverse complement strand
CCTCTCCCGGTGGGCGAGGGGACCAGCAGCCGTCACCCTGGCCCTCTCCCGGTTGGAGAGGGGACGGAAGGCCCTCACTCTAACCCTCTCCCAAAAGGCAATGGGACAAAGAAGAAGATCGCCTTCGTTTCGCCGCACTGCGTGTTGGACTTTACCAATGGCGCGGCGACCGCCACGCTCGACGGCTTGGCTTTGTTGGCGCGGTCGGGCTTCGAGTGCCAGGCGTTATGTAACACGCACATCGATTCTTGGGAAGAGGTCCTGGTCGAAGAGATCCTCGCCAAACGCGGCATACGCTACGTGGTCCGCAACGCGCAGATTGGGGCCTACCGTGGCCGGATGATCTTCACGACTCACGCCCAGGTTCCGGTAACGCTGTTCAACTCGGCCTCAACCCGCGGCGGCTGGATCAACCCGGAAGAAATCGCGGCATTCCTGTCCGCCTGCGAGATCTTCTTGACGAAGAACCGGCCGGACGTGGTCTGGACCTACGGCGGCGATGACGTGTCGGTTGCGGTCCAACAACTCGTGAAGCGGCTCGACATTCCCATCCTCTTCGGCCTGCACAACTTCGCCTACGCCGACTCTGAGCCGTTTAGGACGGCAGACTACGTAGTTGTGCCGACCGAGTTTTGCCGGCAATACTATTGGGACGCGCTGGGGCTGGCAAGCTTGAAGTTGCCGCTGGTGGTCGATCCCGCGCGGGTGCGTGTCGTTCCGCGGCGGGCGGAACGACACGGAGTCCGTTCCCTACACGATGCGACAAGCGCGGTGGGCGAGGGGACAAACAGCCCTCACCCTAACCCTCTCCCGGAGGGAGAGGGGACAATGAGGTACGTCACCTTCGTCAACCCCGAGCCGCGCAAGGGCGTGCATGTCTTCGCGCGGATCGCGGAGGTTCTTTCCCGGCGGCGGCCGGACATTCGGCTCTTGCTGGTAGAGGGTGCGAGCAAGGCCAGTTTCCTGCCGCAATTGGGCATCGACCTGGGTGGCCTGAAGAACGTGCGGATCATGCCCAATTCGCCCGATGCCCGGCAGTTCCTGGCGGCAACCAAGATCCTGCTCATGCCCTCGCTGATGGAGAACGCCGGGCTGGTGGCGATGGAGGCCATGTTCAACGGCATCCCCGTGGTCGCGAGCAACCGCGGCGGCCTGCCGGAAACGATCGGCGATGCCGGTTTCCTCATCGACATCCCGGCGCGTTACACGCCCGAGACGCGCGAATTGCCCACGGCCGAGGAGGTCGAGCCTTGGGTGGAGACGATCATCCGTCTCTGGGACGACGCGGCGGAGTACGATCGTTGGAGCCGCGCCGCCCGCGAGCATGCCCAGCAATGGCATCCCGACCGCCTAGCCCCGATCTATCGCGGGTTCTTCAGCCGAATCACCCATCAGCCCGGCCCGCCGCTGGTGCCTTTGGAGGTCACGAAGGGATGAGCCGGCCGTTAACTAGCCGTTTCAAGATCTCGTTGTACTTACCGGCGAGTACTCGCCGAGCTTGTGTGCCCATCAAAACGGACGTGCTGCCACGAGACTTACGATTGGAGGGAATGCCAAGAACCACGGACTAACCCCTTGCCCAGTTCAAGAAGTGCTGTTCACCCATCTGCATGCCGCCGAGCGTACCGGACTACCGCGGGGCACTTTCGACATGGCCCAGAACATGATATCTTTGGATCGTCATCTGAACCAATCCGCAATATCTGCCTTACCGCCTGGAGAAAGTAGGAGGCCATCATGTTACATGCCGTCGACGTCATCGCCATCATGCTGCTGTGCAGTTGTCTATCCGCGGCCGAGCCGGCCGCTGATGGCTATCGAAACGTTCGCCGCCATCCGGATGCGGTTACGGTCATCACCGAGCGCGGTACCGTGAACCTGGTGGGCGGCGTCACTGATGTCTGGAGTGGTGCCGGAATCAGTGTGACCACGGTCGCCAAGGCTGATGGCCTGCACGTAACCCTCGCTGCGCCTGAAGCGGCGGTCAAAAAGCTGCGTCTGCATTGGCGGGGAGCGCCAGAGCAGGATTGGAAGTACCTGGGGGATGCCTGGGAGCGAGGTTACGGCGACTTGGAGTGGCGTGCGCTCGACGGCAAGCGTCCTATGCCTTGGTACGTCCTGGCAAGTAATGGTCGACGCACCCACGCTTACGGCGTGATGACCCTGCCGGCGGCCCTGTGCTGCTGGAAGCTCGATCAGCAGGGCCTGACCCTCTTCGCCGATGTGCGCTGCGGTGGTGCGGGCGTACGGCTCGGCAAGCGGACCTTGGAGGTATGTACCGTTGCATCGCGTCAAGGCCAGGCGGGCGAGACGCCCTTCGCCGCGGCTCGAGCCTTCTGCCGCCAATTGTGCCCAAACCCGCGTCTGCCCCTGCAGCCGGTGTACGGCTTCAACAACTGGTACTGTGACTACGGCAACGCCAGCGCCGATAGTGTGCGGCAGGATGCCGCCTTCATTGCCCGCCTGGCGCCGAAGGGCGGCAACCGTCCTTTCATGGTCATCGATGACGGCTGGCAGGCGAATCACGGCGACGCCAAGGGCGCGTGGGACCGCGGCAATGCCAAGTTCCCCGACATGGCGGCACTGGCGGCGGACATGGTCGAGGCGGGGACGCGGCCGGGCATCTGGGTGCGCTTGCTAGTGGCGCAGCCGGGCCAGCCGGAAGGCTGGAAATTGGCGCGTGACCGCGCCTTGCTGGATCCCTCCGTGCCCGAAGTCCGCGCCTATGTGACCGCGACAATGCGGCGTCTGCGCGGCTGGGGTTACGAGCTGATCAAGCACGACTACTCAACCTTCGACCTCACCGGGCGTTGGGGTTTTCAGATGGGCGACGAGATGACTACCGATGGCTGGGCCTTTGCCGATCCTAGCCGCACCACCGCCGAGATCATCATCGACCACTACCGCAGCATCCGTGCCGGCGCCGGCGACGCCGTGCTGATCGGCTGCAACACCATTGGCCATCTCTCGGCGGGCATCTTCGAAATCACCCGTACCGGCGACGACACCAGCGGCAAGGAATGGGAGCGGGTGCGCAAGATGGGCGTCAACACGCTTGCCTTCCGCATGCCTCAGCATGGCGCGTTCTTCGCCGTCGATGCCGACTGCGCGGGCCAGACGGCGGCCAACTCCATTCCCTGGGACAAGAACCGGCAGTGGCTCGACCTGTTGGCGCATAGCGGTACGCCGTTGTTCGTGTCCTTCAAGCGCGGGTCGGTGACACGCGAACAGGAACGTACGCTCAAGGTCGCCCTGGCTGCCGCCAGCAAGCCCTTGCCGACCGGCGAACCGCTCGACTGGTTCGAGACCAGGCTGCCCCAGCGCTGGAGATTAAACAACAGGGAGCGCGAGTTCGGATGGTTTGATCCGCAGCCACCAGTGTCGAAGGCGCAATCCAAGCCATAGCTCACGCGCGGCTCATGAAAGAAGACCTGGGCTCGATCGCTTCCTTAAAGACGCAGTGCCGACAGCGCATTTGCCAGGGGCCAGAATCGCAACGCCCCATGTTACTCGGCCCATCCTACGGCTTTTCCCTCCCACAGCCGCTTTGGCTGCACGGTGGAGAAATAACCGGCAGACTGCTGCCGCACGGCGGCGCGGCCGAACCGCAGCCACTAGAACCGCAACCGCACTTGCTGCGCCCGGCCGCCATGCGACGAAAACGTACAATCACGTAAACGACGGCCGCCGTGACGAATACCAGTACGAGGATGTTTTCAATGATTGATGTCATGAGGACTTCCAAATAGCCCCGATCCACGTTCCTGCCTGGTACGTGATCAGTGCCCCGATATAGGCCAAGGCCGTCATGTAAGTGAAGGCAAACGCCGGCCATCGCCAACTGTTCGTCTCCCGGCGAATGACCGCCAACGTCGCCGCACACTGCGCACATAGCGCGAAAAAGACCATCAGCGAGAGCGCGACGGGCAAGGTGAACACGCGCCGGGGCGGGTCCGTACCGTCCCACACGGCTTGCTTCAATCGGCCGGCCAACGCCCCGCGGTCTTCGTCCGATTTCGTGTCGATCTTCCGGCCCAGCCCGTAGACGACGCCCAACGTGGCAACCACGACTTCTCTTGCGGGAAACGAGGCGATCACAGCACAGCCGATCCGCCAGTCCCAGCCCAAGGGACGTACCACCGGCTCGATGGTCCGACCCATCATGCCCAACACGCTGTGCTGCTGATACCTGGCCGCGATCTGGTTGTCCAATCCGGTCAGTTTCTCTTCGGCTTCCGCCCGCATGGGACTGCCCTGGGGCATCGTGTCCATGTCGGCGACCAGCTTCTCTTTCTGTTGAAGTTCCTCCTGGACCACGCGCGGATTGTGCGGATAATAGGCGGCGGCCCAAACCACGATGGAAATGGCCAGAATCAGCGATCCGGCCGTCCGCAGGAAGATCCAGGCTCGCTCCATCACGCGCATCAGCACGGTCCGCGGCGAGGGCCACTTGTAGCTGGGCATCTCCATCACGAAGGGCGGCGTCGCCCCGCGGAGGAGCGTGCGTTTCAGCACCAAGGCCACCGTCACCGCGGCCACGATACCCAAGGCGTAGAGCGAGGCCAGCGTCAGCCCCTGCAAGCCGATCATGCCGCCAAGATACTGCGTTTGCGGCACGAAGGCCGCGATCAATAAGGCATAGACGGGCAAACGGGCCGAACAGGTCAACAGCGGCGCGACGAGAATGGTCGTCAGCCGGTCGCGCTCGTTCGGGATCACCCGCGCGGCCATGATGCCCGGCACCGCGCAGGCGAACGACGACAGCATGGGAATGAACGAGCGACCGCTGAGGCCGGCGCGAACCATCACGCGATCCATGAGGAAGGCCGCCCTGGCCATGTAGCCGCAGTCTTCCAGCAGGGCAATGAAGAAAAATAGAATCAGGATCTGCGGCAGGAATTGCACGACCCCGCCCACGCCGCCAATCACGCCCGTGGCCAGCAGGCTCCGCAGCGCGCCCTCGGGCATGGCCGATTCGACCGATGCCGCCAGCCAATCGAACAGCCCGCCAACTGCGTCCATCAGCGGTCTCGCTCCGAGAAAGACCGACTGGAAGACCATGAGCATCACCACTGCGAAGACGATCAAACCCCAGACGCGATGCGTGAGCACGCGATCGATACGGTCAGTAACCGTGACGGGGAATGTTTTCGGCTGCGTCACCACGCCCAGGAGCATCGAGCGCGCCCAGGCGTAACGGACGGTCGTCTCCACGGCCGGAATCGGGCAGCCGCTGGCCTCGACACGCTCCCGCGCCAAGCGCAATGGCTCGATGAATTGCTCGTCGGCATTGGGCAGAAGCGTATTCTGGAAGTATCCGCTGCTGTCTAGGAGCAATCGCCGCACCAGCGCTGCCGGCAATAGCGGCCGCGACAGTTCGCCGGCAGATGACACTGGGCCATCGCCATCTGGTCCAGGTGCTGCGGTCCCGGTCTGGGCGCAGCCGCAGCCAGCGGCGTGGCGGCCTTGAGTGGCCAGATGGAGTTGCAGGGCGCGGACCTCATTTTCAAATGCCTCGGGGAACAGCGACGTAGGGCTCACCGGTTCGCGATGGACGGCCTCGACGAGTGCCGCCTTGAGTTCCGGCACACCGTGCCCACGATTGGCCTGGATGGGGACCAGGGGAACGCCGAGCCGGTTCTGAAGATGCCGCAGCTCCAACTTGATGCCGCGACTGGCGGCGATGTCGAGCATGTTCACGGCCACCACGGTGGGCAGCCCAAATTCGAGAACCTGACTGACAAGGTACAAATGCCGTTCCAGATTGGAGCCGTCAACGATGCAGATCACGACGTCAACCGACCCAATGTCGCCCTGCCGCTGCAAGAGTACGTCGACGGCCACCATTTCGTCGCGCGAGCGGGCCGCGAGGCTGTAGAGTCCAGGCAGATCGACCACCTCGAACCGCTGCCCCTGGTGCTCCATCCGTCCGGTTTTCTTCTCGACCGTGACGCCCGGATAGTTGCCCACGTGTTGATGGATTCCCACCAGGGCGCCGAAGAGCGTCGATTTGCCCGTGTTCGGATTGCCGATCAAGGCAACCGTCAGCGTTGCGTCCTCCCGGGTGGCAGGCATATCACATTTTGCAGGATTCAATATCTGGCAAGGCCACGGAATAAATTCCGTGCTACGAAGGACTTTCCACGTCTTCGTAGCACGGAGTTCATTCCGTTTCGCCCTAAAAATGGCAAAAGGCCACGGAGTAAATTCCGCACTACGGAGAATCAGTCGCCGCGGGGGATGGGAACGACAGAGATACTCAAGTCGTCGTCGGCCCGAAAACAGATCTTGTTGCCCGCCATGCGAATAATGCAGGGGTTTCCCGGCCGGAACATCTCGATGCGAGTTCCACCCCGCAAACCAAATTCCTCCAAACGATGAACAATCTCCGCATGTCCATGGACGCGGCTGATATGCGCGGCCTGACCGGTTCGCAGTTGATCGAGCGGGATAGGGCGATTATGCATAATGAATTACGGCAAGCGTCTGTCTAAAAAACGACATCGGCCTTTTGCAGCGAGAAAGTGAGCTAGTTCCCAGGGAACTCCCCGTCCACGCCACGATCACAAGTTGAAGTATAAAAGCTTACTTCAAAAGAATCAAGCGTAGAAACGATTTAGGACAAATGCGAAAATAAGCACGGCCTTTCGCTCCGTGAAAGTTGCGCTACTTTCGCGGAGCGAAAGGCGACTATACGGCAGTGATTGATTTTTCGGTACTTAGTGGTCCATTTCACAAATAATGTCAGGGATGGATTCGTGGGGTGGGACCAGCGAGCTTGCGAGCGCCGGCCCACCAATCATCGTTTTTGGTGGGCCCGCGCTCGCAAGCTCGCTGGTCCCACGCCACTACGACCGAGGGCACGGAACCCTGACATTATTTCTGAAGTTGACCACTTAGGGCGAATGCAATGGGTCTTAATACACCCTACGGGTCTAATACCGATGTTGTACTCTTGATGTCACGTCGTCTCTGTCGTAAACCAGGGAAAAAATATTTGCGTATTCGATCGCTTCCGGTCACAATAGAAGAAGCGGATCGGTTGCTTCCCACTTGTCTAATAACCGATCCCTCATCTATGTTTTGCCATTCTTTCATTTGACACCGTGACGGGCGCGCATTAGGGTAATGGTCTATGGACGGCAACAATGCTCTTGATTTCCGGTTCGGCAGAGACAGTAGCATCGAAGTGGCCAACGGCTGCCCGAGGCAAAATGGCCCAGAGAACCAGCTCCAGACGGCAGGAGACGTTGTTGTTGAGTTGGGCACGCCCGCCTCTCCCACGGTCCTGCACCGCTTGGCGGCAGTTCGCCGCGCAAAAGGCATTCCCCGCCGGGTGCTGGCCCGGCGGTTGGGGATCAGCGTGGAAGAACTCCGGTTCAAGGAGGAATCGACGGACATCTCGGTCAGCACGCTGTGCGAGTGGGCCTCCAAGTTAGGCGTGCCGGTTACGGAACTTGTGGTTGAACCGGACGAGGCGTTGACGCCGACGCAGTTGGCGCAATCGCAGGCTGCGCGGCTGATGAAGGTGGCGGCGAGGCTTCGCGACCGTACCAAGCGCCGCAACATCCGCCGCTTGGCCCAAACCTTCGTCGAGCAGTTGACCGAGATTCTTCCTGCCCTGGCGGGACTGGGTCAGAAGAACCATCGCGATCTCCGGCGTCCCAGTCTCCGCCCGCCGGCCCATGTCCTGCCGCGCTTGCCGGAGGACGTCTTCAAGTGCCACGGCGATGTGGGCGACCGTTAGTATCGAACCGCTGCCGCGCCGCGCCGGCAAGCCGGAGGTCTTGGACTTTCTCGATCGCGTCGGCGGCCTGGATCGGAAGCGGGTCGGGCGGATCGAGTTTCGCGGTTCGGCCGTTGTCGTGGAAGTGCCCGAGGGTTGGCAGGCGCGGCTTCTGAAGGCCCTCGACGGCCAGATGTTTGGCGACCGCCGCGTTCGTGTACGGGTTACGGCCGTGCGTTCCACCGCTTCCGGGCCGGAAGACCACTTCACTCGCCTGGGCCGGCTTCTGGACATGGAAAGCCGAGCCGAGGCGCAGCGGGTGGCCCAGCAGGCCAGGAAACTCTCGCCTGCCGACGCGGAGAAGAGCGGCAATAGCCTGTTGGATCTCGTCGTTACGGATGAGAATGCGGGCTTGGGCGGGCGGTTTATCGTGCAGCTTCTGCGCCGCACGCGCGGGCAGTTGCCCTGGACGCGTCTGGACACCGGCAGCCCAGTCGTGCTTTCGCCGCACAAGGCCCGTGTGGAGCTTTCCTACCGGGGCGTAGTTTGCGAGCGGACCGACGTTTCCATCTCGGTGGCCCTGGACGGCCTGCCGGACGAACTGGGGGAGCACGACACGTGGCGGATCGACCTGGCCTTCGACGAAGTGGCCACGCAGCGGCAGCGGGCCGCCTTGGAACAGGCCCGTGTGCTGCGGGGCGACCGGGCGGCACAGCTTCGCGACGTGCTTCTCGGCCAGCGGCAGCCGGAGTTCGGCGTCGACCGGGCGGTAGGGGCGCTCGACCGATCGCTCAACGAAGTGCAGCTCGACGCCGTGCAGTTCGCCCTCTCGGCCCGCGACGTCGGCCTGATCCACGGCCCGCCCGGCACCGGCAAGACGACGGCCGTGGTGGAGGTCATTCGCCAGGCGATCCGCCGTGGCAGCAAGGTCTTGGCCTGCGCGCCGAGCAACCTGGCGGTCGACAACGTCTTCGAACGGCTCTTGGGTTTTCGCGAGCGGGTGGTGCGACTGGGGCATCCGGCCCGCGTGTTGCCGGAACTGCGCGAGCACACGCTCGACCTGCTGGTGGAGCGTCATCGCGACGTGCAGTTGGCCCGTAAGCTGGTCAAGCAGGCGATGAGTCTCTTTCGCGAGGCCAGCAAGCAGCGGCGGACCGCGCCGCGGCCGGGCGAGCGGAAGCAGCTTCGCGACGACGCCCGTTCGTTGTTGGCCGACGCGCGGAAGATGGAACTGCAGGCGGTGGAGAGCATCCTTGGCTCGGCGGCCGTGATCTGCGCAACCACCACGGGCATCGACAGCCAACTGCTGGGGCCACGGCGGTTCGATCTTGTGGTGATCGACGAGGCCTGCCAGAGCACCGAGCCGGGCTGCTGGATCCCGCTGCTGCGCGGCGACCGCCTGGTGCTGGCCGGCGATCATTGCCAACTGCCGCCCACTGTGGTCAGCCAGGAGGCGGCCGCCGAAGGATTTGGCACGAGTCTCTTCGAGCGCCTGGTCGGTCATTACGGGGCCGGCATCACTCGCAAACTGACCGTGCAGTACCGCATGCACCGGTCGATCATGGAGTTTCCCTCGCGGGAGCTGTACGACGGGCAATTGCAGGCCCACGCGTCGGTTTGCGAGCATCGGCTTTGCGATCTCCCGGATGTGGTCGCCGCGCGGCTTACGGACTGGCCGGTCGAATTCATCGATACCGCCGGGGCGAGCTACGACGAGGAACTGGAACCCGACGGCGAAAGCCGCATGAACCGGCAGGAGGCCGAGTTGGTGGCCCGCAAGGTGCGAGAACTGCTCGATGCCGGCGTCGCGGCCCGCGCGATCGCCGTGATTTCACCCTACGGCGCCCAGGTCCGCCTGCTCCGCGAATTGCTGGACGTGCCCGGGCTGGAGATCGACACGGTGGACGGCTTTCAGGGCCGCGAGAAAGAGGCCGTTCTGATTTCGCTCGTGCGGAGCAACCCGCAGGGCGAGATCGGCTTCCTGGGCGACATCCGGCGAATGAACGTGGCCATGACCCGTGCCCGGCGAAAGCTGCTCATGGTGGGCGACAGCGCCACGCTCGGCGGGCATCCGTTCTACACGCGGTTGCTGGAATACTGCGAAGGCATCGGAGCGTATCGAACGGTGTGGGAAGAGTAGGTCCTTTCTGCCGGAAAGGACCATTGTGCGTGGCGCATTCGGAAGACTTGAGCTTCTCCAAAAATCGTCGCACATCAGTCCCTCTCGGCAAGAGGGACCTGCGTGGATGGCGTTGCGAGTGAATGCAAGATCGCGAGAGGGCTTGTTTTGGAGAAGGCCATGCGAGTAAAATAGGATTCTGTTCAGCGGCCCTTATTTCAGCTTTGCTTAATAACGCCGCACAATCGCCGGTATCGTTACGAGCCCTACCTGGCGCTTTTCGAGTCGCCGCTTGCGGCGATGGAAACAGACGAAGGAGCGTGACGCGGCTGATTCAACGAAACGAAACGCCCCGTTAACAGGCCGTCCGGCAAGCGTTAGGGTATCTCATCGGCAACAGAACACAAAAGGAAACGTGCTATGGCCTCATCACCCCTTGAAAAGCGAGTCGCCGCGCTGGAAGCAGAAATGGCGGCGCTGAGACGCAAGATTGAAACCGGCGGATCGGATAAGCCGTGGTGGGAGCGCATCGCTGGAACTTTTGAACATGACCCCATTTACGAGAAGGCCATGGAACTCGGACGGAAGTATCGAGAGTCCCTCCGGCCCCCTAAGCGGCCCGAGCGAAAGAGGCAGGAGCGGCAATAATGCTGATTCTGGATACTGACCACATGAGCCTGCTGGAGTGGGGCGCGGAAGAATCCGGCATATTGCGGGAGCGCCTGGCCGACGTTGCGCCCCTTGACGTGGCCACAACGATTATAAGCTATGAAGAGCAGATACGGGGCTGGATGGCCTACGTCGCGTGCGAAATCGATGGCGCAACAATTGCAAGCGTACCGCCGACTTCGGCGGCACCTGGATAATTATCGCGAGGTGATAGTGTTGGACTTCGACGAGGCAGGGGCTGAGGAATTCCAGCGATTGCAACGCGCGGGAATCCGCGTAGGAACCATGGATCTGAAGATTGCCGCGATCGTCTTGTCACGGGGTGCGACACTCCTCTCCCGTAATGCCGTGGATTTCAGCAAGGTGCCAAACCTCAAATTCGAGGATTGGACGAAGTAAGGGCCAAGGCCGGCTGCAATGGAGACCGGCCGGCTTACCCGTCGCTCTCGTCATAATCATGCACCCGCGCCTTCCGCCAGCCCTCTTCCCAGGACTGAAACGCGTCGGCCTCGTCGTCCGGATCGTAAGGGTTTTCGGTCAGCTCGAGGCCTTCCCAATAGGCATCGTAACCGGTGTCGTAGGCTTCCAGGTTCATGCGTTTCGAAACGCCTTTCGCAGCACCGCCAGGCTCTTGGGCACGGCCGTTTTCGGATTCTCCTTACCCTCGAACTCCAGCGAGATGCGGCCGCGATAGTTCTGCTTGCGGAGCATTCCGGCGATGCGGTCGTAATCCAGGTCGAGCGTGTACCACACGCCGCCGCCGTAATAGGTCTTGGCATGCACGTGGGTTGCCGCGGGGGCGATCTGCTCCAGCTTCGTATACGGGTCTTCGAGGAAGTTGCCCATGTCGAAGGTCACACCCAGCCAAGGCGAATGCACCGCCTTGTGGATCCGCAGCAGACCTTCGGGCGTGCGGGCCAGGCCCCAGTGATTCTCCAGTCCGAGGACTACGCCGCACTTTTCGGCCGTGGGTAGGCACTTCTCGAAACACTCGATCACCCAGGGGAACCCGTCTTCGTCCTTGTAGCCGGGAAGCGGCGGTTCGATGCCGCGATTGGCCATGAGGGCGTCAAAATCTTTGCTCGTGCCCCAGCGGCCGGTGTTCACGCGCATGGCCGGAATGCCCAATGCATAGGCCAGTTCGATGCTGGCGATGGTAATGGCCACGTTGGCCTTGCGAACTTCGGGCTTGGGCGAGAGAAACGTCTGGTGCGTGGAAAGTCCGCAGAGATCGAGGCCGGCCCGCATGGCCTGGCGTTTGAGCGATTGCAGGTAGGCATTGTCCTTGCGGTGCATCTGGGCCTCGAGGATCTCCACGCCGTCAAAACCCATTTCGCCGGCCATCTCGATACAGTCTTCGATCTTCACCAACTTGTTGTCGTCGAAGTGCCAGAAGGAGTAGGTCGAGACGGCGATCGGATTGCCCGGCCGGGCGCCGGAGGCAGGCTCGGCGGTTGCGGCGGCCAGGGGAAAGGTTGCAACGGCCAGGCCCGGCAGAGCGGCGGCGGCCGTCGACTGAAGCAGAAAACCACGACGGTTCATGGGGTGTCTCCGAAAAAGGAAAGGGAACGATGGCCCCCATTGTAGCATTTTCCGCCGGTAAAGTCTCAGCAGGCGGAGCAGTTTGCCGGGCCGGGTGCATGGCAAGGGCGAAAAACGTGGTGCGGCGTGCCGATTCGATTTGCATGCGCGCCATCATGGCGCACAATTTCCGTGGATCGCCAGTACTGAATGATGGAACTACCCTGCCCAGAAAGGAGACCAGCGAGATGCGATATTTGTGGTTGCTGCCCCTCTTGCTGATGCCGGTGTTTGCCGGCGGGTGCAAGATGTGCTACTCATGGCAATTGGGGCGCGATCGGCCCCCCGAGTCGGCCCCGAACATGTGTGCCCCAGCTTGCTCTACACCAGCTTGTTCTGCCCCTTGCGAATCGTGCTGTCCATGAAATAACTGACTTTGAGAGACGACCGTTGCCATCGGACCGAGTTGGAAACGATGGCCGATTTACCTTTAGACCGCCCCCGGCCGAGCAATTTCGGCGGGGGCGGCGGCATTTCTTGCCTTCCGAATTTTCGCGCGGTATGATGAGAGCCGACCTAAGTGCGTTCCCAAGAAATGACGGTGCTGCGTTGTCGAGGGTGGCTGGGGCAAAGCGCAGCGGTGCCCAGTCACGCCGCTGGGGCACCGCTGCGCTTTGCCCCAGCCACCCCGCCCGTTTCTTCCGAACGCTCCAAGGACGGACGCAGAAATAAGTGTCGCCTTTCGCTCCGCGAAAGTAGCGCAACTTTCGCGGAGCGAAAGGCGACAATGTGGCAGTTATTGATTCGGCCGTGCTAACTGAGAGGAACCGCTATGAAACTCTGTCTTGACACCTGTCTTGCGAAGACCAGCTCGCTGGCCTTGCTCTCCTTGCTGCTCTGCTCCATTGCCGTTCGGGCGGCCGATACGACCGCGGCGGCCAAGCGGCCTAATTTCGTGGTGATCCTTATCGACGACATGGGCTATGGCGACATCGGCCCCTACGGCTCGAAGCTCAATCGTACGCCCTGCCTGGACAAAATGGCCGCCGAGGGAATGAAACTGACCAGTTTTTACGCCGCCCCTGTCTGCACGCCGTCGCGGGCGCAGATGATGACCGGCTGCTATGCCAAGCGCGTGTCGCTGCCCAATGTCTTGGGGCCGATCTCGAAAGTCGGCATCAGTGCCGCGGAACGCACCGTGGCCGACCTGCTCAAGCAGCAGGGCTACGCCACGATGTGTGTGGGCAAGTGGCACCTGGGCGATCAGCCGGAGTTCCTGCCCGTGCGGCACGGTTTCGATCATTACCTGGGCCTGCCTTATTCCAACGACATGGGCGGCTCCGGCAAACAGGGCGACCGCCGCCCGCCGGTGCCCCTGTTGCGCGACCAGCGCGTGATCGAGGCCCCGGTCGAGCAGGACAAGCTCGTCGAACGCTACACCGAGGAGGCCGTCAAGTTCATCACGGCCAACAAGGACCGGCCCTTCTTCCTTTACTTGCCGCACACCGCCGTCCACGTGCCAATTCATCCGGGCAAGGCCTTTCGGGGCAAGTCGGCCAACGGCCGTTACGGCGATTGGGTTGAAGAGGTCGACTGGAGCACGGGCCGCGTGTTGGATACGCTCCGCAAGTTGAAGCTCGACTCCAATACGCTCGTACTCTTTACCAGCGACAACGGACCGTGGCGGAGCCAGGGCAGGGACGGCGGCGTGGCCGGCCCGCTCCGCGGCGGCAAGGCATCCACTTGGGAAGGCGGAGTGCGCGAGCCGACGATCGCCCGCTGGCCCGTCAAGATTCCCGCGGGTACCACATGCGATGCGATGATGAGCGAGATGGACGTGCTGCCCACGCTCGTCAAACTCGCCGGCGGCACTGTGCCCGGCGACCGCAAGATCGACGGCCTGGACATCTGGCCGTTGCTCTCAGGCAAGAGCCAGGAATCGCCGCACGAGGCGTTGTTCTATTTCAAGGGCAACCGGCTGGAGGCGGTCCGCTCCGGCCCCTGGAAGCTGGCTATCGTGCGGCAGATCGAGAGCGGCATCGACAAAGAGGAGAATGAGGCGACTGCCGCGCCCTTCAGCCCGAAGCTTTTCAACCTGGATACAGACATTGGCGAGACGACCGACGTAGCCGCCGCGCACCCGGAGATTGTAGCACGGCTGCAGGGCTACGTCCAGCAGATGGACAAGGACCTGGGCGTCAAGGGCCGCGGCCCCGGCGTGCGGGCCGGCGGCATCGTCAAACAGCCGCAGCCGCTGCTCAAACGCAACGACATGGAGTACGACTGAATAGAAATGTGCGATCTCGCCAAGCTGGTAATCAAGCGATTTCCCGAAAACCGCAATATGCAACTGGTGTGCCTGCGTACGGCGGCCTATTTCGCTTGTTCCCGTTGCAAGAAGACCAAGAAGGCCAAGTTGTTCGCCGTGGTAGCGGACGACTGGAACCGCCTGCTCTGCAACGGCTGCTACGAGGAAGTGCTATCGCAGAGACCCGAAGAACCCGTGGAAGACGCGGTCCCCCGGGCATGGCTGGGCGCTGTCGTTTCCGTGCAAGATGCGGAGAAGGACAATCTGGTGATGGGAGTCCCCTTCGGGAACCAATCGCTCGTTTGGGAAGACTTTAAGGCAGCGGTGATCGAAGGGGACGTGGTCTGCGAGTTCGCCAGCCCGCCCGAGTCGTTCGAGCATTCCAACGGCCGGGCCGGTTACGCCCTGATCAGGGACGGCGTGCCCGTCAAGTGCATTGTGACTATGCCATAAGCGCGGCAACGACTTCATTTCTCGTCGCCTCGAGGTGGGCCTTGAAATACTCGCGCACGGCCTCGGTCTTACTGACGGTTTGCTCGCTTGTTCTCCGATTCTCTGTCAAGTGGAGCGTACCGGACTCAAACCGGTAACCCCGACGTTGCAAACGTCGTGCTCTATCAATTGAGCTAACGCCCCTAAAAACGAATTCTTGCAAAACCCGTTCTCTTTCGATTGGGCTACATCCCCAACCGACATGCAGACATTTTACTCCAAGTCCGCGGGTGTGAAAAGGGTATCTCGCGCGCAGAAATGGGCCGATTTTCGGCCTGGTTCAAATCAGGGTAACACTCCCGCTGTCCGAAATTCTGTAGGGAACGCCCTCCGTGGCGTTCTGATGGCCCGGAACGCCACGGAGGGCGTTCCCTACAGTGTTACCCAAACCGCCCGCAAATTGAACCATGCCCGATTTTCAGACACCTTTTCCTGTGGTGCTTGTGTATCGCACACGATTGGGGTAGGATTACCGACAAGTGAGGTAACTTATCATGGCTGACGAACCGTCCTCCGACCAACCGGGCGAACCCGGCGGTCATTCGTATTTCCAGAACTTTCAGCATACGCCGGTGGGCGCCCGCGTGCCGGAAAAGATCGGCCGCGGGGTGTTCGCCTCCGCCCTGATGGTCCTGCAAACGAATGAATTGTTCGTATTGGATCTGCTCTCGATGACCGCTCAGCCGCAACAGGTCGTGGGGCGGATCATTATGACCGCGTCCAGTTTTTCGCAATTCCTGGCGGCGCTGCGGTTGAACGTCAAGCATTACGAAAACGAAATCGCGCCGCTCAAACCCCGAATCCCGCCGCACCCCGGTTCGCCGCACGGCGCTGCGGGGCCTGCCAGCGGCACTCCCGGCGCGACCGGCGGCGGTTCCCCCGGTGGCGCACAAGCGCAGGGCGGCGGCTGGACGGCGGAAACTCCCCATGGCCATACGTCGTCGCCGCAGGGACCGATCACGGAACTCTACGAGCAGGTGAAGTTTCCCGAGGATCTGCTCGGCGGTACGTTCGCCAATGCCGTGATGATCCGGCACACGCCCGAGGAATTCTGCTTCGATTTTATCAGCAGCCTTTACCCGCGGCCGATCGTGGTAAGCCGCGTGTTTACCGCCGCGGGACGCGTGCCGTCGTTCATCGAGGCGATGGCCGGATCCCTGGAACGGTTTCACGGTGGGGGCGGAATGCCGCCGCCGGCGGACTCATAGGATCCGGCTGCAAATTACCTCCCGGTTATGGGGAAAAGTAGCAGGGTGGGACTGGCACGCGCGAAAGTGGTGACTCGGGAGGACGAGGCGTTATTTCGCTCTTGTTCCATTCGCTGTCGGGGAAACTTGGTCGCTACGCGACGAGTTACCTATCCTACAAATCGAAAAGCTACTTGGCGCCCACCAACAAATCGGCTACCACCTTGCGGAGCGTCTCGGCGGGAATCGCGTAGGTGGCGGTGCGGTCGGCGCGGGCGATATTCAGGCCGATCGCCCGCCCGTCGAGATTGACCACGGGGCCGCCGCACTGCGTGGCCTGTAGCACGGTGTCGTGCGTCAAGGCGCTAACGAAGTTGCCGTGCCGTTTGCTCACCGTTCCGCCGGCCTCGCTCAGGTGCGTCAACTGCTCGCCGTTGAGCTTGGGCGCCATCTGGTCTGACGAAACCAATTCGGCAGTCAATTTCATAGGCTTGTTGTCCCGCGTGATTTCCAGCGCGACCTTGTCGCCGGGCTTGTACTTGCCCAGGGCCTGGTTGACCTCCGGCCCCGTCGACGTTTTCTGGCCGTCGACGCTGAGGATCACGTCGCCCGCCTTCAGACCGGCCTTGGCGGCGGGCAGGTTCGGCGTGACCTCTTGTACGCGCGCGTTCTTGGCCCCCTGGTCCAACAACACGCCCACGATGGCCCGGTTGCGGAGCAAGATCTTCGGCGCGTCGGGAATCGCGCGGGCGGGGATGCTGACGACGCCCATCCCCACAACTTCCGTCTCGGGGCCTGGTGTAACTAGCCAACTGCCGGGCACGGGCGGGTTGCCCTCGGCCCAGGTGATGGGGGTCAGATCGTTGGCGTCGACTTTCAACAGCGCCAGATCGTGCTCGGCCTTGGATTTGACGATGCTCGCGGGCAGCTCGCGCGGGCCGATCTTGCAGGTCAGCTTGCCGTGCAGTTCACTGGCCTTGGTGACGATATATCCGTCCTTGCGGACCACGGTTCCCAGGGCCGACGCGCGGCCGTCGCAAAGCACCGTGACCGTGCTCCGGCCGGCCTGGGCGGCGATGGGAGCCACGTCGCGCATGAGCGCGGGGCTTGATTTGCCGTAGATCGGGGAGGTCGCGCTGCGGCCCCGGCCGAAAATGGCCCCGAACAACTCCTGAAACTGCCTGGCATTTTCCAGCGTGCCGCGGAACTTGTATTGGCCGTCGCCCAGGGGTTCGGCGTTCTTCAACATCTCACGGAGTTTCTCCAATTGCTCGGCCTGGTTCTTGTCGCCGCCGGCGACCTGTGCCGGGGCGGGCTTCGGCGATTCCGCTGCATGCGCATCGGCTGCCGGCTTTGCCGCGGGAGTTTCGCCCGGCTTCTTGACCGCCAGCGCCTTCTTTTCCCACTGATCCAGCAGTTGGTGCATCTGCTGCGGCGTGACCATCATGGTGCCATCCTTGATGAGACCCAAGACTTCCGGGTCGCCCGCCAGCAGCCGATCCTGGAAGAGCCGCTGGAACTTGAGGAAGTCCAACGGCTTGGAGGCATAATTGCCCGGCACGGCCGCAGGGCTACCGCCCGCGGGTGCCGCTTTCTCCCATTTGGCGATCAGCCGATCCATGTCGGCGGGTGTGACGTTGAGTCGGCCGCCCTTGAGCAGGTCGCGGACTTCTGGATCGCCGGCCATCAATCTTTGCACAAGCAATTCGCGGAACCTCTTGAGCTTTGCCGGGTCGGGCATGTTGCCGGCGTGCAGGTCGGCGGGTGTGCCGATGGCTTTTCCGGCGAGCAGATCGTTCCATTGTTCGCGATAGACGTCGATGGGCACGTCCTGATTCTGATTGACGCTCATGCCGATGTTGGAATGCACGCCGATCACCCGGCCTTCCAGATCGAAGAGCGGTCCGCCGGAATCGCCGGAGATGACCGTGGCGTCGGTCACGAGGAACCTGGCGCCCTTGCCCGCATTGAGCACGCGCCCCAGGCGGATGGGCGGCGTGCGGCCCTGTTGAATGCCGCCGGGATGGCCCAGAGCCATGCACCACGTGCCGGGCTTGATGTCGTCGGAATGGCCCATCTCCACGTGCGGCCACTTGCCCGGCTCGCTGATTTTGGCGAGGCCGGAATCGCGGGAGAAATTCGCGCCCAGGGCCTTGGCCGCAGCACGGCGGCCGTCGGGGAAGATCACCGTCAAATCGCTGCCCGGTTTGGCGATGACGTGGCCGACTGTGAGGATCAAGCCGTCTTCGCTCACCACTACGCCGCTCCCCTCGCCCAGCCGGCCGTTGCCTGCCAGCGATTGGTTGATAATCCCCACGGTCGCCGGCAGGACGCGTGCGGCCACGGCCTGGCTCTTGGCTTCCACCCGTTTCAATGCGGCAAGGGTTGTCGGGTCGCCGGCATGAAGGGGACCGGCGACAAACCCACTGAGGGCCAGGGCAACAAGAAGATGCAGGGCGGTGAAGGCGAATGTTGGGAATGAGCGGCGGGAAGAAAGGCGGAACATAACGAAGATCCACGGGAAGGGGGGAAGTCGCGGCAGGGAGCACCCAGTTATTCTCCATTGTTGCCAGATTGTGGCAAGTCTTTCCACTGCAAATCACGAATTTTCTCGGTAAACCGCTTGGAACTGTGGGACATGTTCGGCTATCATAGCGGCCATGAAATCACCGCTGAACCGAGGTGGACTGCGCTTCTACCTCGTTGTTATCGCCTTGCTTGCCGGTGCGTTGTGGGCACGAACCACCGGCCCTGCCTCGATTCTCGCCGGCCTTCCGCCACTCCTTTTGGGGGTGTGGCTGCACACCTGGGCCAAGGGTTGTTTGCGGCAAAACCGTGTCCTGGCCACAATCGGCCCGTATCGTTTCGTGCGGCATCCGTTCTACCTGGCAAACGCCCTGATCGACGCCGGACTGGTAACGATGGCCGGCTGGTGGCCGTTGGCGGTGGCCTTGCCGTTCTGGTGGCTCGCAATTTATATTCCCGTAATCCGCGGCGAGGAACGATATCTGGCAGAGACTTTTCCCGACGAATATCCGGCCTATAAGCGGCGGGTGCCCTGTTTAATCCCCTGGCGGTGTCCGCTGCCCTACACGGGTGAAGGTTTTCGCTGGGGCAACCCCAACATCGCCGGGGGGGAAGAACTTCCCCGTGTGGTGCGAATTCTGGCCTATCCGCTCTTGTTCTTCGTGGTCCAAGGTCTGCGCGGCGGCGGGATGGCGTGGCTCGCTGACGGCTGGAACCTGACTTGGCTGGCGGGGCTGATCATGTTCTACGCGCTGGCCTGGGAACTTCGCGGACACCAGCGCAAACAGCGTTGGATCCTGCCGCCGGCGCTGCGCCATCCTGTGCTGCGCGTGGCGGCCAGCACCCTCGTCATGGCCGCGGTTTGCTATCTTCCCGGACCTAAGACGAGTTTCAAGAGTTATCTGCCCATCGGCGGCGGCGTTTTACTGTTGTTGTCGGTTCCGGTCTTTTCGCGGCGACCAGTGCGAGCGATGCTGGCCGAGGCGTTTGCCTTGTTGGGCGCGATCGCCGCGGGCGAACTGCTGTGGCTTGCGCCGATCGTTGTGACGGTTTATGCAGCCTGGATGCTCGATGATCGACTCGGGCGCGCGCAAGCGGCCAACAGCCCAAGCGGTGAGTCACTTCCCCCGCCCCTCTGGCCCTACTTCTACCCGGTTCTTGTGGTCGCTGCCGCAGCGATCATCGGGGTGAAGCTCATCGGCATCGTGTTCCCGTACCACGTGTTTTAACCTATTCGAGAAGGCGAACCACGATTTCGCGTCCCGGAGGGACCATTGATAATAGCCCAGCGATTTATCGCTGGGTGCGAAACGAGAATGGGATTGATAGTCCCGGACGTTTGAAACCTCCCCTATCGCACGATATCAACCGTCCCTCCGGGACTGGAAAATCTTTTGATGAACTCCGCTCCCCAGCGATAAATCGCTGGGCTATTATCAAATGCCCCTCTCGGGCAAAAGTGACGTAGGCCACTGCCCACCACGCATGTCCGTCCTTTCGGGACTCCAATTGCCTGCTTAACCATGCTATACTGCACAACTGCAAGACATCCCACCAGCGAAAACGTCCCTCCCATGAAAAACCTCCTCCCAGCCGTCTTCATCATTTTGTTCGCCGCGCCCGCCCTCGGTGGCGAGCAGGGGCAACCGGCAAAGGATGCCCCGCCGCAGGGCCTGTGGGACCTGGCCAAGGAAAAGGCCCAGGTCCATCGCTTCTCCACGCTCTGTTCCGCCCACGACGTGCGCGATCACCTCTCTACCGACGAGGGCATTTCCACGGCCATCGACTGGTGCCGCAAGACGGGCGTGACCAAAGTCTATGTGGAAGAGTTCCGCGACGGTTACCAGGCCCAGCGGCAGGCCCTGCTGCATGCCAAGCGGCGGTTTCTGGCGGCGGGCTTCGAGGTCTCCGGCTGCATCACCACGACCCGCGTCGGCAAGCGTTCCACGGGTTGGGGGACCATCTCGTGCTATACGGACCAATCCACTCAGGAGCACCTGCAGCGGATCTTCGAGTACGCGGCCAGCCTCTTCGACGAGATCATGATCGACGATTTCTGGTTCACCGACTGCAAATGCCCGGAGTGCGATGCGGCTCGGCGGGCACGGATCGTCAAGATTGGCGACCATACCTACCGCACGGCCGGCGACACCTGGGAAGATTATCGCTGCGAGTTGATGGTGCGTCTCTCGCAAGACCGATTGTTGGCAGCCGCCAAGAAGGTCAATCCCAAGATCCGGCTGATCATCAAGTACCCGCAGTGGTACGACCAGTTTCACGAGCGGGGCTACGAGGTCCTGCGCGAGACGGCCGATTTTGACCGCACCTGGGTGGGAACGGAAACCCGCGATTACGGCGATCGTCGCTGGGGCGGCACGCCGCAGTACGAGGGCTATTTCATCATGCGCTGGCTGGGCGGGATCGGCGGCGCGAAGTGTGGCGGCGGCTGGTACGATCCCTACGGCACGACCGAGCAGACCTACCTGGAACAGGCCCGGCAGACAGTACTGGGTGGCGCCCGCGAATCGCTCTTGTTCTGTTACAGCTCGTTGCAACGCGATACGGGCCCGCGGAACATCGCGGCCTTGCGACGGAACGTCCCCGAGTTGCTGGCGGTGGCCGGCGAGGTCCGCCGCCGCGCGATCGCCGGCGTGGCCGCCTACAAGCCCGTCAACAGCCATGCGGAAAACGAACCGCGGGTCTTCGATTTCCTGGGGATGCTTGGCGTGCCGTTGGCGCCTTGTCACGAGTTCCCCGCCGAGGCCAAGGCGGCATTCTTCTCGATCCACGCCCTCAAGGACCCCGGACTGGCGGACAAGCTGGCGGCTTTCATCGCCGCCGGCAAGCCGGTCCTGCTCACCGACGGCCTGGCGAAACGGCTTCCCGCCACGGTACACGTGGCAGCCGCCAACGTGCGGATCCTGCCGGTCAAGGGCGATCCCAAGTCGTTGCTGGGTTTGCCGCAGGGCGAACTGGATGCCCTGCGGGCGGCGTTGCTGCGTCCGCTGGGGCACACGTTTCGCGCGCCGACCCGCGTGGCCCTGTACCTGTTCAACGACGGTAGCTGGGTGATCGAAAACTTCGGCGACGCGCCCGCCGAGGTGGAACTCGACGGTCGTTCGCAGACCGTACCGCCGCGGGAGTGGCGGTTGGGGTGGAAACCATAAGGAAAGAAACTCAGCATGATTCATCCGATTTTCCGCGTTCGAGATTTCCGCATCGTTGGGCCCTATACGCTTTGGGTTGCCTTCGACGATGCCGCCGAGCAGGTCATCGACTTTCGTGAAGTGCTCGTGGGCGAGTTGTTCGAGCCGTTGCGCGACTTAGAGGTGTTCAACCAGGTTCGCATCGATCCGGAAGTTCACACCCTGGTCTGGCCGAACGGCGCCGATTTCGACCCCGCGACACTCCACGACTGGCCGGAACAACGGGAAGCCCTGTCAGCGCTCGCCAGGGGTTGGGCATGCAAGCCGGTGTGACATTGCTCATTAAAATGCCACCGGCTTGCCCGGTGGAAGCTTACGTTTGCTGCTACACAACGACGCCCCATTCAGCCCATCCTTAACTCTGCCTCCTGGCGACGGCAACGCTGTCGCCAGGAGGCAGAGTTAAGGGGTGCGGAGCGCGGGTCGCGTGTAGCTTAGAACGTGACAGACCACCGGGCAAGCCGGTGGCATCGGGAGATTGCGACGCCGCGACTTATCAGAAAATACATCGGATAAGGGTGTCTTCAAGACATTTTGTGAGCGCGGCGCCCAACCTGGGTCTCAAGCGACCTCTTGTCCGCATCCGCGGCTTGCCGGTTTTCGTAGTCTTTAGACCAATGGATCGCACCGTCAACAGTCTCAAAACGAAAGCCGTAAGGGCTTACCGGATCAGGTGCCCCCGGCTTGACATTCTGCGCTTTCAAGTGAATTCCACTATGTACGCATTTGATGTCGGAAACACGAATTGTGTTGCCATTGCTGTTGTTGATCTAATTCATGGAAGTGCCAGCCCTTTCAGGGTTCGTGAAATGTATGCTTACCAAGGTTTTCCGCATTGGATTTGATTGCCGCGCGCAGGCCGTCCTTGTTGAAGTATTCCGTTACGTCCATACGTGGACCCCGACCGCGCTTTCTCCCACATCGGGGCGGATACTTGAGACGCAATTCGAACTTATGTCCTGCCCCCGACTTGCCCACAAAAAAGTCGAAGATGTGCCGCCCCTGCTTATTGAGGCGGATTCTTCCTTCAACCTTCAAGGCGAGAAAGAACCGGCTCGGAAAATAACCAACATGAAACCTTTCCAGATCGTTGTCCCAAATGCCAATAATGAAGTAGTAGCGCTCGCTTTTTATGAACCTACATGTTCTCGTGACGTTTATTGTAAATGCGCCTTCCGGGGTTGGGTTGGCCGCTGATTTGAGTTGGCAGCGGATCAAACGTGACTGATCCAACTCGCCGCTGTCTACGTCGAAGACGCCGCCATCAAGCACCCAAAGGTCATCACCGATGTCTGGCTCGGGCTTCGCCACAATGAAGCCGTCTAGGAAAAGGCGGCGTTTCAACTCCGCGAGGAATATCTCCCCTTTGATTACCTTGCTTATTCCGGCCTGCATGTTCCAAACCTTTTTAGATGGCTCGTGCGATGAGTCCCTAGAAGACGTGAACGCTCTTGACCAGCCTCCAAACCTAAGAGTCCTTTCAGGCAGAAGGAACCTACTTCACTCCCCGCCGCATCAACTGCTTCAACTCGTCCAGGTGGCCTGCATACACGTCGCGCGGCTCGATGCCATACTTCTTGCAAAGCGAAACGGCCATGCCGAGCACCTCGCCCATCATGCCGTTGGTGCGCTGCACGCGGGTAGTACCAAGGGCTTCGTGCGTCACGCTTATGTCCCGCCCGGCCATGAACAGGTTCACGACGTTGCGCGAATAGAGGCAGCGATAGGGCACCCAAAACGGCCGCTTGTACTGCTCGTAACGGCTGGCGACGTAGGAAATAAACGGATCCTCCTCGAAACCGCGCACGTATTTCGGATCGGCCAAGTGTACGTCGATCGACCAACTCGTGGGCACGCAGCCATCGGCGTAGGTCTTGCCCTTGATCAGATCCTCGCGGCTGAGAACGACGTCACCCAGCAAACGCCGCGACTCGCGCTTGCCCATCACGTAGGCCGCCCAGGTGAGGCGATGGTTGGGGTACTGCTTGCGGACGTTCTTCAAGGCGTCCCACGCGCCGTACATGGTGCGGAGGTTGTTGTCTCGCATCCGCTCCATTTCCGCGATCGGATCGCGGTCGAAGCCCGATTCCCAGAACCACTTGCCCCATTGATTCGGATCGGCCGGGAACGGCTTCTGGCCAAGGTCATAGGCCCAGGGGCAGCGGGGAAAGGGCGAGGGCTTGCCCGTGTCGGTCGTAGCCCATAGGTTCGATCCGCCCTGATGGCCCCGCTCGGTGATCTCATAATCGGCCTTGGCCAGGAAACCCAGCGTGGCATCGCCCGTGCAATCGGCGAACCAGCGCCCGGTGATGCGGGTCCGCCGCGCCGTGCGGGTATTTTGCGCGACGACCGCCATGATCCGCTGCCCCTGCGTTTCCACCTGGTTGACTCGCTCATCTAGCAGCAGGCGGATCCGCTTCTCCGCCCGGAACATGGCAATCCGCCGGTCATCGTCGTAGTAACTGGCAGGCCCAATCTCCTGCCGCCGCCGCGGCTCGAACTCGCGCACCAGGTCGCCCAGGTGCGGATAGGGTTCGAAGTTCGTCTCGCCGTTGAGCCAGACGCGGATCTCGGAACTGTTATTGCCGCCCAGCACGGGCCGGTCCTGGATCAAGGCCACGTTCGCGCCCAGCCGCGCGGCCGACATGGCCGTACACATGCCGGCGATCCCCCCGCCGACCACCACCAGATCGTAATTGCCGCCGTCGGCCGGCTTCTCCGGAACGCCTAGCAGACGGCGGCGGTAGTCGCTCAGATCCGGCCCGGCGTCGGGAGGCGCGGCGGCCGAACGGCTCAACACAATCGCGTCGCAGCGGCCTTCGAATCCGGTCAGGTCGTGCAAGGCCAAGGTGATCTCTGGGCTGGCCAGGTCGATCATTCCGCCCGGCTGCCAGTGCCATTGTACGCCCTCGGTCCCAAAGGTCGTCGCCAGCGGCTTGCCGTCGACGAGGACCTGAAAGCGGCCCGGCGATCCTTGGGCGTTCCAGGTAGCCACCCAATCGCGGGTGCGCACGAATACGTGGTATCTGCCCGGCGTGGCAACGCGGATCTTGGTCGTCGCATCCTTGACCGGCACACCCAGTCCGTGGGCCAGGAGGAAGGGCGAGCCCATCTGGTCCATGAACTGCTGATCGAGGACCCAGCCGCCGTAATCGGCAAAGGCCTCGGCCTCGACCAGAATGCTCGCGGACGGCGACGGCTCGGCCGCCCGGGCCGGAGTGGCCGGCAGGCAGAGGGCAAGTAGGGCCAGAACGAAAGATCTGTGGGTAGACTTCATGGGACTGTATGCGGTTTCGGGACAAGCAGTCGAGTACAAACGCGTTCGCAATTGGAACAGACTTCAGGCATGTTCGCGTACCGACGTTGAGCATTCGGTTGCTGTCGCGTCTGGCTGTTCACGCATGGCCATTCATGGCCATTTCCCGGCGCAGCCGGTATTAGGCCCGTGCTTCAGCACGGGTCAGTCGGTACCAAGCCACCCAGTCCGCTGACCGCCCGCCGCCTTCGGCGGCGGGCGGTCAGCGGATCAAAGATGATTTGTTTCTGACGCTCCGTTTACCCGTACTAAAGCACGGGCCTAATACGCGGCTGCGCCGAACAATGGGCGTAAACGCCCATGAGGACCGGTCGTGGAACAAAATCGGTACCCAAAATCAGAGCCGTCTCGAATAATTGTTGCGCCGACCAATTTCACTTTCCATCCTCTCAACGCCACGTTATCGAGCCTCTAAGAGTGTGCGTCAAAATTAGTTGTACAAATATTATTTCCGTGGCGATAGGGT
>CAZTPX010000133.1:0-25808 GCA_964615095.1 uncultured Planctomycetaceae bacterium | reverse complement strand
TGAGCACCAGCGTGATCGCCAGGATCGGCCCCGTGATCTCGTCCATGGCCTTGATCGTGGCCTCGCGCACGGGCAGACCTTTGTCCAGCCAGCGCTCGATGTTCTCCAGCACGACGATGGCGTCGTCCACGACAATGCCGATGGCCAGCACCAGCCCGAACAACGTCAGGTTGTTGAGCGAAAAGCCTGCCAGCTTCATCACGGCGAAGGTGCCGACCAGCGAGACGGCCACGTCGATCACGGGCAGGAGCAGGGATCTCCAATCCTGCAGGAACAGCAGCACCACGATGGCCACCAGGATGACCGCGTCGCGCAAGGTGTGAAATACTTCGCTCACCGATTCGCGGACGAAGGGCGTGGTATCGTAAACGATGGCGTAGCGCACGCCTTTAGGGAAGCGCTTCTCCAATTCGCGCATGCGGGCCTTGACGTGGTCGGCCACGTCCAGGGCGTTCGACCCGGGCAACTGGAAGATCGCCAAGCCCACGGTCGGCTTGGCGTCCATCGTCAGGCTAAAGTCCTGGGTCTTGGCCCCCAGTTCGGTACGGGCCACGTCCTTGAGGTAGACGACCTCCCCGTCCGTGCCCGTCTTGAGCACGATGTCGGCGAACTGTTCAGGCTCGATCAGCCGGCCGAGGGTGTTTATGGTGTATTGGAAGTCCTGGCCCTGGGGGACCGGCGGCTCGCCGATCTGCCCGGCCGCCACCTGCACGTTCTGCTCGCGCAAGACCCGGATCACGTCGCCGGCCGTCAGGCTCCAGGCCTGCAGCTTGTTCGGGTCCAGCCACACGCGCATGCTGTAGTCTTGCCCGCCGAAGGGGAAGACGTCGCCTACGCCGTCGATGCGGGCCAGGGCATCCTGGAGATTGATGGTCGCGTAGTTGCTCAGGTAGAGTTGGTCGTAGTACGGATGGCCGCTGCCGGGATTGACGTCGGAATATAGATTGACGATCAGGAGGATGTCCGGCGACCGCTTCCGGACGGTCACGCCGATGGCTTTGACCATGTCCGGCAGGGTCGGCTGGGCGATGGCGACGCGGTTTTGCACGAGCACCTGGGCCATGTTGGCGTCCGTGCCCACGGCGAAGGTCACGTCCAGCGTGTACGAGCCGTCGTTGTTGCTCTGCGACGACATGTACAGCATCTTTTCGACACCCACGACTTGCTGCTCGATGGGCGCGGCCACGGTGTCGGCGATGATCCGCGCGTTGGCCCCCGGGTAGCTGGCCGTCACGCGGACGGTCGGCGGCGTGATCTCCGGGTACTGGGCGACGGGCAGGAGGACCACGGCGATGGTCCCCAGCAGAAGGATGACGAGGGAAATCACCCAGGCCAAAACAGGGCGATCGATGAAAAAACGCACCAGCATGAGGAGCCTCTACGACAGAAATCCGAAATCCGAAGGGCGGAAAATCCGAAATCCGAATATCGAAATTCGAAACAAATCAAAAGCAGGAAGGACCAATGACCAAAACGGCTTGGAACATTCGTCCTTTGAAATTCGAATTCGTTTCGGATTTCGATATTCGGATTTCGGAATTGACTTCGGCATGGTCCGGGTTATTGGGACTTGGATACTTGAACTGGTTTCGGACTTTGGGTTTCGGATTTCAGCTTTGGCATATCCACGACCTGCGGTACGACGGTAATGCCCGGCCGGACCATTTGCAGGCCGTTGACGATCACCCGCTCGCCCGCTTTCAGGCCGTCTTCGATCGACCGCAGGCCGTCGTGCAGCAATCCCACACGAATGGGGCGGACGATGACCTCGTCCTTCTCGTTGAGGACGTAGAGGATCTTCTGGCCCTGGTCGTTGTCGATGGCGCGGTCGGTGACTAGCCGCCCTGGGCGGCGTGCGCCGATGGGCACGCGCACGCGGACGAAAAGGCCGGGCAAAAGCGCTTCGTCCTTGTTGGGAAACGTGCCCCGGAAACGCAGGGTGCCGGTCTTCGGATTGATCTGGTTGTCGATGAAGTCGATCATCCCGGCGTGCGGAAATCCGCCTTCATTGGCCAGGCCCAGCATCGCCGGCAGGGCCACTTCGGAGGCCGCCTTGGTATTGCCTTCGCGGATCAACTGGCGAATGCGCAATACGGTGCGCTCGTCGACGTCGAAATAGACGTACATCGGGTCGACCGACACGATGGTCGTCAGGAGGGTGACGTTGGCTAGGTCGGCCGACTGGACCATGTTGCCCACCGTGACGAGATAGCGGCTGACGCGCCCGCTGACAGGGGCCGTAACCTTGGTGAAGCCCAGGTTGAGTTCCGCCGTGTTCACCATCGCCTCTGCCACCTTGACCGCCGCGATCGCCTCATCGTAATTACCTTTGGCCAGGTCGTAGTCCGACTGGGCGATGGCCTTGGTGGGCAGCAAGTCGCAGGCCCGCTTGAAGTCCGCCAGGGTGCGGACCATGTGCGCCTTGGCCGAGGCCAGGTTGGCTTGGCTCCGATCACAATCGGCCTGGTAGGGCCGCGGGTCGAGTTCGAAAAGGACATCGCCCTTGTTGACCAACGCCCCTTCCTTGAAGTTGACCTTCTTCAGATAACCCCAGACGCGTGCCCGCACTTCGACGGAGTCCACCGCGGCAGTGCGGGCCGTGAAGTCCGCATAGTCGGTGATCTCCCGCTCGACGGGGTAGCTGACAGCGACCGCGACCGGCTCTGCCGCCGGTGGATCCGACGGCGCTTTGGCGCAGCCCGCCAGAGCGAGGCAGCAAACGAGAACCAGGGCGGAACGGGCGAGAGAAGTCGAGTTGCAATACATAAGAGTCTTATTATCTTCCAAGGTAGCGAACATCGCTATTATACCATCTCTGATGAATCGCGCGCCGTCGATACCGCCGCAAGCGCTAGCCGGCACTCCAAAGTTCGTGAACGGCCCCTAAGGCTCGGCCGAAAAATAACTTCCGGATTTGCCAAGGGTGCCTGGGGCATAACGACGCGCAGCGAGCGGTGCCCCAGTCGCCCAATGCTGGGGCTTCGCAAGCTCAGCCACCAGCCACCCCAGGAAGTTGTTTTTCGGCCGCACCTAAATTCTCATGGTCTCCCCAGTAGCGACTCCAGCGCCATCTGAACCGGTTGCGATTGCAGCACGATCAGGCAGCGCGAGGGCGGGTCGAAACGGATCCTGCCGGCCCCGTCGCCTTCGTCCCACTTTGCCTCACCCAGCTTCTCTTTGATTTTTTCGATCAAGGCTGCCGGCGACTGATCGCTCAGCAACTTGGCCACGGGATAGAACTCCAGCTCCATCCGCGCGGCAAGCACCTTGGGCGTGGTGACCTGTAGGGTGTTGGCGTCTACGACCCGCCATGCAAGCCCCAGCGGCTCGAGCAACTGCCGCAAGGCCTCGCCCTGCGGCAGCTTGTCGAGCTTGACCTTTTCGGACATGTTTTCGGAAATCTCGTCGGCGGCCAGGGCGGGGCGGTCGATGAGGATTTCGGTCCCCGGCGGCTGCTTGAACTGCTCGAGCACGCCGGCCAGCGATACCGGCAAATTTGCGGTCACGCTGGCTGTGTGGTTGAGAATAGCCCTGGCCTGCGTGGCCCGTGTGATCAGGACGAACTTCTTGCGGTCCAAGCGGCTCTTGGGCAGCAACCCTCGGGCGATGCGGAGCTTCTCGCAGAAGACGATAACCTGGTAATGGACGCGCCCGGTCTGCGTGATCAGCAGGGCGTCCGGGGTTGCCTCCAGTGCGCCTTGCCCGCCGCCCGACCGCCACGACTCCGGCGCGACGAGCGCTTGTACCAGGGCCGCCAGGTCGGCCGCCGCCTTAGCATCGCCGCCGGTCAGGTCGGAGAGCGTGTAGCGGATCTGCCGCAGAATCTCGCGGTGCTCGGCGGGGCTGGTCAGCACGATCTGCCCGTTCTCCAGCAACGTCGTCATCCCGCGGCTTGCAGCGATCGCCTCCAGGGCCTTGCCCGCCGTGGTCTTGGCGGTCTCGTCGAGGGAGATGACGTCGTGCAGCGACACGCCCAACTCCTGCATGGCGTCGGGATCGAAACTTACCGGCAGGTTGCCGATCGTGGCGACGATCTGCACGGCTTCGCCCAACGGCATCTTGGCCAGCGAGATCTTCGCAATCGGCACGTCGAGCTTCGCCCGCAGCGCGGGGCTTGGCTCCTCCTTGGTCTTCAACTCCTTGGCTGGCGGATGCAGGTCGGCCAGCGAAGGTTTTCGATCGGGGACCGGCGGGTCTTTCTTCACCGCTTCCGGCCGTTTGCTTTCCAGCGCGGCGGGATCCACTTCATCGCCGCGGCGGACCGAGGCCAATTGCTCCATCACGCGAGGGCTGATGTCCTTGGAGAGGAAACGCACCGAGCCGTCGGCCATGCCCGCCACCATGCCGTCAGCCTGCCCGCTGCCGAACCCGTCCGGTCCATTGACATAAGGCTCTTGAGTCAGCGGCCGCACGGTCGCCAGGCCGCCTTGTGCCCAGGGACCGCAGTGGTCCTGCACGCCCAAGATGGCGATCGTATTGGATCCACCGCGTTTGAAGTCTTGCTGCCGCGTCTGCCGGCCATAGCCGAACATGCCCGCGCGGGGATCGTCGGCGGGCAGTTCGGCGGCGTCTTTGCCCACGCCAGCCACGCCCACATAGTGCGTCGCCGGATAGCCGTCGGACGACACCGCGGGACCCAAGGCCGGGTTGACCACCTCGGGCAGCGGCCGCCTGACGGTCGCCTGGTTAAGGGTATTGTTCCAGTCGTAACCCGATTCGACATGCCAGTCGCCATGGCCCAGGTAGGGCAAGATCCCTGCGATCCAACTCAGGCGGGTCTGCGGTTTGAAGGTCACTGCCCCGTCGGCGCCCTCGGGAAACCTGGGCGGGTTTTGGGCCTTCACCCAGCGCAGCAAGCCGCCCAGCAAGCCGCGCTGATTGCCCTCGTCGACGGCCAGGGCCGCGGCCAGCCAATCGGCCTTGATCGCTGCCGCATTGTCGTTGTCGATGGTCGCGGCGCCCCAGGCCAAGAATCCCGATCCTCCCCAGTCGAAACGCAGCCAGACCGCGCCGTCGGCGACGTCGCAACGTGCGCTGCCCAAAGCCGCCAACAACTCGCCGAGGAGCCGCTTGTACCGCGCGGCCACGGCACCCGAAAGCTTGACCGGCAGAATGCCCTGCACGGCGGCGATGTGTGCGGGCAAGGCCTGAATCGCGGCGGGCGCCAGCTTCTCGATGTCCGTGTGAACCTTCCCCGCCAGGCCGTCACTATTGCAGACTAATGCCAGTTCGCATCGCCCGGCGCCGGCCGCCTGGGCCGAAATGCCCAGGCCCGTCAGCGGCGCTTCGCAGAGCGCGCGCCAGCTCGCCTTGCCCGCCGGCCAGACATCCAGCAAGTTGGGAGGAAAGCTCCAGACCGCGGTCCGCGCCGGCAAGAGATCGACCATTACGGTCAGATTGCAGTCCGGCGAGAACTTGGCGAGCAACTGCTCGATCGATTTGCTCGACAGCTTGGCCTCGCCGCGACGGGCAACCAACTGCCGCAAAGTATCCTCGCTGCCGGTCACGATCGTATGCGCGTCGACCGCCAACAGCGGATGCGGCCAGAAACCGCCGTGCGGCCGGCGAGCAACGAAGTTCGCCCCCAAGTCGATGCTTTCGCCCGCAGGCAATTGGCGGCCCAGGTCGATATTTTCGTCCAACTGCAGGACGACCACCCCGCGGGCAACGCAGTCGGCCAGGTCCGTCGAGGCCCACGTCATGCGGCGAACATCTTCCTGTCGTACGTGCAGATCGGACAATAGACTGTGGCATGCTTGCTGCCATCCTTGGTCCGAGTGGCGCCGCCAGGTGTCGAGAAAGGCCATTGCGTCGAGGGCCGACGGCTGTAGCACCAATCGCGACATTCGCAGATCGACGAGCAGCACGGTTTGCTCGGGCAGCCAGCGGCGATTGAAGGGTGTGGGCGACGCCGGCGGGGGATCGGCGGTTTCGCTTGCGGCGACCTGGGCGTCGGGTTTCGGATCGACATGGCGTTTGGAGACGACGGTCCAGACTGCGAGCACCGCCGCCAGACCCAACAGGCCGGAAACCATCAGCACAGTCACGCGCCCCCAAAGCGAGCGCGTCAACAACGAGAGGAACGTCTGTCCGGCAACGACTTCCGGCAATTCGAAGGGTGTAAAACCGGCCGGCAGGCTCGCCATCGCCGTGGCGGGCACTGAGGTGGCTTCCGCCGCAGGCGGCGCCGCGGCGACCGGCGGCGCGAGCGTGGCCGCGATTTCGGCACTAAGGCTGACGGGAAGCTGAACCGGTGGCGGCTCCACGACGGGCTTCTCGTCGACGGTTGCCTCGGCCTCCGGCGGCGCGCCGCGATGGATGGAGGAGTCTCCATTTTTTGCGCGTGGCGCTGATTCTTTAACAGCCGAGAATGGCAGAGGCGGCGTGACGGGGAGAGGAGTTGGCGGCGTGACGGCGTGCGCAGGCGGTTCTTCCTCCGGTATCCACCCTTCGGGTGGGGAGATCAAGACCATACTGCCGCATTTGGGGCATTCCAGGATTGCCCCAATTGCTTCCTTATTCCGCACGGCAAGCCGGGCCCGGCATGTCGTGCAGGATACGGAAAATAACGTTTTTTCCACGATTCCGCCTTATCCTGCCAGTGCAGACCCTTTCCGTTGAACGACAGTCCGCGGTACGCCACCTTTTCTCAGGCAATTGTACGGCGCACAACGGGGCTTGTCATGCGGGCGCTATGGAAGTTTTCGGCGGTTTGGGGCTAGGCCCGCCATTTGAGTTCATGCCGCTCGCCGTGCTTGGCGTGTTTCTTGTCCAGCGCGTTCATCACGACCGTCGCGCCGCTTTGTTGCAAGTTGAAATCCAACCAGCCGCGGGGTTCCTTGGCATCGAAAGTCCATGCAGTTGTGGGCACGTTGACGACATGCACCTCTTTCTCGCGGCGGATCTTCCATTGGTGCGTATGGCCGTGGAAATAGACCTTGGCCTGCTTGCGGCCCTGGGCGGTCTGCAACAAAGCGGCCGCATCGTGCAGTGCCTCCAGGTTGTGATGTGCGACGAGCAGGGCCGGTTTGTCGGCGTGGGCATCGAGTGATTGGGCCAGCCACTGCAACTGTTCCCTGCCGAGCAGTCCCGGCGTGGCTTCGGTCTGATCGAGCGAATCCATGAGGAACCAGTTGGCCAGTGGCGTTTCGACGATTGCCGCCTGTCGATCGGCCGCAGGCCGGGCCGGCTTGGCCTCGGGAAAGGCATCCCAGAAGTTCTCGCGGTGGTCGTGGTTACCCAGCACCAGATACAGCGGAATGTCCGCCTCACGGATCGGCTGGTAGAGTTCCGCGATCAGCTTGTAATCACTGGGCAGGCCCTTCTGGAAGGCCAGGTCGCCCGCGATGATGATGCCGGCCGGCTGCGGGTCGAGGGCGAGGACTTGTCCGACGGTCTGCGCGAAAGTTTCTGCCGATTTGACGCCTTTTTGTGTATCTCCGCGATGCGTGCCGATATGCGTGTCAGAGATCAAGACCCAGCGGTGAGGATCGGCCTTTCGCCCGGCAGCCAGGGCATCGTGGCCCAACAGAACTCCGGCCCCGGCAGCCAGCGAGCCAGCCAGGAACGATCGCCGGGAAATGGGAGGCAAGTAGATCGGCATACTGGATTCCTTCTCCTGGAATTCGTGGCATTCAAATCGTGACCTCTTCTTCAGAGACACGAAAGACCGCCTGCTCCGCGCCTTCGGCATCCAGCCATTCGCGGATGGCGATCCGGATGTTCTCCAAGGCCTCCTCGCGGGTCTGCCCTTGCGAAAGACAGCCCGGCAAAGCAGGGCAACTAACGGAATATCCTTCATCGCTTTCAATAAGAACTATCCGATACTTCACGATTGCGTCCTCCTTCTGGCATAACACATTCTAGGCCGCGCGACACCAATACTCATATTCTAGAGAGTCCTGAATGCCGTGTCAAAAGCCACTCCGGCCCGCTGGCCGAAGAGCAGAAGGAGGCGATCGGGGAGGAACTAGCGCGGCAGGGCCGCGCTGCGGGCGATCTGCAAAGCGGCGTCGAACATGGCGTCGTCCTTGGCGGCTACCGCGCCGTTGATCGGCCGGGCCGCCTGGCGAACCACCACGTCCGGCTCGACACCGACGCGGCTGTAGGGCTTTCCCTTGGGCGAATAGAATTTCGCCGTCGTCAGCCGCAAGCCCGAGTCCGATCCGTCAAGCTGAAAAATGCCTTGCACGGACCCCTTGCCGAAACTTCGCACGCCCACGATCGTGCCGCGACGGTGATCGCGGATCGCGCCCGAAAAAATCTCGGCGGCACTGGCGCTTTGGTCGTCGATAATGACCGTCAGCGGCACGTGCCACGTGCCTTCCTGATGCGCCATGTAGGTGGCGTCTTCCTGGGGGATGCGGCCGTGCGTGCTAACGATCACGCCGTCGTCCAGGAACAGGTCGGCGATATCGACCGAGGAGATCAGCAGCCCGCCCGGGTTGCCGCGGAGGTCCATGACCAGGCTGCGCATGCCGTCGCGGTGCAGCCGCCATAGTGCGGCCTCGAGGTCGCGGCGGGTCGTCTTCTGAAAACAGGTCAGCCGCAGGTAGGCGACGCCCTGCTTGTTATCGACGATGCGGACTTGATCGACGCTGGGCACTTCCACCCGCTGCCGGCGAATGGAGATCTGGCGATCGGCCTCGCCCGGCGCGGCAAGGACCAGGCTGCAAACGCTGCCTTCAGGTCCCTGCAACAGGTTGGCGGCCTGGTCGGTCGTGTAACGGTTAGTCTGGTGGCCGTCGACGGCCACGATCCGATCACTGCCCCGTACGCCGCCCTGCTCGGCGGGGCTTCCGCCGATCACGCGGACAATCACCAGCGAGCCATCTTGGGCCTTCAACTCGATGCCCAGCCCGACAAAGCTGCCGTCGATCTGCGAATAGACTTCGCCGAGCTGGTCGGGCGTGAGATAGGCCGAGTAGGGGTCGAGCGAATTGGTGGCCCCGCAGAGATATTCCAGGATCACGGCCGTGGGCGACAACCCCAGGCGCTGCTGGGCCAGATTGGCTACCGTCACCACGCTGTCGCGGGCTTCCATGCGGTTGGTCACGTTGCGCTGGGCCAGCGCCTGGCGAAGTTCGCGGCGGAATGCCTCCAGCGCGGCCGGATTGCGACTGGGCAGGTTTCGATCCAGGAAAACCGGCTCGGCCAAGGCCGTCTCCAAGTCCATCGTGCCCCGTTCGATAAGGTCCTTCCACGAGGGCTGCTCCACGTATTGCGTCTCGATCTTTTGCAGCACTTGCAGATAGAGTTCCAGGGCCTTGGCGGCCGGCAGTCGGGAAACGTGCTCGGCAAAACTGCGATCGGCGCAGCGGCGGCCCAGGTCGTAGTGCAGCCGGGCCAGCTCGAAACGCTTCTCCAGCGTGTTCTCTTCCGGGAATTGCCGCAGGCATTCTTCATAATGCGCCAGGGCTTCGCCCCAACGCCGCTGGACTTCCAACTGCTGGCCATGCTGCAGAAAACTGTCGATCTGGATCGATCGCTCGGAAAAAGCCAGAGAAGAAGCGGCCGGCGGCTGTGCCGCCGCAGGCGCCGCCAGTATCGCGAATGCCGCCAGCCAGAAAATGGCTGCCGTTAAGAGCCGTCGTTGCATGGTGTCGTCCGTGGGGGGGTAGGAACGCAGCTTGGGGCTGGCCGCAAACCCGTCTCAGAACACCGAAATGCCCCAGGAGTGTTCCGAGGGAAATCTGCGCTGGGCCGAGTTCTTAGGGCAAAGCGATCCGGGAGCCGATCCGTCCAATTGTCCAACGCGAGCGCGGTGCGCGCACGCGATACAGTCGAGTATAAGCCATGATCTGGCTGCCGTCAAAAAACGGCGGAAAAAATCCGGCTGAATATCCGGCCGAAACCGCGCATCTCGCCCCCTAGCCGCGCACGACAACGAACATGCCTGGAACAAGGAAAAGCCGCCTTGCGAGGATCGTAGCAGGCGAACCGCTTAACCCAGATTTGGCGCAACGTAAACCACTCGACCTTGCCCAGCCGGAATAGCCGTCCAATCCGGAACGGTCGATAGATTGCCTACAACAATACCTACGCCGACTCCAGCACCAGGTTGGCATACTGCACCGTGTCGGCCGTGCGAATCAGCCCGATCGCCAGGGGCACGCGGCGTTTGAAATCGACGTGCGGCTCGTGGACCAGCGGGATGCCCGCCAGCCCTTGGGCGAACTCTTGCCGCACCTCGTCCGTATTGTGCTTGAGGAACTCCTCGGCCATCCAGGCCTTGCCGATGACAAAGTTCGTCCGCACCGCCCGCAGCACGTCGAGCACTGTGGGGATGCCGTCGACCAACGAGATATCGATCGTCTCGATCGTGGGCCAGAAAGGGAAACCGCGATCGGCAATCACCAGCGTGTTGGTATGACGAACGCGGCTCAAGAGCGCATTGATTTGCGGGTTGAGGATTCCGGTTTTGAGCATGGTTGGGCCTCAGGGCTTGTGGTTATTGGATTCGGACTTGAGGTATTCGTCGAGGGTTTCCACACGCTTTCGCGGTCCCAGCGTTACCAGCATTACCCCGTGCCGAGCCACCGTGGCCTGGAACTTTTCGTCGGCTGCCTGCAGATCTCTCTGCCGCCATAAATCGCGGACCTGCTGCTTGCCGCTGAGCCCCAAATCGCCCCAGGAAACGGCAATCGTGGCTTCGGTCTCGCCCAGGTTGAAAAGCCCCAGGGCCTTTGAGCCGTCTCCCAGATCCTTGAGGAGGATGAACTCGCCAGGTGTCTTGCGGATGACGCGCGCCTGCCGGCCCAGCGCGTCCTGATCGACGTCGATCACTTCCGCATTACAGAGCACGTTGAGCGTCAACGGATCGAGCCGGGCCATGTCGCCGCTGAAGATCAGCGGCGCGGCCATCAGGCACCACATCGACATGTAGGAATACTGCTCGTCGGGCGTCAACGTCGTCTTGCGGCCCGCGCCCATCTGGCTGGCGTCGCCCACGTAGCCGATGAGCAGATAATCGGGATCGTTCCAGCAACCGGGCTTGGCGTTTTTCCAGTGCGCGGCGTTGCTGAAGCCGATGCCGTAGAACCCCGGCAGGCGGCTGCCGCGTTCCAGGCCGAGGTCGCCCGTGGTCCGCCAACACTGGCCCACCTCGCCGCCCCATTTCCAGACTTCGCCCATGCCGTACTGGCAGAGGTTCAGCACGATGTCGCGGTCCTGTTTTTTCAATTCGGCTGCGATGACCTGATACGGTTTCTTCATATGGGCCAGGTCGTTGCCGCCGGCCACCTCGCCGTAGGAACACCAATCGTACTTCAGAAAGTCGAATTCCCATTGGGCAAATCGCCGGGCATCGGCCGCTTCGTGCTGATAAGCGCCCACGTAGCCGCCGCAGGTCCAGGGGCCGGGCGACGTATACACGCCGGCCTTCAGTCCGACGGCGTGGATGGCGTCAACCATCGCCTTGATCTCGGGGAATTTTGCGTTGGGCAGAACCGCGCCGTGGGCGTCGCGATACGGCGGGTCGCCCTGTTTTTTCATCCAGCAGTCGTCGACATTGACGTACTGGTAGCCGTAGTTGGCCATGCCCGAGGCGATCATCTGCCGGGCCGCCTCGCGGAGATGGACTTCGGTCACGCGGTTATAGTGGATGTACCAACTGTTCCAGCCCATCGGCGGTGTGAGAGCGAGGGTCTCGCCGCAGAGGATCTTGAATAGCCGCTCGCACACGCGACGCGCTTGGCCCTCTTGGTTCTCCGCCCGGAGTATCACGCGGTACTCGCCTTTCTCGGCAATTTTGCCGCGAATGATGCCTGTTTCGGTATCCAGCGTAAGGCCATCGGGCAGCCCTTCCGCGGAGAACTTCATCGGCCGCGTGCCGGTGGCGGGAATGCGGTAGAGAAACGGATGGCTAGGGCCGCAGGCATACACTGTGGGCCCATTGATTTTGGGCGCGGGGCCCGGTGGCGGCGTGCGCAGCAGGGCCTTCTCTTCTGCCGCTGCGGCGGTCGAGGAGAGGAGCAAAAGGCAGGCAAGGGAAATCCAGCGTTTCATGGGCAGGCCTTTCAGACAGGATGGAATGGCAAATCTCAGATTTCAGATTTCAAATTGCGGAAACGCTCATAGCATAATTCGGCGTCCGGCAAGAAGCAACAGGGTGGCTGGGGCATACGGGCACCATGAGTACATGGTGCCCGTATGCCCCAGCCACCCTCGAGAACGCAGCACTTCGCCATTTCGTCCAGACGCTCTTGGGCGAAAACCCATTAGGGCGCCGTGACCACTTCGAAATCCGAGCCTTTGACCTTGCGGAACTCCTCGTGCATCGCCGGGATCCGTTCGTCGGGCGCTACCGAGATGGCCCACTCCAGGCCGTTGTCGGCCACGAACATCCCGTAGCGTTTCAATCCCTTCAAGATCACCTGCACGTTGGGCGAGAAGCCGGAAATGTCGAAATCGCGGCGGAGCCGGAGCCGCTCGCCCATGCGCGGGTACTCCTCGTTGGTGTGCGGGCTGGCGTAGTGCGTGGCCGGGGCCACGTAGTCGCGGCGGCTATTCCGCACGCTCACGCGCATGGCATGATCGATCACGCCGCGTTTCAACTCGTCGTAACGCACCACGGACGGGAAGATCGGCAACCCCGCCGCGTCGGACGAGGTCCAGCCGTCCGGTCGCAGCTTGTTCGTCTTCAGGTCGAACATCGAGGCCTGGTTCGCCACCCACCCGCCGGCAACCTTCTTCGTGATCCAGAACTCCCAGAGCATGCGGTTCACGGGATCGACGATGATGCCGTGTCGGTCACCGTCGATGTTCGTCTTGTCCCGCTGGACGTCGTCCAGCGTCATCCCCGGGTAGCCGACGGGCCAGTTCTCGATCGGCAGGTTGTCGGGGATGGGATAGGGTCCCTTGTCCGACTCGGCCGGCGAGTCCAGTTTCAGCAAGTCGACCCGTTTCTGCTGGGGTGGCACGAGAATAAACCCCATATCGGCGTTGTAACGGAACGGTTTCTCCGCGCCGATGGACGCGACGATGTTCTTGGAGTTCGGGTGCAGCGGCCAGTCTTCGACGAGCTGGTTCCAGGGGTTATCGGGCGGGAAGACTTCCAGGGCCGTGAGGATCGCATCGGCCTCGGGCGTGTTGAACATCACGGGCCGGGTGATCGGCGGCATGCGGGCGGCGCGGATGCGGGCCAGTCGGGCCGGATCGGTGGCTACGGCCTTGCTCGCCGCTGGGCCGGCAGCAGCGGCGGCAGGCGCCGTCTGGACCGTCCCGCCCAGCGGCTGCACGGTCAGGTCCACGTGCATGTCGCCCACCTTGCCGGTCACGCGGAAGGAACCGCTGAAAGCCATCACGGCCGGCCCGCCGCCGGCCACCGGGGCCGGCGCGGCGTCGTCGCCCACCAAGAAGATGTCGCTGAAGTACAGGGTCGGCGACTTGCCCTCCGTGGGATTGATGTACCATTTCTGCGCGTCGGAAAGGTCGGGGGCGGAGCCGTTCACGTTGGCCAACTCGTCCAGGCCGATCTTGATCGAGTTCTTGCCGGGCTTGACCGTGAAGCCGTGTTCCACACGGGTCTGATAACTGGTCGACCGCTTGTGGCGGACGTTGAACTGCAAGCCGACGTCGGCCTTGCCGGGATTGAAGACTTCGAATTCCAGCGTGATGTAGGGTTTCCAGTTCCGCGGCTTGACCGTGCGGACGCCGAAGGAATCGCCCGGCGCAAAGACCACCTTCAAGGCCTTGCCGCCCAGTTGGGCGTTGTCCTCGATCGTCATCTTCGTCGCGCCGTCGCTGCCAGTATCGTTGGGGATCTGACCACCCGTGACGTCCAAGAGGGCGTCTTTGCGTGCCCAGGCCTCACCCGCGGACAGCGCCGCCACCAGGATCCCTAATCCGACAACCCAGTTCATTCCGCGCGTGCTCATCGCCGTGCCTCCCAAAAAACGCATACAAATTGCTCAGACAACGGGTTTCAGTATGTATCCTGCCGGTACGGAAGTCAAACATTTGGCAACGGTTAACGAATGCCGGAACTGCGCAGGCTTGTTCCGGCCTACGGGACTGTCGTATTGTTGCCTTTCGCTCCGCGAAAGTCGCATCTTTCGCGGAGCGAAAGGCGACACTTATTGATTCGCCCGCCCTTAGCGGACGATCGAGAGCAAGCGATGCGCGCAGGTGACGGCTAGCGAACCGTCGCCCACGGCGAAGCCCACACGCTTCGTGGATCCGGAGCGGATGTCGCCGGCCGCCAATACGCCGGGCAAGGTTGTCTCCAGGGGACACGGGTCGCGGTCCGCTTTGGGCCAAAGCCCTGAACGAACGACGTCGGAACCGGTGAGGAGATAACCGTTGGCGTCGCGCGCGAGGCCCGGCGGCAGCCAATCCGCCGCCGGCTCGGCGCCGATAAAGACGAACACCGCCGCGCAGGGCAATCGGCTTTCCAGGGCCGTGACGTTGTTTCGCAGCACAATCTCCTCGATGCGATGATTTCCGCAGAGCGCCTCGACCTCCGTCTGTTCGTGGATGACCACATTGGCCGCCGCCCGCACCCGGTTGGCCAGGTACTCCGACATGCCGGGGCCCAACGTGCGACGGATGAGCAAGTGGACCGTACGGGTGCGGCAACACTCCGCCAGGAACATGACCGCCTGCCCGGCCGAGTTGCCGGCGCCGATGACCGCCACGTCGGCGCGGTCATAGATGTCGGCTTCCACCGTCGTGCAGGCGTAGTAGACGCCCTGGCCCGTAAAACGGTCGGTGCCCTTGGCTTCCAGTCTTCGCCAGTGAACGCCCAGGGCCAGGAGAATCACGCGGCAACGAATCTCCGCGCCGCAATTGAGCACAAGCGCGTGCAACTCATTTGCCGAGCTTGCCGGAATCAGCTTTTGGACCTCGACGGGGGCGACGATCCGCGCGCCAAACTTGAGCATTTGCAAGACGCCGCGGGTGGCGAGTTCGGCCCCGCTCAGTCCGGCGGGGAAGCCGATGAAGTTTTCGATGCGCGAGGAGCCACCGACCTGTCCGCCCGGCCCCAACCGATCGAGCATCAAGGTCGAGAGGCCTTCGGACGCCGCATACACGGCGGCGGCGATGCCGGCCGGCCCGGCCCCCACGATGGCAAAATCGATCTCCTGCGAAGGGCAGTGTTGCCAAATACCGGCTTCGCTGGCCAGTGCCTGCAAGGTAGGCTCGACGAGCAGCCGCCCGTCGCTGCACTCGATGACCGGCATGTTGCGGACGGAACCGAGCGCCGCGAGGACCATCCGTCCTTGTTCGCTTTCCGGATCAACCCAGGTGAAGGGGACGAAGTTCTTGTAGAGGAATTCGCGGACCGTGTTCGTAGCGCGGCAATGCGCCGGGCCGACGACTCGCAATCCCATCACGCCCAACTGGGCCAGAAGTTCCCGGCGGGTGGTAAAGGCCACAATCAACTTTTCACCCAGACTGGGCACGCGATTGAGCAAAGTCCGGAGTTGGCTGCCGGGAACACAGAGGACGCGCGTCGCGCCCCGCGCCAGCGCGGTTACAATGACGGGACGGCGGGTCAGGATGTCAATGTCGCCGGCAAACTGGCCCGGCTCGTGAACGGCGATCACTCGCCCGCCGTCCCGCGGATTCTGGATCTCGACCTGGCCGCTTTCCACGATGACCAAATCGATATCCGCCTGGCCGGCCTGAAAAATGGTCGCCCCATCCGCGTAATCGCGGGTTATCGCCAGGGGCCGGACCAGCGCAAGCTCAGCGTCGGTCATGCGCGGAAACGCCACCTCTTCAATTTGAGCCATGGCTTGCTTTCGACAACGTATCCGGCACACTCCGACAATGTATCCGGCACATTCCGTGTGCCGTTGCAGGCGGCACACGGAGTGTGCCGGATACGTTCATCTCACACGGCACACGGAGTGTGCCGGATACGTTGGTCCTTATTCCATCAGGGTTGCAGTGAGCGTGAGCTCGGTCTTGAGCAGCTTGGACACCGGGCAGCCGGCCTTGGCCACGGCGGTGAGTTTCTCGAACGTCGCCTGGTCCGCGCCCGGGACTTTGGCCGTCAAGGTCAGATGGACGGCGGTGATAGCGTAACCCCCTTCCACCTGTTCCAGGGTGACTTCGGCCGAGGTGTCCATCCGCTGGGCTGTGAGTTTGGCCTCTCCCAGGATCAGGGACAAGGCCATTGTGAAGCAAGCGGCGTGGGCAGCGGCGATCAGTTCCTCGGGGTTACTGCCGCGTTGCCCCTCGAAGCGGCTGGCGAAACCGTAGGGATAATCCTTTAGCGCACCGCTCTCGGTCGAGATGGCGCCCTTTCCGTCCTTGATGCCGCCTTGCCAGGCCGCCGAACCTTTTCGCTTGATCTTCATCTTACGTTCTCCTTGGGGCATGGTACTGTCGGGGGCACGGGGCATCCGTTTGCGGGTCACGGCGTTCAGTCCATTTTCTTGGAACGCCACGAAGGGCGTTCCTACAGGATGTTAACTTGAGGAATTCTTCGCGCGGCAAAAGCGGAAGTCAAGCGTGTCAATCGAAGTGGTCGTCCCCGCTGGCCGTTCGCAGGCCGCCCAGTCCCGGCGAGCGCGGCGTCCAGGCGCTGGTTTGCCAATTGTCCACCGGCGGCTTTTCCGGCTGAAAAGGCGGCATTGAGAAGAGGAAATAGGCCGCCAGGGAGTTGACGAACGGCTCGTACAGGGCGCGCAACTCCGCCAGCGCTGCCGCCACCGCCGGCCCGTCGCGCATCTTCACGCCTGCCCCGCAGAGCGATGTCCGCAACCGGTCGAAGGCCGCCTCGGGCAGGCGGTCCGGCTGCGGCGGAAGCGGCGGCGTTTGGAAGACCAGCGCCAGGTCCACCGCCGCGTGCCGCGCCATGGCGAAGGTCAGCCGGGCTTGGTAGCCCTCCGATCCCTCCACGCCCGCCAGCAGCAGCGCGGAAGTGTCGAGGATGGCCGTCAGCGAGCCGACCCACGACTGGTTCTCGTGTTGCGAGCGGTAGTAGCTCAGCACCGGAAACGAGATGTGGCTCTCCAGCAGATCCGCCGCCCAGCGCTCCCATTCGACCAGGAAGGGGCCGGCGCCGGAGGGACTGCGGCCAGCGGCCAGTCGGCGGAGGAATTCACCCGCGCTGGGCGGCGACCCGGCGCGGGCATCGAGCAGCGCGATACCGATTTCCAGCCGCGAAAAGGCCTGGTAGAGCACCGGCAGGTAGCTGACGATGACGGCCAGGAAGACGAAACCGACGCCGGACTCAGCCACACTCAATATCCGCCCCGCCGCGCCGGTGGGCACCATGTCGCCGTAGCCGAGCGTGAAGAACGTGGTGCCGCTGAAGTACAGGTAAGCGCCCAAGTCCGCGTCGGCCACCGACAACGCAGTGCCCAGCGACCAGTGCAGCAGGGCGAAGCCCACAATCAGTCCCGCCGCCCACAACATGACCAGTACGAAGAGGGACAGCGGTCCGAAGACGCTTAGCAACCCCGTGCGCCAGCGGCCGGGCGGGAGGAGCCTCGCCGCAGTCCGTCCGATCAGCCAAGCGGTGCGATAAAACAGGCGGGCCAGGCGCAAGCCATGCCGCACGCGTCGCGGCAGCAGCACCACCTCGAAGGCGTCGATCAGCACGACGGCCATCAATACTAGGGCGGCAATCAGCCCAACCCACTTCATGGCAAACTCCTCCTTCTCGTTCCCCGCGCTCCGCACACGACGAGCGTCGTACAGTCTGGCGGACAACGTCAATTATACGCCCGCAGTCCCATGGGCCACGTCTTGTGCGCTGCCTATTTTTCAATCACGCTTGACCGTGGACAGTCCTTGCCCGCGCATGTCGGTGCGCTAGAATTTGTGCAAAGGAGACAGACATGAATCGCTTGAAGGGAAAAATAGCCATGGTCACAGGGGCCTCGAAGGGAATCGGCGCAGCGATCGCCGGACATTTGGCGGCCGAAGGGGCCTCGGTCGTCGTCAATTATTCCAGCAGCAAGGCCGGCGCGGATGCGGTCGTCAATCGCATCGTGCAGAACGGGGGGAAGGCCATCGCCGTCCAAGCCGATATTTCTCAGCCCGAGGACATTCAGCGTCTTTTCGCCGCCACTAAAAAGGCTTTCGGCCAGCTCGACATCCTCGTCAACAACGCGGGCATTTACGAGTTCTTGCCCTTGGAGTCGATAACGACCGAGCACTTCCACAAGCAGTTCAACCTCAATGTGTTGGGACTTCTGCTGGCAACACAGGAGGCCGTCAAGCATTTCGGCCACGAGGGAGGCAGCATCATCAATATCAGTTCCGTGGTAGCCACGCTGGCTGTTCCCAACGCTTCGGTCTATAGCAGCACCAAGGCCGCCATTGTCGCCATAACCAGGTCGCTGGCCGCGGAATTAGGGCCGCGCAAGATCCGCGTCAACGCGATCAATCCCGGCATGGTGGAAACCGAAGGCCTGCACGCCGTGGGATTCGCTGAAGGCGATTTCCGCAAGCAGACCGAATCGCAAACGCCGCTGGGCAGAATCGGCCAGCCCGCGGACATTGCGCCGGCCGCGGTCTTCCTGGCATCGTCGGAATCAGCCTGGATTACCGGCGAAACACTCTACATCTCGGGCGGTCTGCGGTAGACTTTCCCAAATGTTCATTCCAGCTCCAGCGCAATGGACTTCATCCGCGGCTTGGCTGCGCAGCGGATCACGTAACTCTCCGAGGGCTTGCAGGCCACGTGAATGTCGGTCTTTTCAGCGCCGCCCTCTTCCCAGTGGTAGGTGATCTTCACCGGCCGGAAGCCGCCATGCGGTAGCCGGTAATCGGCGTCGATGCGGTGGTTGAAGATCATCGTGGCGTTATAGCCGGTCGTGCCCAGCCAGCGGACAACGGCCGCGCGCGTGCCGGGCGGAATGTCGTTGACCTCCACGAAGTTGCCAAAGCCCACCGTGGGTCCCGCGCAACGACTCACCGTCTTGAAGGTCTGGCCGCCGTCGAACGAGACCTGCACGTCCCAACCGCCCCGTGGGTCGCGGGCACGGTAATGTGTGAAGATGGTCATGCTCGTCATGTCGCCGGGCGTTTCCACGCGATAGCTCAATTCGCCGTCGCGCTTCGTGGGATCAATCAAGAGGCGGTCCTTCATGTTTCGCGTCTGCGGATGAAAGTCGGTGTAGACCAACTGTCGGCCCTTGTTGGCGACGTCCGACGAACCTTCGATGCTGATCGTGCCCTCCGGCGGCCCGGCGGAGAAGGCGATCGTGTTGTCGCCCTTGTCCAGCGCCGGCAGGGGACGCTGCGAGTGCTGGATGTCGTGGTGGAAAGCCAGTTCGTCCAGGCCCGTGCCGGTTCCATTGAAGACCAGGCGGAGGCGATAGTCGTAGCGGCGGAGGATGAGTTTGCCGAGATCGATCTGCCGCCGGCCGCTGGCGTCGATGCGGGCCACTTCCCGCCAATCCAGCCCGTTGTTGTCGCTGAAGAAGATCGCGATCGATCCGCCCGGGCCGACGACCGCCTGGAGCGCAACCTCACCCCGGAGGTAGACGTAACTCGTGGGGTTGCGGATCTCCAGGACGCCTTCTGCCGCGCCATTGGCGAGGCGGAGCTTGCCGTCGGCCCGCAGCCCTGCGAACCGCCAGGCGCTTTGCTCAAGCGAGGCGTCCAGCGGCACCTGATACTCGAGCGTGCCGTTGCCAATGCGTCCCGGGGCCAAGTCGCCGAACTTGGGGCAATAGGCCATGGGGCCCTCGCCGATCTTGCCGTCCAGGGCACCCGGCTTGTCCGACGTGCCGTCCATGTTCACGTACAGGCCCTTATTCGACCAGTTGCGGGTGAGCCGCTCGCCGGGGCGGAGTTGGACATTCACCTTGTAGCCCATCGAGTAGCCGGCCTCGTAGGGGAAATAGACGCTGCCGTCGTATTCCTGCATGGTCGAATACCAGCCGTGTGTGTGGGCGGGCAGCCAGCCATCCCAACCGTACAAGGGGCAATCGGTCAGCAGGGCCGGGCCTTTCTTCCAGCCCTGCCAGCCTTCGGAGGCGTGGAGCTTGGTCAGCTTGTTGCCGTCGCCGCGGGGCTTGTCCTGCGGGCCGGCAGGCGGAACGAGGTACTCGGGGTGCTGGGAGTACCACTGTTTCACAGCCGCAATGATCTCCTCGATCGAGGCGATGTTCCCCTTGGACACGGCATAGTTGGTCAGCGCCCGGGAGAACTTGCCGTTGACGGCGCCGGGCGGCTGGTCCTTCATCACGAAGAAGTTCACCAGCGAGGCGTCGAGCATGTGCCACCGCCCGTCCCATTGGATTTCCGGCACGACGTGCGCCACGATGGTACTCACGCGGGCCTTCAGGCCGGCGTAGCGGGCCAGCGAGGCTGTCTCGCAGGCCGCCACGCCGCAAAACGAATAGCCGTAGACGTTGAACATCTTCATGACGTCGTACACGGTGTTCTCGTTGTGCAGGAATTCCTTGGGCGGCGCATCCTGGTATTGATGAGCAACCACCGACTCCCAAATGGCCAGGGCCTTGTCCTCGTCGGACATCCCCTCCTGGATATACGACCTCTTCCAGGCCGCCAGGCTGGAGACGTCTTTGACCTTGTCGGACAGCACCTTGACGTTGGCGACCACGCCGACCGCGGTGGGGTCGGTCTTATCGATGACGGCTTTGATTGCGGAGGATGGGTTGTAGGACGGATTGGCAATCCGTCCTACGGTGTCGCCCTTGCCCCCGCCGTTGGCCGCGTTGACGATCTGCATGAAGCGTTCGAGCTGCGAATAGTCGCCGACCCAGGTGGTGTACATCACGCCGCAGACGCCCTTGACCTTGGCCGCCATTTCCATCCAGGGCACGATCCGTCGCGGGTCGGCATCGTAATAGCCCGCCAAGATCTGTTGGTGTCCACGGTCGGCGAAGAACTTCAAGCTGTCGGCGTTATTCTGGCACCAGTTGGCGATGATCACGCTGCTGGGCAGGCCCTGCCAGGAGCCGGCCCAGGGACCGTCGCCCTTGGCCAGGTACATCGCGCCATTGCGGCGGGCGTTGTGGAAGGGGTCGAACATGTCGTTCCAGGCCAGGACGGGCCGGGTGGGATCGGTGTTTTGGACAATCTCGGCGCAGCGACGGACGTTGTCGGCCAGGATCTGGCCGCAGGTCATTTTGCGATTCACGCAAGAGTCGTCCCAGCCGCAGTGGCGGATCTCGTCGTGGGCCATCATGTAGCAGTCCGGCTGCACCGTTTCCTTGATCCACTTGACCTGTTGGGCCAGCAGGTCGTAGACCTTGGGCTCGCTCAGGCAGCAGTTGATCTGATGGCTCTTGCCGGCAAGGGTGGCGAAGTGATAGCTGAGCGTCAGCCGCTGGCCGTCGCGGAGTCGGCTGCCGGGGGGAATCTTGACTGCGGGCGACTCGTGCCAATAGGTGAAGTAGCCGGGGTTGGGGTCGTGGCCCAGCTTGGGATCGCTGACCGCGGCGAAGTCCCGGCCCTCGACGTATTCGGTCTTGCCGTCTTCGCCGGCCACGCGCAGTGGCAGGCTGGGGCGGCGGATGAGATTGACCAGTCCGCCCGGCTCGATCTGGACGTCGCTCCACCAGATCTTTCCGCCGCGCACGCCCCAGGAACCGAGGTACAGGAGCACCTCGGTGTTGTCCTGGCTGCAAAAGGTGGCGTGCAGCCGGGTCCAGCCCATGGTCGGCTTGATGGGGGGCGGCTGCCAGTTGAGCGGATCGCCCCCGCGGGGACCGGCAGGTATGGCGAAAATGCGGAAGTCGGACGACGTGCAGTCGTCGGTCTTGGCCATCACCGAGACGTGATAATAGTGCCAAGGCAGGACCGCGATCTTCTGGCTCAAGCGGGCCGGGCGGCCTTTGCCGGCCGTATGATCTTGCCGCAGCGTGGGCCGGCCTTCGTAGCGGACCTCGTCGTCGCGGAACGAGACCGCGCCCGGCCGGTCCGCCGTCCATCCCACGGGAGTGTCACCCTTCCACTTGTCCAGCGAACCATTGACCAGGCGGAGCGCATCGTCGACGGGCACGAGTTGCCCGTCACGGACGACGAACGTGGCCCCGCGGACGGGCATACCCTCGGCCAGGTTGGGATCGGCGGCCAGGAATTCGGCGGAATAGCCCATCGAGCAGCAGTGTACCACGAGCGCCATCTGGTGTTCTGTGCAGGCCTGGCGCAACGTGTGGACATTACGGGCGTAGCTCTTGTCTTGGAGTTGAAACTTATCGAACTTGCTGTCGGCCACGAAAATGCCGTTATAACCCGCCCGCCGGGCGCGTTCCATCAGTTCGATCGTCGCTTGCAGGGCCTCTTTCCTGGCTAGGTTGGTCATGGTGAAGACCCAGCGATACTTGAATTGCAATTTGACGGCAGTCGGGCTGGGCGCGGAATCCTGGGCGGAGGCGAGAGAGGCGCCGACGAGCAAGAAGATAAGCGAAAGAAGACGGCTTCTCATGGATGTTTTCCTGAGGTGGGCTGGAAGGCGGGGTTGGCGTTCTAATCTGCCTGTGTCTCGATTATAGCAAGATCGTCGGCGGATTGCTGACAGCAACTTCTTCGAGACGTAAAGGCATCAGGCAAGGCTCTCACCACTGGTGAGAGAATCGTCTTGGACGCACAACTTGCTGATTATGAGCCGCTGTAAACGCGCCGCGGAGCGAGAATTCTATTTGCAACTTAGTCGGCCGGAAAAATGGAGAAAATGGGAGTTGGACCACCAGCTTTCCGGGGCCCTATTCGAGCGGACCGTGTTGTCTCCGGTAAAACTGCCAACACCGGTGACAGAATTGCATCCTGACGCCGCAACAGTCTTCAATGCCTAACCATCCAAACCCGCCTGACGCCGAACGCGGTTGCGAACATCGGTCCACGACGCAAGCGTCATCTGTCCGGAATTTAGTTGCTCGGAACGTCGTTGCGATTCGGCGATCCACTCCGCATCGAGCGGCGGCCAGTCCTTTGGCTCCAGGGTTTCCCATAACGCTTCAACCAACCATGCGCGCTCATCGCTCGGCAGGACCTGAGCAGCTTTGAAGACTTCCTCAAGAGTCCCCATATCTTGATTATAGTAAGCTCGCGTCGGACCTATGGTTTCTCCTCGGCCTTCTTTTTGCCGACGCCCGACTTCTCTGAAGCCTGCGGGTTGCGCCCCAGCAGCTTGCCGGTGTTCTTGTCCCAGTAGACGCTGCGGACCTTCAAGCGGTGCTCGCCGTGGCAATCCGTACAGACAACCTTCTTGGGATCCGTATTGGCGGGAAAACGGGCCTGGAACATGGCAATCACCTTCCGCGCCGGGGCGTCGTGGTCTTCGTGGCACACCCGGCAGGCGTTGTCGATCTTGACCGGCGCGTACATCTTTTCCGGCGCGGTCACGTTGTCCTCGTCGTTACGATGCGCCAGCGAGATGCCGTGACACTTGGCGCAGCCGATGTTTTCCTTGGCATGCACCGTGACCATCGACTCCTCCTGGAAATTGCCGTGGCAGACGAAGCAGGCGCTGTTGTCTGCCCTGGGCTTCTTCGGGTCGGCCGGCTCCGCGCTTTGCGCGGGCGGCTCATCCAGCAACAAGGGCGCGGACTTGTCGACCCTCAAGGGCGGCAGGCCCTTGGCTTCCTGCGGTTTGTCGGCGGCCAAGGCCAGCCAGCCGACTGTCACGACCAAGCCTGCGGCGGCGATCCAAATAGAAGGCTTCATCGTCAAACGTATTCCCAGTCCTTGAGCCACTGATAATGGCTGGGCAGCGCGGCCCAGGCCCGCTCCATGGCCCCGTCCAATTCGGCCCGCTCGGCGTGGTCCAACTCGCGGCGTTCCATCACGGCCTGGGCCGCGTTATCCACCTGCTGCTGGCTGATCAGGCCCGGGATGGGCGCGGTGATAGCCGGATTGCAGAGGATCGCCCGCAATGCCAGCCGGGCCAGGCGGTTGTCTTCCTCGGCGTGGGGGCTGTCGGGCGCGCTGTCGCCCTTGAAAAGCGAGTTGCTGGCGAAGGGCTTGATGCCGAACCAGCCCACGTCGAGCTTCTTCATGGCCGCCCACAATCCCGATTCGTCGGTCACCACCTTGGTCTTGGCCGTATAGGGCGTGCAGATGACCTCGAACTGCTGGGGGAACTTCTCGATCAGCCGCTTGATGTGCGGCCGGTCGTGCGACGAGATACCCGTAAAGCGCGCCTTCCCGGACTTCTTGGCCCATTCCAAGGCGGCAACCAGCTCTTCAATTTCATGGTCGCTATGCGCGCTGCTTCCCTCGTGGCAGGTGACGCGCCAGAGGTCGACATACTCCAGCCCCGCCTGCTTCAGGCCGTAATCGATGCTGTCCTTGAGCTTTTGCGTGATCCAGCCCGCGGGTTTCGGCTTGCCCGTCTTGGCCGCCGAGGCCCACTCGCTACCCAGGTTCCGCATCTCGGCCTCGTACCAGGAATAGCCCAGGTACATCTTGTCGCGGCGGCCCTTGAGGGCCTTGCTGTAGGCCAGCACCTCCGCGCTTACGCAGGCGTCAATGTAGTTGATGCCGCGGTCGATGCAGCGGCTGACGACCTCGTTGCGGTTCTTCTGGAATTCCGAGCTGCCTTCGCTCAGGGCGATCCAGCCCTTGCCTTTCTCCATGCGGCCAACAACCTTGTCGATCCGCTTCCAGTGGCCACCCATGCAGATGGCCGAAATCATCATGCCGGTCTTGCCGCAACGGCGGTATTCCATCTGCGGATTGTAGTTCAAAATGGGCTTGGTGTCGGCCTTGTCGGGATTGCCGGCCTGCACGGTATACGTGGGCGTGAGCCCCAGGGCGGCGCCCACCGCGGCGACGGTTCCGCCTCGAATGAAATCACGACGGGTTACATTGACATCGGCCATAGGATCGTCCTTTGCAAAATGGAGAGTGTAGCGGCGGGCCGAGGGTCGAGCCGGCCGCGGCAATTGCGCATACCCGATACCGGGAATCGGTCGACAATAGGCGGGAACCGATTCCAGGCGGTATTTTAGCAGAGCCGCTAAGGGCATGTCAAGCAAAATCCGCCCGCGTTCTCCGGGCCTTTAGCCGACGGATGGCTTGCAATGGCCGCGCCTCCAATTAAACTAGACTGCTTCGTCGGCCTGGAATTGGTCCGTGGCCGTTTCTAATGTATTCCAATGAAGGAGGTGTTTCGTGGTGCTCGTGGAAAAAATCTTCGCGGTGATCCTGGCTCTGGTTGGTCCGGCCCCGGCCGACTCCCCCAAAGAACTGCAGATCAAGCCGGGCGACCAGATCGTCGTCATGGGCGATTCCATCACCGCGGGGGGCGGATACCTCCGCGACATCGACGCGGTGTTCGCTCAGCAATATCCGGGCATGAAGATCCCCAAGGTGATCAACAAGGGAATCAGCGGCCAGAAGGCGGAAGACTTGGTGCAGCGATTCGACAAGGACGTGGTGCAACTCAAGCCGGCCTTCGTGACCATCAACATCGGCATCAACGACGTCTGGCACCGCCTGGGCCAGCCCCACGACGCCAAGGTCTTGGCGGCCTACGAGAAGAACGTCGCCAAGATGGTCAATGCGGCGCAGAAGGCGGGCATCAAGGTCATCTTGCTTACGCCCACGGTCATTCAGGAAGATCCGAGCACAGAGGGCAACAAGCGGCTGACCATGTACGTGGAGGCGCAAAAGAAGATCGCCGCCGAGAAGAAGTGCCAGGTGGTCGATCTGCACGGCATGTTCCTGACGGCCCTGAAACAGAAGCCGACAGGGCAGGAGAAATGGCTCACCGGCGACGGCGTGCATATGAAGCCACTGGGCGATGCCGCCATGGCCGCGGGTGTGTTACGGGCGTTGGGCGTGCCGGACGCGAAGATCGCGGCGACGACGCTCCCTTAGGACCGACCGAAAAATAACTTCCGGATTTCGTTTTGGGGCGGGATACAATT
>CAZTPX010000132.1:0-26118 GCA_964615095.1 uncultured Planctomycetaceae bacterium | reverse complement strand
CTTAGATGCTCCAGGAGGGGCAAGAATTCCCTAAATTCTTGAATAATCCGGGTTAGCCCAACCGGCCGTTGGGGGCCGTTGGCTTTCTCGCCAAACGGGGTTGACTTGATTCGCCCGATCGGGCTATAAACGTGGGGCCAACGTCCTGCCTACCGGTCCCTCCCTCATACGGGCGCGGCTCACATGTTCGTTCCCCTCAACGACTTGCATCGCCAATTCCTGTCGCTGGCCGACGAGATCCAAGCGGCGGTGTGGTCTGCGCTGGCGGCCGGCCGGTACGTCCAAGGCCCCGAACACGACCTATTCGAACAAGAGTTCGCTGCCTTTTGCGGCGCTACTTTCGCCGTAGCCGTGGCCAGTGGAACCGACGCTTTGGAACTCGCGCTCCGGGCCGCCGGTTGCGGGCCTGGCGACGACGTGATCACCGCCGCCAATGCCGGCGGCTATACGACCACCGCCTGCGCCCTGTTGGGGGTGGTTCCTGTTTATGCCGACGTCGATCCCGACATTCTGACCATTTCGCCGCAGTCAGTGGCCGATGCCCTGGGGCCGCGAACGCGGGCCGTAGTGGCCACGCACCTGTATGGGCGTGTCGCCGATATCGACGGCTTGCGGCAGGTGCTTGGCGGGCGCGACATTCGCTTGATCGAAGACTGCGCCCAAGCCCACGGAGCACAATACAACGGCCGCCGCGCGGGCAGCCTGGGCGACATCGCGGCCTTCAGTTTCTACCCGACCAAAAATCTCGGCGCTATGGGCGACGGCGGTGCGGTTGTCACCAACAGCCGGGAAATGGCCGACCGTGTCCGGCAACTCCGGCAATACGGCTGGACGGAAAAATACCACGCCTCGCTCCCCGGCGGACGTAACAGCCGACTGGATGAAGTGCAGGCCGCCATCTTGCGGCGGAAACTGCCCCGCGTAGATGGTTGGAATCAGCGCCGTCGGGCGATCGTGGCCCGCTATCGCGAAGCTACCTCCGGCGCTGTCTTGCGGCTCGTCCACAACCCGGGCGAAGACTTCGTCGCGCATCTGTGCGTCGCTCGCCATCCCCAACGAGACCGCCTGCGGACGTGCCTGGCGGAGCAGGGGATCGCCACCGCCATTCACTACCCGGTCGCCGACCACCAGCAGTTGGCGCTGCAAGGCCGTCCCTGGCGAAAGGTCGACCTGTCGGCCACCGAGGCGGCACAGAACGAAATTCTCACCCTCCCCTGTTTCCCGGAAATGACGGAAAGCGAGATCGATTGTGTATCCAACTCCTTGCGCAGTGCAGGCTGAGACGGGGCCGGGCCGCGCGGGCTGCAAGCCGCCCGCCACGTGCTATTCCCTGATCATCCCGGTCTACAATAACGAAAGCTCGATAGACGCCCTGCTGGAGTCGCTCGAGCGCATGAACCAATGCTTGCAGGGCCGGATGCAGGTGGTCTTCGTGGTCGACGGCAGCCAGGACCGGTCCTGCGAACAACTCCGCGAGGGACTGGGAACGTGCGGTTTCGCCTCAGAGTTGGTCTTGCTGTCGCGGAATTTCGGTTCGTTTGCCGCTATCCGCATGGGGCTTTCCATTGCCGCTGGTCCTTATTTTGCCGTGATGGCCGCCGACTTGCAGGAGCCGCCGCAGTTGGTCCCGGAATTCTTCCGCTGCCTGAGCGAGGAGCCGGTCGATATCGCCCTGGGCGTCCGCACCGGCCGCGACGATCCCTTGCTGAGCAAGACTTCGGCGAATCTCTTCTGGTCGATCTACCGCCGCCTGGTGCAGCGCGATATGCCGCCGGGCGGGATCGACGCCTTCGGCTGCAACGTGGCCGTCCGCGACGCCCTGCTGGGTCTGCACGAATCGAACAGCTCGCTGGTGGGACAAGTGCTCTGGCTCGGTTTTCGCCGCAAGCACATTCCCTACGTCCGCCTCGCCCGCTGCGGCGGCGTTAGCGGCTGGACGTTGCGCCGCAAGCTCCGCTACATGTTCGACAGCATATTCTCGTTCACCGACCTGCCACTGACACTCTTGATGCTGGTCGGTTCGTTGGGGATGGCCTTCTCGGCCCTCGCCTGGGCGGTGGTGCTCATCGCCTGGCTTCTCGGCGCTATCGGCGTGCCGGGCTACACGCCCATCATCCTCACAATACTCACGGCCATGTTCTCCCAGTGGCTGGGCATGGGCATCATCGGGGCCTATCTTTGGCGGACCTTCGAGAACACCAAGCAGCGGCCGGCCTTCGTGCCCATGTTGCAACAATCGTTTCCGGCCGCTGTTTCCGCAGGGGAGAAGGAGCAGGCGGCATGAAGCCCTTCATCCATCCGCAGGCCTTATGCGAAAGCCAGCATGTCGGCGAAGGCTCCCGCATCTGGGCCTTTGCCCACGTGTTGCCGGGTGCCTGCATCGGCCGCGACTGCAACATCTGCGACCATGTCTTTGTCGAGAACGACGTGGTTCTCGGCGACCGAGTCACGGTCAAGTGCGGCGTGCAGCTCTGGGACGGGCTGAGAGTGGGCAACGATGTGTTTCTCGGCCCCAACGCCACCTTCACCAACGACAAATTCCCGCGCAGCAAGCAATACCAGGCCGCGGTGCTGCGCACGCTGGTGGCCGACGGCGCGTCGATCGGCGCTAACGCAACCATTCTGCCGGGCATCAAGATCGGCAGCCACGCGATGATCGGCGCGGGCAGTGTCGTCACCCGCGACGTGCCGCCCAACGCCGTGGTAACCGGCAACCCGGCGCGGATTTCCGGTTATGTGGACGCCTGCCGCTGGACCGCTCCCGAAAAGTCGCCGCCAGTTTCGCCGCCAGCGGGTATGCTGTACTCGCGCGTTACCGGTGTGTCGCTGCACTCGCTGAAGGAAGTCGGCGACCTGCGCGGGCAGCTTTCCGTAGGAAACTTCGATGACGACATCCCGTTTGCCGTGCAACGCTATTTCGTCGTCTACGACGTGCCCAGCGAGAACGTCCGCGGCGAGCATGCCCATCGCACTTGCCACCAGTTCCTCGTCTGCGTGAAGGGCTCCGTGGCGGTCATCGTGGATGACGGCTCCTGCCGCGAAGAAATCGTGCTCGATCGGCCGGCCCTGGGCGTCTACATCCCACCCATGATCTGGTGCGTCCAGTACAAGTATTCGGCCGACGCAGCCCTGCTGGTCTTCGCCTCGCACCGCTACGACGCCAACGATTACATTCGCGATTACGACGAATTCCTTGCGCTTGTCCGGGACAGGGATTCCATTCTGCCCGCATACCCGCTCGTTCGCCGCGCGGCATGAGCCGACTGAGCGAAGGCCCGGCGAATTGCAAGAAAAGGACTCTTCCGGTCTTGGGTGCGAACGTCGCAAAACGGCTGCTGGAGTCCCGCCTTTAGGCGGAATTTCCGCGGCAATTCCGCCTAAAGGCGGGACTCCAGCGCAGTCTCCCATCCATTTTGCACCTAAGAACGGAAGAGCCAAGAAAAGTAGCAGGCACGCACCGTGTGGCCTGTGCAAAAGCGGCGGAAAAGCAGTAGATCGGTAAGAATGCTTTGTGTTCGGTGCTCGCTCAAGTGTGGACGCTGTATTTCCAGACCCCACTCGGGCAAGCGGTTTGTCGATTTAGTCCCGCCCCCGCTGGGCTTGCCCCAGCGGGGACGAGAGCATGTTTTCGGACTAAATCGACAGACCACTTGCCCGAGTGAAGTCTGGAAACCTGCATCGAAAGCCGGCTCCGCTCGCTCTATCTACTTGTCCGCCGGAACCAGTTTTTTTAGAGGCGGCGTCACGTTGACTTCGAAGGTCGTCTGTGCCGTCTCACCCTCTGGTCCATTGGCCAAGACCACCACATCGTGCTTGCCCGGCCCCTGAGTCTCGGTTGGCGTCCAGGTGAAGACGCCGGTCTTGGCATCGATTACCGATCCGACTGGGGCGTTCGGGCCGAGGGAATATCGTAATCTGTCTTTCCACAACTGTGCGTTCTCGACGGATACCAAAATACTCAGCGGCTTTCCTACCCAGATTGTTTGCTGTGAAATCGGCCGGATTATCGGCGGCGGTAATGGTTTTTTAGGGGGTGTTGGTTGAATCGCAACGAACAAGACGAACAAGACGGACATGAGAAGGACTGTGGCACCGATCACCTTGGCGTCCCGCAGGTCCGGCCATTGGGGTTGGGGCACTCCTTCGGGACGTTCTAGCGTGGCGTCGGTGGCTTGGGGGTCATCCAAACTCACTTTAGCGTCTCTTGGCTGTCCGAACGTTGCTCGAAAGAGTTGATACACGCCACAAATCAACATTCCGGCGCAAGCAATTAGGCCCAGCAAGAGGACCTTGGCAGTTGCAGGCGGAACGGGCTTTCGTCCTGCCCAGATGTCGGGGGCCGCATAAACGACACCAATGACGGTCACTCCGAGCAGAGCCAGAATAATCAAGACAATGCCCAAGAACACCTTGGCACAACCTTTTAACGTTTGGCGCACGTTTCCGTTGTGCTTTGCCAGCATCCAACGGAATCCTCCAGCGAGAGCACAAGCGATGCCCAAGAAAAGAACGCTCTGCCAAAGCAATTCCATGGTGCCAATGGGACCATTATCAGTTGCGATTAGGAGCGCAACGAGGATTGCGGCCAATCCCCCGACGGTCACCCACCCCGCGAGACGACCTGGTCGACGTTTCTTCATGGTTTCATCTTCATTATCCTACGGAGATGGTCTCTGTCGGCGTTCAAATTCGGATACTACCGTTTCGGACAAGTCCCAAGTTTTGTGGGAAATCCGAGCGATTTGCCGCTGCCATGATTATAGGCTCGGTCCACGGGAGAATATATCGTCTGTTAGTAACGATTTGTAGATAGCCCCCACGCCCGACCCGTCGTCAGCGGCTATTGGCCAAAGAACTTGGCGAACCTCCCAGAATTGCAGAAAAATCGGCATGGTTCAAACCACGGTAGCACTTCCGCCGGCCAAAATTCTGTAGGGAACGCCGGGGCACCCGCGCGGCGGGTCGATGGCGTTCCGGTGGCCCTGGAACGCCGCGGAGGGCGTTCCCTACAGTGTTACCCAAACCGCCCGCAAATTGAACCATGCAGAAAAATCAAGAAACTGCTATTTGCTAGCTGAGCTAGCATTGCTATCATTCGCCACGCCCCGGAGCGATGGACGCTGGGGGTGTGGAAGACAGCCCAAGCAAGGAGGAAGAAATGCTGGTTCTCACGATCGATGCGGACGACGGAATTCTCATCGGCAATGGCATTCGTATCACGGTGGCCCCGACTGGCGGCAAACGCGTGAAGCTGCTCATCCAGGCGCCGGAGCACGTTCCCGTTTATCGCCAGAAAGTTCTCCGGCGGATTTTCGGGCCCGCCGCGTTCGAGCAGATGCTCCTCGCCTTGGACGAACGATGCGGCCGGAAGGCCCGGCCGGAAATCTGTGCCCAACATCGAAAGCGGTCCACGCGCCGGGCAAGACCAGCCCAAGCGGCGACTTGACGCGCCGCTTGCGCCAGGTCCAGACTCAAAAATCCGCGTTGCCACGCAAAGCCGAACAGACCGACGGCGCCGACGGCGAGGAGGACCAGCGACGCAGGTTCCGGCACGGCCGAAAGGGTAATCGTGCTGTCGCTGCGCGTGCCGTAGTTGATGGCATCGCCGGCGGGAAGGTTCAGCGCGGTGAACTGTCCGCTGAGCGTCCCGCCATAGCTAGCGATGGTGTACGTTCCGGGGGCAAGGCTTCCGCTGAAATCGAGCGTCGCGTCGTTCAAAATCAAGTTCCCCGCGATCGACAGGCCGGTAAGGGAACTGCCCGCACCCACGACGTCAAGTTCGCCGCCTTCGAAGTCCATATTGCCCGCGAGGGTGAGCGCGCCGGTGTTGAGGTTGCCCGGAGCGAGGTGCCCGCCTGCATAGACCATCACGCTCGTCAGGCTGCCCGTGCCGCTCAGAATGCCACCATTGTTGACCGTCACGGCGCTGAGCAGCAAGCCGTCGACTTCCAATATGCCTTGATTGACGGCTGTCGGTCCGGTGTAGGTATTGCTGCCCGTTAAGGCAAGGGCACCGCCGCCGATTTTCGCTAGGGAACCAGAGCCACTGATGACGCCGGAATAGGTCTGCGCCGCGGGGTTGGCGAAGGTCACCGCGGCGTTATTCAGGATGTTGCCCTGCACGTAGCCGTTATTGGCAACGCCGTCGCCAAGTTGCAGCGTGCCCGCGCTGACCGTCGTGCCGCCGGTGTACACGTTCGAGGCGGCCAGGACCAGCGCGCCGCCGCCGAGCGTCGTCAGCCCTTGGCTTCCCGCCAGCACCGCGCTGATCGTGGCTGTCTGATTGTTGACGGTGATCGTGGGTGTGCCGGTTGAGATCTGGAGGGTCAGCGTGCCGCCGCTGCCCGCGGCCAGCGTCCAATTGTAGGCGTTCCCCTGGTCGCCGAAGACAAGGTTGCCGATCGTGTGGTTGCCGTCGAGCGTGACCGTGGCGTTGGCCGCCAACGAATGCTGGCTGAAGTCAGCCGTGTTGTCCACCCCGTCGGGCGGCCCTGCGGGCGACCAATTCGCGGCCATCGCCCAGCTTCCGCCACCGGCGACATTCCAAGCGTAGAACTTGCTGAGGTTCAAGGCGAAGACCGTGCCGCTCCCATTGTCGCCGCCGTAAACTGTCGTCCCATAAAGTGTGTTGCCGCTGAGTGTCAAACCGGCATAGGGATTTGCGCCGTTGCTGCCGTTGAACGAGGCCAGCACCGTGGGGCTGCCGCCGCTCAGGGGTACGCTGAAGACCGTGCCGTCCCCATTGGCGCCGCCGTAGTAGGTCGTCCCATACAGCGTGTCGCCGCTGAGCGTCAAAGTGGATTGGGGGCGTTCGCCGTTGCTGCCGTTGAACGAGGCCAGCACCGTGAGGTTGCCGCCGCTCAGGGGCACGCTGAAGACCGTGCCGTCCCCATTGGCGCCGAGGTAACCGGCGGTCCCATACAGGGTATTGCCGATCAGCGTCAAACCGGCTTGGGGAACTGCGCCGTTGCTGCCGTTGAACGAGGCCAGCACCGTGGGGCTGCCGCCGCTTAGGGGCACGCTGAAGACCGTGCCGTCGTCATTGGGGCCGCCCGCGTTGGTCGTGCCATACAGGGTATTGCCGATCAGCGTCAAACCGGCATAGGGCTGTCGACCGTTGCTGCCGCCGAACGAGGCCAGCACCGTGAGGCTGCCGCCGCTTAGGGGCACGCTGAAGACCGTACCGTCGTTATTGGCGCCGCCTTGTACGGTCGTCCCATACAGGGTGTTGCCGCTGAGCGTCAAACCGGCATAGGGATATGCACCGTTGCTGCCGTCGAAGCTGCCGTTGAACGAGGCCAGCACCGTGGGGCTGCCGCCGCTCAGGGGAACGCTGAAGACTGAGCCGAAGGCAGGTTCGCCGCCTACGTTTGTCCCATATAGAGTGTTGCCGCTGAGCGTCAAACCGGCATGAGAAATGCGCCGATGCTGCCGTCGAACGAGGTCAGCACCGTGGGGCTGCCGCCGCTCAGGGGCAGGCTGAAGACCGTGCCGTACGTATCGGCACCGCCTCTCGCGGTTGTTCCATACAGGGTGTTGCCGCTGAGCGTCAAACTGGCATACGGATTTTGGCCATTGCCGCCATTTAAACTGCTGCCGTTGAAACTGGCAAGGGTCGTAAGGGTTTGGCCCTGAACGACTGGCGACAACCCGGCCAGCAGAATCAAGACGCCGACCCGCACGACCGCGCCGACCGCGCGACACACGGCCGCGCCCGCTTCACCACGATGAGAACTCGCCAGACTGGCAATCGAGCCTTTCATGCGAAGCACCTTTCAAATTGCAAACCTACAAAACCATCGCCCTACGTGCCGCTCCGCCCATTAGAGTCACGTTATTCAAGTTTGGCGGTATTATGATTCCGGGAAGCCTGCTTGTCAAGCACTTTAGGACTCGACCTTGGAATTGTTTTCTAGCAAAATTACCAAACAGTTACCCGAAGCGTAAGCGAGGATGACTCGCTCATGCTTCGGGTTACTATTGATTGACTTTCTCGTCGGGGTAATAATCAATGGGGGAGACTTGAGTAATGCGCGACATCCGGATTGCCGCTGTACAGTTCGAAGCCCGCGATGCCGACAAGGATCATAACGTCAGCCGGATCGCGGAACTCACACAATGTGCGGCGGCCCAGGGGGCGGAGATCGTCAGCTTCCATGAGTGTTGCATCACGGGATACACGTTCCTGCAAACGCTGTCGGACGCGCAGCTCGCGGCCCTGGCAGAACCCGTGCCCGGGGGGCCGAGTACCTGCCGCTTGATCGATCTGGCCCGGCAGTTCCGCGTGGCCCTGATGGCCGGTTTGGTCGAATCGGAGGGCGGCAAGCTCTACAATACCTACGTAGCGGTCACTGCCGATGGATTTGTGCAGAAACATCGCAAACTGCATCCCTTCATCCATCCCGGCATCGCCCCAGGCTGCGATTACTCGGTCTTCGAATTGTGCGGCGTGCGGTGCGGCATCCTCATCTGCTACGATAACAACCTGCCGGAGAACCCGCGGATTCTGACCCTGATGGGCGCGGACGTGATCTTTGCCCCCCACGTAACCGGCGGGTTGCCGAGCGCCATGCCGGGAAGAGGCAAGATCGATCGCAAACTGTGGGAAAACCGCCATCGCGATCCGGTCCCTCTGCGGCTGGAATTCATGGGCCCTAAAGGCCGCGGATGGCTCATGCGCTGGCTGCCAACTCGCGCTTACGAGAACGGCGTCTACTATATTTTCAGCAATCCCGTGGGCATCGACTACGATACGATCAAGCCGGGCAATGCGATGCTGATCGACCCTATGGGCGAGGTCATCACCGAAAGCTCTGCCTTGGGTGACGACGTGGTCGTCGGGCTATGCACGCCCGAGAAGATCGAACTGTCGGGCGGCCGTCGCTATTTGAAGGCCCGTCGTCCCGATCTCTACGCCAAGCTCGTGGAGCCGCTACCGCCCGACCACGCGCCGGTCGTTACACCCGGCTGGCGCTTGCTTTCCGGTAAGTAATGTTTCAGGTATCCGCTTGCAGGGCGAACGGCCGCAGGAACGTCGAGCAGGACAGCTCACCCCGATACCAAGGATGATCGGTTTTCACTTGCGGATCGCCCACGCCGCAGCCGATACCAAAACAAGTCCGGCCAGAATCAAAGTCCTCGTGATTTTTGCAACTCTCTGCATCTCAAGCAGGCAAAGGTTCGCTTTCTACCAGGCGAAACCTGCATGCTGTTGTAGAAGACGCACACCAACGGCAATTCCGCGGCAGTCTGTTAGAGCGTTCGGAAGAAATGAGCGAGTTGGAGTCCCTTTCAACTTCATGCGGTGGAACCATCGCACGGCCCGATAGAAGCTCTGGTAGGGGTGCAACAAAGACTGAACGCATTGGGCCTTGGCTTCCCTCAGGGCCGGCCTCGCCGGTCTTTGATCGCCCGCCGCCGGCCAAGTCTCGCCACCGAATGCCACCTTTTGGCCGCGGAACTACTCGCCTTTCGGTTTCTTGCGCCGATACACGTCTTTACGATTGGCCACGCGAAGGACGAGTACAACCAGGCGATCGTCATGGATCTCGTAAACTACGCGATAATCGCCGATCCGGATTCGCCAAAGGTTCTCGTCTCCCGCCAGTTTCACCACGCCGGCCGGCCGGGGGTTGGACGCCAGCGCCGCCACCTTGCCGACGATTCGCCGTTGGACCTCCGCGGGTAGTTTTCGCAACTGCCGGTCCGCCGACGGCTTGAAGGAAACCTTGTACCCGGCCATCGTTTACTTCATTCCTAGCCTTGCCTTGACCTTCTCCAAGGGCACCGCGCCCTTTTCTTTGCGTGCCTTGATCGCCGCATTCACGTCGGCCTGGTCCTCCAGGGCTTGGAGCAACGCGAGGTCTTCCATCGAAACGACCGCCGCCACGCTCTTGCTGCGCCGTCGAAGGATGACCCGATCGCCGGCATAGGCGACGCGGTTGATGACCTCCGCGAGGTTTTCCCGCACGTCCACGATGTTCATTTCCATAGCGATTCTCTCCGATAAATGTACGTTGTGTACTCTATGTACATTATCGGCGATTCTTGCGGCCGTGTCAAGCTGCTCTCCGTCGCTATGGACCTATTCGTTGCAGGGGGGCTCGCTGGTAATAGACGAAGGCCCGCAGGCCGACCGCGCCAGCGGCTTGATCGGCTAGTCCGCACTCAGCGACGTTCAACAACGGCCCGGCCCCGCCCTCGGGGCAAAGTCGCAACTCGCAGTGGCCGCCGGGCAACGGCGTAAAGGGAGCGAAAGCAAGCTGGGCATAGGCCGGATCGCGCCAACCGTCCAACGAAACCTCGCCGCTGGCCCACGTCCGCCGCCGGCCAGACGCGTCGATCTCGTCTAAGGACCAGAGCAGCCGCCCGCTGGCGCGGCGGGCGGGATACGCTCCCACGTCGATACGGAAAAGCGGCCCGTCGCTTGCCGCCAGAAACGATTGGACGAGCTCCTCGCCGCTAGCGAGCGATTTCAACTCCTCGACAACGTGCGGCACTTGCAGCGAGAGCATCGGGCGGACGGCAACGTCGCGCGGCTGTTCCAGGGCGAGGCCGCCGCGATAGGGGCCTACGCGCTTGGCCCGCAACAACTCCAGGTCCGAGCGCAGCGAGGCGGCCGTCGCGGCCTGCACGTCTTCCCAGTGCCGCACCGCCACCGCGGCGGGCGGCAGCCCCTCCTGTACCGAGGCCTCCATCCGCAGCACGTTCCAGTACATGTCGCGGGCAAGCCGCATGCCTTTGACGTCGTAGAGCACCACCAGCACGAGCAGCCCGGCAACGCAGAACCGGCGCAACAAGGCGGGCCGAATTGGCGGACCGTAATACGTGCCCACGAGATACAGGCAGAGGATCAAAGGCGCGCCCAGCAGACTGTAGCGGTTCTGCAAGCAGCCGATGTGGCCGCGCGACAAGCCGATGCCCAAGGCCATCCCTAGCCCGCCGGCCAAGAATAGGCCCAACCCCGCGGCGCGAATCCGCTCTTGGGGGCATCGCCGCCAAACCTGGACGAGCCGCGCGGCGGCCAAGGCCGCCAGGGCCGCGACGAGCAGGCCGGAAACCGGGTACGTCTCCCCGCCAAACTTCCCCACGCTCATGCTCAGGAATTGCAGCGTGCCGCGCAAAACGATGCCCGCGGTCATGCGGGCGCCCGCGGAATCGTTGCGAACGGCCGGCAGCGCGCCCAGGTAGGCCTTCAGCGGAAGCAAGGCGATGCAGGCCGCCGCGAGAATCGCCACGCACGCCGCGCGGTTCTCGCGCCACCTGCGCAGGCCGGCAGCGACCAGCCAAACGGCCACGACGGGCGAAAAGAAAATGCCGGCCCCGCCGCAGAGCGCCGCTGCCGCCGCACAACCGCCGGCCAACACCGCGCGGACCGCCAACAGCCGTTCGCCGCTCTGGGAAACCAGCAGTAGGAGCATGCAAGCTAGTACGACGGGCAGCACGTAGCACAACTGGAATCCCCAGAGGAGACTCATGTAGTGCCCCCAGTTCAGCAGCGCGATGGGGATGAACACGTCCAGCGCGCTGCTGCTGCCGCGCGAGCGTGCCACGGCCAGCGTCATTGCCGTGGCCGTAGCGGCCAGCAGCAGGACGCTCGCCAAGGCGATCGCACGGAAGTTGACGCCCGTCGCCCAGGCCGTGCCAAGATACGCCAATTTCGTCAACGGCAGGCAATGCCCGGTCTCGTTCTTGCAAAACCACTCTGCGGTGGGCGGCTCTTCGCCGACGGCGGTCGGCACCCAACGCCACTCATCGCTCCAGGGTGACGCGAAAGCGTTGAGGTAGACATAGACCAGGGTCGAGACGGCAATTGCTACCGTTACGGCCGCCACCAGCCAGGCCTCCAGGCCGCCGGAGGGCGAACAGGAATCGGCTGGTTCGGCCGCCGTTGGAGGTTGCGTTGCCATATTCATGGAAATTGCCCTACTGCAACCGCCTGCTCGTACGATCGATCTTTGCTGCACAGGTCACGTTACATAACCTGCTGGGAATCTATGGTACATTTGGGGGGAATATAGCAGGATTCCAAGGGAGGAGTCAATGCCGCGGACAACCGGTGACTTGCCGGCCGAACGCATGCTGCGGACAAGCGCGGTAAGCCCAGGTTGGCGGTCTGCGGAATTTTTGGACTCACCCATTTGGCGGAATCCAGCAAGTGCAACACTTAGTTGCAAAAAATGCATACGGTCTCGGCGCGCCCGCGAGGGGACCCGCGCCCCGATTCGTAAAAATCCCCGCACTAGGGCACTCAGAAATTCGGGCGTGCGGCGGCGGTTGTCGCAAATACCGCGCCGGCAAGAGAGGAAGTTCGTCATCCAACGTGACGCAAAGTTCGGCGCGCTGACGAGGGCCGCGTTGGGTTTATAGGAAATTTCTCATTTTGTCTCCTCAGCAGCGATTGCGGACTGGACGATCCGCCGCATGGCCGCCTGCGATTGCAGCACGAAGCGCCATTGTAGCCGCCGGGTAACGGGGTAGCCCAGCCGCACCGGCCAATAGTGCGGACGCGAGAAAGCCCGTAAGTCGTACCAGACGTTGTCCTCGCGGTCCCATTCGACCATGAATCGCTCCTCGCCCTGCTCGATGTGGCCGGGCAGCGTGCCGTAGGCAAAGCCGCATCGCCGTAATGCGTTGTGGCCCTCCACGTGATAGACGATGCGGCAAGCATTGATCCACCACAACCCGAAGACGCGGGCGATCATGAGCAGTGGCGTGCCCACATCCTGTCGGCTCCCAGCCGGCCAGATCTCCGTCCACGGCGACGGGAACATCTGCCACTGGGCCAAGGCCCGGCAGGCGGCATCAAAGACCGGTTTCCCCTGGCCCAGCCGCAGGCGGCTGTGATCGTGGTCGTACCCTGCGGGCGCACCCTCGCCAGATTGGCCGATCTCCGCGTAGGAGAATGACTGCACGGCCTGAACTTCCAGAAAACGTTGGAGCTTTTGGTCATCGGGCCTACAAATTGACCAAAAGGGCGACATTCTTGATCCGCCTGTCATTTGTGAAAGGAACACTTCCCTGAGTCGCAATTGCGGCCCAGGATGCGGCTGACGGCCAGGCGATGCCGGGCGAAATATTCGTACAGTAGTTTCAGTGGTTCGGCCATGATTGGAGTTTTATTCTATCCGCGGTGGGGCGATAGGCCAACGTCAGGCCAGCCCCACCGGCGATCCTGACATGGTTCAAAACAGGGTAACACTTCCTCCGGCCGAAATTCTGGAGGGAACGCCGGGGCACCCGCGCAGCGGGTCGATGGCGTTCCGGTGGCTCTGGAACGCCACGGAGGGCGTTCCCCTACAGTTGGCCCCGGGCTTCTCTTGCCGTTAGGGCCGCTACAGGCGTTTTCCGCGGAAAAAGCGCTGCCCGCGGCACATCCGGAGAAAGAGTCTAAAGTCTAGGCCCCGTTCAGGGCGAATCTATTCTTCGGATGGCTTGTTCTGCTGATGCGGCATCTACCGGATGCTCGCGGAAAGCAGAATGGGCTTGATGCAGGGGGGGAACCTGCCTTGAAGGCCACACCTTGACGATTCGCCGTGATAGACTCTCCATGGCGCTTCGCTCGCTTGTTTCTCTCCTGCCAGTTGTAGTTCGCCGGTTGATTGTAAATGGCAACGGAGTAATTCGTATTGGGGTGAGCAAACCATGCATTCCCTATTTTACGGATTTTCTCTGGCTTCCGAATGCCAAGGATGCCGATGAAAGAGTTGCGGCGCGGATCAGAGGGAGCTGAACCACAGCCACGAGTAGCGAATTACGTAAGGCCCCGACCCAGAGGATTGCGGTTCCACTGGCCGGTGAAAACCGGTCGGTTCGACGGAGCGATGTTACGGGGGAAATTCCGCAACCCAGGGGCGAAAGCGTCTTGCCGAGACAGAGGGGTCTAAAGCAAGACACAACTCAAACCAACGTGAGAGATTTCGGAGAGCCTGCGATGAAGGTCTTCACAACAGGACAGGTCGCCAAGATTTGTAAGGTGGCCCCGCGCACCGTCAGCAAGTGGTTCGACTCGGGACGGCTACGGGGTTACCGTATTCCAGGATCGCAAGACCGGCGAATTCCTCGGGAATACTTGATCAAGTTCCTCAAAGAGCATGGTATGCCCTTGGGGGACCTGGAAGACGAAGCCATGGCCAAGGTGCTCATTGTGGCACAAGACCAGGTGCTCGTCGAGAACGTCAAGCGGGAGCTTCCGCTGGAACGCTCGTTCAAGGTTGCCGTGGCTGCCAGCGGTTTCGACGCCGGCATCCAGGCCGAGAGCTTCCATCCGGATTGCATCATCGTCGATTTCTCGATCGGCCGCACCGAAGCGCTGCAGATTTGCCAAAATCTGCGTCGCAACTCGGAGTTTACCGACGTGATTTTGATCGCCTTGCTACCCGATGACGGCAGCTCGACCAGCTTCGATCGATCGAGCATCAATGAAACGTTCAAGAAGCCGTTTGACGCGGCTCTCTTGGCCGAGCGTCTGCGGACGCTGATTGGTGCGAAGAAAGAACTGGTTTAGTCTTCCTTCCGGCTACGCCGGCCTTCGTGATTGCCGGGCGCGCCACGCCTCCGGGACGCAGTTCCGGGAAGCGCCGCGCCAGGAACTAGATGGCCTGCGATATCCAGAGAACATTTCGCCGATCCAAACTAACCCGTCGCGGACCAGACCCCCGCGACGGTTATTTCTTTTCTTGGCGCATTAGTGGAACTCTTGTCGGCGGAAGGCGCGAATGCCGATCCACATGGGCAGCAGCGCGGCCACCGCACTAACCGCCGGACCGGCCAATGAGCCGACGATCAGCCAGGAGCGGACGGCGACCTGAAAAACAGGCACGGCGTCGCCCAAGGGGTAGCTTAGCGCCATCTGCCGGGCCACGTGGATGTGAAACGGCGCCGTCGACAGCGCCAGCACCAGCACGATAAACAGCGTGCTCACCACCAGGTTCAACGTTCCGCCGAAGCCCGCCGCAATCCGCGATGGCGACTGCTCGGTAATCAGGGGCAGCCGCGCGCCCAGCCCCACGCCGATTCCCGAAAGGCCCAGGCACAAGAGCAACGACGTCCACTGGTGCTCGACGATCAACACGGCGGGCACGCCCAACCGCCAATCGCTCAGCAGGATCAACAGGCCGCAAGGCGCCAGGAGGCAGCCGACGGAGAAGAGGAATTTGGCCCAGAGGATCGACTCCCGCTTCACCGGCAGTAGTCCCAGGAGCCAGAAGCGGCGGCCTTCGAGACTTACCAGAGGAAACACGAAGCGCGTCGTGAACGTCGACATGAGCAGGCCCACGACCGAGAGATTCATGAAGCTGACGATGTTCACCCACTGGGAAAGATGGGTCACATAAGTGACCGGGTGTACTTGCGTGAAATACAACAGCAACAAGCACAACAGGACCAAGAATTGCGACCACTGCAACGGATCGCGGCGGAACAAGCGCACGTCCTTGACGATGATCAGGCGCAGCGGGGGCGAGAGAAACCCTAGGCAGCGGTCTAGTGTGCGGTCGAACCAGCCGGTTTGGACGCGGGCCGGCGGCGAGGCAAGGCCGGCAGCCTCGCAATAGGCCGTGCGGTAGACTCGCGCGGCGAACATCCCGGCCAGCTCGCGAAAGAAGAGGGCGTTGGCGATCAACAAGACCAGGAACATCAGGCCCTCCGACCAAGTGTCGCCCGCCGCTTCCAGCAGGCCCGAGCTGAGCCACCAGTTGGGCAACGAGCTGCCCTGGGCAAGTTGCAGACGCTGGCGCATTTCCAGGAACCAACGGGGTGTGAAGAGGTCGGTGTCCGGCCGCGAGAGCAACGACCAGAAGAACCAGACCGCCGACGCGAGCAGCACCGCTATGGCCAATGTCAGCAGGTGGACCCGCTTGCGGGGAAAAAGGTACATGACCGCCAACAGCAGGACCGCGCCGATCCCTGCCGGGATGAAGACAAAGGCTATCAACATCGGCAGCACCATGGCAAAATAATACCAAGGGGCACGGGCCACAACGCCATAGGCCACCAGCATGGGGCTGCCCAGCAGGATGAGCCCCCAACTGCTAAGCAACACGGCGTGCTGGAACTTGTGTTGGAAAATCCGCTCTTCGCGGATGGGCATGGTGAGCAGGCAGCGGACCTCGCCGCCGCGGAAGAGCGAGCCGTACAGGATCACGCCCGACGAGAAAATCAGCATCAAGAACAGGGCGAAGAAGAAGGCGTTGAAAATGTCCTGGACGAGATCCTCATGCAGCCGCAACTCGAGCTTCTCCTTCATGAAGGAAAAGCCATCCCATACCAGGTAATACAGGCCGAACCACAGGAGCACGCTCAGGCCGATGACCAGCGCATAGCGCAGGCGCGAGAGGGCAAATCCTTGGGCCAGCCGTGTCCGCAAGATTCGCCACTCGAGCCGGCGAAATCCGCGCGACTCGGCTTCGGGCGAAGGCAGGCCCGGCGGCGGACTTGCGAGGGCGGTCGTCATGGAAAAAGTTCCTTCGCGTCCGGCGATGCGTGCCCGTTGGTGAGTTCCAGGAACAGGTGTTCCAACGCCTGGTGCGGGGCGGAAAGTTCCTGCCGCAACTCGGCGAGCGTGCCCAGGAAGTCCAACTGCCCCCGGTTCAGGATACCGATACGGTCGGCGATCTCCTCGGCCACGGCCAGAGTGTGCGTCGACATGAGAACGGTCTTGCCGGCCCGGGCTTCGGCCCGCAGCAAGTCCTTGACCACGCGGGCGCTGCGGGGATCGAGCCCCACCATCGGCTCATCGACCACCAAAACCTGCGGGTCGTGCAGCAAGGCGATGGCAAACACCAACCGCTGCCGCATGCCGTGCGAGTAAGTCTCCGTGAGGTTGTCGAGGAAGCCGGCCAGGTCGAACCGCTGCGTCTCGCGAGCGATCCGCTCGCGGGTCGCGGCCTTGTCCAAACCGTGCATTTCCCCGGTGAATTCCAGCAGCTCGCGGCCGGATAGCTTCTCGTAGAGGTATTGTTCGTCGGGCACGTACCCCAGGTGGCTGCTGGCCTCGCGCGGATTGCGCGAACAGTCGACGCCGCAGACCCGCACCTGCCCCGCATTGGGTTGCAACAGACCAACCAGCATGCGAATGGTCGTTGTCTTGCCCGCGCCGTTAGGCCCCAGCAAAGCGAAAAGCTCGCCCGGCGGAATGGTCAGAGCCAGGCCGTTGACCGCCACCGTCGGGCCGAATCGTCGCACTACCAAGTCAAATTCGATCATATCGCTGCCGCGGAATTGCCGCTAAAATCGCATGTGTTTGTCCCGCAAGGTGGCTGCGTCCTGCTCAGGCATGCGACTGAATAACAGGCTATAGTCGCCCAGCACAACTTCCTGCTGCACGACCGTTCCGTCGCGGAGGACCCAAAGCCGGTTGCGGATGTTTTTTTCGTTACCTGGACCTTCGCGGGTATCACTGCGGTAAACGACCACCCAAGTTGGCTCCGACCGCCCATTCCACGCCAACCGCGTCTGGTCTTCCACCTTGGCGTAGAGAATTTCCGTGGGCGGTCCTCCTTTCAAGAGGTCCATGGGATGCCGCGGCAACGCCAACGGACTATAGGAAACGATCGTCCACGACTGGCCCTGGTGCAGGCCCCGCAGTTCCATGGCAGGGGAGAAACTATCGCGAATCTTGCTGTCCGGCAAGGGCATCTCGATGTCCGGCTTTTCGTAATCGCCGATGCGGACGCTGATTTTCAACTTGTCGCCATCCACGTTTCCCTCGATCCTCACCAGGCTTTGGCCGCTCTTGGGCCGCATCTTCGAAGAGAACTTAACCAGTTGATTGAGCGGGCTGGTGATCAAATCGCTTTCCACCTCGAACTCCGCGCTCCCGGCGGCACGGATACTGGCACGGGCCAAGGGGCGCAAATAAACCGGCAGAAGCTCGTCGAAAGGAAGGTTGTCAAAATGGACCAGGCTTTGGATTTCGACGGTGTCGTCAATGAGCTGCTGGTTGACCGCGCTTAGCGCCCAGCCCAAGCGGCGGCCGTTCAAGCGAATGTTCCAACCTACGGCGGGCCGCGGCTTGGCGTCCGTCGACGGCTCATAGACAGGGGGGTCCCCGGTGAGAAACGGCGGTACAATCTTCTCGACCGCCAGCCAACTCATGGCTGACAGCCATAAACCAAAGACGGCAAGTCGATACCAGTTCGTCATTTTCGCATTGTAACATACCCTGGCGAGTAAAGAAAAGCACTTGCCACGGCCAGATCGCAAAAATTGGCCTAATCGCCATTGCAAGAAAGGCCCATTGTGAGGATGATACGCGAGTTGAAAGACTCTGGCCAACATGGAGGCAAGGCAGTGCAACTCTCACGGAAGTCGACCTTTACGCTCTTCGTTCTGATCCCTGTTCTAGCTTTGGCCGGCTGCCAAAAAGGTAGCGATTCGGGCCAACCCACGGCGGCCGTTGCCGCGCCGGGTGGCGAAAAGACCGGGCCTCAGCCCGCCGCAGCCATGCTATCGCCCCCAGCAAAGCCCCCACAGGATTTCTTGCACCCAGTCTATGAGTTCGATACGACGCTAGGCAGATTCAGCGTCCGGCTGGACGCCGAGAAAGCCCCGCTAACCGTCGACAACTTCCGCACTTACGTGGCCCGCGGGCACTATGACCTGACGATATTCCACCAGGTAATCAAGGAACCGTTGCATGTCGTTCTGGGCGGTGGGTACACGGCCGACCTCAAGGAAAAATCAACGCTGACGCCTATCCGCAACGAAGCCCACAATGGTTTGAAAAACCGCCGCGGGACGATTGCCATGGCCCGTCGCCCCAACGACGTAGACAGTGCAACCTGCCAGTTCTTCATCAACTTTGCCGACAACGACATCCTCAATTTCAAAACGCGCACTCCCGAGGGCTACGGCTACTGCGTCTTCGGCGAAGTGATCGACGGCATGGATCTCGTCGATCGGATTGCGCAGGCGGCAGTTCACACGGTCGATAAGTTCCCCGGCCTGCCTGTGGAGACGGTTGTGATAAAATCGATCCACCAGATCCGGTAGGCAAGTAGCTTTCTCCGGCAAACGCGCTCGGGAAGACTGCAAAGTCTGGCAGGACAGCCCTCCGTAGCACGGAATTCATTCCGTTTTGCCCTAAGAAGGGCAAGGCCACGGAATAAATTCCGTGCTACAAAGGACTTTGCAATTCTCCGGCAAACGCTCAAGCTGGTTGACAAACAGCCTTTTTCCTGCCACAATATGGGCTACTAGACGGAGCGGCCAGCAGGAAAAAAGGAGTGAGCGCTTTATGCCCAGTGCAACATATTTCGTGCAGGAGTGCCCGACCTGCGGCCGGCGGCTGCAAATTCGAGTCGAGTATCTGGGCAGGCGGGTTGCATGCCAACATTGCCAAGGCACGTTCATAGCCGCTGACCCTTCCGCTCTGCGGGGAGATTGTGTAGATCAGGGTAGCGCCCTTCTGCGACGGGCGAACGAACTGCTCGATTCCGTTGCCCAGCGGCAGTTGACTGCCCGCCCTCCCGCCAGCCGGTGAGATTCGGTTTGAAATAACTTTCCGATTTGTAGGCCCACCACGAACCGATCATGGTGGGCCGGCGCTCGCCGACCCGCAAGCGCGTGCCCCGGACCTTGCCTCACCCCGGCCTGACCCCGGTGACGACCGACCCCCGGTGACGACCTGGCTGAAAACGGGTCCGCACGAAGAACGACCCGTTGTAGACTACCTTCTGCAATTGGCTATGCCGCTCGCAGCCGCCTTCGCAACACGTAACCCATCAACCCGACGACGCTGGCACCGAGCAGGGTGAGTGTAGAAGGTACTGGGACTGGGGATGCAGTCATGCTGACGTTGTCCCAGTAGATGTCATCGTTGGTTCGGTCTCCGCCGCCATCGCCCGCAATAATTTCTGCTCGGAGTTGTTGGAGCAGATTCCCACGGACGGGCTGACCTTGCGTGAAGCCGTCAGGGAGTGTAAACGCAGAAAGATCTTCGCTCTGGCCGTCAACCGTAAGCGAAACATAGTGGTCCAAGCCTTGGTCAATGACTAGCGAAACACTATGCCAGGCATCGAACGACAGATCTTGGCCCACGGTCAACGGGACCCCAAAATTGTTGTCCGACCCGTTGAATGCAGCAAGTCCAACGTTTAGGCCGGTGATGTTCTTCGCCGTCCCATTGCCGGCCCCCAACCCCACGCCATAATTTGGTCTAATGCTGTGTCCGCAACCTCAATATCGGCGCTGAAGTTGTTCACGGCAGAGAGGTTGCTGGTATGCGCGTAGAAATCGACGCTCAATGTGACGATCGGCAGGACGTTGGCGTCGTCTCCGTTCAAATTGCAAGCATCGATCGTTTGCAGGCTCGGCGGTGTAGTGGCTGCCGTGAACTCGTGAAGGGCGTTACCGGAATTAGCGATCGTGCTCTGAATCTCGCCGTAGCCTCCACTTTGCGCCAGCACACTGTACCAGCCGCCTTGTCCCACAACTCCGGGGTATGGCTGAGTTTGACCTAACGCCAAGCCATCGAAGTTCTCTTGATAGATGGTATCTGCTAAAGCTGGCATTGCGTGAATCCAGCAGTTGCCAAGAAGATCCCCATCGCAGTCGCCCAGCGGACTCGGTAGCATAAGCTCATGATGTTCCCTTTCAACGTTCTTAACCGTTCACGAGTTTATCGATTTCTTTTCGCACCTACCCATCGGGTTAGACGAGCGGATGGCATTATGATTGGCGTCCTTGGTGTCGTCAAGGTCTCCAAGAGAATTCTCTATGGATTTCAGCCTGCCCCCAGCAAAGGCAACTAATGTGGGCGGTGTTCCATTGTTGGGCCAGAAAAACGTAATTCTGCTGCTCACGAAATAACCGGGCCAAGGGCGGGCCATGCGATCTGGACGATTGCGATGGGCGGATCACCGGGGCGGGGGCGGCGGATCAAGCGGGCTTGGGCGGGATCATGGCGGCGGCGGTCTCGGCGGGATTGGAACGGGCGGCGGCATGGCGTCGGTGTTGACCCGCCATTACCGGGCCACGGCGTTGAAGTATATGCATACGGTTTGCATACGGATGGCATTGCACCAAAGAAAAAGGACTCACGGCCGATCACCGTAAGTCCTTTTCCTGTTTAGAGTACCGGAGGCGGGACTTGAACCCGCACTCTCTTGCGAGAACTGGATTTTGAGCGTAGCGCAAGGCCCACTCGTAACTTCTTTCAAGGATTCGGGTTATGACTCCAAGTTCTTTTGCTATTGGAGTTTGAGAGCGGCCGGGTGCGGTTTGTACCGGCAGGGGCAGCAGTGGAAGCGGCCTTGCGGGCCATCGACGTCAGCCAGGCCGGTTGGAAGCGTCGAACGTCAGCGGTTCCGGCTGGAAGATTGCACGAGCGAGAAGAATGTGCAAAAATAGCGCGCGACACAGTACATGAAATCTTCAACGCATTGGCAAATTCTCTATGTACCATCCATTCCTACGCACGTTTGATCGCAAGTTTCACTTCGTTGTCGCCTGGCTGGCCATTCTCGCCGCGCCGGGCGTAGGTTTCGCGGCGGGCGTCGAGTCCCAGAAGGCCAAAGCAAGCCCGGACGGCAAGACCCTTTGGTACGATTGCAAAGACCTCACCGTGGAGGGCAAGGGCTGGAGTGACACCGCATCGTTCTATGACCGCCTGCCGGCCAGGGCCGAGGGCAAAGTGACGCCGCCGGTGTGGGACCTCAGCCACCACAGCGCGGGCCTGTGCGTGCGCTTCGCGGCGATCATTGGCCGAAAGCTGGATCTTCCGGTCATCAATCTGGGATTCAGTGGCAGCGGGAAAATGGAGCCGGCCATGGCCGACCTACTGGCGGAGCTTGATCCATCGGTCTACGTCCTCGATTGCCTGTGGAACATGTCGCCGGAGATGGTATCGACCCGCGTCGAGCCCTTCGTGAAGCGGCTACGGGCAGCCCGCCCGGACACGCCCATTTGCCTGGTCGAGGATTGTAGTGTCAGAAATGTCTGTCCCACCGAGAAAGGAACCATCCTCCGCGCGATCGACCAGAAGTTGACGGCGGCGGGCGTCAAGAACTTGCATTTCCTCTCCAACCATGGCATGCTGGGGGACGATACCGAGGGCACGGTCGACGGCTGCCATCCCAACGACCTGGGGATGATGCGCCAGGCCGAGGCATTTACCAAGGCCCTCTGCCCGCTCGTGGCGACAAAGAAATAGCCAGCGGCACTACTTCGCCATGTCCTTGAGCAGCTTCAGGCGGTCAGCCGCGAACAACACTCCAGCGGCCTCGTAGACGTTCGTAGGGCAGGCTTGGATGGCAGGACGATGGGCGGATTCCCACCCTTGCCCTCCAACTCCTTCACGTTGCCCGTGGTGCCGAGCATGGCGACCAGGTGGCCGCCAGCCGATGCGCCCCAGACGCCGATGTGGTCGGCGTCGAGGTGGTACTTGGCGGCATTGGCACGCAGCCAACGGATGGCCGCCTTGCAGTCCTCGATCTGGGCCGGAAAAACGGCGTGTTGGCTTAGGTGGTAGTTGATGCTGGCCACGGCGTAGCCCTTTGCAGTCAGCGGCACGGCCGGGCAGCCGTCGTTGCTGCCCATCGCCCACGCCCCGCCGTGAATCCAGACGACCAGCGGCAGTTGGCCCTCCGCCTTCTCGGGCAAATAGAGATCCAGACGATTTCGTTCGTGGCCACCGTCCACGTATTGGAGATCACGCAGGACCTTGACGCCGGCCGGGAGCTTCGGGGCAGCCGGCCGCTTGGGTCGCTCCTGGGACACGGCCAGATTCACGCACGCCAGCATCGCCGCCAGCCCGATCACCCAATTCCGCGTCAGCTTCATTTTTCCCTCTGTGGCCGGCTACCGGCCAGAATCCTGCTATTACCTTTGTGTCGAGACAACTGCGTTCTAGGATACGTCCTCGGAAGCTCGTTTGCCAGCAGGGTGGCTGCCGGCCTACTCTGGTTCGCGGACCCCCGCGGTCCATCCGCGGCCGGCGGGCCCTTGATCTCGGCCGTACCGGCGTCACAATGAGAGAAGATAGCCTTCTGTCTACTTGAGGTGCGTCATGCAAACCACAGTGTCGCTCGTCTTACTGTTCGTGTCGGTTATTTACGCAACCGGAGCCGCGGCCCGGGACTTGACGGCCACGCCCACCAACCTCCGGCAGCAAGTCGCTGCCTTGCAATCCGGAGACAATCTCCTGCTTCAGCCGGGCAAGTATCCCGGCGGAATCTGGCTCAAGGGACTGTATGGCCGGCCGGATGCTCCGATCACGATCCGCGGCCAAGGCCCGCAGACGGTGCTTCTGGGCAGGGAGGGCACGAATACCGTCGATCTCAGCGACTGCCAATGGCTGGTGCTGCGGGACTTGATGTTCGATGGCCAAGGCAAGGAGGTGGACGCGATCAAGGCCGGCAAGGAGACTGCCCGCGGTTGCCACCACATCACCATCGAGAACAACACGATCATCAATCACGGTGCCGATCAGCAGATCGTGGGCATTTCCACGAAATCTCCCTGCTCCGACTGGATCATTCGTGGCAATACGATCATCGGCGCCGGCACGGGGATCTATTTGGGCAATTCCGATGGCAACCAGCCATTCGTGCGCGGCACGATCGAGTACAACCTGATCCGCGACCCCGTGGGCTACTGCATGCAGATCAAGCACCAGAATCCGCGGCCTAACATCGACGCTTTGCCACGCGGGCCGAGTACCACGATTATCCGCTACAACGTCTTCATCAAGGGCGACCGGCCAAGCCCCGATGGCAACCGGCCCAATCTGCTTGTGGACGGTTTTCCCAACGATGGCCCCGGTTCCCATGACCATTACCAGGTCTACGGCAACGTGCTGTTTCACAACCCTCGCGAGAGCCTATTCCAGGCGACCGGGCGGGTCTCGGTCCATGACAACGTGTTTGCGGATGCTCCAGGCACGGGAATCGCCGTGGTGCCCCATGCCGGAAAGTCGCTCCGGCAGGTGTTCATCTACCACAACACGTTTGTCGGAGTCGGCCGGGCCGTGGCAGTCTCCGGGACGCCCAAGGAAGGGTTTGCCGTCGCGGCCAACCTCGCCGTCGCCGATCAGAAATTCTCGCAGCCGTGGCCGGTGGGAAACGTACGGTTCACCACGGCTGAGGCGTCGAAGATCATCGTTGCTCCTGTGCCAAAGTTGGGGCAGCTTGACGTGCAGCCCCGCCAGCCGATTCCGGCGACGGTCTCGCCGGAAATACGCAGCCTGTTGCAAAAGGATTTGGACTTCGATCGCGATTTTTGGGGCAACCTCCATGATCCATTCGATCAGGCTGGCGCCTGCCAGCCCTCGTCCCAGAAGCGACCGATTGAGGCCCAACGGCGACCGCTGAAGTCTCCGGCTGTGAAAACACACCAATGACATCCGCACGTCGAGCATCATCTTGAGATCCTACGGATTCTCGGATCGAGAATGGCCGAGAGCCGCCTCACTGAGACGACTCCCGGCCTGCTGTTGATCAGCCGCGAGCTACGCGACGACGCGCGAAACAACGCCGGAACCCACGGTCTTGCCGCCTTCGCGGATGGCAAACCGGGCCCCGGTGTCAAACGCCACCGGTCGATGCAAGGTCACGGCCAGCTTTACGCCTTCGCCGGGCATGCACATGTCGATGTCGCCCAACGGCCGGGTGACTCCGGTGACGTCGGCCAGGCGGAAGAAGAACTGCGGGCTGTAGCCGCTGAAAAACGGCGTGTGCCGCCCGCCTTCTTCCTTGCCCAACACGTACACCTCGGCCTCGAACTCGGTACGCGGCGTGATCGAGCCCGGCAAGGCCAGCACCTGGCCGCGCTGGACCTCGTCAAAACGCACGCCGCGCAGCAGGCAGCCGACATCGTCGCCCGCCTGGCCGACTTCGAGGATGCGGCAGAACGATTCGACGCTCGTGCAGACCACCTTGCGCGGTCGATCCGCCAAACCGACGATCTCCACCTCGTCGCTGGGCCGCACCACGCCCTGCTCGATCTTGCCGGTGACGACCGTCCCCCGGCCCTCGACCGAGAACACCTTCTCGACAGGCATCAGGAATGGTCGATCCAAGGCACGGACCGGGTCCGGCACATAGCTGTCCAACGTCGCCAGCAACTCATGGATGCAGCGGTTGGCCAGGGCATCGCCGGGGTTGTCGTGGGCCTGCATGGCCGAACCGCGCACGAAGGGAATCTCCTCGCCGGGGAACCCGTAGCGCGTGAGCAGTTCGCGCAGCTCCATCTCAACCAACTCGATCAGCTCGACATCCTCAACGAGGTCGCATTTATTGAGGAACACAACGACCTTGGGTACGCCGACCTGCCTGGCGAGCAGGACGTGCTCGCGGGTCTGCGGCATCGGCCCATCGGCAGCCGACACCAGCAACACCGCCGCATCCATCTGCGCCGCGCCGGTAATCATGTTCTTGATGTAGTCGGCGTGGCCGGGGCAGTCGATGTGCGCATAATGGCGGTGCTCGGTCTCGTACTCGACGTGCGAAGCCGTGATCGTCACGGTCTTCGACTTGTCGCGGACGATTCCACCCTTGGCAATCTGGGCATAGGTCTTGTACTCGGCCAGCCCCTGACGCGACTGCACCCGCAGGATTGCGGCTGTCAGCGTGGTCTTGCCGTGGTCGATATGACCGATTGTTCCCACATTCACGTTCACCTTGTCACGAACATAAGTCTCCTTGGCCATTACATCCTCCTTTCACGAGGTTGAAGAAAATAGGAGACACGAAACAGAAGAACTGCGATCCTCGTGACGGCAGACCCGTCCTTGCCAGGGACAGCCGGCGTCCACGAGGTGCAGCTAAACGCTTCCCAATCAGTCCGAGGCAGGGCCAACGGACCTCGGAGCTAAAGACAAAGCGACTGGGACGCGGGTTCACAGTGACCCTTGTCATGCCAGACGCCCGACCAGAATGGCCTTCTCAGGAAAAATCTTCGCGGTCCGGGAATAATCTGGCCGTTTTCAGCGTCTTATAGATAGGGCCGCAGGTTTCCAGAATTTTTCTGTGAACCATTTCAGCTTCAGCGGCGTCTAAACGATAGAATACAAATAGACAGCTCTCGTCGAGCTGCCCATTGCGAGAAAAGGCCATGACTTCAATACGGCTGAGTTACGAACTGCGATGTGGGACGGGTACATCCGCCGATCAATCGGCG
>CAZTPX010000131.1:0-26543 GCA_964615095.1 uncultured Planctomycetaceae bacterium | reverse complement strand
GCCCCCACTGGCCAAAACCCTTAGGCGAATGCTAGACTGTGGGAATCCAGGCTAGGAGCGATACCACCAACACGCCCCCCTTCCTCCAACCCAATCAAAACCTCGATGAACTTCTTTCGACCGATCCTCAGTGCCGTTCTGCTCTTGCTGGCCAGCCAGCTTCTTCCCGCCGTGCAGGCGGCGGATGCCGTCAAGGAACTCCTGGATTTCCACGGCGATATCCAGAAACGCCTCGTGCCGCAATTCGGGGCCGACGACCAGGTGAGCGCGGCGGCCAGTAAGGACACGGCGGCGCCGGGCCTGGTGATCGCCATCCAGCCGGGCAAGGCAGACTACCCCGGCATTGCTCTCAAGCCCCAGGGAAAGGCATGGGACCTCTCGGCCTTCGGGCACGTCGAGGCCCGCGTGGTCAATACCGGCTCGAAGCGGGCGGGCTTCGCCCTGCGCGTGGATAATGCTGGCGATTGGCACGAAAGTCCCTGGAACTCGGAACAGATCACCCTGGAACCGGGCCAACGCGGCACGGTCAAGGTGATCTTCGGGCATTCCTATGGCCAACAGCCCAGCTTCAACCTGAATCCCAAGGAAGTGGTGCAAATCCTCATGTTCACCGGCAAGGTCGATTCGCTGACGACGTTCCGCGTCGAGTCGATTGTCGCGGCCGGCCCGGCGGGGGAAAAGCCGCCGGTGGATCCCGCGTCCGTGCGAGCCAAACCGGCGGGCGGCATCCTTTTAGGCACCGGCGTAACGATCGACGCGAAGAGCCAGATCGAGACCAACGGCGCGAAGGTGGCGGTGGCCGCCGACGGCCAATTGCTGGCGGTCATCCTTCCGGCCGGCGACGGCGAGCACTCGGTGGCCCTGAAGCCCGCGATCGGCCGCTGGAATCTGTGCGACGCCACCGAGGTCCGCGTCAAGCTGACCAACGAAGGCCGCACGCCGGTTCTTCCCAGCGTCCAGGTGATCAGCAACGGCGGCGCGACGGACGTGGCCAAGACGGCCGCTCCACTGGCTGCGGGCGAGACGGCCAAGATCGTCGCCTCCTTCATTCCCGCCGTGCCCGGCAAGGGCGCGGCTGTGCCCAAGGCGGGTTACTACGGCAACCTGCCGGGCACGGGAACGAGCTTCGGCAGCGATGCGGTCGCCGCCGTGAAGATCATGGTCAAACATGCCGGCGAAGGCAAGTTGCGGATCGAATCGATCACGGCTGCCGCGCCCCCGGCAGAGCTGCCGGCGTGGCTGGGAAAGCGGCCGCCCGTGAAGGGCGATTGGGTGAAGACGTTCGACGAAGAGTTCGACCGCCCGACGATCGACGGGAAGAAGTGGAACATCTACGGCCCCAACTATTGGGACAGGGCAAGCCATTGGAGCAAGGACAACCTGATCCTCGAAAACGGGCTGGCTAAATTCCACTTCGAGAAGAAACGCGGCTTCCACAACGACAACTCGGACCCCAACGTCGATCCACAGAACCTGACCGGCAAGAAGGAATCGGACTACGCCTGCGGGTACCTCGACAGCTACGGCAAATGGGTGCAGCGTTACGGCTACTTCGAAGCGCGGCTGAAGCTTCCCCGCGTGCCGGGGCTGTGGCCGACGTTTTGGATGATGCCCGACCGCGGCGCGGCGGCCGGCCCGCAGGGCGTTCGCGGCGACACGGGCAACGGCGCGATGGAACTGGACATCATGGAGCACCTCACCCGCTGGGGACCGTACCGCTACAACATCGCCCTGCACTTCGACGGCTACGGCGCGGAGCACAAGTCGGTCGGCTCAACGTGCAATTACGTGCAGGCCGACAAGGACGGTTTCATCACGCCGGGACTGCTCTGGACGCCCGGCTTGACAGTCTTCTACTGCAACGGCAAGGAGCTTTGGCGCTGGGAAGGCCCGCGGGTTTCCCACGTGGCGTCGCATTTCATCTTCGAGGTGACCACGGGCGGCTGGGACAACAACGCTGTGGACGACCAGCAATTGCCGGCCGACTACGTGGTGGATTATGTGCGCGTTTGGCAGCGCAAGGATCTGGCGTCCAAAGCGGACGGATACAAGCCGTAGGGTGGGACCAAGTCCGGGACACCGCGCGGCACGTAACCGCTTCGTCGCGTAGCGACGCTATGATGGTAGCCGTGGTTTCAACCCACGTTGTTCCACACAAGTCGGAACGCGATCCCGTCCTGGAGGGACGTTTGAGAATAGCCCAGCAGTTCACTGCTGGGTAGGTAGGCAAGATAGATATGATTCCAGTCCCGGGACGATTGAGGCGATGCTCCATACATTATGTCAATCGTCCCTACGGGACTATGGACAACGTAGGTTAATTGGCTACCCAGCGATAAATCGCTGGGCTATTGTCAGTTGCCCCTCCGGGGCATAAGACCGGCGGACTTGTGTGTAACAACGTGGGTTGAAACCCACGCTACCATCAGCGGTCGCTACGCGACCAAGAGCCATCAGTTGCCGACCATCACGTCCCGCGGTGCGACCAGCGCCTTGAGCGTAGAGATATCAAACCGCTCCAGCAGGCCGAAGCAGAATAGCTCCGGCTTTTGTTCGACCGTCGAGTTCCGTTCGATCACCTCCTTGAGGCTGCCCAGCGCCTGCCGCAGATCGACCTGGCCGATGGCCTTCTCTTCCAGCGCCGCCGCCACCAGCGCGGCGGTGCTGGCGCGCGGCCCAATCGCGACCAGCGTCACCGGCCTCGTCTTCGCCTGCGCCGCTTGCCAGCGAGCGGCGGCCGCAAGCTGGCTGGCCTGGATGCCCAAGGGCCGATCACCGAGACTGGCTACCAAGAGCATCCATAGGTAGCCGTCCTTGGCGATCCGCGATTCGCCCAGGTAAAACGGATCGATGGCCAGCACGCGGTAGCCGTCGGCCAGCAACCGCTCCGCAACCGGGGCCGTAGCGGCGCGGCCCTCATCGGCTACCATCAGGGCCGTCTTGCCGCCAGCGCCGCGGGCCATCTCCACCGCGGGCACGGTCCACTCCGGCCCGATCTGCAGCCGCCAGAACGTGTAGCGGACGCCCTCCTTCTCCTCGCGACCCGACTCGACCGCCTTGACCGTGTAGTCCTTGGCCTTCACCAGCCCGCGGAGTTGCAGCCGCCGCTCCTGCCGCCAGGTCTTCAAGCCGGCCTCGTCGCGCGGCGGACCGGGCTGGCGGGGCAGGTCCTTGGCCAACGTCAATGCCAGGCTATGGAAATCCTCGTTCACGGCCGGCAGCGGAACGTCCAGGTCTTTTTGCGATTTGACTTCAGACTTGGATTCAATCTCTTTGGCGTCAAACTGCCTGCTCTGGGGATAGAAGAAATCGCCCAGCATGCGGTAGAACGCCTGGCGGTTATCCAATTCGTAGTTGTGCGTGCCCGGGTTGTCGTTGACATGCGACCGCAGCGCGTCTGGGCAGCCGTATAGGGCGAAGATCGGCCGGGCCGCTTCCAGCAGCGGGGCCAGTGAATGGCCCGCGGCAAAACAGCAATTGTCCTTGGAGTTCTTGGTCAACAACGTCGGCCGTGGCGCCCGCATCGCGGTCAGGTGCGTATAGTCGGCCAGCACCGCCAGGTCGCAAGGGGCCTGCTCGGGATCGCCCAGGTCCTCCGAGTGCCGCGTGCGGGTGAGAAGAGCGGAATAGCCGGCCACCGGATTGGCCAGCGTCACGCGCGTATCCAGGGCGCTGATAAAGATCGTCTGCCAGCCGCCGCCGGAAAGGCCGGTCACGGCTACGCGGCTCGGATCGGAGTTGGGTAGGCTCAATAGCAGGTCGAGGCTCCGCTTCATGGAAAGGTAGAAGGGGGCAATGCCGCTGGTGCCACACAGGTCGAGTTGATTCGAGCGGTCGTGGTGGAAGCCCGGGCTACCCAGTTGTCCCATGCCCAGCCACTCGACATTCAGGGCCAGCATGCCGCGCTTGGCCTGATTGATACAGCGGATCTGTTTGTAGTCGACCGATTTTCCTGGCGCGCCCACGTGGCCATTGACGTTAAGGATCACGGGCACTTTGCCGGAGAGTTTCTCGGGCACATAGAGCAGCGCGGGGATCCACATGCCCGGCACGGCCTCGAAGCGGAGTTTTTGAATGTGGTAGCCCGGACCGCCGGGCAAGGTTTCCAGCCACTGGACTTTTGCTGGGCCGTCGCGCCAGTGGGCGGCCTCGCCGCGGAAGACCACGCGATCGAGGATCGCGGCCCGCAGGCGATTCGCCTCGGCATCCCACTGGGCGGCCGTCTTGACCGCCGGCATGGGCGGCACGCGGACTTCGCAGTAATGCTGCACTTCCAACAGCGGCAAGGCTGCTCCAAGGATCGGCCGCTTGAGCATGGATTCAAGGGTGGACGTGTCTGCGGCGCAAAGCGGAGACACGAAGAGGATGAACAATACAAAGACCGTCGGGACGGTTGCGCGAGGCATGAGCGAGGCTCCTGCAGGCGAACTGGGAAACAAGTTGTAGGGTGGGCCGAGTAACACAAGTCCCACCAGCTTCGATACGGAATTTGGTGGGACTCGTGTTACTCGGCCGACCCTACGATTTGGCCCACGCAACACCTACATCTCCACCACGGCGATCTCATAAGTACGGACCTCGGGCACGGTGAAGATCACCTCCCCGTCGGCCTGCCGGAAGGACACGGGAATGTCTTTCTCATGCTCCGGACTCGCCAGGCGGACGGAACGAACTTGTCGGTCCGCGGCAATCCGCAGACGGACCTCGACGCCCCGTACCGGCTCACCCTCACGGTAGTTTACCAAGTGGACCATGCGCCGCTGGCCCTGCTTGGCTAACTCGGCACACAGGCCGTGCGGACCTTGAACGCTCAGTGACGACGCTCCGCAGGCCCGCTGCACGGCCGCCAGGACATCGTCCCGAATCTCCGCGCGGACCACGGCCGAGCCGGGCAGGTCGTCCAATGCGGGTTCCGTCCTGGGCTCATTCCATTCGTCGCGTGTGGCCGTCGGTCCGACAAGGCAGAGCCGCCCTCCCGCCTGCATATAGCGGTGGAGTTGCTCGACCTGCCGATCCGACATGGCGGTACAACCGGCCAGGACCACGGCCTTGTAACGACTCAGGTCGTTCAGTTGTCCGTCGTAGACAATCTGAAAGGGGACGCGGTTCTCGATCAACGACTGCTCCACCTGCCAAGTGACGGGAACTTCGTTTGCCGCGCCGAAGGCCAGCGACGGAAAGCTGCGCAGCACGGCCACATCGGCCACGACGGCCGCATCGCGGAACAATTCGCGCCACTGGTGAAAGAAACGCACAAAGGCTTGCAACGACGGGTCGCCGGGGTCTTTCCCGCCGGGATTGTTGGCGGCGATGCGGCCGTACTCGAACCAGCAGATGTCGCCCAGACATTCGAGATTGAAGGCCATCGATTCGGCCATTTCCAACGGAGTGGTGACGTAGGTGAAGGCCGAATTGCCCATCCGCCGTGCGATCTTGTAGGTGCGAATCCGCGTTTGCAACTTCTTATCGTGGTAGCTGGGTCGCACGTCCTCGTCCCAAAAGGCGTCGCCGCCGGGGATCAAGCGGCCATGGTCGATGGGCGGCTCGATCCGCGGCCCGATCCCACCTGGGTTGCACTCCATGAGGATGTCCGGCCGTAGCGTTCGGGCGTAGCGGGTCATACGACAGTAGGACTCGGCCAGTGATGCGCAGCAGAAGTCGCGCCAGGCACACTGCAGCATCCCTTGCGTGCCGGGCTTTGGCGGCAGAATGTGGTCCAGGTCGGCCGCGCCCATGACTGTCCGCTGCGGCGGCGTGAATGTTTCGCGCAGGTAGCGGCGGAAGCGGTCCACCGAGCAGGCGTCCCAACCGGGGCCGATGCCGTAGTTATCGAAGTGCAAGAGGTCTGCATGGATCTCCTCGACGGCGTAGCGGACGATCTTCTGGTGGTAGGCCTCGGCGTCCGGATGGTTGCGGTTCCAGAAGTAGCGAAATTCGCCCCTGCCCCAACGGTACGTTATCGGTTTGCCGTCGGCGGTGAGCACGGCCCAGTCCTTGGCCTCGGGCTTCTCCTTGTAGAAGAGTTCCCAGAGCATGGTGCCGCTGGTCACGTAGACGCCCACGTGGAGGCCCGCCGTGCGGCAGCGGCCGGCAAATTCGGCGGCGTCGGCCATGCTCTGCCGCTCGGCGTTGATGCCCGCGCCCTTGTAGCAGTGGATCATTACGAAGTTCACACCTAGGGCCTTCAAGCGGGCGATCATTTCCGGGCTGTGCTCGCGGCGGTAAGCGGCCAGTTGTTCGGGCGTGGGCGTGTAGCCCGGTGCGCCGTCGCGGCGCACGCGGAAGAGCAACGGTTCCCAATCGCCGGCCATCACGATGCCCTCGCGGCGCAGCCACTCGGGGCGGCGCTCGGGCGGCAGCGTGAGCGTCTCGGCGGCGAGGGATGCAACGGCGACACAGATCAGAAAAGCCGCGGAGGTGACTTGTGCAAGCGTGCTCATAATATGAGTATCAGTTCGTTACACGGTAATGACAATCCCAAACCGACAAGCTCTCGGCAGGCGCGACAGTAGGTCCTTACTGCCGGAAAGGACCAATGTGCGCCGACCAAGATACGAGGTTTCTTAGCAGCTTCAAGCACAATTGTCCCTCTCGGCAAGAGGGACCTACTTCGCCCCCCTGCCCTTTCTTTCGCCCCGGGCTGGGCGGTCGGCATTGTTGGCAATCTGCACGCTGCCCTTGCTGGCGTTGGCGATCTGCACCGGGCCGCCGAAGACGTTGTCGGTAATCACCGCCCGGTCCACGCCTTCGCCAAGCTGGACCTGCGGTCCGGTAGCGCGGAACTCACAGCCCCGTACCAGCACCGTGCCGCTTTCTACCTGTATGGCGTGGCGCCCTTGGTTCTTGGAGTCCCACTGCACAAAGCTGCAATCGCTGAAACCGACAGTCCCCTGCCCTGCCACTTTGGCGATCTGCTGGCACGGTCCCCAGAATGCGCAATTCACGAACCGCACGCTGCCCGTGTGCCCCTTGGCAACCTCGACCATCGTGGGGTCCGGCCCGTGGAAGGAGACGAATTCGCCGTTGGTGATCAGCAGCCCGAAGGGTGCGCTCTGTTCGACCACCACGGCCCGCCAGCAATCGTCGGCGCCCAGGCCGAGGAAGTTGCCATTGCACTCGCCCGTGCGGCTCTTGACGAACTTGTATCCCACGTTGTAGCCGAAACAGAACGTGTTGAGCATGTACTGCCAGTCACTGCGGGCCAGGATGAAGGCCTCGCCGTGCGCCATCTGCCAGGCCATGAGCTTGGGCGCGTTGCTCCACCAGGGATTGAAGTGGACGTTCTCGATGCGGCCGATGTCATAGATCGCGTCGACGAACACGCCCCGCCGCAACGGCTGGCCCTGCACATTGCGGACCAGGTGACGTTCGTTGCGCGACGCGTCGATCCCCGAGTAGGGATTGAGCAATTCCACGTCGAGCACCGCCGGATTCTTGCCGCGCATGGCGATGGCGTAGGGGTAAGGGCTGGGCACATCGTCGCGCTTCTGCTTGGGATAGTAGAGCACCACGCCCTTGAGCGTGCTATTCGTGTTGAGCGTGATAAAGGCCGGTCCATCCTCGCTGCCGGCACCCTCGGTGACCAGGAAGGTCGTGCCGTCGTCCGTGGGCTTGGGCAAGCCCCGGTCGCGCAGGCCGTTGTGGGCGGGTACCGATTGCCAGATGCCGGCGAGCGTGACGGCCGCCGGCACGTTCAAGTGTCCGGCGAAGAAGTACGTGCCGCGGGGCGCCATGACCGTGCCACCGCCATCCTTGCCGGCAGCGTCCATCGCCTTCTGGAAAGCAGCCGTGTCGTCGCTCTGCCCGTCGCCCTTGGCCCCAAACTCCCGCACGTTGAGCGTGCCGGGAATGGTCTGTCCCCAGGCCGGGGAAGCGAGCAGGGATAAAGCCAGAAGAAGCACAATTGAACTGAGCGATCGCATGAAGTTAGTTTCCTTTCACCGTGGAAAAGCGATAGATACACGTTTGCCGGTAAGTCTCGCCCGGCCGCAGGATGATCGAGGGGAATTCAGGGCGATTGACCGAGTCGGGCAGATGGGCCGTTTCCAGGCAGACGCCGGCATGCTTGCCATAGACCGCCCGCTGCTTGCCGTGGAGCGTGCCGTCCAGGTAGTTGCCGGTGTAGAGTATCAGCGCCAGCTCGGTGGAAAGAACCTCCAGCCGCCGGCCGGTGGCAGGGGCCGTAAGTGTGGCCATCAGCACGGGCTTGGGACCGGAGCGATAAAACACATAACAGCCGTCATAGCCGCCGGCGACTTCGCTGCCGGGCTGCATGCGGGCGCCGATGGCCGTGGGCGTGCGGAAATCACGCGGCGTGCCGGCCACCGTGGCGATGCGGCCGGTGGGGATGCCCTTGTCGTCCGTGGGCGCGTAACGGTCGCCGTGGACCTGGTGGATCTGGAGCACGTGGTCCAGGATCGTACCGCTGCCCGCGCCGTTGAGATTGAAGTACGTGTGGTGGGTCAAGTTGACCGGCGTGGGCCGGTCCGTCTCCGCGGCATACTCGATCTTCAGTTCGTTCTCATCGGTGAGCGTATAGATCACGGTCACGTCGAGATTGCCCGGGTAGCCTTGGTCGCCGTCGGGGCTGCGGTACGTACACTTGACGGCGGGGGCAGCCGAGGCGATCAGCGGCTCGGCGTGCCACACCACCTTGCTCAGTCCCTTGGTTCCGCCGTGCAGATGGTGCGGGGCGGCATTGATCGTCAAGCTATAGGGCTTGCCCTCCAGCGTGAACTTGCCCTGGTTGATGCGAAAGGCCACGCGGCCGGCGGTGCAGCCGAAATAGGGGCTTTGGGTCTCATACTGAGGCAAGTTGTCGAAACCCAGGGCCACGTCGGCCGGCTTCCCTTGGCGGTCGGGCACGAGCAGTTCGGTCACCGTCGCCCCATAGGTAATGAGCCGCACGGTCATCCCGTGGGAATTGTGCAGCGTGTAGCGGTCAACGGCCGTTCCGTCGGCGGTCGTGCCGAAGCGGTCCTTCTCGATACGGTGCGTGTTCATAGGCTTCCTTTCTGGCCGCTGGGCCGAGGCCGACGCCGGTAGGCAGCAAATCGCCGACACGGCAAGCAGGCCGGCCAGCATGATCGGCGAGCGTTCACGCCGCAATTCGGGCATTGTATCGTAACAGGTTCTCATTTGGTGCTTGTTCTGCCGTACTCAAAATCTTGCAAACATTTGCTTCGTCCCGCACCGACAGTATAATCGATACGTTCCCCTTCATCCAGGAGCAATGACCATGAAAGCACACATTCCGTCCAACGGGCCGCAGCGGCCGGGTTTCCGAAGCACACACCAAGTCACCACGCGTCGCGAGTTTTTGCAGCGCACCGCGGCGCTCGCGGGAACTTCGATCGTCGCGCCCGGCCTCCTTGCGGGTGCGGAAACGGCGCCCGTTCGCACCGCCATCGACCAAGTGACACTGGGCAAGACAGGCATCAAACTCAGCCGCCTGGGGTTCGGCGCCGGCAGCAACAGCGGCAACGTGCAGCGGGCTCTGGGCCAGCGGGCCTTCAACGACCTGATCCACTACGCCTACGATCGCGGCATCACCTCGATCGACTGTTCCCAGAGCTACGCCACGTTCGAGTGGATCGCCGGGGCGATCAAAGGGCTGCCACGGGAGAAGCTCTTCCTGCAGTCGAAAGTCCCCGGCCAACCGCAGGATGTATTGAAGACGATCGACAGGCACCGCCAGGTCTTCAAGACCGACTACATCGACAGCCTCCTGATCCACTGCATGGTCAACAACCATTGGACCGACGCCTGGAAGCGGATCATGGACGCCTTCAACGAGGCCCAAGACAAGAAGTGGATCCGAGCCAAGGGCGTCTCCTGCCACAGCCTGCCAGCCCTGCGAACGGCGGCCGACTCTGATTGGCCGGAGGTACATCTCGTGCGGGTCAACCCGCAGGCTAAGCACATCGACGGTCCCGAGGAGGACTGGAACAAGCCTGGGCACGACATCGCGCCGGTCTTGGCGCAACTCAAGGCGATGCATGCCAAGGGCCGTGGCGTGATCGGCATGAAACTTGTTGGCGACGGCGACTTTCAGGACCCCGCGGACCGCGAGAAGGCCGTTCGTTTCGCCATGGCCCGGCCGGAGATCAGCGCGGTGATTATCGGTTTCAAGAGCGCGAAGGAAGTGGATGAATCCATCCAGCGCATCAACCGCGCTTTGGCCGGCTAACGAGCACGAGAAATGAAAGAAAAGTACTTCTTTGCGGGCCTCGTTTTGCTCGGCCTCGGGCTGCTGCCGTCGGCCGGACTTGGGGCCGCAGCGACCGGCGATGCGTCAGGCTATCTCCGTGAGGACATCTACGACGAGGCAGTCCATGCCGATGAGGCACTGGTCAACGTGCAAGTGGCGGCTAGCCGCTGGCCCGACTGCACGACCCTGGAATCGGCCATCACCGACATCTTCCGCCTGGAGGGCGTGGCGAACAAGTCCGATCAGGACAAGGCGCTGGCTCTCTGGAAATGGTTTCGCATCCTGGTCAGCGCCACGGGCGGCAGCTACGCCTACGAAGGCCCGCGCGGCCAAGAGAGCGTTTGCTTCGACCCGCAGAAGATTTTCACAGTCTACGGCCACCACCAGTGCGACGGGCAAAGTTGGGCCATGGTCGCGCTGTGGCGGGCTGCCGGCTATATGGCCTTGGACGAGTGTACCTTGGGCCACACCACCGCCGCGCTGCGCTACCGCGATGCCGACGGAAACCTTCGCTACCACACTTTCGACCCGCAACACCGCTACTACCATTGGGACGAGCAAAACCAGCGCGTGGCCACGCGTTCTATTCCGGTCATGCGTGGCATGGTGTACCGCCACCTCACCGCGCCGCGGGAATTACACAGCCTGCGGACCTCCTTACGCGCGGGTGAAAGCCTGCGCCGCCAATGGCAGAACGAGGGACACGTGGTCCCCAGCGGCAAAGACAAGCTGGCTGCCGCCGCAGAGGATTACTACGCCTACGCGCCCGGCAAGACCAAGGGCGTTTACGCCGCCGTGGGCGAGGAAATCCAGAGCTTCGCACCCGAAATCCGCTCAGGGACCTTCGCCCGCAGCTTGTACGACGGCTCGCGGAACACGGCCTGCTCGGCGTCGCAAGACGGCAAGGCCATGCTCCACCCCAAGAAGCTCGGCGAAGTGGCCGAGTTCATATATCGGCTCGCGCCGCCTTACGTCGTGGCCGACGCTAGCTGCGAGGCTACCGTGGAGAAAGCCGATCCGGCCGACGTCTGCCGGCTGCTGGTCTCCGCCGACGGCGCCCGTTGGACGCCCGCCTTCAGCATGGAGAAGACCGGGCAAGAGCACATGGTTATCGATCTGGGCACGCAGGCCTGGCGCAACGGCCTGCCCAACGTCTACACGGCCTACAACGTCTTGCTGAAATTCGAGTTGAGCAGTTCGCGCCAAGTGCAAAACGTGGGTATCAGGGACCTGCGTTTCGTTGCCCACCGCATGCTAAATAAGCGGGCGCTGCCCAACCTCCGACCGGGAGAAAACGTGCTGAAGATCACCGCCGACCGCATGGCCCCCGGAATGGGATTGGACGTTTCCATCGAATACCGCGTCGACGGCTGGTTGCGCCGCTCGACGCGTTTCATCCGCCGCTTTCCCTGCTATTTCCGTATCGACGCGTCCAACGTGCCGGAGGAGGTCCACGACAACTTCGATCAGCGATTCAACGAGGGGCGGTTGCAGATGGTGGCAATCAACATGCAACTTCGCCCGCTGCAAGGCCCCGTCGCGGCCAAGCAAGACGCTTCGCTCGACGAGCGCGCTGCGATAGACGCGTTCGCGCGAAGTTACCCGCACCCGGCCGACTTCACCCACCGCCAGCCGGCCGAGCGCCCGGAGCGCGACGTCCGCGAGACCTCGGGATTCTTCCCGCAAGGAGATGAGATCCGCAACGACGAGCCAGCCATGCAGGCCCTCCTGGGCCAACTGCGCAGCGGCGGCACCGAGCGGCGGTGGATCGCGGCGGAAGACCTCAGCGGCTATCCCCAGGCCCTCGACGTCCTGCTCGGGCAACTGCCCCAAGCCGACGGCGACCTGACGATCTTCCTCTGCAAGGCGCTGGCGCGGATCAAAGACAAGCGGGCGATAGCGACGCTCATGGCGAAGTGGAAACGAGCGCCGGGCGGAGCGCCAGGCGGCCGCTATATCCCTGACGTACTGGCGGCCATCGGCGATCGCAGCGTGGTGCCGGCGCTGATCGCGCCTCTGAAACAATGCCGCTTCGACTACCGCTTCCACGTCGCCCATGCCTTGGGCATTCTGGGCGGAGCGGAGGCCGAAGGCGCATTGCAAGACCTTGCCCAAAACGATCCTCTCTTGGCAGGCCGCGAACAGGCCGCGGAGGCCCTGCGCGCGCTTCGCGGGCAAAGGCATTGATCGTAACCTTGCCGATCACTGATTGTCATAAGATACTGTCATAAGATGCTTGCGAACGCGGCCGTCCTAAACTAAGATAGCGGTGTCTTCCGCCCGTGCATTCGGGCCGGTCGGAGATAATCATTCTCGTTCGAAAGGAGCTAAGCATCATGTCCAAAGGTTTTTCACGACGCAAGTTTCTCCAAGGCTCTGCCGCAGCGGCCGGCGCCGCCGCCCTGGCAAGCCTCTCCAGCGGTCCCTTCGTGCTGGCCCAGCCGCCGCAGGCCGACAAGCTGCGTGTGGCCGTAATCGGCGCGGCGGGCATGGGCGGCTACAGCGTGGGCTGCGCGCTGAATGAGCAGCTTGTCGCGCTGGTAGACGTGGACGAGAAGAACATCGCCACGGTCATGAACAACAGCGTCAAGAACTCAGCCAATCCCAAGATCTTTTACGACTATCGCAAGATGTTGGACGAGTGCCACAAGGACGTGGACGTGGTCTTGATCGCCACGCCCGATCATCACCATGCCCCGGCGGCCATCCGCGCCATCCGCTACGGCAAGCACGTCTTCTGCCAGAAGCCGCTGGCGCACAACATTGCCGAGTGCTACGCCCTGGCCAAGGCCGCTTTTGAGCACAAGGTCCTGACGCAGATGGGCAACCAAGGGTACTGCGGCGAGGGCATCCGCCGCGTGGCCGAGTACGTCGCCGCCGGGGCCATCGGCCAGGTGACCGAGAGCCACACCTTGCTGGGCCGCAATTTCGGCGGCAGCGGCGGCCGACCGGCATCCAAACCCGTCCCCGCCGGCTTGCACTGGGACGAGTGGATCGGCCCCGCGCCCTATCGCGACTATCACGACGGCCTGCACCCCTTCTCCTGGCGCGATTGGAAGGCCTTCGGCACGGGCACCATCGGCGACATGGCCTGCCACCACGTGGCGTTTCCCTTCATGGCCCTGCGGCTCTGGGAGGTCAAGAAGTTCACCGTCGAGTGCATCCAGACCAAGAACGGCAGCGACGAGAAGTATCCCCAGGACAACATCGTCTGCTACCATATCCCCGCGCGCGACAAATTCCCGGCCTGCAAGTGCTACGTCTACGACCACCAGGCCCTCCGCCCCCAAGTGATGAAGGAGCTGGAAAAGAAATACTCGATCAACTGGGGCGAGGACACGCTCTTCGTCGGTACCAAGGGCTACCTCAGCAGTCATTCGCGGATCATTCCCGAATCGGAGCACCAGAAATTCCCGGTGCCCCCCAAGACACTGGCCCGCGCCAAGGCCGGCGGCCCCATCGAAGACCTCTACGCCTGCATTCGCACAGGCGGCGCACCGGTTTCCAATTTCATCGACGCGGCCGGCCCGCTCACGGCATTGGCCCTTACCGGACACCTCGCCCAGTACGCCGGCACGGGCAGCAAGATCGACTGGGATGTCGCGGCCATGCAATGCACCAATAAGCCGGAAATCAACAAGTTCGTGCGCCGCGAATATCGCAAGGGATGGGAAGTGTAGCGGGCCATAGCCATGTCACAAGTGCTTTGAAAAACACCTGCAGCAAATGGCATATTTCACCCCTACAACACGATACTACTCATTGCTTCGCCAGTCCTTGACGGGCTTTCACCTCAAGTCCCCATCGCTGCAAGCCGGGCCATAGCAGCGGGGCATTCTCGCGCAGATACTGCCAGCGGAAGTAATACCGCCGAAAGCACTTGGCCAACAGCCACTCGATGCGCTCCGGCGCGAGGTGATCGTACTTCAACAGCGGCGTATAGACGTTGAAGCGGCTGTAGTCGATCGCTCCCAGGCGGCCGCGCAACTGCTCGAAGAACTCCGTGCCCGGATAAGGCGTGACCACGTTGAAATTGGCGAACGTGGGACCCAGGGCGATGGCGTAGTCGCGGACGCGGCGGATCGATTGCTCGGTGTCCTCGGGGAAACCGATGAGAAAGCCGGCCACAGTGCGGACGCCCAACTCGCGGCAGTGGGCGATGAACGCCTGCTGCCGGTCCTTGTCGATCGGCTGCCGGCGGTAGTTCTGCAAGGTCGGATCGCTGGGTGTCTCGATGCCCACGGTCACGCTGGTCAAACCGGCGCTCTTCATCGCCCGCAGCGTTTCCGGCGGCAGCAGCTCGATGCGGCTTTCGATCGAAAACTGGATCTTCTGCGGCAGCCGGCCGATCTGCTCGATGAGCCGGGCAGTCCGGTCGCGGCTGAGACCGAAAAGCGGGTCGCGAAACTTGAACGAGCGAAAGCCCCAACGGCGAATGCCCTGCCGAATTTCCTCCACGATCGCCTCCGGTTCGCGAAAGCGCGTGGTCTTATCGAGCACCAGGTAGGGACAGTAGTTGCACTGAAAGCGGCAACCGCGGCTGGCCTGGATCAAGCCCGTAGGGAATCGCCAGAAGTCGTAGCCGATGCGGAACCGCGCAGGCCCCAGGAGCGACCAATCGGGCAGCGGCAGGCGATCAAGATCTTCGATCACCCCCAGCGACACCCTGGCCCCCGGCTGGGCAAGCGCCTCGTCCAAGCGCCAGAGCAACTGCTCGGCCTCGCCCTGCACTACGGTCACGCCTGGTCGCTCGAACTCCTGCGGCAGGATGCTCGCCGCCGTGCCGACCACGAGCACGCGGGCCTGTGGCTCTTCGACCAGCAGCCGGGCGATGACCTGGCGTTCCAGGTCGAGCGTGATCAGCGAGGGGTTGAAGACGTAGAGGTCGGCCCCGCGCGGTGGCCGATCGACGACATACTGCACACGATGCCCCAGGCGGGCAAAGATCGCCGCCAGGTGCGCGAACAACAAGGCCACTGGCCGGCGGTCGCGGCGGTAGAACCAACGGACGAGCGCGTCCCGCGGGCCGCCCTGGCCACGGTACATGCCCACGCCGAAGCCTCCGGCAAAATCCTTGGAAACGTCGAGTTGGCGCGTGTCCCAAAGAAGAATGTTCATCGCGTCGCCACCACCCGCTGCGAGAGCACGCGCCCATCGGCCCCAATGCGGTAGTCGATCGCTCGCCACGTCACGCGGTTGCCGAAGGCCGAGGTGACCAAGCCGATCCATTGCACGAGAGCCACGGCGGGATTGGCCCAGACGTGCCAGCGGCGCACGCCCCGCAGCGCGGGCAGATGCTCGGGCGAGTAGACCGCAGCCAGGCCCTGCATGGCCCAGCCGCGATAGAGTCCCAGGCCGTAGAGCGCTCCCAGCGCCGTCGCCGGCAACCAGGCCAGCGAGCGCTGCACACACACCGCCCACGCCAACAGCCCCAGTGAGACCAGCCAGGCCAGATTGGCGACGGTCGCGGCGGCCAAGGCCAACAGCCACCAGCGGAAGGCATAATGCCGCGTGATACGATATTGCCGCCGCACGAAATCGAGCATTTCGGCCCAGTCGAAATCGACCGGCGATGTCAAGACGCACGCCGGGTCGAAGCGCACCTCCAGCCCACTGCCGCGCAACTGCTTCGAGGCCACCAGGTCGTCGCTGAGCGTCCCTTCCCAATTGTCGCGGATCTTCAGTTGCTCGAACGTCTCGCGACGGATGGCCCAGGAACCGCCCCAGACCATGTGGTGCGAGTCGCGGCCCAGCACGGCCATCACGTTGCAATTGATGGCGCAGACCAGGTGGTTCGCGATGCTCGGCTTCTGGGGGATGAGCCAGCGGTAGCCCGTGGTCGCGCCGATTTTCGGCAGGTAATGCTTGTAGATCGCCGCGCGGACGAAGTAGGGTTTCGGCCGGCTGTCGGAATCGAAGAACGCCAGGTGGCGGATTTCCGGCAGCAGGTCGGCCGTCGCCGTGCGGAGATTATGGACCTTCTGTCCGCAGCATTCGGCACGCCCGGCCACCAGCAGCCGTGCCGGCGTCTGCGGGCAGTCGGCCATCGCCCGGCAAATCACCGGGCAAGCCGCATCGCCGGCATCTTCGACAATGAACGCAACTTCATAGTCGGGATAATCCTGGGTCAAAAGCGCCCGCAGGTTTTCTTCCAGGTGCGCGTCGTGTCCTTTGCAGGGCGAGACGACAAGCACCCGGCCGCTGGGCGGATAATACGATAGCTTCTTCAGCCGCACGAGGGCACGGCGGCGGTGTTCGTAGGCGTTGATCGCCACCAGCGCCGCCTGCACGACGGCCGCGCCGGCGAGAAGAACATAAACCGTCAGCCAAAGCCACTCCATGCCTGCCGTTATCCCGTGGTTATCTCGCGAGAATCCCCGCATCCGTTGCCAGGTTTCCGACAATCACAAGATAGTCAACCCAAGAGCTTTAGTCAATGGCAGATGGCAGCAGGCGTTTACCTTGCCACCGGGGTGTTCATCATCGGTAAAATGGCGTCATGGGCGAACTCAGCCAGCGCGGTCGGCGTGGTCGTTTCCGCCGAGCGCGGCTGGATGGGGAACAACCTCCCCGTCTCGACCGCGTCGTACATCTCCAACATCAGGTCGGCCGCGTTCTCGCTGATGGCGTTGTCCAGCAGGACATGCCGCATTTCCTGCGGCTCGCACTTGACGTAAACGATCTTGCGGTCGAGGACCTTCGAGAGGATTTCAGCCGCCTCGTCGAATGACAAGTCGGCCGGTCCATGTATTTCGCGCACGCAGTGCCCGCTCCATTTGCGGTCCATCAGCCGGCGGACCGCCATGCGGGCGATGTCCTGCGTGGCGACCATCGGGAATCGCTGCGCGCCAGAAAGCGGCGCGGAGATCTTGCCCAATTTTCGCATCGAATCCACCTGCCACAAGAGGTTCTCGAAGAAGAAACCGGGCCGGAGGTGCGTGATGTTACCGGTCGCGTCGTTCAGCCATTTCTCGACGTCGTGCAAACCGTTGATCGGCCCGACACCCGAAGAGAACTGGGCCCCGATGGACGACAAATTGACGACCCGGGCAATGTGGTTGCTGCGGACGGCGGTTGCGGCGGCCTTGCCCAGGCGATTCTGGAAGGCCCGCACGTCGTCGGAACCGTAGCCTGGCGGCGTCACCCAAAAGAGGGCATCGACGTCCTGTGTCGCCCTGCTCAAGAACGCGGCATCGTCCAGGGAGCCAATCTGCATTTGGCCTCCCCTTTCGGTAAACCTGCGGAGTCCCTCGGGACGCCGGGCCAGTAAGATAACATTGAAATCGTCGCCAAAATCCAAAAGGAAGTCGGCCACGGCACTACCCACGTGCCCCGTGGGTGTTGTAATGGCGATCTTCATATCTTTTTCCTTTCACGAAGCGGCTCGAAGAGACGAGGATGTTGAGGAGGGGAGGAAAGCGGGCAACGGCTGCCCGCTTTCGCCGGGAACCTCGCGTGAGCCTTTGAAGGAATTCTATACAGCCGAAACGCCATAGCCAGCCTCCAAGATCATTTCCGGGGCGGGCAGAGACAAGGACAAGCCGTTCAAGTTCTCCTATTCGACTTTCAGCAATTCCACCAGGAAATGGAGCGTGGCGCCGCCAGGAATCGTGTCTGGAATGCCGTCCTCGCCATACCCAAGCGCGGCGGGGATTTCCAGTTCGATCATGCCCCCTTCACCCACCAATTGCATCCCTTCGGTCCAGCCTTTGATGACGCGATTCAGGGGGAACGAGATCGGGCTCTTGCGCTCGTACGAGCTGTCGAAAACCTTGCCGCCCTCAAGCCAGCCGTGGTAATTCACCTTCACCTTGTCCGTAGCCTTGGGCATCTGGCCTTTGCCCTCGCGCAGGATTCGATAGCGCAGCCCCGAGGTAGTCTTGGTGAACTGTTTCGGGGCATCTTTGGCAATCTTGCCCGCGCCGGCCGGCAGGGTCGGAAAGGCAACTTCCTTGGTTTGAGCGGAACTCATCTTCACCTCTAAGAGCAATACAATCGCGACACAACACAATACGCGGCACCAAGCGGCTGCGGACATAACAAACCTCCATCGAATCGAAATTCAGCCGGGCATCGGCTGGGTTAATTGACACAAATGTATTTTCATGGATATCGCCGCCGAAGGCAATACCTCTGGGTAAATGATCGCTCACTCCTTGAATTCCAATAAACCCCAGTTACGCGGCTCCATCTTCAACTCGAAGACCGCGTCGTCGACGATACCCGTATGCTGGTTGTTCCAGTACGCGCGTAATCGCGTGCGGCCGCCGTCCGGGCCGCCGTAGGTGACGCCGAAATCGGCCGGCAGGACCAGGCCCGCATGCGGCGCGAGGCCCAGTACGGCAAGCGGAATCGCCGCTTCCACGAGGTAGCCGTCCTGGGGACGAACGCTCACCTTGATCTTGGCCTGCGGCACGATATCGACATATTCCATGCGATAGGTCTTGATCACACCCGAAGAAAAGTCTTTGGGCCGCTTCGCCTCCGACAGGCGGCGATAGATCACGGCGGTCGGATGCCCCTGGAAATTGCCGATCGACAGTCGCAGGTCGCCATGCGCCGCCTCGTCCCGCTTCTTGTCGGCGGCCGTGTCGACGCCAAGCTGGAAGTCGACCGTGTCGCCGGCGACGTACATCTGCTCCGCCATGGTGGCCTTGTTGATCCACGGTGTCCGGTCGCGAACGTCCCAGGCCAGGTACAGGTTGTCGTCGTCCCAGGCGGCTGCCGCGCGGATTGGTGCGTCCTCTTGCTTTTGGAAGCGGATCACGTCCGCGCCGGAACAATCCTGATCGAAGTTGCCGCTGAGCGCCAGGGCCTTTCGCCGCACGGCCATGCGCTTCGTGCCGACTGCCGCCTGGAGCTGTTTGACGCGGATCTCCTCGGCCTTGACGACGTCGCTGGGCGAAACGGAGACCTGCCCCGCACCCAGGTTCTTGACCGTGTCCAATCCCGTCACTTCGATATTCCAAAAACCGGTCTTGCCGGCCTGCAGGTAGAGTTTGCCGTTGGCGGCCAGGCAGCATGAGCCGCCGAAATCTTCACCGCCCAGCCCCGGCGGGCAATCGTCCAACACGGCACCCGGCAGGGCCTTCTCCGGCCAGACAACCTTCATCGGATCGCCCTGGAAGAGACGCGTCAGGTAGAACCCATCCTCGGTCAAGAGGTGCCATTCGCCCACGTTGGTGGGAATCACCCAGACGCCGCCGATGGGCGATGGCAGCCCGGCTACACCGCACGGCCCGAACGAACCGCGGATCATGCCCACGACCGGCGGGCAGGCCTGGTGCGAACCATGCACGCCGACGAAGTTGTCCGGATAACTCCAGAGTTTCTTGCCGCTGGCTACGTCGAAGCAATCGAACCAGCTTTCCGAAACGCCGTAGTCACCGATCCTCAGCACGCAGCACCCGTCGGGCGAGCCCATGCCCTTGGCTGGCATCGTCAGCGGCTTGCGAAGATCGTACTTTGGCGCTCCGCAGGGGGTGAAGCCCACGACCTTGTACTGATGATCGTCGGCATAGATCGTCATGTCCGGCGCGAAGTTCATGTACCAGCCGCTGAAACGCGCGTGGCCGCTCATGCTAGTGACTTCGCCGGCCTGCTGCCGGCCGTCGCCGTTCTCATCGGCCCAGAAGATGGTCTTGCCGTCCTTGTCTTTCCCCTCGTACGTGAAACTGGACCGCAGCTTGTATTGGGCATCGCCCAGGCGCTCGAAGATCTGTACGGGCGAGTTGTCGTAGGCCCAGCCGGAGGCGACGGCCAGATAGAGCCGCCCATTAGCCCCGACACCGAACCGCGCGTTGGATACGCCACCGCGGACGAAACAACCGAGGCATGCCGCGCGGCCCGTCTGCCGGTCGATGCGCCATTCACAGCCATGGCCGACCATCAGACAGGGATCGAGCGGATTGATCGCGCCGCCCAGGGCGCCGTAGGCCGTCGCGCCGAAGTACTCCTGCACGAACTTGCCGGTCTCCAAGTCCCATGTGCTCACGCGTTTCGGCGCGGCGTCGGCCTCGGTCACCCAGAGCTTGCCGTCGCGGTCCACGGCAATGCCGGCGATGAACGCCATGCCCTCCGGCTGCCACGGGCCAATCAGCCGGCGGCCTCCTGGTCGGCCTATCGCGCGGAGGAACTTGCCCTCGGGGGTGAAAATCTTGACCTGGTTGTCCGGGTCGCCCACGCCCACGTAGATCCGGCCTTGTTTGTCGACGGTGATCCCCGTGGCGTTGTGCAGGTTGGCAATGACCGTCCGCGTCGTGCCGTTGCTGGCGTCCAGGGCCAACACGGTCGTGCTCGCAGAGACGACGTACACGAGTTTCTCATTGACCGCGTAGAGATGCCGGGGCGAGGCCACTTTCCAGGTGCGGAGCAATTGGCGGGTCTGGGCGTCGACCACGGCGACCAGGTTTGGCTTATCGGCCTGCTGGCGCAGATAACAGGCGGAATTGACGCTCAAGTAGAGCTTGCCGTCGCGGGCGGCCAGGCCCTCGATCCGCTGGGGCGGCGCGGCGGCCTTGCTGAAAACTTGCGGGAGAAAGATGTCCGGCGAATTGTCGCTGTAGCTGGCATACGCGCCGCTGGCGATGTGCAGGCGATAGATATAGTTGGAACTCTCCGGTCCCCAGTTTACGGCATACAGGAGATCGCCGTCGACCGCGACCAACTCGGCGCCGGCCATGCCCTGGCGGCTGTTCTTCCAGAGGACGTTGCCCGCCAGATCGCAGGCCAACAGGGCGGAGCCTGCTTCGGCCCCATTCCAGCCCAGGAAGACCTGGCCGCCAGCCGTCGCCGCGGCGCAAGGCACGCCATGGTCGCCGCCCCAGTTGCTTGCCGGGCCGCTGTCCCACGGCGCGCTGCCGCTATTACAGGCCCAGCCGCAAAGGCGGAGCCCGATCCCCTTGTGCCAAATGGCCTGCCAGGTGTAATTGCCCGGCGGCACGGCCTGGCCCGGCGTCTGATAGTTCTTCGTCGTCAGGGCGTCCCATTGCACGTCGTGCTGGCCCTTGATCTTCCAGGCCTGGTTCAAGAGTTGGCAAACGACCTGACGCTGGTCGTTGAGGATGTGCAACGAGACGTAGCCGTCTTCGGGTATGCTGAACTTGATCGGTTTGAAACCGCCCGCCGCTTCGGCCCTGACCAGGGCCGACCAATCGGCCACCGGCACACCGCCGGCCATGTGGACCTTGATCTCGCGAGCATCGGCCAAACGGACCGGGCGCGGCTGGATATTCCCCCGCCGCTCGAGCGTAGCCGGCCCCCAGCAAGGCCACGACATGAACGTGAAGACGCGATCCGGCTTGACGGCCGGCTGGAAGATGTCCTTGAGCGTCAAGCGCCCCGACTGGCCGATGGTGAAGTTCGGTTCGACCGTCAATCGGATGGTCTCGCCCGCCGCCGGCGCGCGGCCGTCTTTGGCCAACAGTTTCCAGGGCAACGATATTTCCTGGATATAGCCTTTGCCGTCGGCGTTCTTGGTGAGGGCCTGTTTTGCGCCCCGCGTCTTGGCGTCTTTGAGCGTACCGCCCTTGAACTCTTTGCCGACCTCGACGAAGATCACGTCCTCGCGGTTGCGGTCCTGCCAGCAGGTGAAGTGGTTGCCCAGTTCCTGCGGCTTGTCGGGGGCCGTCACGATCCGCACCTGCAGGCAATCGCCCTGGAAACCGTAAGATCCGGCGATCTGCCCGGGATTGTTCAAGGGCGTCTCGTCGGTCCAGCGGGCCAGAAGATAAAGATTGTCGGCGTCGTACATGGCATGCAGCCATAGGGCGAACCGGTCGCGCATGTGCTCCACGTCGCCGCAGACGAATACGCCGCCGGAAAGGTCCCAATCGCCGGTCTTGCCGTCGACGACAACCTTGCCGGGAGCCGGCAACACGGAGATGCCCAGGTTCTCGGTCTCCGTGGCGCGCGCGGAAGCCGCCAGCAGCAAGCAACACAAAACGGTAAACACCTGATATTTCATGGAAGTGACGCTTACCTTTGTCCTTTCAACTTTAACGCGACCTCCGCCACGCGGCGGCCGAGGTTCTTGACGGTGGCGATACCCATCTCGTCGCGCGACACGTCGGGCGTCGGACCGCTGCCGACTGCCGGATTGCCCGCCCAGAGCGTCCCGCCCCAATGACCGGTGGGCGGGGCATCGCCGACCACGATCATCTGCTGCGACATCAGCGACACCTGCACCGAGCGGACCGTCAGTTCCAGACCGCAGTTTCGCCCGCCGCCCACGGCCAGCACGCCGCCCACCTTATTGCCCAGCAATTTCTCTTTGTGGAACACAATCCAACGATCCAGCAGCGCCTTGCAGAGGAAGGACATGTTGCCGAAGTAGACAGGCGTGCCGAGGATGATCCCCGCGACCGCTGGGTCGGATATTTTCGACGCCAGCGCGGGAAAATCATCGCGCTCGCCCGGTTCCAACGCAACTCCGGCCGCCACCTCGCCGGGGATTCGCAGCCCAGCCAGTTCGATCAGCTCGACCTCGATCCGCTTGTCTGTGGCCTTGGCCGCGTCGAGACAGATCCGCAGCGCGGCGGCCGTGGTCTTGCCCTTTCGCGGGCTGCAGCAGATGCCCAGAATCTTAACCGGCGAAAGGGCCGCAACCTTGGCCTCTTCGGGACCGGCCGCAACGACGGTCCCGGCACCGAGCAGGGCGGCAGTACCCGTGCTCCCGAGAAATCGACGACGAGAAACTTTGGATGGCATTGTGAAACTCCTTGGGAATGAAAATGTCAATCGATTCTACCATGCCGCAGACCTCTTTGCCATGCGGTACGGCTCGGGTGTGTGGCAAGTCCGTGGCACGGGCTTCCAGCCCGTGGAATGCTACACGGGCAGGATGCCCGTGCCCCGTCAGGTCATAGGTGTACGGTGCAGTGCGGTCGTAAACCGGCAAACCACTTCGCCCCTTCGGCGGTAATATCGGTATTCACAGCGTACACGTCCTCTAGGCAATCCAGCACGTCCAGACGCAACAACCCGGCGTCAGAAACCTTGCTGCCTCCAAGATACAATGTTGTCAGGCTCAGCAGGCCGCGAAGACAGTCGATGCCTTTGTCGCTGATGCCCGTGAGCGACAGATCGAGGATCTCCAAACCGGTGAGCCCTCGAATATGTTCCAGTCCGGCATCCGTGATCCCCGAGCCGCCAAGCCGGAGTTCTTTGATTTCGGCATTGCCCGCCAAGCAAGCCAGGTCTTCATCTGTGACATCGGTTCCGTCCATCTCGACCACCTCGCCCAGAACAGCGGAACCGCGGCGCAACTCCGACACGCATAATTCCGGCGAACCCGGAGTGGGGTCATCGCCATATCGATTGCGACCCGGCGTGCCGCGCAGACATCCAACCTCTACAAAGACGACTATCGGCCCAAGCACGGGAACCATACCCATCAGAATCCACCAGGCCGACTTATCGCGGTCGTGCCACCTTTTGGCCTGGAGCGCGAGATTAACCCAAACGTAGGCGACATAGGGCGGAATGAACAAAAGTCCAACGACGGCGCCAGTATCCGCATCGAGCGCAGGGAACAGCACGGAAGCAATCACAGCGACCGCAATTAGCGCAAGCCAGGCAACGATCACCGCCGCCCAATACACGCTTCGCGGAATGCGCCCGTGAAATGAGAACAAGAGCCAAGCCAGATTGCGGTCTTCAGGGGCTTGCCGCGGCGAATAGCCCGGTTCAAGGTCCCGCGGCGACTCGTATGGATTTTGAGTTGACATGGCGCATCTCTCCAAGAGAAACCACGCGGCGGCGTGAACAGTCCGTAGGGTGGGACCGGCCTGCGCAAAATCGATCTGGCAGAGGCCGTGTAGTCTATCCCATTTTTGTTCCACTCGCCATTGCGCAGACTTGGTCCGGGCACCGTCGGGCACCATACCGGGCACCATGTACTCGTGGTCGTGGTCGGCACGGTCGGCGGCGGTCGTTTTCTTCACTGGCGACAATATGGTATGAGTCAGAAAAAAGTGCTTCCTGCGGCATTTTCCCGGCCTTCGGCCGGCGGCCCAACCGCCGTTTCGGGTCAGGCAGTCGTGTGCCCTGGTCACAAAAAAAGGGCTGTTTCGCGCTTCTGCGTCGCTTTTCTACTTCCATGTGTGTGTTCTGCTTTCACTAAAGATATTATTCACACGGAGAAAACTGCGGGAAAAAAATGCTTGACACTCTAACGATAGTCTTGCTGCAACCGAAATACCTAGACAATACCTAGCCACTTTGGCCCATTTCCTAGCCACTTTTGTAGCCAACCTAGCCACTTCCTGGCCACTTTTTTGGTAACATGGTCATGCGTACAGTATATAGGGGTCGGGCACACGCCATTTTCCTTTAGCTATTTAAGTGCAGTGTCATGAAAATAATTAATTGCTGCCGAGGCTAGTGAGGCCGTTCGCGACCGTTGACTGGGGTCGAGGCACGAGACCCACGCACCACAGTTTCGGCGCAGCCGCCGGCGCGGACGCCGACTCGGGCAGGTCGGCGCCGCGCATTACTAATGGCCCCCGGTTCGCTACGCCGGGGGCTGGTTCAATTGTCAAAGAACAAATGCACGCGCAGGGTATTCAAGCGTAGCCTGAATCTGCTTCAGCGCGCTCTATACCCATATAATACGCAAGGAATCTCCGCCCCATTGCGCGCGGGACGCGAACTTGCGTCGCAACTCCAATCGCTCGTTGCACTTTCGGCATCTGTTGTCCGGCCTGTTTCCAACACGCGCTCTCCCTTCTCCCCTTCTCCCCTTCTCCCCTGCTCCCCGTTTCCTGTCGCTGAAAAAAACCGCACGTCCCGACAAATAATCTTCGGAGTGGAGACGTAATGTTCTTATATGACGCGCAAAAACAGGAACATTCACCAACCACTATCAGAAAGCCATGAAAGAAGCAGATCACGATTCGACCAGTACCCGGCAACGGAAGAAGAAATCGCTTCCAAAAATTTCCAAACTCGCGGAGGAGGGGCTCGGCGCCTGGAAGATCGCTGAAGAGCTAAAACTACCCGTGAGGTCCGTCACGCGCTGGCTGCGCGAGATTCGCGACAAGTCGCACGAGCAGGAGCCGCCGGACCCCGCCAAGAGGATCGCCGGGAAGATCAAGCGCTACCGCTCGATCTATCGCAAGTTGATTGCCGCCTGGCGCCGCTCGGAGGGCGACAAGCAAGTGCGCGTGATTGAGAAGACCGGCCCCACCGACGAGCCGGCCGCCGCCAAGAAAAAACGCTCCCTCCGCACGGAAACACAGACGGGCAACGCCGCCTACCTGGCCAAGGCCCTGGACGTCCAGCGGCGCATCGACCAACTCGAGGACCGCCTGGCTGGCCTGCACGATACCGAGACGGAAACCTGCGGCGACGGCCGCTCCCCTCTGGCGGACCTCACCGATGAAGACCTGGAAAGGTTCACCAACGACGACCTGGACACGCTGACCGACGACGAGCTTGATACCGTCTCCGCCCGGCTGCGGGCCAAATACGAACGCGAGGGCGCGAAGAATCTGCGGCCCTCGGTGACCAGCGAGGAACTCCGCGCCATGACCGATGAACAGCTTGACGCCTTGGCCAATGAATTGCGGGAGGAAATCGCCCGTAGCGAGCAAGCTGCCGGCAATTGATCGCAACCGCTCGGGGGACTATCAAGTAGGTCCTTTCTGCCGGAAAGGACTATTGTGCGCGGCCCCGGGCAAAGCCTCGACGTTTTCCCGCGGCCCGGAGCACATTGGTCTCTCTCGGCAAGAGAGACCTACGGTAGTGTCTCACGCAGATTGGTATTTATGGCAATCGCTGGAGTCCCGCCTTTAGGCGGCATTTACCGGCTAAAGCCGGGACTCCAACAAACACGGCAATTCAGATACACGACATCCCGTCCACCAACCTTTTTCGACGATCATGACCAGAATGTTTTCCCAGACCGATTTTCGACACACGTGCCGAGAACAAGCCCGGCGCCACCTCCTGCAGTTCACCACTTACACCAAGCCGGACTACGCGACCAACTGGCACCACGTGGAACTGGCCCGCAAGCTGGACGAGGTGGCCGCCGGCTGCTGCCGGCGGCTGATGATTTTCATGCCCCCGCAGCACGGCAAGAGCGAGCTGGTTTCGCGCCGCTTTCCCGCCTACATGCTGGGCCAAAACCCCGATCTGCGGCTGATCTGCGCCACGCACACCGCGGACCTGGCCGCGAGTATGAACCGCGACGTGCAGCGGATTATGGCCAGCGACGCTTACGGGCGGATCTTCCTTCAGCCCCGCATCGGCGAGAAGCCCGGCCGCGCGTCGGCCGCCCCGTTGGCCCGCCGCACCATGGACCTCTTCGAGATCCCCGGCCGCCGCGGCT
>CAZTPX010000130.1:0-26548 GCA_964615095.1 uncultured Planctomycetaceae bacterium | reverse complement strand
CGTGGGGGCCATTGGCGCCGGCCAATGGCCGATGCGTTTCCTTGCCGGCCTATCCCTGGCAAAGACAGCGGCTCTGGGCGCCGAAGAACCAATGGAATCTCCCCGCGTCAGTCGCAGCAGAAACCAGCCCTTCGCCTGTGCGTAGTCCGCGACCCGATCTGAACACGCCCTATGTCGCTCCGCAAGCGGGATTGGAGACCACGCTGGCGGAAATCTGGGAAGGGGTCTTGCAGGTGGATCGCGTCGGTGTGCATGACAATTTCTTCGCGTTGGGTGGCCATTCGTTGCTGGCCGCGCAAGTTGCCTCGCGGATTGCCGGCCGAGTGCGTGCCGACTTGCCCCTGCGAGAGATGTTTCAATCGCCGACGATTGCGGAGTTGGCCCAGCGGATCGATTCCGTCTCCAGCGGCGGTCTCGCCACGCGCGTCCCCCCGATCGTGCCTGTACCGCGCGACGCGGAAATGCTGCCCTCCTTTACCCAGGAAGCGCTCTGGTTCCTCGACCAATTGGAACGCGGCCGGGCGACATACACGATCTATTCCCCCTTGCGGATCACGGGCCGGCTCAACACGACCACGGCCGAACGGACGCTGAATGAGATATTTCGCAGACACGAATCCCTACGGACCCGTTTCCCGGAAGTGGACGGCCGCCCCATCCAGGTGATCGAACCCGCGGCGCCGCGCCCGCTTGCGCTCGTCGACTTGGGCTCCTTGCCCGAGGCCCAACGCGATTCGCGCTTGCGGCAGTGGATCGCCGGGGAGATGCGAAAGCCGATTGACCTTCAGAATGGGCCCCTGATCCGGATTACGCTGCTGAGGCTGTCGGAGGAAGACCACGTTGCCATGGTCAGCGCGCACCACATGATCTACGACGGTTGGTCGATGGCCGTGTTCGTGCGTGAATTAGCCGTGCTGTATGCGGCCTTTGAGACCGGGCAACCCTCCCCCTTGCCGGACCTGCCGGTTCAGTACGCCGATTTCGCCGCCTGGCAGAGGCAATGGCTGCAAGGCGAGCAGATCGAGCGGTTGCGGGGCTACTGGTTCAAGCAGCTTGCGGCCGTGGCGCCCTTGGAACTTCCCTTGGACCATCCGCGACCCGGCATTCGCACGACCCGCGGCGCGAGCCGCATGCTCGACCTTCCGCCCGACACGAGCGATGCCTTGCTGGAGTTCTGTCGGCGGGAAGGAGTTACGCCGTTCATCACGCTGCTGGCCGTCTTCAAGGTCCTGTTGCAGCGCTACAGCGGTCAAGACGACGTTACGGTCGGATCGCCCGTGGCTAACCGCGCGCGGCCCGAGACCGAAGCCCTCATCGGTTATTTCGTGAACGTGGTGGTTCTGCGGAACGACATGTCGGGGGATCCAAGTTTCCGGGAAGTGCTCCAGCGCGTGCAGCAAGTGACGCTGGACGCCTACGACCACCAGGAGATGACTTTGGACCAGGTGGTCGCGGCGGTGAACCCGCCCCGCGACATGAGCCGCCACCCCTTGTTCCAGGTGATGTTCGCCCTGCACAACATCGAGCTGCCGCAACTGGACACGTTCGGGCTAGGCATGGCGGCCTTGGAGAACGGGCCGGGGGCGCCCGCCGCGTATTTCGACCTGACGCTGGCTTTCTGGCAAAGCGGCAGGGTGTTCCGCGGGGAATGGAATTTCAGCACCGATCTGTTTCAAGAGGAAACCATCGACCGTATGGCCCGTCACTACCAGGTCCTCCTGGCCGCGGCCATCGCCCAACCCGATCAATCGCTGTCCGGCCTGCCGTTGCTGGCCGAAAAGGAACGGCAACGACTCCTGGTGGAGTGGAACCAGACGGCGGCCGAGTACCCGCGCGAGGCATGTTTCCCTGAGTTGTTCGAGTCCCGCGCCGAGCAAACGCCCGAAACGCCGGCCGTCGTCCTTGACGACCAGCGCTGGACGTATCGCCAGTTGGACCAACGGGCCAATCAGCTCGCGCGGTTCTTGCAACGGCAAAGCGTGGGTCCCGAGACGCGGGTCGGAATTTGCCTGGAGCGATCGCCACAGTTGCTGATGGCGGTGCTGGGAGTGCTCAAGGCGGGCGGGGCCTACGTTCCGCTCGATCCGGCCTACACGCGCGACGCCCAAGATCGTTTGAAGTACATTTTGGAGAACGCCCACGTTTCGCTCTTGATCACGGATTCCGCCCTGGCGGACTCGCTCCGCTCGGTGCATGAGAAACTGCTGGTCCTCGACGGCGACGGGGCCGCGGCCATCAGCCAGGAGGCCGCGCACAAGGTACATGCAGCGACGACCGCCGAAAACCTCGCCTACATTCTCTACACCTCCGGTTCGACCGGCCGTCCCAAGGGCGTAATGGTCACGCACCGTAACCTGGTCAACGCCTACCATGGCTGGCTGGCGGCCTATCGTCTGGACCGCGACGTCCGTTCGCACTTGCAGATGGCCAGCTTCGGCTTCGACGTCTTCGGTGGCGACATGCTGCGCGCGTTGGGTTCCGGGGGAAAGCTCGTGATCTGCCCCAAGGCGACGTTGCTCGACCCTCCGCGGCTGCTCGAGTTGATCGACCGCGAACAGGTCGATATCGGCGAGTTCGTGCCGTTCGTCATGCGGCACCTTGTGCAGTATCTCGAAGACGCCGACCGGACGCTGGATTCGATGCGGTTGGTGATCGTCGGTTCCGACGCCTGGTACGTTGCCGAGCACAAGCGGACGCTACGGCGGTTGGGGGCCGGCACGCGCTTGATCAACTCGTACGGCTTGACCGAGACGACGATCGACAGTTCCTTCTTCGACGGCGACGCGGACCTGTTGCCCGACGCGGCCCTGGTCCCCATCGGCCGGCCGTTCGCCAACGTCCGGCTCTACGTGCTCGACGGCCGTATGCAGCCGGCGCCGATCGGCGTGCCGGGGGAACTCTACATCGGCGGCGACGGCGTCTCGCGCGGGTACGTCGACGCGGAGCTCAATGCCGAGCGATTTCCCGCCGACCCGTTCATGCCCGCGGCCGGTGCCCGTTTGTGCCGTACGGGCGATCGGGCTCGCTGGCGGGCCGACGGGCAGGTGGAGTTTCTCGGCCGCGCGGACAACCAGGTCAAGATCCGCGGTTTTCGCGTCGAGCCGGGCGAGATCGAGGATCTCCTCGGCGGCCATCCCGCCTTGGCCCAGGCAGCGGTTGTTGCCCGCCAACGGGCCGCGGGCGACATGCGATTGGTGGCCTACGTCGTCGGCAAGGCGGGCGCCGTTCCCGACGCGGCCGAAATCAAACAATTCCTCGCCCAGCGCGTGCCCGACTATATGATCCCTTCGGCGCTGGTTACCCTTTCCACCCTGCCCACGACGGCCAGCGGCAAGGTGGACCGCAAGTCATTGCCGCCGCCGGATTGGACGAGCGCGCTGGCGAAGGGTGAATTCGTCGCGCCACGGGCGGGTGTCGAACAACAGCTTGCCGCGATCTGGTCGGAGGTGCTCAAGCTTGATCGTGTCGGGGCGCACGATAATTTCTTCGACCTGGGCGGCAATTCGCTCCTCGCGCTGCGGTTGATTGCGCGGGTCCGCGGGGCATTTTCGCTTGACTTGCCGCTGGTCACCTTGTTTACCGCTCCTACTGTTGCGGGCCTCGCGGCTGCCCTGGAGAAGATCCGTGCGCAACCCCGTTGGCAAGCGGATACTTCTGCCGAGCCGATCGACTGGAATGCGGAGGTCGAACTCGATCCGGCCATTGGCGTTACCGCTACGTCGCTCCCGCCGGAGACAGCGCCATCGCGAATCCTGCTCACCGGCGCCACGGGGTTCTTGGGTGCGTACCTCCTCCGCGAACTGCTAAGGCGGACGCCTGCCGACGTCTACTGCCTGGTCCGCGCGCGGGCTGTGGAAGATGGAAAGAAGAAGATTGCCGCCACCCTCCAGCAGTATGATCTAGAGATTCCGGACGCAACAACACGAGTGATACCGGTGTGCGGAGACCTGGCGGAACCCCAACTTGGGCTGTCGTCCCAGGATTTCGATGCCCTGGCGGCGACGATCGACGTAGTCTATCACAACGGTGCGCAGGTGAACTTCGTCTATCCCTACCAGGTTCTCAAACCGGCCAATGTTCTGGGAACGATCGAAGTCCTGCGGTTGGCCACAAGGACCAAGATTAAGCCGCTGCACTACGTTTCGACGGTCTCGGTGTTTGATTCGCCCGACTACGCAACCCTGGGTGCGATCACGGAAGACCAGCCGCTGGTTGCCTTCGGTAGCTTGCAGGGAGGCTACGCGCAAAGCAAGTGCATCGCCGAAAGACTCGTTCGCACGGCCGCCCAGCGCGGCCTGCCGGTGGTCATCTATCGCCCGGGACGCGTTACCGCGGACTCGGAGACCGGTGCGGAAAGCCTGACCGACTACACGACGCTCTTGCTTCGCCTGTGCATTGAAATGAAGTCCGCGCCGTCGTCCGATGACCGCGTGGACATGACGCCCGTGGACTACGTCGCGCAAGCCATCGTGGGCCTGGCGCAACAGGCCGAATCGTGGGGCAAGACGTTTCACTTGGTTAATCCGCACACAGTGCCCGTGCGTGACGTTTACCGGGCCATCCGCGCCAGTGGTTTCGGCCTGCAAGAGGTTGCGATGGACGCTTGGCGCGCTAGCGTCATCCGCTGGGCAGCCAATTCGCAGGACCAGTCGTTCGTGGCGTTTTCGCATTGGCTGATGCTCATGGGTCCGACAGCAGCGTCGGCCAGCCAACCGGCTTCGGCTGCCCCGGTAGCGACTATCGCCTGCGACCAGACGCAGACGGCATTGCAGGCCATCGGGCTCGATTGCCCCCTGTTGGACGTCGATCGGCTGAAGAAGCAAGTGCAGTTCCTTGTGCGGAAGAAACTCGTGACGGCGCCGCCAGCCCGTCCTCGCAGCAACCGGCAGTCGCTGGTGCCCCTGCGAGCGGCTGGAACGGCCCGCCCGTTGTTTCTCATGCATGGCATGGGCGGATATGTTGCCGCCTTGATGCCGCTGGCCCGGAGGTTGACCGGCGACCGCCCGGTCTATGGTCTCCAGGCCCTAGGGATTGAGCCCGGCCAGAAACCGCACGATCGAATCGAAGAGATGGCCGCTTGCTACCTCGAGGAAATCCGCGGCGTCCAGCCGCAAGGTCCTTATCTGCTTGGCGGCTGGTCGATGGGCGGGCTGATCGCCTTGGAGGCGGCCCGGCAACTGCTCGCGGCCGGCCAAACGGTGGCACAGGTGGTGATGCTCGACACGTATCTCTCTTTGCAAGAATTCGAGCACAACGTGGACGATCAGTCGGTGCTCTTGCAGATTGCTCCCCGGCTGAACGTGCCGGTCGCGGAACTGAAGGACTTGCCGCTGGAGCAGAAATGGGAGCGGATCGCGGAACTGGCCGACGGCGGCAACGCAACCGGGATCGACGAGATTCGCCGGCTGGCCGCGGTTTGCCGGGCGCATTTGGCCGCGATATCGCGCTATGACTTGCGACCCTATGCCGGGTCGTGCGTGTTGCTTTTGGCCGAGGGCGGCCGCAGCAGCCTCGACCGCCGCTGGAAGACGCTCTATCCGGCATTATGCGTCGAGTCGGCGCCGGGCGATCATTACAGCATGTTGCAAGAGCCGCGCGCGGAAGTGCTGGCCAAACTTCTCGGCCGCCACTTGCAAGCGCTCGACGGCGACAACCGGAGAATACGCGAACTATGAAACTACTCCTGCTTATGATGCGGGCGTCCTGGAAAACCGTGATCCTGGCTGCCGTGATCGGGGCCGTCAGCGGCGCAGCCAGCATGGGGCTGGTAGTGATGATCCTGCATACAGTTCAGGACCCCCTTGGGTCATCGGCGGTCACGATCGGGTTGTTCGCGGTCCTGTGCAACGTCATCTTATTCACGCGGATCGGGTCCCAGATGGTACTCTGCCGCATGACGCAGTCGAATATCGCCGATCTGCGGATCGATCTCTGCCGGCGGATCCTCGAATCGCCGCTGAAGCACTTGGAGGAGATCGGCATCGACCGCATGCTCGGATGTCTAACCGGCGACGTGAACCTCGTTTCCCAGGCGATAAACGGCGTGCCCGTATTGGCGGTCAACTTGGTGGTCCTCGCCTGCGGGGCAGTTTATCTGGCGACGTTGTCCTTGAGCCTTTTGGCATGCTGCGTGGTTTTCTCCGTCCTCGGTTTTGCCAGCTACTGGTACTCCTCCCGCTGGGCCAGCACGTACGTGATCCGGTCCAGGCAAGCCCAGGACGTTTTACTCAAGCGCGTGCGTGGGCTGATTGAGGGGGTCAAAGAGCTGAAAATACACCACGACCGGCGACGCGAGTACGTCAACCAGGTAATTCAAGCCCAAGATGTGGTCCGCGAGAGCCAGTATCTGGGCGACACCTTCCATGATGCGGCGATCGCCTGGGGACGATTGACCTTCTTCATCGCTATCGGCCTCTTAGTGTTCCTATGGCCGAGGATCACGGCGGCCGACTCCGCCACGCTGACCGGCTATGCCCTGACTGTCTTGTACCTGATGTCGCCGTTGGAGCAGATCATTGGCTGGCTGCCGTTCCTGGGATGGGCTGTGAATTCAGTGGCGCAGATCGAGCGATTGGGCTTGGCGTTGGATGAGCAGGCCGAGCAGACCGAGCAGACTGAAGAGAACCCAACCTTCAGTCCGCTCGCCGGCTGGCAGGAAATCGAATTGGCGGCTGTAACCCATGCCTATCGTCGAGAAGGGCAGCGGAACGGCTTCGTACTCGGCCCCATCGACGTGACCATTAATCGCGGCCAGATCGTATTCATCATCGGCGGCAACGGCAGCGGCAAGACTACTTTGGCCAAGCTGATCACCGGACTGTACCTGCCCGAGAGCGGCCTGATGAGATTGGACGGCCGGCCGATCACGCCTGCCAACCGCGAGGCCTACCGGCAGTTGTTCTCGGCGGTTTTCGACGACGCTGTGATCTTCGAGAGCCTCTGGGGGTTGGGTGCGGCCGATCTGGACCAGCGGGCCCAAGAATACCTGCGCCAACTCGAACTGAGCCATGTGGTCATGGTGACCAACGGAGTTTTCTCGACCACGAAGCTCTCGCGCGGCCAGCGAAAACGCCTGGCGCTGGTCACCGCGTACCTGGAAGACCGGCCAATTTATCTCTTCGACGAATGGGCGGCCGACCAGGATCCGCTCTTCCGCAAGCTCTTCTACCAGCGTCTGTTGCCGGAGTTGAAGAGCCGCGGCAAGACCGTAGTGGCCGTGACGCATGATGACCGCTACTTTGCCGTTGCGGACCAGGTGATTAAACTGGAAGAAGGAAAAGTGGTCCAGATGCTGCGGCACGAAACGGAATTGGTCAACGAAAGCCTACGAACGTAAAAATGAAAAAAATACTCATTGCCCTGATTGTAGTTCCGCTGCTCTGCTGGCTCGGTTATCGAACCTGGATCGGCGCCGGCGGCGAGCGGCCGCAGTTCCGCACCCTGCCCGTCACGCAGGGCGATCTCGTGATCGGCGTCACGGCAACGGGAAGCGTCGAGCCAGTAGAGATCGTCGACGTCGGGGCTCAGATCGTAGGCATGGTCAAGAGCTTCGGGCCCGACGCCAAGCAGCCCGGCAAGACGATCGATTACTGTTCTCATGTCAAGAAGGGCGACGTCTTGGCCCAACTTGACGATCTACCGCTTAAGGCCGAATTGAAGAAAGCCTCGGCCGGCCTGAGCCTGGCCGAGGCCGAACTCAAGCAGTCTCTTGCGCACGAGGCCCAGGCAAGAAGAAACTTCGAGCGGGCACAGCGGCTTCGCGACACCAACGCCCCTGCCGATTTCGAGGCCGCCGCCTCGCAGCATGAGATGGCCCAGGCCGAGCGGGCCATGTGCGAGGCCAAAGTCGAGCAAGCCAAGAGTGCCAAGGAGCAAGCCGAGATCAATCTCGGTTACAGCACCATCCGTTCGCCCGTCGACGGCACCGTCATCGCGCGTCGCGTCAACGTGGGTCAGACTGTGGTGGCCGGACTCAACGCCCCCAGCCTCTTCCTGCTGGCCAAGGACCTCAGCCGCCTGCAAGTCTGGGCGGCCGTCAACGAGGCCGACATCGGCGATATTCACATCGGGCAAAAGGTCTCGTTCAAGGTCGACACGTACCGCGACCAGTCGTTCGGCGGAACGGTTGCCCAGATCCGCCTGGATGCCAGCATGACGTCGAGCGTCGTCACCTATGGCGTCGTCGTTTCGGTCGACAATACCGAAGGCACGCTGAAGCCGTACATGACGGCCAAGCTGCAGTTCGAGGTCGCGCGGCGGTCCAGCGTGCTGCTGATTCCCGACCAGGCATTGCGCTGGCGGCCGGCCTGGAACCAAGTCACGCCGGCGGCCCGCGCCGCGCTGCCTCCTCCCTCGGCGCACAAGCCGCGTTCGAACGAAGAGCAAGGCGGTGAGAGCGAAGCGGAGGAACCGACGGTCGAAAGCGCCGCGCCCACGGCCTGGGTCCGCGCCGAAGACGGCCTGGTCCGGCCCGTATCCCTCAAGGTGGGCCTCTCCGACAGCATGAATACCGAAATCACCGGCGGCGACTTGAAAACCGGCGACGAGGTCGTGATCAACGCCGCCCGCGCAGCCAAGCCGGACTTCGTCTCCAGCTTCATCAACCGCATCATCAAGAAGTAGTTCATGGCCCTCATCGAACTCCGACACATCGACAAGACGTACCGCATCGGCGACGTCGACCTGCCCGTCTTGAAAGACGTGTCCCTGGAAATCCGCCAGGGGGAGTTCGTGGCGCTGATGGGGGCGTCGGGGTCGGGCAAGACGACGCTGATGAACCTGTTGGGGTGCCTCGACCGGCCCACCGCCGGCTCCTACCGGTTTGAGGACCAGGAAGCGACCGCGCTCGCGCGGGACCAACTGGCGAGGCTCCGCAGCAGCCGCATCGGCTTTGTCTTTCAAAGCTTCAACCTGATGCCCCGCGCCACGGCGCTGGACAACGTGTGGATGCCTAGCGCCTATTCGCCCGACAACCGTTCGCGGCGGCAGATCCGCCGCCGCAGCGGCGACTTGCTCACGATGGTCGGCCTGGAGTCGCGGATGGACCACTCGCCCGCAAAGCTTTCGGGCGGCGAACAGCAGCGGGTGGCCATCGCCCGCGCGCTGATCAACCAGCCGATCCTCCTGCTGGCCGACGAACCGACGGGAAACCTCGATTCACAGACGGGCAAGGAGATCCTGGGCATTTTCCGCCGCTTGAACGTCGAGCAGGGGATCACGATCCTGCTGGTGACGCACGACGTGGAAGTGGCCCGCGCGGCCGACCGGACGGTCCATATCGCCGACGGCCGGATCGCCGATGGCGACGCGCAGCCGGCCGCGCCCCCGGCGAGCCCGGCTACGCCGGCGCGCGCGCCCTTGCGCCACGGGCGGCACGGTCTGCGGGTGGCGGGCGGCGCCGTGCGGATCGCCATGCAGGCCCTGCGGCGAAACGTGATGCGCACCTTGCTGACCATGCTCGGCGTAATCATCGGCGTGGCGGCCGTGATCGCCATGATGGAGATCAGCCGCGGGGCATCGGTGGCGATCCAACGCACCGTGACGAACATGGGGGCGAACACCCTGATGATCGCCCGCGGCGCGCCCCAAGGCGGATCGGTCCGCTTCAAGGCGAGGACCGACACCTTGATGCCCGACGAAGCCGACATCATCGTCCGCGATTGCCCTTCGGTCGTGGATGCCGCCCCCATCGTCAGCACCTGGGCGCAGGTCGTTTACGGCAACCGCTATTGGGATTCCATGATCACGGGCAGCACCGCCGACTTTCTCGCCATGCGGCATTGGAGCCACTTGGACCTGGGGCGCGTCTTCAACGAGCGCGAACTGCTCACCGGCGACAAGGTCTGCTTGCTCGGCAAGACGCCGCTCCGCGAACTCTTCGGCGGCCGCTACCCGATCGGCGAAGAGGTCCGCATCAAGAACGTGCCCTTCAAGGTCATCGGCGTGCTCAGCGAGAAGGGGGCCAACCTGCTGGGCGCGGACCAGGACGACCTCGTCGTCGTGCCTTGGACGACCGTGAAATACCGGCTCAGCGGGCGAGAGGGGGGGGCCGCGGGCGGCGGCAAGGATTCCGAGCACGCGCCGCCGGGCCTCTCGCTCGGCGAGCGGCTGCCGGGCAGCCAGCACGCCGTGCGCAGCGAGAGCATCGAGCAGATCATGGTCCAGGCGAAATCGCCGCAGGCCATCCCCGAGACCTGCCGGGAGATCACCCGGCTGTTGCGCTACCGGCACCATCTCGCCGATGACGAACCCGGTTTCCGCATCTCCGACAACGCCGAGGTTTCCAATGTCTTCAAACGTGTGGTCCGCATGCTATCCACCCTGGGCATTGTCGTGGCGGCCGTCTCGCTCGTGGTAGGCGGGGTGGGCATCATGAACATCATGCTCGTCTCCGTCACCGAGCGTACCCGCGAGATCGGCTTGCGGATGGCCGTGGGCGGCGACGCGGCCGATATTCTCATTCAGTTCCTTATTGAGGCGGTGGTGCTGTGTCTGGTGGGCGGGTTCATCGGGATCCTGGCGGGCCGGGCCAGCGCGATGTTCGTCAGCGCCATTGTGGGCTGGCCCACCCAGGCTTCCCTAGACGCTGCGGTGGTCGCCGTGGCCGTCTCGGTGACGGTCGGGATCACCTTCGGTTATTACCCTGCATGGAAGGCGTCCCGGCTCAATCCCATTGATGCCCTCCGCTACGAATGATCGAGAAGTCAGTGCCATGCCCCATTTTGCGATTCTCTGTCCGGAAGATGCCGGTCACTTACTTTCGATCGGCCCTGTCGGCGTCGAGCTTGCGCGTCGCGGGCATCAAGTCACGTTAATCGCTGGTGAGCAGGCTGCAACGCTCGCCAAGCAGTTGGGACTGGCCTTCCACCTGCTCGATATGAAACACATTTGGGTCATGCCGCCCACCCTTACTTGGCTGGCATTCCAGACAGTCCGGGCGGGCGCTATGGCGGGCATGCGCAGCAATTTCGCTTGGAAAGCCAAGGGAATGCTCGAACTCCTCCCGCAGATCTTCGAGGCCCTGCAAATTGACGGCGTGATATGCGATCAGATTCTTGCGGCCGGCGGGACTGCGGCCCAACGAGCCGGCATTCCCTTTGTGACAATCTGTTCCGCGCTACTCTGGCACGAAGAGATCGATCTGCCGCCTCCCTTCAAGCATTGGCTCTACGCCGAAGGGGCCAAGGCCCGTTTGCACAATCGACTCGGCTACGCGGGTTGGCACTGGTTCATCGGCCCGACGCTCCAGATGATCAATCGCTATCGCCGTAGATGGGGGTTTCCGCCGTTCCAGCGAATCGACAACACCTTCTCTCCGGTGGCCCAAATCTCCCAGTTGTGTGCAGGATTCGATTTCCCCCGCCGCAACCTGCCGCCGCACTTCCATTACATTGGCTCGCTGGCATCGAGCCGGCAGGTCGGCGGTGAGGGGCCATTCCCCTGGGAGCGGCTCAACGGGCGGCCCTTGATTTTCGCCTCCCTGGGAACGGTTCCCGATCCGGCATGTGTGCCCGTCTTCCGAAAAATCGCCGAGGCCTGCATCGGCGTCGATGCGCAACTGGTTCTGGCCTTGGGAAAATGGAACAAGCAGGGTGAGAAGAGCCAGGCCAAACTGGGCAAGCTGCCTGGCGATCACGTTGTGGTCGACTTTGCGCCGCAGCTAAAACTGCTGGACCAGGCCGCTCTGCTGATCACCCATGCGGGAGTCAATACGGTTCTGGAATCGATCAGTCGCGGCGTACCGATGGTCGCTCTCCCATGGCGCGTCGATCAACCGGGCATGGGATCGCGGATCGTTTATTCGGGCATCGGCCTGCGAGGGTCCTTCAAGCACTCGACGGCGGACGAAATCCGGGGTATGGTCCGCCGAGTGCTCGCGGAAGACGGTTTCCGGCGGCGGACGCTGGCGCTCAAGGAAACGATGCTTGCGGCGGGCGGCCTGCATCGGGCCGCCGATATCGCCGAACAAGCCTTGACCACGCGACACCCTATTGTTGCGCTAACAAGCTGACTTGGCGGCTAAATGTGCCGCGATGGAAACTACGACTATCTTCGAAGGAATCCGTCCCATGTCCCACTTTGCTTTGCTCTGCCCGGAGGATGCAGGCCACCTTTTGCCCAACGGTGCCGTGGGAAGAGAGTTGGTGCGGCGCGGGCATCGCATCACCGTCATCGCCCGTGCAAGCGCCGCCCCCCTGGCCGAGCAGTTGGATCTCCCTTTCATCGAATTGAAAACCGGCGGCATTCCGTATCCGTCAGCCCATTTTCTCTGGCTGAGTTTCGCCGCCTTCGATGCCGGTTGGATGATCGGTTTGCGTTGCGGGTTCGAGTGGGACGCCCGAATGTTGCTTCGCAACCTTCCGCCGATCATTAAAGAGATGAAAATCGACGGATTCCTGATCGATCAGAATTTTCCCGCGGGTGGGACTACCGCGGAGTTGGCCGGCCTGCCGTTCGTGACGATTTGCTCGGCCCTGATGTGGCACGAGGAGCCGAGCGTACCACCGGCGTTCACATCCTGGCCGTGCCGTGAAGGGTGGCTAGCCCGAGTCCGCAATCGCCTCGGATTCGCCGCTTGGCACTGGTACATGCGCCCGGTCATGAAGGTCATCAACCGTGAACGGAAGAAACACGGGCTGCCCAAACTGGCGCGCGTGGATGACGCATTTTCGCCGTTGGCACAGATCTCCAATTTATGCGCCCAGTTCGATTTTCCCCGCCACGAACTGCCCTCGCAATTCCACTATATCGGTTCATTCGCTGCCAATCGCCAGGTGAATACCGACCATCAGTTCCCCTGGGACTGGCTGGACGGACGACCTTTGATTTTCGCGTCGCTGGGGACAATCCCCGATCCGACTAATCCACCTGTATTCCGTAAGATCCTTGCAGCCTGCCGCGGTTTGGACGCCCAGTTGGTCCTGGCCCTGGGCAATTGGAAGGGAAATCACGGAAGCGTGCGAGAGCGACTCGGCGCGATCCCGGAAAATGCCCTAGTCGTGGACTTCGCTCCACAAATGGCCTTGCTGGATCGCGCCGCGCTGTTGATCACGCACGGCGGGTCGAACACGGTCCTCGAATCGCTCACACGCGGGGTGCCGATGGTCGCACTGCCTCGCAGCGCCGATCAGATCGGTATGGCAGCCCGCGTCGTCAACTGCGGGGCCGGACTGCGGGCATCTTTCAAGAAGTGCACTGCGGAAGAGTTGCGCGGGCTGATCCGACGGGGGCTCTCCGAAGACAGTCTCCGCCAACGCGCCGGGCAACTGCGGCAGGCGATGCAGGCCGCGGGCGGGGCGCCGAGGGCGGCGGAGATCGCCGAAGAGGCCCTGACCACCCACCGGCCGGTGTTCCGTAAGGAATCCCCCCTACCCGCGGAGTTCGCCCGCTCGATAACCCAATAAGACGTGTCCAGTTAGAGCAATCTCCGAAAACGTACGACATCCGCCAAGGAGTTGATTTATGCCAGCATATGATGAGCATTTCTATTCCGGAATGCACGAATTGACTATGTACTCCGCGACCGAAGTCCTGTCGATTCTTGAGGAAATACTACCACCCTTGGCCTCGGTGGTCGACATCGGCTGTGGTGTGGGCACGTGGCTCTCGGTGCTGCGACGGAAGGGTATCACGCGGGTCCTAGGTATCGACGGCGACTGGGTCAAACGTGAGATGTTACAGATTCCAAGCGAGTGTTTCATGCCTGCGGACCTCGCACAACCGTTACGCCATCTCGAACGGTTCGACCTGGCAATCTCGCTCGAAGTCGCCGAGCATCTACCGCCGGAGGCCGCCCGAGGGTTCGTCGAATCGCTCATCCACCTTGCCGACTTCGTATTGTTCTCGGCGGCCATTCCGTACCAGGGCGGTGTCAACCACGTGAATCTGCAATGGCCCGCGTATTGGTGCGCGCTATTTCAACAGCAACACTATACGGCCGTGGATGAGATTCGCAGCCGAATCTGGAACGACACGCGTATTCCATGGTGGTACAAGCAGAACGTGGTGCTGTACGTAAAGGACAGCCGATTGAGCGAACTCAAGCTGCCCGCATGGTTCACGCCGCATACGCCGCACGCGATTGTTCATCCAGAAATGTACGTGGAAACTGCGAAAACCGCAAAACTGGCGGAACAGATCGGGAATTGGCTTCCGGGGCCACTAAAGCAATGGATCAAGCGGCTAAGAGGTTGATCGGCCGATCAGTTCCCTTGAGATTGGTCGGACGGCCCTGGATTTTCACGCAACAGAGAATACGCCGCTTGCTCCCGGCGGCTATCGAGTGACGCAGGGCCTTACGGTGTTGAGGGGAGCAAGGATTCCGCGTACTGGTGACCAAAGAGGAGGTCCCATTGAATCAACTGGTAGTCGTTGACTACTTGTCGCAGGTCGTTGTGCAGATCCTCTTCGTCGTAGCGATGTCCCTCGCTCGTCAGCATGCCGGGCGACAGCACGCCCAGGGCGGTACTCCATCGCGCGTTGAGTGCTAGGAAGCCCCGGGGCTTGAGCGACATCATCGCTAGCGCATGTGCTGCCACAAAGTTATAGCTGCACACGACGTCAGGCTGCTTGGGCAGGTAATTGGACCAGAATATGAGGGGCGTGCGACGTTGTTTGAACAGCGTGTCGAAGGCGGCGGAGTGGTATACCGTAGGCGGAACGTGATCGCCACTGATGACGATCAATGTCTTGCCGGGCAAATGGCGGAAGTACTCCAAGAGTCGCCCGAGTTGCCGATCCGTTTCCCGTATGGCGTTGATATAAGTCTTCAGTTCGTGCTGCGACGCTGAGGGGAGTGGTTCTGCGGCGTCGAGCTCGGAATCGCGATAAGCGTCGTAATCCCAGGGGGAATGCGTGGAACCGGGAAAAGCGAAGATGAAGAAGGGGCCCGGCCCTTGGCTGGTGGCGATGATCGCGTCAACGATCGCTGCGTCCGCCGGCCAGCGGCCGGAAGCGTCGATCGGCGTGCCTGGAACTTCGCCTAACCACTGCGTCTTTTCGAAGCCGAGGTGCCCCATCACCTGACCACGATTATAAAATCGGCGCGGATCGGCCAGAATGGCGGCCGTCCGATAGCCTTCGGCCTTCAGCATCCACGGCAGGCTGGATAGGTCTCGCTTGATATACTGTTTGTAAGGACAACTGCGCAGCGGCAGGAAGCGGAGCGACATTCCGGTGAGCAACTCGAACTCGGAGTTCGCCGATCCTCCAAACGCCTCAGGGGAGACGACGTAGCCGCTAGTGTGCTTTGCGGCCACGGCGCGGACATACGGAATAGGATCGCCGGTGAGCTTGACACCGAACTCCCGGGGATCGATCAACGACTCCACTAGATAGAAGATCAGATTCACCTGCTCGGCATGATTGACAGGTGTAGATCGAGGATCCGTTGGTGCGGGCAGGTAGCGTTGGACGCAATCCGCGACGTCAGCCTGGGTGTAGCGCGCCGGCGGGGTTACGCGAAGAAACCGACACTCCGAGAAAAGCTCCAGGAGCAAGCCACGATCGTTTACGGCACGGATCGAATCCCACGTATTCGTACCAAGCCCAAGGATGTCGCCATGGGACCCGGCGCCCACAACCATCCCCACGCCAACGAGCATGGCCAGTGCACCGATCGCGGCCGCTTTGACGCGAGTGGCGGCACGCTGCGCGCAGCGGCCCCGATTCCAAAGCAGGATCGAGCCGCCCAGCAAGGCCAGGAGTCCGACGATCAACGCCGCGATTCCGAACACGCCGAGGAAGCTGCCGGAGATCTGGAAGAACTCCGGCAGATAGACGAAGTCCATGGGCTGCACAGTGGCGTGCATGTAGCCAGTCTTCAGCAGGTTGCCAACTACCATGCACAAATAGGATGAACAAACCAGCAGCAGCGTCAAAGCCAAGCGGTTGGTCGCGACATACAGGAGCACGCTTCCCGCGGCCAGCAGCCACGTGTTGCACAAGAGGGCCAAGGGCGAAATGGACCATGCCATAAGCAGACCGTTGCATGCCCCCCTGAAGACCATCTCCGCCGCAAGCTCGATCAGAAGCATGACGCAGAGCAACATGAGCCACGGGTGCGTGGCAAGCTTTCCCGGCAGGTTGGACACGGATTTCATCAGAGGCATGATTCGTCTCCGCAAGGTGTTTCAGGTGACAGGCTAATCGGGCCGCTAGCCTTTAATAATAGTTCGACGGTTGCCCAGCGGCAATCTCTTTTCCGACAGTATTTCTTGACAAGACCGCCCCCCATAGCCAAAATTGGTTTTGTGGCGCTGGTCGGCCGCGATCGGTACGACGGAGTCCACCACCCCCCGATGGGAACATTCCCCTGCCCCCCGAGGACCGCTTGCAAGCCAGGCATTACCATGACAAATACTCTGGAGAATGACGCAATTGGGATGAATCGCCAATCGACCGACGTGCGTCTGCTGCGCACAACGGTACCTCTGGTGCTGGCCGCCCTCTTCCTTTCCGGTTTTGCCGCCATCATCAATGAGAGCGTGTGGCAACGCGCGCTCAAGATTTACCTAGCGGGCTGCGAGAGCGCTTCCTCGATGATTATCGTGCTGGTCTTCATGCTGGGGCTCGGCGCCGGTTCGCTCGGCATGGGACTGATCGTCCATCGGGTCAAGAACCCGTTGCGGACCCTGGCGCTGATCGAACTGGCGCTCTTCCTGGTAAATCTCACGATCGCCGCGGTTCTTGCGATGGACATAAGCGACAGCATTTACTCGTTCCAGCGATTGGCGGTGTCGCTAGGGGTTCCGCTGCGCCTGGTGTACGGAGCCTCGGCTGTCGCGGTCCTGCTGCTCCCCTGCGTGCTGATGGGCGTCACCATGCCGTTGGTTTCGGAAGTCTCCCAGCGCCAACTTCGATACAAGGCGAGCAGCTTTCTTACCACTCTCTTCGTCTTGAACACGTTGGGCTCGGTGCTGGGTGGTTTGACCGGTGGCTTTCTCTTGATGCCCTATTACGGGCAACGAACGTCGCTGGTCGTAGGAGCGTCCTGCAATTGCGTCGCGGCGGCCATTTTATCCGGGCTGTATTTTGTGGCGTATCGCGGGACGGCCGCGGCAGTCGAAAGCCGATCGCCGCAAGTCCGCCGACACGGTCTCGCTACCGAGGAAATCCTCGGTTTCTGGCTTGGGTTCTTCGCACTTGGTTATGAAATGTATCTCTTCCGCGTTGCCGCCCTGGCTCACCAGCCGCTGCCCTATAATTTCTCCCTGGTGCTGTGTTATTACCTCCTTTTCTGGTCGATCGGCGTTTCTCTTGCCAAGCGAATCAAGGAGTGCTGCGGCAAACTGCTGAAGCTTTCGGCCCTCTCGGTGGCCATGATGCCCTTGTTCTACGTGGTTGACCGGCGCGCGTTGCATTACGCGTTCGAATGGCTGCTGTTCGGCGGATCGCCGCTGTTTATTTCCGCGCTAGTGTACAGTTTGCCCTGTATCTTCTTCGGTTGTCTTTTCGGCCAGTTGCTTGCGAGGTTAGCGAAGAATTGGGGGAGCGACGTTGGCCGCTACTACGGACTGAACACCCTGGGAAGTTGCCTTGGCATCCTGGTGATGACGCTCTTGGGGTTCGAAATCAATCCCACCTACGATGCGCTGCTGATCGCCCTAGGTTACTTCGTGTTGGCCGCCTACTCGCCGCAGTCACCGCAACTGCTGCCGCCGCCGACGAACGGGAATTGGCGGACGCGGCTCAGATGGTGTGCCGCGGCGGGCGTTTTGTTGCTGGTCGCGGCATCACCGCCATTTTCCGGCCGTGTGGAGCGTGACGGCGCGATTGGCAACCTTCGACACGTCATCCACGATGCGATTTGCGGTACCGTCGCGTCCGACGCCGCCTATTACGGCAAGGATGGCGTGGTCGAGATTGACGCATCACGCAACATGTCCTGGGATGGTCTGTGGCATTCCAAACTCTCCGCGAACGGCGACCATGTAGGGTCCAAAAACTGGTTCATGGCCGCCGTGCCCTTCCTTTGCTTTGAAGGGAAGAAGATCGACGATGCCCTGGTCATCGGGTTGGGGACCGGCATCACGGTGGCGACGCTGGCCAAGTCGGATCAGGTGGATCGCGTGGATGTCTACGAGATCGACCACAAGTTGCTGTCGATTCTTCAGGACTACCCCGAAGGTACGCTGCACGTCGCGGAAAACCCCAAGGTGCACGTGATCTGGCAAGACGGCCGCGCAGGCCTTGCGCTGAACGCGAAACAGTATGACATAATCACCCAGCAGCCACTGTATTTGAAGCAGGCCGGCAGCAGTATCCTCCTTTCGCGAGAATACATGGAATTGGTCAAGAAGCGACTGAAGCCAAACGGGATCTATTGCGTTTACAGCAACAGTTTCGGCAATCCGGGGCAGGCGCTCCTGGTTCGCAAGACGGTATCGAACATATTTCCCCACTATGAAAGTTTTGGGGGCGGATACATGATTGTTGCGTCGCAAGAGCCGTTTATATACCATGCCGAGCGCCTCGCGATTGCAGGAGAGCCGGACCCGCTTGTCCGAGAAATGCGAACGTATGGCGCCGAGAAAATGGCAAAGTACCTTGATTCCCCGCGGTTGGAATGGAACGATTGCCCCTATATTATCAGCGACAACCACCCCTTGGTCGAGTACCCGGGCGTCGTTCACTCGTTGTTGAAAGCTGTGCCGGCAAGTCGGTGAGCCGACCGATAGCCCGTGCAACCCTGAAAGCCAACAACTGTGCTGAATTCACGGCATTTCGGTCCTCAAACCTGGTGCCGAGCAGGGTCGGCTCGATTCCCTTTATCGATTACTCGTTAGGTCGGATCCCAAAAAAACGATGTGACGGGGGGGCCCGCAGGCCCGCTTCGCGATTCGGGGCCGCTAAAGAGTTACGATTCTCTTAGGTCTGAGCGATAAAGTAAGATTTGCCGTTTGCCCGGATTATGATGGGAGCCTCGGTTATGACGGCAACCCTGATTGCGATGCCTATAGGAGAGTTTATGTTCGAATTATGGCGTCGGTCCGATTTCTACGGAAGGAGATGGTTGTGACGCTTATTCACTGAATTATGAGCATGCGAAATGGGAATCTTGCAAGCAAGAAAGATGTTTCCAAGGGCCAGATTCTGGTTGGCGGTCTTGATTGTGGTGGCGATGGCCTTTTCCGCAAGTGGATGCACCGGCCCCATTGAGTATTTTCGTAATCACCTAAAGGTGGGGCCAAACTACCGCGGCGCCGAGGCCCCTGTGGAAGAGCATTGGATCGACGCCAACGACGCCCGGATCCGCCAGGAACCGTCCGACTTGGTCGACTGGTGGGGCGTTTTTCAGGACCCAGAGCTCAATCGCCTGGTTGATTGTGCAGTCCACCAGAACCTGACGCTCCGCGAGGCGGGCTTCCGCATCCTTGAGGCCAGGGCCCAGTTGGGAATTGCCCGGGGCGATTTCTTCCCGCAGGTGCAAACGGCTACCGCAAGTTACCAGAAATCGGTCAACAGCGGAGCCAACCCCCAAACCTACACGGTAAACAGTTCAGTGAACGGCTCATTCACGCCTGCAGGCGGCCCAGCCCAGCCCGGCAGTTTCGCGGGTCAAGGATCGGTGTTATTGGTGCCACCCGCCACCACCGAGGGTGTGAACGCAGGGTTGAATCTGGCCTGGGAGGTCGATTTTTGGGGACGCTTTCGCCGCGCCATCGTCGCTGCGGAGGATACCCTGGAGGCGAACTGCGCCGATTATAATGGCGCCATGGTTACCCTGCTGGGCGACGTGGCCAAGTACTACGTGCAACTCCGCACCGACCAGAAACGCATCCAGTTGGCGCAGCAGAACGTCGTCTTGCAGCGGCACGTCATGGAGGTTGCTCGAAGGCGCTTTCGCGAGGGACAAACCAACGACCTGGATTTCAACCAGGCCCGCAGCACGCTGGCCCAAACCGAGGCCCAGATTCCCCTGTTGCTTGCCGATCTTCGCGCCGCGGAGAACCGCCTGTGCGTGTTGATGGGCATGCCTCCTACGCTGCTTGAGCCGCAACTTGGGATCGCGCCCATTCCTGTGGCGCCGGCCACGGTGGCAGTGGGAATTCCTGCCGACTTGCTCCGCCGCCGCCCGGATGTCTGCCGCGCGGAGCGACTGGCGGCCGCCCAGGCGGAACAAATTGGGATTGCCGAAGTCGATCTGTACCCCATCTTCAAAATCAATGGCGACATGGGTTACACGGCCGCCGGCCTATCGAACCTCTTCGAAACCAATGCGTTCTACGGCACGATCGGCCCCGGGATCCAGTGGAACATTCTGAATTACGGACGGATCCGCAACAACATCCGCTTCCAGGACGCAAAGTTCCACGAACTCATCACGCTCTACCAGCGCATGGCCTTGCAGGCCGCGGAAGAGACGGAAGACGGCCTGTCGCATTTCGTGCAGGAGCAAGACCGCTCCAAGTTGTTGGATGAGAGCGTCAGCAGCTTGCAACTTGCCGTCAACACCGTCGTCAAGCAATACGAGGCGGGGGGCATTGATTTCACGCGTGTCGTACAGATCGAACAGACACTCGTTCAGCAACAAGACGCCCAGGCCGCTTCGCACGGGCAAGTGGCGCAAGGCCTGATCGAAGTTTACCGTGCCCTGGGAGGTGGTTGGCAAGTTCCCGTCTCTGCGGCCCAGCCGGCGCAGGCCGTGCGGCTGCCAACGGTTCCGTCGCCGGAAGAAGTTCCCATACCGCTCCCCGCTGCGCCCCAGCCGATGCCACAGTCGGCCCCGTAAGCGAATGAAAACGAATCCGGTCAAACAGAAACTGCAGGCAGGCAAGCCCTCGTTCGGCACGTGGCTGTCGCTGGGCAATCTGCACGCCACGCGCGTGCTGGCCCGCATGGGCTTCGACTGGCTGACTCTCGATCTGGAGCATGCGGCCATTGATTGGTCTCAGGCGGCGACGATCGTTGCCGCGGTTGCCGACGCCGGCTGCGTGCCCTTGGTCCGCGTGCCGGAAGGCGATCATTACTGCATCAAGCGTGTACTGGATGCCGGGGCGTGGGGAATCGTGGTGCCGATGGTCAATACGGTCCAGCAGGCGGTAACCGCCATTGCCGCGGCCAAGTATCCGCCGCTAGGCAATCGCAGCGCCGGTGGAGGCATGCACTCGCTGAATTTTGCCGCCGGGGTGGACGAGTACTACGAGCGGGCCAACGACGAGATCCTCGTCGTTCTTCAGACCGAAAGCCCTGCCGGCGTGGCCAACGCCGAGGAAATCTACCGTTTGCCGGGCTGCGATGCCATCTTTGTCGGCCCCGTCGACCTACGTTTCAACATGCGCACGGCCGACGGCGGCCGCCCCACCGACGCCGAGCATGAAGCGCTCGTCCAGCGCGTCATCGAAATCGGTCGCCAGGCGGGCAGACCCACCGGAATTCATACGTTGTCTGCCCGCGATGCGCTGCGTCGGGCACAGGAGGGGATGCAGTTCATCGCCATTGGCAGCGAGTTGCAGATGTTGACCGCGGCGGCGGAGGAAGTCATCGACGCCATCCGCCCGGAAGGCCCGCGGCAGGACTTGGCGCGGTATTGAGAGGCTATCCGAGAAGTCTCCCCTCGCCCACCTGCTGTACCTAGCAGGCGGGAGATGGGCCGGGGGTGAGGCAAGCGTCCTCATTTCTGCCCGCAGAGCCGCGCGACCAGCAGATCGCGAAAACCATCCAGGTTCTCCCACTCGGTGGCAACCGACATCTTCGTTCCCTTGGGATCGATGCGCGTGAAACCGTCCCGCGTGACCGAGATCGGCAGCGTTTCGAGCTTCATCAGCGGCCGGCTGCCGGGATAGGCCAGGTAGACTGCCGCCGTATCGAATAACACGCTGCTGGCGTCAATCGCGTCAGCCGTCTTGGCATTCTTCCAGATGCGGTAGTTTTCGACCACCGCCTGGGCCAGCGGATCATGGCTCTTTTTCAGCGTTTCAAAACGCTTGCCGGAAAGATTGACTGTGCCGCAGGTATCCAGCGGAGTGATGGCGATCTGCCGCCACGCCGCGGAGAGGACTTTCTGCGCCGCCGGCGCATTGGCGGCGACATTGTATTCGGCCGACGCCGGCGCCTTGCCGTTGTAACCTTTCCGTACACTGCCGTCCATGCCCACAAGCGAAGCCTTGGCGGCCACCGATGCCCGGCGATTGACGACCGCGGCCAGGGTGTGCAGGGGGCCGATGGCGATCACGGTCACGGGCTCCTTCGAGCGCTCGATCAGGTCGATGATTGCCCCCGCGCCGTCCGTATGGACCTTGCCCGCATAGTCCGAGAGCTTGTATTTCGCGACCCACGCCTGCTGTCCACCGACACCGCCGTGTCCGCCTTCTCCCAGGCCGATGGCAACATCCGTGCGGCCGGCAACGGTGAGCAGCCGGGCAATGATCTTGGCTCGGTATTCCGCCTTGCCGCAAGTAGTGGTGACGAGTTGCACGTCGAGTTCCGGACTCCGCAGCAGCAGGGCCAGCGCCCACGTATCGTCGATGTCGTCGCCGATATCGGTGTCGAGCACGACGGACGTTTTCGCGCACGCCGGATGGACGCAAAGCATTGTGGCCAGCAGCAAAGTCACGGTAGCGGCCAGAAAGCGGAAACTGAGCATCATTGAACCTCCTCGTCTTGGACTGCCTTTGCAGCGCCGCGTGGATACATTCCCGGCGGCAATCCTACTATCTTAGCCAAGAAGAGCGTGGAATGCCAGTCGGTCTTCCGAACCCACCCGGCTTGTCCGGGTCTGTGAAGAAGGTTGGACAGCTAACCGGAACTACAACATGCCTCACCGCTGTCGCCGCACCTGGCCGCCGGAGGCGGCCAGGTGCGGCGACGGAAGAGGCTTTGGAACGTACGCCGTTAGCCTTTCAACCTTCTTCACCGACCCGGACAAGCCGGGTGAGGTCTGGCAGCACTCAGCAAAAACAGGCAATCTCGCACATCGAGGCAATAGCATGAAACCACCGTTGGGACTACAATGCAGAGGTGTAGATCGAAGAACACCCAGGTTCGTTCCCTGGCCCCTGTGACGAGAATGGAGGAACGGCCCATGAATGCTGCTTTCACCCATTATTTTGGCCGCAAGTACCATTGTCGCCCCATGCGGTTGGGCGCACTGTGGCTTGCGGGTTTGCTCCTTGCGGCAGGCGTCTTATCGCGGGCAGGCGAACCCCGGCCGGCTCAGGCCGGTCTCGGCAGCATCCATGCCTCCTGCGCCGGCCAACCCATCAGGAATCGCTCTTGGACGTCTTGCGGTTTCACCTTGCTGGCCGACCCCCAAGGGCCGCAAGTGGCCTTGATGGAACCTCCCGCGACGATTACGGTCTGCGCCCGGGCGGGAGAGGACGTCGAAGTTTGCCTGCCCATCACCAATGTGTCTGGTCCGTTCTCGGTCTCCGCCCGCGTGGATCTGCTTTCCAGCGGTGTGGCTCGCGTGGGCGCTTCGTTCGACGAGCAAATATCCTGGAAAACGCTCAGCGCCAATCAGGCGTTAACCTTGAGGGCCATAGGGCAGAAATCCAACGGCGCTTCCCTTCTGCGAATGAAAACAGTTGTTGACTCGGGCGAAGTGGTCGTACGCTGGCGCGACCTGCATGTCTCCGCTGCCGACGTTTCGTTGCCCGTGACCATCCCCGCGGCGCGCGATGCGATGCGCTGCCCTCCGCCTGAACAGCCGCCTTTGCGCCCGGGAATGGAACCGGTGTTGATTGAATGGGATTGGCGCATGCAGGACGGCATCGGCACGGAGCGGGTTGCCGTCAGTTACCTCGCGGCCATCGAGCGGCTGGTCCAACAGGGCGATGGGCTGTTGGCAGACCTCTGCGCCAAGCAGGTGGCGCTGACCGACGAAACTGGCAGTTGGATGAACCTGCGGTCCCAGTGGAAACATCTCGCTGCTGCCCCAGGCACGACGGACGACGCTTGGGAAGCACTCTGGCGCCGCATGCATCTCCTCCTCCGCCGGATCCTGTTAAAGAACCCGGTTGCCAACACCGGGCCCATCGTCTTCGCCAAGCACGTCGCGGGCGGATTGTTCAGCCACCAACTGACCCAATACCAGGCCGACAATGCCCGGCCGGGCGGCGGAATCTTCGTGCTGGAAGAGCCCGGCCGATCGATGCGGACGCGGCAACTGGCTCCCGGGGCCTTGCCGCAAGGGGCATTCATGTTTCCCGAGGTGTCGTTCGACGGCGGCCGCGTCTTGTTCGCGTATTGTAAAGTGGACTCCGATCCCCCCGCTCGCGGGCAGTTCCTGGACCGCCATTTTCACCTCTACCAGGTCGACGCGACTGGCACCCGCCTGTGTCAACTGACAGACGGACCCTACGACGATTTCTCGCCCCGATACCTGCCCGACGGCAAGATCGTCTTCATCTCGACGCGCCGTGGCGGCTACCATCGTTGCGGCGCGGGGCCTTGCCCCGTATACACCCTGGCATTATGCGAGGCCGACGGCTCGAATCCGCGGGTGATCTCGTACCATGAAACGCACGAGTGGGATCCGTCCGTGCTGAACGACGGCCGCGTGATCTATACGCGCTGGGATTACGTCGATCGCGACGCCGTGCATTTCGAGCATCTTTGGACGGTCCGCCCGGACGGTAGCGGTGTCCGTGCCTTCTACGGCAACAATACGCTCAATCCCATCGGGATCTGGGAGGCCCGGTCGATTCCCGGTTCGCCGTTGGTCATGGCCACGGCTGCCGCGCACCACGCCATGACCGCCGGGACGATCATCCTCCTGGACGTGACCAAAGGGACGGAAGACCTGGCCCCCATCACCCGCTTTACGCCCGATGTGCCCTTTCCCGAGTCGGAAAGCCCGGCAGGCTCGATGGGCGACTTCTCGGAGGCGCAACGCCGTACACTGCGCTGGCCGGGGCATTGCTACCGCAGTCCCTATCCGCTTTCCGAAAGCTGCTGCCTGGCGGCGTACAGCTTTGACTGCCTCGTTGGCGAGCCGCGTACGAACCGCCCCAACATGTTCGGCCTTTACTGCATCGATCGCTTCGGCAACAAGGAATTGCTTTATCGCGACTTGAACCTGTCGAGCGTTTGGCCCGTCCCCCTGTGGCCAAGACCGCTGCCGCCGCAAATTCCCTCGCTGCTTGAAGCAACGGAAAAGGCGGAAGGTACCTTCTTGCTGCGGAACGTCTATGAGAGCTGGGTACCGCTGCCCAAGGAAAGGATCGCCGGACTGCGGATCATTCAAGTGCTCCCCAAGACAACTCCCAACGCCGCCGACCCGCCACCGGGGTTGGCCGGCACCTCGCCGGGCAAGCAGGTGCTCGGGACCGTCCCGGTGGAGAGCGACGGCTCGGCCTGCTTCCATGCGCCGGCCCGCATACCGCTGCAGTTCCAGGCATTGGACTCGCAGGGCAGGGCGGTGCAGATGATGCACAGCATCGTCTATCTCCAGCCCGGTGAGACCGCCGCTTGTACCGGCTGCCACGAGCGAAACGCCGCCTCCTCTCGCATCGATTCCCCTGCCTATGTCGAGGCCCTGCGGCGACCGCCTTCCGACATTGCCCCCGGCCCCGACGGCTCCAAGCCGTTGAGCTACCCGCTCTTAGTCCAGCCAGTGCTCGACAGGCAATGCGTGAGTTGTCACAATGCCACGGCTCCCAGGGAAAAGAGCGGCGGCATCTTTCTCACCGGGGTCAAAGGCAAGGGTCCCTTCTCCCAGTCCTACGATGTGCTGGCGTCCTATGTACACTATTCCGCGTGGGGACATCGGCCGACAACCAGGACTTATCCCGACCAATTCGGGGCCCGGGCCAGCAAGCTGATGACGCAGCTCATGGCCGGTCACTATGATGTCCACTTATCGAAGGAGGATCTCGACCGCCTCATTACCTGGATGGACGCCAACGCCCTCTTCTACGGCACTTTCAATCCCAAGCAGCAGCAACGGCAGTTCAAGGGCGAGCGGATCGCCGGGCCGGACCTGGAATAGCCCGTAGGGTGGGACCAGATCCGGGCACCGTGCGCAGCATGGTCGGCGAGCGCAGGCCCACCATAATGTGTTTTCCAGCCGATGATGGCGGGCCTGGGCAAAATCGACGTGGCTGTGGCCATGCGGTTTATCCTATTTTCGTTCCATCCACTGTCGGGCGGGACAAGCTCGCCTAGACGTCAGGAGCGATGCGACTTTAGCCAGGCATCCAAGTCGCCACGGCAGGTGAAATCCAGCAGTGCTTCGCCAAGTTCCTCGAGGCGGTCTTTCGGCAGCGCCTCGATTTGCTTCACTGCCGCCGATGGAAGGCGGCCCAAACCCTTGCGGCGCAAGGGTTAGGAAAGGGGTTCCAAACAGCGCTCCCCGCAAGACGGTGATTTTTCTCCGCAATTCGGCGACGAGGCGGTGATTGATTCGGATTTTCAGACCACGAGCGGGCTCTTGCGGGGATTAGCTGCTATGTACTCCGTGTACTCCGCTTTTCCGGTCGATGTCTGCCGCGTTAGCGGCACTATGTGAATAGCCGCGGGTGGAGCGCAGCGCAACCCGCGGTTATGATATGTCAATGCGATCTCAGCCGCGTTAGCGGCGACACATTCCCTGCTCGATGAATATCGG
>CAZTPX010000129.1:0-26843 GCA_964615095.1 uncultured Planctomycetaceae bacterium | reverse complement strand
CCCGGAGCACCTGCACATCGCCACGGAAGACGCCGCCGCGCTGGCCGAGAAGATCCTGCATGCCGGGGCCATCTTCCTGGGCAATCACACGCCCGTGGCCTTGGGCGACTATGCCGCCGGCCCCTCGCACGTCCTGCCCACCAGCGGCACCGCCCGCTTTGCCAGCGGGCTGTCGAGCAACGACTTCCTCCGCGCCGGAAGCGTCTTGCACTTCACGCCCGAGGGACTAAGGGAACTGGCCCCGGACGTGCAAGTGCTGGCCACCAAGGAAGGGCTGACCGGGCATAGGGCGAGCGTGGAAGTACGGATGGAGGAGAAGGGGAGAAAGGGAGAAGGGGAGAAGGGAGAAGGATGACGTGGCAAGAGCATCGGGGCGCGTTCAGCCTGTTTGAAAGCCGCCGGTGGGCCGGCAAAGGATCTGTAGCGAGCAGCAGGTGAAACTGGTCGATCCGATCTGGCTCGTGGGGCCTGTGCGCCGCAGGGGTTTTTGGGACGACGAAGAGAAGTGTCGCAACTATCTGTATTGGCTGGCCGAAACGCGATAATGGCCTGGGGCCACCGCGGCGAATATAATGCTGCTATAAGAGTTCCCTCATTCCAACCAAAGGAGACGTGCGATGGCTATTTCCGTGAAGAAAGTTACGTTGTGGCGAGCGGAAGTCGAGAACAAACCCGGGACCTTGAGTTGCGTTCTTGCCCCGCTGGCCGAGGTTGGCGCCGATTTGCAGGTGGTGATGGGCTATCGATACCACGACGAGGAGAACAAGGCCGCGATCGAGGTCTGTACGGTCTCCGGCAAGAAACCGGCCGCTGCCGCCACCAAGGGCGGCCTGGGCGATTCCGACATTCCCACCTTGCTCCTCCAGGGCGACAACCGGCCGGGCGTAGGGCACGCTATCGCCCAGGCGATGGCCGAGGCGGCTATCAACGTCGAATTCCTTGTGGCGCAAGTGGTCGGCGAGCGATTCTCGGCCGTCATGGGTTTCGAGAAAGAGGATGACGCCAAGCAAGCGACCACGCTGATCAAGAAGGCGGTCAAGGCCCTGGAAAAATAAGCACATTCACGGCTGCACGCCGGGAATCAGGGCGTGGGGCTTTCCTGCGGTTTGACGACAATCTTTCCGATTCCGCCCTCGATTTTGAAGCTCTCGCCGGCCAGCCCGCACTTCTTCAGCGTTGCGGGAGTGACCCGAATGCGGTGGCCGTTAGCCACGACATAGTCGGCCAAAGACTTGGGCGGCTGTTCCTTGAGCAACACCAGGCAGGGTTTGGCAGTAGCGCCGGCGGGATCTTCGTCGACAACGAACACCTTCTCGCCCGGCGCGAAACCGCTGTCGCGGACAATAGATGAAGGAATATTCAAACGGTCGGCGGCACGCCGCTTCCCCCCCGGTTTGCCCTCGGCAACGACCGGGGATGTGGCGGGACTAGCAGATTCGTGATTCAAATCGTTCATGATGTTGGATGGCGGGTGGGATAGGGGGGTAGTCGTTTCCAGCCATTTATTTTCAGCCCCAGCCGGCCGAATGTCAAGGCATAGGTCGCCAGCAGCAGGAAAACTCCAAAGTCCTTTCTAGCACGGAATTTATTCCGTGGCCCTACTGGTTTACACAATGTGTGGGGGCCTGCGTTTAAGATGCGCCATTGCATCAGGGCAGCAAATCTGCTAGGAATTAATGTTGGCTTCGTCTTCCAAAAGGTTGTCTCACGGCATGTTTGCAAAGTTCGCCCGTTTCATCTCGCGCTACTGGATTGCGGTACTGATTGCCTGGGTCGTAATCCCGATCGTGCTGTTTTTTGTCGCCCCCAAGTGGGACGACATCACGCACGACGGCGATTTTGCCTATCTTCCGCCCAACTTGACCAGCGTCCGCGGCGACAGGCTACAGGCCGAGATGTTCCCGGAGATGACCGCCAAGAGCAACATCGTGCTGGTCGTCGCCCGCCCGGATGGCCGGCTGACCAAGGACGATAAGGCCGTTGCCATCCGCTTGGCTGACATGTACAGGCCCGAACCCAGCAAGAAGTCGGTGGTTATATCAGTATTGGACCACGAGGCAGACATCGTGGGCCAGAAGCTCATCAGTCGCTATGGCCCGCACGGCCAGGCCGTACTTGTCTACTTACAGTTGAGCACGGAGTTGATGGCGGTCGACAACATGGCCTTCATCAACGGGGTTTACCGACACGTGAAAGAGGTCCAGGACTCGCCCGATCTGCCCCCCGGATTGCAACTGGGAGTGACCGGTTCGGCACCCGTGGGTACCGATATGCTCTGGTCGATGAAGGAGAGCATCGACAACACCGAGTTGACGACGATCCTGCTGGTGGCGGTGATCTTGCTGATCGTTTATCGTTCGCCGGGGTTGGTGCTGGTGCCGCTGGTGTCGATCGGCATTTCCTTTTTCACCTCGATCAATGTCATTGCCCTGGTGGCCCAATGGGCGGATCGGCACCAGGACTGGCTGGGCAGGGTTGGCCACTGGCTGGGTAGACAGCAGTTCGACTTCCAGATTTTCAAGACGACGCAGATATTCATCATCGTGGTCCTGTTCGGCGCGGCGACCGACTACTGCCTCTTCCTGATTGCCCGCTATCGCGAGGAATTGGACCGCGGCCTGGAGCCGCGGGCCGCGTTAGAGGAGGCCCTGGGGCAAACGGGCCACGCCCTGACGGCCAGCGCGATGACCACGATCCTGGGGTTGGGGGCGATGATCTTTGCCGACTTCGGCAAGTACCGTTCCGGCGGTCCGACGATCGCCCTCTCGCTGATCGTGGCCCTGCTGGCCTGTATGACCGTGGCCCCCGCCTTGTTGCGGGCCTTCGGCCGCGCAGTCTTCTGGCCGTTCGGCGTGGGCGGCAAAACCGCGGCGGGCACAACCGCGGCGCCGGTTGCCACGACAAGCCTGATGGGGCGGTTTTGGAACCGCGTGGCCGATGTGATTGTCGCCCATCCGGGGTTGATCCTGGTGGGGAGCTTCCTCGTCTTGGCGGTCCCAGTCTGGCACGGCTTCAATGTGCCGATCACCTACGACATGCTCGCCGAGTTGAACCCCAAGCGCGAAAGCGTCCAGGGCATGCGGCTGCTGGAGAAGTACTTCCTGATCGGCGAAACCGGCCCCATCACCGTTTTTGCCAATCGCGGCGGCGGCAACTTCGACAGCCCGGAACAGCGGACGAAAATCGCCCGCCTGACGAAGGAACTCAACGATTTCGAATACGAGGACAGCCACCACGACAAGGTCCACCCCATTCATGCGGTGCGGAGCCTGACCAATCCGCTGGGCGATCCGATCACCGACAAGAAGCTTTCCGTCCGCGTGTTGATGCAGCGCAAGGCCGTCTCCAATAATCCCGAGTGCAAGAAGATCTTCCTTTCCAGCGGCGAGCATGTGGGCGAGGCCACGCGCTTCGAGCTTATCTCCATTTACGATCCATTCTCCCAAGAGAGTATGCGGTTGCTGGGGAAAATCGATGAGTGGTTGGAGAAAATGAAGAGCCAGCCGAATTCGGATTGGCACGACGTGGAATTCGATTTCATCGGCGTGACAGCGGGCATCCGCGACCTCGATCAAGTCAACCAGGCCGACACCTTCTGGGTAGGCGTCTACGTGGCCATGGCCGTGCTGATCGTGTTGATTTTCCTTCTCCATCGCCCCCTGGTTTCGCTGTACCTGATCTTCACGGTCGTCTTCGGCTACCTCGTGAGCCTGGGCCTGACGAACCTGTTCTTTGGCTGGCTTTATGGAAGCACGTACCAGGGTCTGGACTGGAAGCTGAAGATTTTCCTCTTCGTGATCCTGGTGGCCGTGGGCGAGGACTACAACATTTATCTCGTTACGCGGGTCTTCGAGGAACAGCGCCGCCGCGGCCTGCTCCCCGGACTGCACGAGGCGGTGGTCCGCACGGGCGGCATCATCACCAGTTGCGGTGTGATCATGGCCGGTACCTTCGGCTCGATGGCCACGGGCACGCTCCGCAGCATGATCGAGCTGGGCTTTGCCATGTCGCTAGGAGTGTTGCTGGACACGTTCGTGATTCGCACGATCATCGTTCCCGCGTTCTTGGCCTTGCTGGCCCGCTGGGGCGTTCGTTCCGTGGCCGAAGTCCGCGGCGACGTGGCCTCGCCGCATTTCGAACCGGTAAGCGGCGACTTGGTGCATGCATCCAAGTAGGCCGGAACAACCAGGTAGGCCGGAACAAGCGCAGCGCAGTTCTGGCATGGGATATCCAAGACGTAAGAGCGTCCCTGGCCGTTCCTAATTCGTCAGCCCCTTGACCCAACTCACGCTGGGCCGGCCGCCGCCTTGGGGCGATGCCGCACTGGCGGTCAGATATTCCTTGATGTACCGCTGGCGTTCGTTGCCCTTGCTCTGGTAGGGCGGACGAAAGTTGTCGCCCTTGGCGAGAATGGGCCGGGTGTCCAGCATTTCGCCGAAGGCCCGGGTCCCCGCCGGCGAGCAGGGAATCCAGTGGCCCTCGCCCGTCTTGTCCAGAAGGTAGAATTCGGCATAAGAGAATTCCGGCACCCAGACTGTGCGGGCGGGGATGTCGGCCGCGCGGCAGAGAGCCACGAAGAGCGAAGTCAGATCGTCGTGATTGCCGAAGCCGTCCTTCAGTGCGGCCGCAGCACCCTTGACCTTGAACACGTCGTCCATCTTGTACTTCACGTGCGACCGCATCCAGTCGTACAGGGCCTCGACACGGTCCCAGGCCGACTTGGCGTCGGCGCCCGTCTCTTTGGCCACCTTGTGGATCGCGGCGTTCTGGACCTCGATCTTGGGACTTGAACCCAGGTAGCGCCGCAAGGCAGGAGATAGGTCCTTCACCACCGGCAGCACGAAAGCCGTCTTGTCTTCCGGCGGCAATTGCATGCTCCGATTCACCTCGAAGGTCATCACCGCCTGGACTTTCTCGCCCGCGGGAATGAAGGGGATGCGGACCACCATCAGCTTGGCCGTCTCGTCGAGGGTTTGATACGTCACGTGGGTGCCCGGCGAAACCTCCTGGTGGCAGACCTTGACCGTCTGCTCCGGCCACTCGGTGGGGACCGGCACGTAGCCCACGATCGACTTGCATGGCCCGCCCACGGCGGTGATCACGATGCCGGCCTGCCACTTGTGGGTCTGGGCGGCGCCTGTCTTGGCCCCGCCCGGGTCGCCCTCTTTGAACTGGGCCAACGCGGAGGACAAGCAGCAAAAGAAAATTGCGGTGCAACAGAGAATGTGACGCATGGGCGTAGTCGTTAGGTTGGGGGTTAGGGGACGAAGACAAATCCGAATGTCGAAATAAATTCATAAACACGAAGTTTGCCACGGATGGAACACAGATGAAACACGGATACGCATCCGTGTTTCATCCGTGTTCGATCAGTGGCTGAAATTGTTTCGGATTTCGATATTCGGATTTCGAATTTCTTCATTCCACTGGTTCACAAATCAGTTTCATCTCCGGCTTGCCGCCAGACTTCCCGTTGGCCCCTGTGAGATTCGAGGGCAGGAGCCGGAATGTCTCGGTCTTGGCCCCGGGCGCGGTGATGCGAAAGGCATCGCCTTTCTGCAGGATCGGCGTGTGCGTGAAGATGCCGCCAAAGTCCTCCGTGCCTGAAACCTCGGCCGGAAACCAATAGCCCTCGCCCTTGTCGTCCAGCAGGTAGAATTCCGGATAGCAGTGGTCGGGAATCCGCACCGTGCGGGCGGGAATGCCGCTGGCCCGGCAGATGGCGATGAACGCGGAGGTCAACTGGTTACAATCGCCGCTACCCTTGTCGATGGCGTCGACGCAACCGGTCAGCGGCGCGTTCTTCTGATACTTGATCGTCTTGCGGACCCAGTCGTAGATCGCGCGGACGTGGGGCCAGGCCTTGGTCTGGCCCTCGGCAAGCTGCTTGGCAATCGCCTTGATCCGCGCGTGATTGCTCTCGATCAACTGACTGGGACTGAGATACTGCTTGAATGCCGGCGGCAGGGTCTCGGCGCCGGGCACGACATACACGTCGGTCTCCTCCGGCGCCAAGAGCGTGTACCGCGTGACCTCGATGGTGAGGATCGCGTGGACCTTTTTGCCGTCGGCCACGCGGGGAATGTTGACGATCATTTGCGTTGCCGTACCGAAGGATTTGTTGTAGGTGACGGTCACGCCGGGGGAGAGATCCCTGCCGAGGAGCTTGAGGCCCTGCTCCGGCCATTTCATGGGCACGGTCGTCGTCCCGATGAGTCGCCCCACGGGCCCGCCAGAGGCCGACACGATCATGCCGATCTTCCATTTCTGGACATCGGGCTCGCCCAGTTTGGGGCCGCGAGCCGCGGCCGGTTGCTCGGCCTTGCCGTCCTCGCTGGCACCGACGGCCAGGGGGGTTGCCAGCGCGACGACCCAAACAGCGATGATCGGCCCTATGCGCATAATACGATCCTTGAAAGCAAAAACGCCTACCTTTATTGTACGTTATGGATTTTGTAAGATGGGAGGGGATTCGGCCTGCACGCTCGTTCAACCCAGGGTCTCTTCACCCCCCTATAAAAGGTATTGCCATGACCACGAAACTCGATCGTCAACAAATCATGCAGTTAGCCGGCGGTTACCGCTTTCTGGCCGTGCTTGGGGCCGCCGCCGAACTGAACCTCTTCGCGCTTCTGGGCGACGAGTCCTTGCCGGCCGAAGCGATCGCTATCCGCCTTAACTCGAACCTAAGGGCGACGGTGGTCCTCTTGGATGCCCTGGCCGCCTTGGGGCTTCTGGAGAAGCAGGACGAGAAATACAGCGTGCCGGTCGATCTGCGGCCATGGCTGTCCGAGAGCGCCCCCGGCACCGCGCTGCCGATGGTGCTGCATCAGATGAGCCTGATCCGCATGTGGTCGCAGTTGGCGTGGATCGTCCGTAGCGGCGAACCGGCCGTGCGGCAAGCGAGCATTCGCGGGGCGGAAGCCGACCGCGCTGCATTCATCGCCGCCATGCATAGTGTTTCCGGCCCCATCGCCGACGACCTAGTGACGCGAATCGGTCCGCCCAAGTTCGCGCACCTGCTGGATGTCGGCGGGGCCTCCGGCACGTGGACGTTGGCCTTCCTCCGCGCCGTGCCCGGCTCGCGGGCGACGATCTTCGATCTGCCCGACGCCATTCAGCAAGCGCGCCAGCGGATTGCCCAGAGCGGCTTCGCCGACCGCGTCGAGTTGGTGGCGGGCGATTTTTACGACGATCCGCTGCCCGCCGGGGCCGATCTGGCCTGGGTCAGCGCGATCGTCCACCAGCATGCCCGCGACGACAGCCGCGAGTTGTTCGCCAAGGTTCGCGAGGCCCTGATTCCGGCCGGGCAGATCATGATTCGCGACGTCGTGATGGAGTCCGATCGCATCGCTCCGCCGGAAGGGGCCTTGTTCGCCGTCAACATGCTCGTGGCCACAGCCAGTGGGGGCACGTTTACGATGGACGAGTACGTCGAGGACCTGCAAGCCAGCGGCTTTCACGATGTGAGGCTGCTGGTCAAGGACGACTGGATGAACTCCGTAGTGACGGCCCGGCGGGCATGAAGAAAGTGCTTTCACTTACAGAGTCCCGAGGTTCCCGCCGACTATGAAAACCGTAGGCGTTATATCCGACACGCACGGCCTGCTCCGCCCCGAGGCATTGGAGGTCCTCGAAACGGTCGATCTGATCGTGCATGCGGGCGACGTGGGCGGGCCCCCGATCATCGACGCCCTGCGGGAACTGGCCCCGCTCTCCGCCGTGCGCGGGAACGTCGATCGCGGCATCTGGGCCGAGGCCTTCTCGGCCACCCAAATCGTGGAAGTCGACGACTTGCTCCTCTATGTCTTGCACGACCTCGGGCAGTTGGACCTCGATCCCGCGGCCGCCGGCTTCCGCGTCGTGATCTACGGTCACTCGCACGATCCGAAGGTGACCGAGAAACGCGGCGTCATCTACCTCAATCCCGGCAGCGCGGGGCCGCGCCGCCTGCGCCTGCCGATCTCCATGGCACGCATGACGGTAGGCGAAGTCGATAGCCAGGCCCCTCGTCCCGCACGTTGGCCGGGACAGTCGTTCGTCTTCGGCAGCGGGGCCAAACGGATCGAAGTCGAGTTGATTTCTCTGGAGGAATTCGGGTAAATCGAAAAAGGGGAACCACGAAATAAACGAAAAAGTTTCGTCGCATGAACAGTATCGGGCCTTATCGCGGTCGGGCAAGAAAAGAGATCACGAAAGAACGAGAATTCAAAAGGAATGCGATCTGCCAATGGTGAACATTTCGCCAAATTCAGGCATTCTTCGTACTTCCGAAATTTCGTGAATACCTATGTTTGTCGCTCGAGTCTCTCTGCTTTTCGTGTCATTCGTGTATTTCGTGGTTCTCTGCACTTGCTTTCGTTTCGTTCGCGTATTCCGTGGTTGTCTTCTCCTTGCGCCAGCGGAGGATGTACGCCAGCCCTAGAAAATCGTAGACGGCATGCGCCACGATGGGCACGGCCAGATTGCCCGTCGCCATCCACAGCCAACCCAAGTAGAGACCCATCAGCGTGGCCAAGACGGCATAGGCCGCGTTGACGGCGTGCAACAACCCGAAGATGATCGCCACCACCGCCAAAGCGATGAGGTCGCCGGCCAACTTACCTGAGGGCGAGTGGCTCATGAAGTCGCCGGTCCACTCCGCCATGGCAGGCTGCAACACGCCGCGAAAGAGAAGCTCTTCACCTACTCCCGCCAATAACGAAATCTCCGCCATTTCGCTCCACGTGCAGTTCTTGAACATGGGCACGATGATGTCGTCGATCACGCGCCGCACCGCGCGCACGGGCCGCCAGGGCAGGCACACGCAGGCTGCCAGCAGGCCCAGCAGCGGCAACACGGCAACAACCCCTAACAAGATGTCAGGCGGTTTTACCCCCAGTGTCTCCGTTGGCGAGACGCTCAGCATCCAGCCGAACAGAGCCGCCAAGAAGACCAGGCTCGCCTCGAACAAGGCCGCCTGAAGCGGAAACGATGGGGACGGTGTGAACTTCTCGCTCATTTGTGCAAATAAATAAAGTGGCAAAAATTATTGAACCGCCAGCCCTATCCGTGGTCGCCGAGGACCAGGCATTCTTGACGTACGCCGCGGGCACCGTTAGACTAACACATTTCTACGATCCGGCAATTCAGCAAGGAAAGAAAAATGTCCACGAAGTATGTTTACAGCTTCGGTCCGTGGGGGGCCGACGGCGATGCAAGTATGAAGAACAGTTTGGGCGGCAAAGGCGCCAATCTGGCGGAAATGTGCCGCCTGAAGCTACCCGTTCCCGCTGGTTTTAGCATCAGCACCGAGTTCTGCACCGTCTATTTGCAGGGCGGCAAGAAATTTTCCGACTCCTTGAAGGAAGAGGTCAAGACCGCGCTGGCCAAGACCGAAGAGGCGATGGGCAAGAAGTACGGCGATGCGGAGAACCCGCTCTTGGTCTCTTGTCGCAGCGGCGCTCGCAAGTCGATGCCCGGCATGATGGAAACCGTTTTGAACGTGGGCCTTTGCCCCACGACGATCGATGGCTTGGTGAAGAAATCGGGCAGCGAGCGGTTCGTGTGGGACGCCTATCGCCGCTTGATCATGATGTATTCCGACGTGGTGATGGAGAAGGCCGAAGACGTCGAGCCGGCCGAGGGCAAGGGAATTCGTCTGCAACTCGAACACATCATGGCCGCACTGAAGAAGCAGAAGAAGTACAAGTCCGACACCGATATGAAGGTCGAGGACCTCAAGAAGCTTTGCGAGGAGTTCAAGGCCAAGGTGCTTGAAGTGCTGGGCAAGCCCTTCCCGGACGATCCGCAGGAGCAGCTTTGGGGCGCTATCGGCGCCGTGTTCAAGAGCTGGCAGGGCCGCCGCGCCGTATCTTATCGCAAGATCGAAGGCATTCCCGAGGAATGGGGCACCGCCTGCAACGTGCAGAGCATGGTCTTCGGCAACATGGGCGACGATTCCGCCACCGGCGTGGCCTTCAGCCGCAACCCGGCCACGGGCGAGAACAAGTTCTACGGCGAATGGCTCATCAACGCCCAGGGCGAGGACGTGGTGGCGGGCATCCGCACTCCCAACCCGTTGAACGAGGCCACCAAAAACGAGCAGAACAAGCATCTGCCCTCGCTGGAGACCGATATGCCCGGGCTGTACAAGGAGCTATACGACATCCGTACCAAGCTCGAGCACCACTACCACGACATGCAGGACATCGAGTTCACCATCGAGTCGCAGAAGCTCTACATGCTGCAGTGTCGCAACGGCAAGCGGACGGGCACGGCGGCCTTGAACATGGCCATGGACATGCTGCACGAGAAGCTGATCGACGAGACCACGGCGGTGACCCGCGTCGAGCCGGCCCAGTTGGACGAGCTGCTGCACCCGATCATCGACCCAGCCGCCGAGAAGACTGCCGATACGATCCTCTCCGGCCTGCCGGCCGGCCCTGGCGGGGCCTGCGGCAAGATGGTCTTCACCTCGGCCGAAGCGGTCGAAGCGGCCGCCAAGGGTGAGAAAGTAATCCTGGTGCGTGAAGAGACGAATCCCGAGGACGTCGAGGGCATGCGCGCCGCCGAGGGCATTCTCACTGCCCGTGGCGGCATGACTAGCCACGCGGCCCTGGTGGCCCGCGGCTGGGGCAAGTGCTGCATCGTCGGCGCTGGAGAATTGAAGATCAACCTCTCGACCAAGACGGCCACGGCCGGCAAGGTCAAGCTCAAGAAGGGCGACCTGATCACCCTCAACGGCACCAAGGGCCGCGCCTACCAGGGCGCGCTGGCGATGATCGACGCGACCGAGAACCCCCGCTTCCAGGAGTTCATGAAGATCGTCGACAAGCACCGCACCCTGGGCGTGCGCACGAATGCCGACACGCCCGAGGACGCCAAAATCGCCCGCGCCTACGGCGCGGAAGGCATCGGCCTGTTCCGCACCGAGCACATGTTCTATGGCAAGGGCTCCGACGAGCCGCTGTTCGTGCTGCGGAAGATGATCCTCAGCAACACCAAGGAAGAACGGCAGGCCGCGGTCGACGAACTCTTCCCCTTCGTCAAGAAGAGCATCAAGGGCACGCTGGAGGCGATGAACGGCCTGCCCGTGACGGTCCGCTTGTTGGATCCGCCCTTGCACGAGTTCGTGCCGCAGGACAAGGACGCCGTGGCCCAACTGGCCGCGGCCCTGAGTATCAAGCCGGCCGACATCAAGAAGCGCGGCGAGGCCCTGCACGAGGTCAATCCCATGATGGGTCACCGCGGCATCCGCTTGGGGATCACGTATCCCGAGGTGACCGAGATGCAGATCAAGGCCATCTTCGAGGCGGCCGCCGAGTTGATCAAGGAGGGCAAGGACGCCAAGCCGGAGATCATGGTTCCCGTGACCTGCGACGTCAAGGAAATCGACGTCACCAAGGTGCTGGTGGACCGCGTACACGGGGAAGTGAAGACGGCCACGGGCGTGGACGTAAAGTACCTCTACGGCACGATGATCGAGATTCCGCGGGCCTGCTTGCTGGCCGACCAGATGGCGAAGAAGGCGCAGTTCTTCTCCTTCGGAACCAACGACCTCACGCAGATGACCTTCGGTTTCAGCCGTGACGACGTGGGCGGCTTCCTGCCCGCCTACCTCAAGGACAGCATCCTCGAGGCCGACCCCTTCCAGACGATCGACCAGCAGGGCGTAGGCCAGTTGATCAAGATGGCGGTGGATAAGGGCCGCGGCACGAAGCAGGATCTGAAGATCGGTATCTGCGGCGAGCAGGGTGGCGATCCGGCCTCGGTCGAATTCTGTTTCAAGTCGGGGTTGAACTACGTGAGTTGTTCGCCCTACCGCGTGCCCATCGCCCGCCTGGCTGCCGCCCACGCGGCGATCAAGGCCAAGAGCAAGTAAGCCGGCGGGAAGTTGCGTAGTATTGAAGTTCGCCGCGCCTTTGCTGTTGCGAAGGCGCGGCGTTTTTCATCGGGAGGATAACGCTTTGTTGACTTTTGGGTCTTGGTACGGGGTCATTGAAGCCAGCCCAAAATGGTGTATGATTATGGAAAGTGATAGGTCGCTACCGAAACCCACTAGACTGGTCTGGTTGTCGCAGCAGTTTTGCTGTTAGATCAGGCGGTTGATGAGTCAGTGGGTTTAGAGACCTAAGTCTTTTGTGGACAAGAAGTTAAATTTATGGCAGCGTAGCTCAGTTGGTTAGAGCAGCGGAATCATAAGTGTTAAAGTGATGATTTTTTTGTGCTGCAATTATGGCCGTAATTCATTGGTCCGTAAGCACTTACGCAGGTAAACGCGGCATCGGTCATTCAGGCGTTTTACCCCAAGAAACGGGGTTATCAGGTGTCAGATACACCCGTGCTTAGGGCAGCGGATTGTCTTCTGGACACTTGTTCAAAATCGGGCAAAACGGGTGTCAAATGGTGTCACAAATGCCAATTCACCACTTATGGGGCATTGTAATCCGTTGCTCTTCGGCGGCTCGGCTTCAGCGGGTGTCAACTGAGCTGACGTTGTAGCGCCGGTCCCGAAGGCCATCGTTTACCTTCGCGGCCTTTTCTCTTGGCCCCTCGCCATGCCCCACTCTCGGCCGTGGCGTCAATCATCGGCCGCGTGGGGTTCTGGGGCTTCGCTGCGCTAAAGGTCGGCGTCGATCCAGGCCACCTCCCCAACCCAATACGCCCTCCCCAGCTTTTTCGGTAAGGGACCGTTTGGGCCGCAGCCGACCGGCCTGTCGTTCGCATTGCCGCGACCGTCAAATCGCGCCGAGGGCTGCCTTTAGCTCATCTGCGGTAGCGTAACGCTCGTCGGGTCGCATGCGAAGACACTTTTCTAGCACTGGGAACAATCGCCCAGTGGATGGATCATCCCTGGCGTCCGGAATGCCTGCAAGGGGAAACCCAGTCAACGCGTACCAAAGCACGGCACCGACCTGGTAGAGGTCCGAACGATGGTCAACGGGATAGCGTTTGTTTCGTGCATAGCGAAACAATTCGGGTGACATAAATGACTGTGGACCTACGATCTCTCCTTCGTTTGTTATGTCCTCCCGATAGAACCGTGCAGCCCCTTCATCCGTCCAGGTCCTCGCGAGTCCGAAGTCGCCGATCACGATGTTGCCATCCTTTAGAAGAAAATTCCCCGGTTTCACGTCCCGATGAATGATCCCCTGCTGATGGATGTACGCAAAGCCATCGCACATCTGCATTCCAATACGTATCGCCTCATCCGGCGAAATTGGACCTTTGTGCTTGACCAAGCCCTCAAGGTTTCCGTCCATCAGTTCTGTGATCAGAAATGGTACGGACCTTTGCCGCAAGGTCGTATCCACTTCGCCGGCATCGATCAACGGTAGCACATGTATATGCGTCAGTTCCGAAAGGACGGCGCACTCAAAATCAAAACGCGCGAGCCGTTGTGATGTAAGTACATGCAGAAACTTGACTGCCAGCAGCCTTCTTGAGCGATCACCCTCCAGATGGCAAGCATACACAGTGCCATTTTTACCGGAGTTGATATAGCGGTCCCGAATGTAGACTCGACCTTGCCCACTTTCAAGGCGATCGTCCACAAAGTGGGCATGCTCAATTTTGTCGTAGCCATGGTCGTCCGTGATTCGACAATTCAGAAATACCACGTCTGTTTCCTTTCCTCATTTGGGATATTTAGCCAAACGGCGACTGCCAGTACGTGTTCACCTCCGAGGGCCGTAAGGGGAGCTAAGACCGTCCGTGAAACTACCGACTGCCGTCCGCGTCTTGCCATTCTCGCATAGGCTCGGTTCTTTCGCCAGTAGCCCCGCAGCGATCTAGAAGCGATCCTGGCGGACGCCGGTTATGAAGCCGGCGCAGAAGATGCCGGCAGCGGTGAACTCCTGGCCGAGACCCTGGATCTGCGGTACGCATTGTTTGACCTGGACGGCAAGACAAAACGGGCGGTTGCGCTGGACGAACTGGCGATGGCCGTGAGCGTGGAGACGCCGGAGCACGAGGAGGATTGCCGGTGTGGGCTTTGCTGGGCGCTGAGGGCTGTCGAGAGGTAATCGTCGCACCCGACCGCTACCATCGCCGTGGTATCACCCGACCTTCCAGTTTGGTATAGTCGTCAGCTACAGAGTGAAGCAATCCGTCCCAGTCGTCGAGTAACGAGTCTGCCATTTCACGGTCAGCGCTCGACATTACCAGCATTCGCTTAGCTAATGCGCTCAGTCGACTTTGGTAATCCCCACTTCCTACCATCAGTTCGGCCAGTTCAACGTCCGCGTCAATCCTCTCTGCTACCTTGAGCGGGTTATATTTGAAGAACATCTCGGCAACCACGAGCCCAAGTTGGAAAACATCGCTCTTTGGTGTTGGAATAGTGCCGACCCGCAAATACTCAACTAAATCAGGTGTGCGATAGCACTTTGGCATCTTTGTCCGCAGAAAGTCAGGGTCATCTTCCACAGGACCAGCAAATTCACTCCTCCGTTTCATCATACCAAAGTCCGCCAGAACGGCAGTACAGCCATCGATAAAGACATTCGCAGGCTTTATATCACGATGCACGACCCAATCACCAAGCGATGCCAAATGCCGAAGCGCGGAAAGCAGTTGCACGGTCCACAAGACCCGATATACCATCGGCACGTCTCCCCGTAGGGCAACGCTCAACGGCGCCCCATAAAGCTTCTGTACCTGATATGGGTGTGCTTGCACACCATCCGTACCCCCAATCCTCGCCTCCCCAATCTCCAGGACGCTTACGATCGCGGGATGGTGCAGTTGTTGCAGGAACTCTCCCTCTTGAACAAAGCGTGCCTTTCTTTTTGCGTCGTCTAGTTGGAGAAATACCCGAAACGCGACCACGGCTCCCTGTAGCGGACCTCTCGTTACAACCGCGGCCAGGACTACACTATTACCACCTGTACCTATATGGTCAATCACGCGATATTCGTTCTCGCTTCCGATTGTCCGGAGCGCAGATCCTGCTCTTAAGTTCAAGATGCGTTTCACTGTAATGGCTCCCAAATCCAGCAGTCGGCTGCGATATGCGCTAATTCATTTTGACGCTCCATAATCTGGTTTCGCCCCCACTGCCCGTCTCCGAGGTAACGCGAGGCTGAAGATGTCGACTTGAAATCCGACGACGCGACAATTCTTGACGCGTCGCCAAAGTCGGCTGCCTTTAGCGCCTTCGCGTCCTGACGCATAAGAAGACAAAGGTTGCCGAGACGATTGGTAACGTCTTCCAGGAATCCCGGATCATCCATCTCGGGAGCAGGCCAGTTGCGGCGCGTATGCTTACCCAACAATGGATGTACAACCACTTGTTCGGAGCCGAGGACCTCGTGAACCCAGTCTGCGCGATACCTCCCGTGGACTAGCATCGATTCAATGCCCAGCAGAACGTGGATTGCGCGTTTGGAATTCCTTTCACGGTAGCGCCCGAAATCCACCACAAACTGTTCGTCGGGTGGGACCAAGACTTGCAAGTCTCGCAACGAATCCGCAATATTCATAGTTGCGCCAAACAGCTCTTTTGCAGCCTTCGCGCAACCAATCTCGATTAGGCCTGTTCGCCGCCGGCCGATGGTCTGGTATCTGACCGTAAGCGCGACCAAATGGCGAAGCAGATCACGCATATCTTCTGGAGAGATGTGCCGGCTAAGGGCTGCTAGAAGGATTGGCCGCACCTGTCCCGATCTGAGGTCACGCAGTGTTGCAACAAGTCCGGCACATTCAGCCCCATAATCTGCCCAAGCATTATGACTGGGCTCAAGCATGGCTGTGTAAAGTTCGGCCTGCACAGCTAGCGTTCTTACAAGCTCAATGACCTGCGGCTCGCTAGAGTACTCCTGCCGAATCAGTGAATAAAGAGCGCCGCGCTGCACTCGCCCGAATTGTGCCGTCCAAGCCACCTTAAGGAAGTCCTCGGCGTCGGCGTCTACGATCTGACTCACCATGTCTTCCCAAGTGGTAGCCAACTCCGGGTGCCGCTCTGCCGAGACCGTCCCAAATACGAAGTTCTTGACGAGGTCAAGGGCCGATAGCGCCATGCCGCGGTCGTTGAGGGATTCAAAAATCTTGTACGCGTCAGCAGCCTGGTCGACTTCCAAGCAGACCACTTGAGATTGATTCTCTAAGAAGTCGGAAAGTTGATACAGGAAGGCGTCTTGGCCGGTCGCGGGCAACGCCTTCATCTTTTCTCCAACCGCTGCGCGGCACGCTAAGAAGCCGCTAATCAACTTCTCGTTTGATGACCCCGGGATTTGCACACGCAACCGCTCACGGAGTTCGTCGGTATCAAGGTCAGGTTGAATAAGGTAAGAGAATAGCTCGCGATTAGCGTAATTCATTAGCAATCGCGGTTCGTCGCCTCCTCCCAAACGACGAACACTAATGAACTGTCGTTGAATCTGATCGGCATCTTCGTTACGCGAAAGCTGGCGGAGCCAAAATCTGACTGCCGCGAAGACCATTGTGCAGGTTGCGAGTCGTTGCTGACCGTCCAGCACCATCCAATCGCCATCAGTCGGACCGACAATTACAACCAGCCCAAGAAAGTACTCGTCTGTCTTTGCCTCAACGGCTGTAAAGAGATCATCAAGTAACTGCCCCACTTCATCAGGACCCCACGCATAATCGCGCTGATGCGTTGGAACTCTTAGATGCTTCTTTCGGGAAATCAGTTCGCCGATCCCATATGGCTCGGCATTCAAATACGATTTTGGCACGTGCTTGGCCTCCCTATTTTAGAAACACTGTTGTTAGGACGGCCGATCGTCTTTGGTCAAGCCGTGTAAATGTCGAATGTGTGAGATCGCTCGATTAGATTGCACGCAGCGCCGCCACGGCCTCCGCCACTTCACGGCCCTTCTGTTCGATGATGTCGAGCAGTTCGGCCGGTGTGCGCGTGTCTTCCTCGGCCTGCTTGTTCGGGTTACTGAATCTTCGCTTTCGCGTGGACATAGGCATCCCGCGCCCATTGTTCGATTTCGGGTGGAACTTCATCTTCTTGGCCGATCGTAAGAAATGCAGTTAGCCCAGCATAGTGGTAACCTCGCTTTGCCGCAGCCAGCACGGGCATGCGAGGCTCCTCAGGAAGAGCCAGTCCAACGACGATTTCCGATGACTTCTTGAGCCAGACTACCGCATAGGGATGATTGGCCGTTTCCTCCGCCACGAACTTCACGTAGATGGTGGTCAGATCGCCGCGGGCTGTTTCCGACACCGACAGCAACGTCCTGGCAATTCTCTCAAACTTAATGCGCATCACCGTCCACGACGGGCCGCTTATTCTCTCTGTAACGCGACGGTCAAGGCGATCCATACTAACTCTTTCTTCGAATTACTCCAATGCTGGTCTCTGCATCTCCTGCTGCGCGATGCTGCCGCGCAGTGTGAGGTCGGGCCCGTCCTTCGTCAGCCAACCTCCCCTTTATCCTTTCTCTGCCCTCTCCAAATTCAGCTTCAAAAGCCTCTCCAGTAATTCCTCATCGCTTATGCCGGCATCCCACCCATACGCGGCGAAGACAGCGGTGTCGAGCTTTTTGTGGGCTAAGTCGAGCCAAGCCGGGCGCTGGTTGTAGAGGTTCGTCAGCGTCCGCTTCTTCAAGCTGGCGGCACAATTGGCATCCTTGGACACGACGCGAGGCCAGCGCACCGTTCCGACCCCGCGGGCGTCAGGCTCGACGACGTACCGCGCCCACGGCCCACTAACCGAGCCTGGAAACTCCATGACCTCGGTCGTTGTCCACTCGGGCGGGTTTAGCCACTGGCAACGGAGGCCGTCGAGTTCCTTGGCGGCAGCGGCGATGGCAGCCTCGTGCGCGGCTGCCCGCGGAAAAGGGTATGTCTCAAAACAGGTATTCGGCGTGTAGCGCGGGCGAGTCTCTAACCGCGTACCTTGGCGAAGTCCCCACACCTCGTGTGCCCGCGAGTGCAGTACCCCCAGGAAGAAATCATCGCATCTGCCGAAAACAATAAGCTGGTGATCCGGTAGCACAGGCGACACCGACCAGGCAAACAGCCGATGCTTGGAAACGGTTGTGGTCCCCACGAAACGATTTAGCTTGTTTAGCGCCTCCCGCATTTCTCTCCTGGGACGTTCGTGAAGCCACCAAGAAGAAATCGTGGAACGGGACTTCTCCCGATCCGGCCGCACATGGTGATCGACATGCTCAAACGGCATTTCATAGTGGCAGGCGTCTTCTCTTGGCAAGTCCACACCGAAGTCAATGATCCACACGCCGCGGGGGCGACGGGTCACATCCAGCCCGTTGATCCAAGGCACTATCACGTCGGAGTTCGGACGGCCGTGGGGATTTGGAGCGATAAGCATTTCTAGGGCCAGCACCTCTGAGATATCGAAGGCCCCGCCCTTCGTGTCGCCCATGAAGGACACGTCAAGATTGGCGGCCAGCGGTTTCGCCATCGTGGTGTTGGCTGTGGCCCGTAGATTCGGGTGGATGCTCCCCACGGCTTTGCCGTCTAGGATGCGGCCGATCTGCTCGCCTGCATCGAACCCGACCATGGATATATGGACATTAGCCCCATCCAATACCCACTCGCGATCGCTTTCAGCGAAGAAGATGTTCCCCGATTCCTTGATCGCTTCCAGCACCTTACGATTCGCACCGCCGCGAATTCCCTGGGTGGCCAGCAAGCCCGCACGCCGACACTTGCGGTTCTCGATTTGCGCTCTCGCCCGCTCAAACCAATAGCAGCACAGGTCCGCCTCGCGCGGCACGCGCTCGCCCCAGACCTTAAACATCGCGTCAACGTAGTCGTCACCCAGGTTCTTACGCAGCAGCTTTCCGCCCAGGAACGGCGGATTCCCCACGATGAATTCCGCCTCCGGCCATTCGGGCTCCTTGGGATGCTCCGGGTCCGACAAATCCAAGATTGCGTCCGTTTGCTTGATCGTCCCGATGGGCGTCAACACAGGATGGTCGGGCATTTTGAACCCGTTGAAATGCATCCACTGCAAGTAGCCGATCCAGACGACCACCTGGGCAAGTTCCTGGGCGTAGGTGTTGATTTCCAACCCGTGAAGCTGGGCCGGATTGACCCGCGGCACGATCGGCAGGCCGCGCGTGGCGGCGTAGGCAATCGCTTCCTTTTCCAAATCCAAGAGCATATTGATTGCCACGTAGAGGAAGTTGCCCGAGCCGCAGGCAGCATCCAGAACAGTGACGTGCGCAAGCCGTTCGGCAAAGTCCAATATGGCACGGTCGAACGCTTTGCGCTGGGGCGACTCCTTGCCGGCACTCGATTTTGCGCGGGACCGGCTGGATTGCACCACCTTGGGCCAAAGCTCTTCTTCACACTTCCGCTTCACCTCTGCCCATTCGCGCTGCAAGGGGGCCATGAGCACTGGCCGCAAGAGCGTTTCAATGTCGGTCCGGCTGGTGTAGTGGGCGCCGATCTGCGAACGCTTGGCGGGGTCCAAAGTACGTTCAAAGAGTGTGCCGAAGATCGACGGTTCGACGCTGGACCAGTCCTTCGCGTTCACCACTGCCAGCGAGTTGATTTCCTCTTGCGTGAGCGGAATCACGTCAGCGTCGGCGAACAGGCCGCCGTTGAACCAGGGAATGGTGTCGTTGCCGTAGTCGCCCCCCTCGGCCATTGCCTTGAAGAGCGTTTCCAGTCGCCGCGGCAAAATTGCGGGATTGGCCTTGGCATTTTCCAACAGCTTGCCGAACAAGCCGCGCGGCAGCAGGCTCGTGTCTTCGCCAAACATGCAGAACATGAGCTTCATCAGGAAGTGGGCGGCCCGCAAGGGTTCGATACCGCGCTGATTCAGGCCATCCGCAAGTTCTGCAAACCGCTCGGCCGCCTCGACGGTGATCGCCTCGCTGGTAATGCCAGGCTTGAGCGAGTTGGGGTCGGTGAAGACTTTGCGGAGAATGTCCAGGTTGGCGGGGTCCGCCAGCCCGGCCAGGTCGAACGTGTGTTTCTCCTTGCGCGTGCCCGTGAAATTCGTATGGACTTCAAAGCGATCCATATCGCAAACGACCATCAGCGGCGGGTTTTCCAACGCCTCCCGATAGAGTTGCAGTTGCTTGTAGGCCGCATCGAGATTCTTATGCTTTCCTTTGTACTCCCAGGCGAAATGATCCCGCATCCAAACGTCGGCCCAGCCCTTCTTGTCTTCACTGGTCAGTACGCCTTTCTCGAAGGTGTACCAAGTGCCGTCGGGATCAACTTCGGCCGGTTTCGGCTGCTCCAATAGCTCGCACAAGTCGAGGAAATGTTGCTGGCAAGCGGCGCGTTCTGAAAGCGTCACACGCTGCCACTTGGCGATAAAGTGCTGAGGGGTCAATCTGGTCACTCCACGTCGAGATAATTGCTGTGCGTCGCATCATACCGCGCCCGGCGGTCGCGTGCAATTCTCCTACAAGCTGGCGTTCTGCGGCCCGACACGTCAACTCAGGCCAAAAGCGCGGCACTATAAGCTGCCATGCCTTTAGCTGTCAGAACCCGCTTTTCTGCGCTGAAGATGCGGCATTCACCCCTTTTGAGCTGCATTTCGCGCTCATCCCCACTCACCCTTTGGCCACCCGGTCTGGGTGGCCGCAATCGGAGGTTCCCATGGTTTGCGCGTCACCCGCGCCCGCTCCCCGTCGTCGTTGGCATCGCCAGTTCCTGGCCCTCTTGCCACAGATTGTCCAGCATGCAAAGTTCGCATTTCGGCATCTTCGTGGCGAAGCCCGCCAAGACGCCATCCAGGAAACGATCGCCAACGCCCTGGTCGCGTTCGTCGCACTCGTCCGCCGCGGCAAGATGAGCATCGCGTACCCGACCGTGTTGGCACGCTACGCCGTCGCTCAGATCAAGGATGGGCGGCGCGTTGGAAATGCCCTCAATTGTCACGAAGTCCTCTCGCCCTACGCGCAGCGACTAAAGCGATTCACGGTCGATCGTCTTGACCACTTCGACCCGGAAGACCAGAAATGGTGCGAAGTCCTTGTTGAGGATCGCCACGCTGGCCCCGACGAAATCGCACGCACCAGGATCGACTTCAGCGACTGGCTGGATTCCCTGAAGCGCCGTGACCGTCGTGTTGCGGAGTTCCTCGCCCAGGGCGAGAGCACCAGTTCGGCTGCACGCCGATTTCGCGTCTCGGCCGGCAGAATCAGCCAGTTGCGCCGCGAGTTGGCCGCGAACTACCGCGCCTTTGTCGGTGACGATCCTGGCCCTGCCAACGCGGCGTAGTCCGTCATGTTCTCTCTCTTCATGGTCGCCCTGCTTGCTCTGCGGGCAGGGCGGCCCATTTTATCGGAGGTCAAATGAAGTCTGTTTATCGTATCGCCGCGCTCGCGGTCCAGTTGTTTACCGTGCTGGCGGCATGTGTCGGATGCACATCGAAGCATACGCCCGAAAGCCCTGAACCCGTCAAGGCCCCGACGATCCATTGGCACGGGCCGGCAACGGGTTATGACGGCAAGATCGACCAAAAGACCAACGCCACGCCTTAGCCGATGGAGGTCACCTTGCGAACGCTACTAATCTTCCTGCTGGCCCTGGTGCTGGCGATCTTGCTCGTGGTCCTGCTCCGGCCCCCGATGTGGCAGCCGCCGCCGAGCCCGAGAATCCAGTTCGTACAGCCGCCCGTCATCCAAAGCCAAGGACCGACGACCGAGAGACTGGAACAGCTCTCGCGCCTCGTTGCCACGCGCGTGTACGTCGCCGATGTTCTGATCGGTGAAGGCAACGGTTGCCGCGGCGTTTGGCTCGTGCATGGCGACGCCCTGATCGCTGTGGACCTTAGCAAGGCCGCGATCGTTACGAAAGACGATGCCACGAAGAAGGCGACGATACGCCTGCCTCAGCCGGAAATTCTCCAGGCGCGGGTCGATCACGAACGTACTCGCACATGGGAAGTGAAGTCCACAACGTGGATACCTTGGACCAGCGACTCCGACAGTTTGCGTGACGAGGTTATGAAGCACGCCCAGCGGCTCGTGGCCCGCGCAGCCGCCTCCGGTGAGAACCTCAGCCAGGCAAAACGTTCGGCCGAGAGCGTGATCCGCGGCTTCTATTCAGAGGTCGGCTGGACCGTCGCCGTGACATGGGCCTCGCCCAGCGAAGCCCCGAAGGACGCTCCGGCAACGAAGTGACGACTCACCACAACCCACAACCATCAGCAACTGGAACAATTCCATGCCCATCGAAATCCACATCGGCCTTTCGCGGAAGGTCGGAACCGCAAATTACGGCTCGGTCGGAGCTTCATGTAATGTCAGCTTTGAGGCCGGGCACGACTTGTTGGAAAGCGATTTGGCCGGCTTTCACGCCAAGGTCCGCAACGCCTACATCGCCTGCGCCCAGGCCGTGCAGGACGAACTGGCCCGCGAACAAGGGGCCGAGAGTGCCGCCAACAGCAATGCCGCAGCGCACGATGGCAACGGTCACGCGAACGGCAACAGCCAGCCCGCCAATAGCAGCGGTCGCAACGGTCACGCCACGACGATGGCGTCGGAAAGACAAATTGAATATGCCAGGCAACTCGCCAAGGGCATCAGCGGTCTCGGCATCCGTCGCCTCGACAATCTGGCCGAGAAAATGTTCGGCAAACAGCTCGTGGCGCTCACTACTTTGGACGCGAGCGGGCTTATCGACACGCTGAAATCGATAAAAGCCGGTGAGATCGACATCAACACCGTGCTGGGCGCGGCAGCGTGAGCGCGGGGACAAATTGTGCCTGATGCCTGCCGCCTACGGGCGGCAGACAGTCGGGCTTTCTTTTTAGCCGCTGGCAGGTGCCGGAGCCGCTTGCGCAGAACGCAACGTCACGCCGCCCGCCGCATGGCTTCCGACAGGCGAGATGGGAAGGACAAGGTGGCTGGGGCGTCGTTATCGCAGGAAACGGAAGCTTGTACTGCACGTCGCCTTCGTAGTCGCATCCGATAGCCCAGCAAGCTGATGGCGCCCGCGCCCAGCAGGATCAGCGTGCTCGGCTCGGGTACGGCTGCCCCGGTACTATAGACAGCAATTTCCGTATTACCCCAATAAGTGCCGTTGCAGGAAACGAATAATTCCTGGCCGGTGGAATCCGTTTCCATGCACGAAGCGTAGTCAGGAACGCTGATCTGGCCGAGCTCCTGGAAGGATGTCGTGCTGAAAATGTCGACGGCAGTCGGATAGGGGGAGAGCGCCGCGTAAGCAATCTGATCATTTGGGCTGAAGGCCATCGAGTCGGGATAGGCTCCCGTGTCGAACGACCCCAGCGCCGAAAAATCGCTGGAGTTGTAGAGCGTCACCGCGTAGGGCGCGCCATCGGGCTGCGCGACCGTGCTGCCATTGTGGCTCACGACGACCTTCTTGCCGTTCGAGCCGGTCTCGACGCTCAGTAGCGGCGTAATCGTCGTCGTCGAAACGTCGTAGGAGAATAGCGTGCTCGGGCTAAGTCCTTCCTCGCCGAAATACAGCGTGCGGCGGTCCGGCGAGATCTCCAGGTCACCGTAATACAGTGCGTAACCATAGCTGGGACCTGTCGAGGCGCCCGTCAGCGCATTGATCTGGTCGATGTGATTGTAAGTGGTCGTCGCATCGAGCACGTAGAGCCGGTTATTCAGGCCAGCAGCAACCGAATACGGCGTTGTGGCGACTGGCAGCGACGTCGTCAGCGAGAGCGTCTGGGTGTTGATCACGTCGATCGACTTGTTCGTGGAGTCCGCCACATACAGCGCCGTCCCATCCGCCGACAGGGCGATGTCCTGCGGCGTTCCAGGCAGGGCTATTATAGATTGCAGAGAAAGTGACTGCGTGTTGATAACCGCGACCGCATTCGATCCGGAGATGCTTGCATACATGTATGGTTGGGACGGATCGGCAACCAAATCACTCGCAGAAAACGAAAACGACTTGAGCAACGTGCCGGCCGGAGGCTCGGCTCGGGCTTGGCCAACGGTAGAGAGAATCATCGCGAGAGCCAATCCTAAGAGCAAGCAGGCTCTGTAAGGTTGGCGGCACAAATCGACGATGAACATTGCACATCCTCCAAAAAGACTGTTCGTTGCAGGAAAGCCCAAAACTACACAAACTACACCGCGCCTACCTTTGACTCAGAGCACCCACAGACGAGTGGGGCTCTTTATGCCAGAACAGCCCGAGTATAGCTATGCACCGAGAGCATGTCAAATACTTGGGAAAAATCTTCTCGGGATGCTCCAACTGTCACGTGCTGGCGTGGAGGATGCGGAGGTCTGTTCGCCACGCCGAATTCACTGGAACTGATGAATTGCCGCAACAAAACATGCGAGAATGGACTTGGACGGCACCACGAATCGGGCCAAAGGCCACGTTGAGTATAAGAAATGGATAGTCAGCAGCGTGGGCCTTCGCCGCGCTCGATCAAGCTGCCCTGCGTGCGACGTGCGCCGGGGACGGTTGCGAGGGGAAGGACAGGATGGCTGGGGCGTCGGTTTCGTCGATGGCCGCCAGTTTCGCAGTTCTCGTTGACTTTCGCTTTCGCCAGCCGAAGCCGAGAACACCAATGGCACCGGCAGCGAGAAGAGCGAGCGTGCTCGGCTCTGGCACAGCTTCGACGACCAGGCTGTTAGCGTTCCACTGCGGTACGAACTGGATGCCCTCAGCGGCAAACGCCGGATCGACGGCCAGCGAAGCACTGCCCGAGAGCGTCCCATCCCAGGTCAGAACCGTGAAGGTCTCGCCAGGCGTGGGCACGAATCCGTTCCAATCCACGATGTTGAAGCTCGTGCCCGGCGACAGGATGAGATCGCCGTGATTGTTCGGGTCAACGGGGTCGGTGAAGATATTCAACTGGCCGTAATTGTTGTCCGAACTGCCCGGGGTCGTTCCGCCGATGTCGAACTCGGTCCCGCTGCCGCCTAACTCCGTGGCACCATATTGCGTGTTGATGCCAGGGCTATCTCCCGTGGCAAAGCCACCAAGGAACGCAATCCGGCCAGAAGTTTGACCTGTACCGCCTTTGAACAGTATGTTGAAAGTCAACCAGTTACTGGATGCCGAGGACGGGCCTTGCACATTGCCAAGGTTTAGGAATCGAGAAGCAGACCCACCGCTGACGGTTCCACCCGCGTCCGTCGTGACAAGGTTGTTGCCGCTGTTCAACAGGATTCCATTGGGCGCAACGAGGCTGCCGCCGGCGATCTTGGTCAACGAACCCAGCACGACCGCATTCTGGTTATTGGCAGCATTGCTGGAGAGGAGGGTCACCGTATTCGCATTCGCGTAGAGTTCGCCACTGCTGACGAACCCGACTGGAGAAGTCGAATCGCCAAGGGTCAGGTTGCCGGTGGCGTTGATCGTCGAGCCGTAGCCCGCAGCAATCTTGCCGTTGACAGCCCCCGAGCCGACGAGGTTTCCACCGAGCGGGATTGTGAAGCCGTTGGACGCCGCCAGGATTCCGCCGCCCAGGGTCGTGAGGACCCCCAGGTTGGCAAAGGCCGCGCTGTTGAGGGTCACGACGTTGGAGCCAACGGTCAGCGTTCCGGCATGGTTGAAGCCGGTGTAGGAGGTGGAGTCGCCCAGCGATACGTTCGCCGTGTTGGCGACAATCTGGCTGTTCGTGGCGACTCCTGCAATAGGGCGCTGAATCGAAGCATCGACAATCAATGTGCCAAGAGACTGGATGCTAACCTGCCCTGCCGGGCCTGTCAGTGCGCTATCAACTTCCAGCGTGCCGCTGCTAATGTTGGTGGTTCCTGTGTAGGTGTTACTTCCCGTCAGAGCCAGCAAGTCGCCACCTATCTTGGTGAACGATCCCGTGCCACTCATCGAGCCGCTATAAATGCCGGGAGAGTTCTGGTTGAAGACAACAGCAGCATTGTTGCTAATATTGCCTTGCAGGCTCGCTGTGTTACCCTGGAGCATCCCCTGGAAGATTGCTGTGCCGCCGGTATAGGAATTGTTCCCAGCTAAGATCAGCGTGTCGTTGCCCGTCTTGGTCAGGCTTCCGCTGCCGCTCATTGACCCGCCGTAGGTGCCCGGAACCGGCTGGTCGAAAACGACCGAGGCGTTGTTCACGATGCTGCCTTGCAGACTCGCGGAGTTGCCCTGAAGCGTGCCTGCATTGACGGTCGTACCGCCGGTATACGTATTGTTTCCTGTTAAGACCAGCGTGCCGCTGCCGGTCTTCACCAAGGTCCCCGCGTCGCTGATACCGCCGGAATACGTCGTGCTCGTATTGTCGCTTCCTGTCGTCAGCACGCCACTGCCCAGGTCGATCGGCGCGTTGCCGCTCATCGAGCCGACGTTCAGGCTGAAGGTTGATAGGGCAAGGCTGCCAGGTGCGTTGAGTTGCATAAGCCCGGCGACGGTCGTGTTGTCTTGAAGCGTGAAGGTTTTCGTGCTGTTGATGGATGGGTAGTCTTGAAGCGTGTAGATGTCCACCACGTTGCTGCAGCCGGTGCCGATTCCGTTGCCCCCACCGCCAAAAAATACCTGGTTGCCCGCCGATGTTGCCGCAACGCCATTGCGAGCCTGCGAGAGGCTGGCGGTGGACCATGTTCCCGTGGAAGTGTTGTAGATGTCCACCACGTTGCTCCCGTCGTTGGGGTTGTCGCCAGTGAGTCCACCGCCAAAAAATACCTGGTTGCCCGCCGATGTTGCCGCAACGCCATTGCGAGCCTGCGAGAGGCTGGCGGTGGACCATGTTCCCGTGGAAGTGTTGTAGATGTCTACGACATTGCTGGGGCCGCTACTGCTGTACCCACCGCCAAAAAACACCTGGTCGCCCAGCGAGGTGGCCGAAAGAGCATCGCGAGCCTGCGAGATGCTGGCGGTGGACCATGTTCCCGTGGAAGTGTTGTATATATCCACCACGTTGCTGCAGCCGGTGCCGATTCCGTTGCCCCCACCGCCAAAAAATACCTGGTTGCCCGCCGATGTTGCCGCAACGCCATTGCGAG
>CAZTPX010000128.1:0-27199 GCA_964615095.1 uncultured Planctomycetaceae bacterium | reverse complement strand
ATTCGCTGGTGAACGGCACCCACACGCTGGCCATGTGGACCATGAGCGTGACCGGGCCGCTGGGCAGCGAGCCCCGTGACTGGCTCAGCCCATAGGAGCGCCAGTTCGTGCTCATCACGGTCTGCGTGATTGCGCAGGCCCCGGCCTGGAATTGCAGCGGCACGCGGTTGGCATACCGCAGGATGCTCATCGATTGGCCGTCGTTGAGATTCACGTTCCGCATCGCCTCGTGCAGCTTGGTGACTTCGTCCCGCTCCAATTTGCCGGGCGAGACCCGCGGCCGCATGCCCGCCTCGGCGATGATCTTGTCGGCCGAGTCGCTGCCGATGCCGTCGAACGACGAGGAAAGAAACTGCCGCAGCGTGCGGGCATCGCTGGCGTCGAGCATTTCCACAAGACCCTCGCGCGTGATCCGCTGCGCCGCCGACGTGCCGCCATAGGCCAGCCCCACCTCGATCACGAAGGGGTTGCCGCGATAGACGGACGGCGGACGGGTGGCCGCGGCGAAGAACTCACCGGGGAGCAATTGGTGCAGGCCCTTGAGCACCAACTCCTCGCCGATGGGCACGATGCAATCGGTGGCTGGGGCGGGGATCCTCGTCTGCTGGATCGCCTGGTAAATGGCGTCGGCCTCCTGCCGGCCGCACTTCACGGGGCTGCACCGCACGCCGATCTTGGCCGTCTCGCAGATCCTCCGCGCGACCGAAGGGCTGACCCGCGAGAACGACTGGATGAGAAATTGGCCCACGGTCGGCGCCTTGGTTTCCTTGAGCATGCCCACCAGGCGGCCCAATTCAACACCGTAGGGGTGCGGCTTGATCTCGCGCGGTTCGGGCGGCAGTATGTCGGTCACGCGCAGGCGGTCCCAAACGCCGCCGTCCGGATCGACATAGTGCAGCGTCACGTGGGGATTGGCCATCGCCGTCTGCTCCAGGTAATCGTCGACGCTGCCGCGGCCACGCTGGTAGCGGGCCTCGAGTTCGATCGTCACCCGCGTGCCGTGATCGATTTCAATCCATTCGATCTCGTGCTTCTCGATGTCTTTGCGGCCCCTGTCGTTCGGCTCGATGACCATCCCCTCGCCCTTGCCGTTGAGGATCTCCGGGCGGTTGCGCTTGGTGTCGATCTGCAGTTCGTAGTAATGCGCGGCGGTGCGCTTGGAGACCTTGGACATGATCTTCACCGCCTTGCCCGTCGTCAGCAGGCCGTACATGCCGGCGGCGCTGATGCCGATGCCTTGCTGCCCGCGACTCATCCGCATGCGGTGGAACTTCGAGCCGTAGAGCAGCTTGCCGAAAATCAAGGGGATCTGCTGCCGCAGAATACCCGGGCCGTTGTCCTGCACGCCGACCTTGAAACGATCCTCGCCCACGCGCTCGATATGCACCCAGATCTCCGGCAGGATGCCCGCTTCCTCGCAAGCGTCCAGGGCGTTGTCGACCGCTTCCTTGACGGTCGTCAGCAGGGCCTTGCGCGGATTATCGAACCCTAGCAAGTGACGGTTCTTGGCAAAAAATTCACTTACCGAGATTTCTTTCTGACTGGCGGCCATCGACTGGGCGGTCGCCCGCCGGCGGTTCGCTTGGGCCGCGCCGTTGCTCTCGGCGGTCGCCTCGCCGTTGGATTGGCTCAAAGCATCGTCCTCGGGGGGCGAAATCGTATCGGACATTTCTGCTCGGTTCTCGTCTTGGTAGGCCGGAACAAGCGCAGCGCAGTTCCGGCAGATTGGTAGGCAGTTCCGGCGGTGCATTCCGCCCTATCGCTCTGTACCGGAACTGCGCAAGCTTGTTCCGGCCTACAGCTAGTCTAGTCTTGCGGGATAGGAAAACGAGTCCAATTATAGCGAATCTGCGGGCTGTCTCCAGGGCGGTTTTTACCGGTTTTTTGCCGGGACTTGCAAACCTGTTACGTCCGGCAAATAAAGATTCACCCGCGCCACCCTCCCTGACCGAGACTTTATTCAGGCGTTGTTTCAAAAATCGGGACGTAGCGACAAGAGCGCCAGCTACGCAGGCAGATTTTGGAACTGGGCTTCGGGCCGCATTCACCCACTTGTGCGACCCTGGGTCCGAGAAACGAGAAATTTCAGTATCACTGAGGAGTCGATCATGGCATATAGACTTTCGCATGCGGCGATTGCCGCCGTCCTGCTGGTGGCCGCCTGGTGTGTCCTGGCTGGCGACGCTCGCGCCCAAGGCTACGGCGCACCCGGCTGGACCAGTCCGGAACCGAATTACTATGCAATGCCGGCAGGCGCGGACGGCCTGACGGCCGCGCTCTACCCGTGTCCGCGGCCTACGCCGCCCGTGATCGGGCAGACCCTAATCACCTACGAACCGCTGGCCCCGCAGAATTTCCTGTACGTTCATCACCGCTGCTACACGACGCTGAACGGCTGTCACCAGGCCACGCGGACCTCGGTCACTTGGAGTCATCATGCGCCCCTGGTGCCCTCGCTGACCAATGGCGAGCCGAGGCTGCACGGCCCGGTCAACGCGTGCAAGTACTAAGCTTGAAAAGAAAACTCTCGTGAAATTTCTGGAGGAGTTACTCAACATGAAAGCCGGTTCCTTTCTCTGTTTCGTTATCCTCATTGCGGCCGCGTTGGTAGCGGCCTTGCCCGCCTCCGCGGGAGACCTCCTGTGCTGCGGACGCTGTGGTCCCTGGAATGCGGGCTACTACGATCCGGCCTGGGGAATGCCCTTGGCCCTGGTCGTGCCGCCCACGGTGCATCACCAGTCGAATTATGCCTGGGGCGTGGGCGGATCGCGCGTAGACCGGATCAACGCCAGGTACCAGTTCGAATTTCCCGGACCGGCGTCGGCCTACAACCAGCGCGATTACTTGCCCGCTCCGCCGCAACCGACCGATACGACCCAGTTCGGCGTGTACTACGTCCGCGGCCCGCGGCACTAAAAGCGTTCGGGGGAAATGAGCGGGTTGGAGTCCCGGCTTTAGCCGGAATGCCCTGAGTGGGTAGGCCGGAACAATCGCAGCGCAGTTCCGGCAACCATTGCGTTAAATCTCTGCCGGAACTGCGCTGTGCTTGTTCCGGCCTACGGCTACGGCTTTCTCTTGTAGAAATCGGTTCCCGGTAATGTTATACTGGGGCATCCTTCTTTTCCACGGAGAAAACATCGTGAGCAAATCCTCTTTCGCGCTTGTCGCGCTGTTGGCCGTTTCCATTGCCGGCAACTCCTTTGCCCAAGCCGTTTCGCCGACCGGTTCCCAGCCGGCGTTTGGCTTTACTTCGGGCTTGGCGGCCTACGACCGGGCCTACGAGAAGGCCCGCCGCGTGATTGCCGCCGACGTCAAGGACGGCAAGTTCCTGGCAGGACAAAATTGGGCCCAGGTCTGGACCCGCGACACTTCCTATTCCACGGAACTGGCCTGTGCGATCTTGCACCCGGACGTGGCCAAGACGACCCTGCTGGACCTGACCCAGGACGTCGACGGCATCGGCCAATGCTGGTACCAAGACAAGTGTGGGCACTTTGCCGGCTGGCCCAACCTGACCGACGCCATCGTGGGTGCGTCGGGCCTGTGGTCGCTGTATCTCGTCACGGGCGACCGCGCTTTGCTGAAGCCGCTCTACGAGCGCACGCTGCGGAGCCTCCAGCGGGCCGAGCGCGACGCCTTCAACGCCAAACTTGGCCTGTTCAGCGGCTGCTCGAGCTTCATGGAATCCGACAGCGCCTACCCCCGCGAATATGCCGACAACGGCGAGAAACTGGCCAAGACCTGCGCCCTGAGCACGTGCCTGCTCTACTACCGCGGATACCTCGTCGCCGCCGACGCGGGCCAACTGCTGGGCAAGGACGTCGAGCCCCTGCGCGCCAAGGCCGCCCGCTTGAAAGACGCGATCAACGCCCACTTCTGGCTGCCCGAGAAAGGATATTACGCCTACTATATCGACGCCCATGGCAAGCTCGACGAACGCATGGAAGGCCTGGGCGAGGCCTTTGCCATCTTGACGGGCGTTGCCGACGCCGACCGCGCCCGGCAGATCCTCGCCGCCACGCCCACTACCGCCTGGGGCTTTCCCTGCCTCTGGCCGCAATACGAGGAGTGGCGCAGCTACAAGACCGACTTCGCCCATTACTATCACAACGGCATGATCTGGCCCTTCGTCGAGGGCTACTGGGCCTGGGCCGCCAGCGAGAGTAAGGACGCCAAGACCTTCGGCCGCGAACTCGACGCCCTGGTCAAACTCTCCCAGAAGAGCGACACGTTCATGGAACTCTATCGCCCCGAGGACGGCAAGCCCGACGGCTCCCCGCGGCAGTTATGGAGCGCCTCGGGCTTCCTCTCGATGATCTACCATGGGCTGCTGGGCGTCCACTTCGAGCAGGATGGCCTGCGGTTTGCACCCGTCGTGCCGGAGCGGTTCCAGCAAATCGCGCTGGCCAATTTCAAGTATCGCAGCGATTCCCTTCAGATCCGGGTGGCGGGACATGGAACCACAATCGAAAGATTCCTGTTGGACGGCCAGTTGCAGAAACGGCCCTGCTTCGCCGCCAGCGGCAACGGCCGGCACAAGATTGAGATCCTCATGAAGTGAAGTCGTTCACCACTCACCGCCAGGCATGGCGGGCATGACGAAGATCTTGCCGTCGCCCATACGGCCCGTTCGCGCAACTTCGACGATTACCCGTACGACCTCTTCCACGCGGAGATCGTCGACCCAGAGCGTGATCTCCACCTTGGGCAGAAAGGCCAAGGAGTATTCGCTGCCGCGGTACTCGTCCAGGTAGCTCTTCTGGCGGCCGTAGCCCTTGACCTCGCAGACGCCGCAGGCCTCCAACGGCGCATGCTTGAGTGCGTCGAGGACCTTCTCGACCAGGTAGGGCTTGATAATGGCAATGACTTGTTTCACAGTGCGGGCTGCTCCTGGGCCGCGGCGGCAACGTGTCCTCGTGTCTCGTGGGACTCGCAACCGCGACCCAGCCTACGAGTTTATCCGCAACAGAATCGACTTGCAAGTAGCGGCAAGTAGCGGCAAAAAGTGTCAGTCGTCGCCCTTCCAGGGCCCGCCCTTGAACTGGAATTCGAACAAGGGGGCAATATTCTTCTTGTTCCAGGCGTTCCATGCCTCCTTCATGCTGCCGACAGTCGACGGGCGTTGCGCGGCAAGATCCTTTTCTTCTTCGATATCGGCAGCCAGATCATAGAGCCGCGGCAGGGCATCGCCGCTCCAGACGAGTTTCCACTTTCCCATGCGCACCGCTCGGTCTCGCCATACCCGCCAGAACATCGGCCGCTCGGTCCAGGTACCAGCCTTGCCGGCAAAATACGCGTGGAGGTCGGTCCCGTCATACTCGCGGTCCGCGGGCAGCTTGCCGCCGGCGGCGGCTACACAGGTCGGCAGGATGTCCAGATGGGAAACGACCGCGTCGCTGACCTTGCCCGCCTCGACCACGCCCGGCCACTGCACGATGAAAGGGACGCGAACGCCCCCTTCGTAAAGGATGCCCTTGCCGAACGACAAAGGCAAGTTCACCGAGCCGTTGCCGCCGATGGACCGCTGAAAGACCTCGGAAACCACGCGATAACCGAGCGCCTCAGCCCTGGCCGGCGGGACAAACGCCGTACCGGCCTTCATCACGTCGAGAATCTCCGGCCGCGGTTTCCAGAAGCTCGGACCACCGTTGTCGCTGGTGAAGAAGATCACCGTGTCCTTTTCCAGGTCCAGTTCGCGGAGCTTGGCGAGGATCTCCCCGACACCGTCGTCGATCGCGCTGAGCGCCGCCGCGTAGGTCCGGCGCTGCCGCTCGTCGGAGAGCTTGGGAAAACGGCTGAGGTACTTCTCGGTCGCCTGGACCGGCACGTGCTGCCCCGCGTGTGCCAGGTACAGGAAGAAGGGCCGTTGCTTGTTCTGCTCGATGAACTGCACCGCCTCCCGATTGAGCACGTCGGTCAAATAACCTTGAAAACCGGCCACCTTTTCGTTCCGATACACCGGGCTGTTTGAGACGTTGACCATGTAGCGGGCCGTGTCCTCGCCATCCACGAGTTTGCACCACAAGATCCAAGGGTCGGTCGGATGGGCAAGCTCCGCGGGCGTGGGATTGAGATAGTAATGGCCCCATTGCAGGTAACCGTAGAAGTAGTCGAAGCCTCGCCTGGTGGGAAGGTATTGCGGTTGATCGCCCAAGTGCCACTTTCCCAAGATCCCCGTGGCGTATCCCTGTTCCTTCAGCAATTCGGCCAGCGTCTTTTCGTGAACGTCCAGGCCGAACTGGGTCTTGCCCGTCTTCCGATCGGGAGAGATCACCCATTCCAGGCCGTAACGCTGTTGGTAACGCCCGGTCAGGAGTGCCGCCCGCGCGGGCGTACACACGGGGCAGGCCGAGTAGCCGCTGGTAAACCGCATGCCGTGGCGGGCCAGGGAATCGATGTGCGGCGTAGGGATGTCCTTGGCCCCGTAGACGCCCACGTCGCGATAGCCCAGGTCGTCGATCAAGATCACGATGACGTTCGGCTTCGATCGGCCCGACCCCGCCGCGGTGGATTCCGCCCAAGGCCAGAGCAGCAGCCCAAGAAAGCCCGCGGCGACGAAAATTTGGATTTTACTTCCGGTGGACATAGCAAGGTCCTCAATAGGGGAAAGTGCCGAAAGGGAGGGGCTGACAAACCGTAATTATGCGCAACCGGAGTTGGGGAGGCAAGGATAGACGCTTGTGGCACGGGCTTCCAGCCCGTGGAATACGACACGGGCAGGATACCCGTACCACGCTGGCGAAAATATGGCCATGCGCACACGCGACCGAACATTGACATTCCCTCGCCCCGTGGGATAATCAAATAACCCTTACGAAAGTAGCCGATGCGAACCCTCCCATTGCTCCCGATCGCGCTAATCTTGCTGGCGCTTGGCGGCAGGCCAGTCCCCGCCCAGGCGCCCGACACGGCCAAGCCGGAGCGCTCGGGATCGAGGGCCACCCAGCGGCAACTCCACAGCCGTTCGACCGCGGATCGCGTGGACGCCGTGCGGCAACTCGCCCAGTTCCCGCCTTTGGAGGGCGCAAAACTTGCGGTGCAGGTGGGCCTGGCGGACCGCGAGGTCGACGTCCGTCGCGCCGCCTATGAAACGCTGCTGGATTGGAAAGACGACGCTCAGGTTGACGATTTCCTCCTGAAAAACCTAAAGCGCGACGCCACGCCGGGGAAGGGCAGCGTCCTCACGACCGTGCCCGTGCTCGCCGTCCTGCTGGCCTCCGATCTGCCCGAGACGCAGGAGCGACTGCGGAAACTCCTGGAGACCTGGCTGGCGAAGTCGAACGCGGGCGTGGTGGTTGTCGTGGCCGTAGCCGACGAGATGGGGTTCCGGGCCGACGCCCCGTCGCTCGCCACGCTCAAGAAGTTGGCCCGGCAGAGATGTTTCGCCGACTTTTTCGCCTGCCGCCGCGCGGTGGTCCAGGCGCTGATCCGCTTCCGTACGACCGAATCGGTCGACGCCCTGCTAAAGCTGTTGCCGAAACTCGATGGCGAGGTCCGCGGCGACGTGGTCCGCTACCTGGAAGAGATCTCGCACGAGCGTTTCGAATACGACGTCAAGGCCTGGCGGGCCTGGTGGAAGGAGCATTCCCAGGGATTCAAGTTTCCGCAAGGCGGCGTGGCGATGGTCGGACGGATGGAAATCCCCCAAGGCGGAAGCTCGTACTATGGGCTGCCGCTCTACGCCCGGCGCGTGGTGTTCGTGATCGATATCTCCGGCAGCATGGCCGGCCCGCGGCTAGCGATGGCCCAACGCGAACTCACTAGCGTTGTTGGTGGCCTGCCGGAAGACGCCAGTCTGGGACTCGTCGCCTTCAGCACGCAGGTCTTGCCCTGGCGGAAGGAGTTGGCTGCCGCGACGCGAGCGAACAAGCAGGACGCTTTCCGGTTCATCAAACTTCTCGTGGCGCGGGGCAGCACGGCCACTTATGACGCCTTGGAAGTGGCCTTTCGCTATGACGCCGAGGCCATCTATCTGCTCTCGGATGGCGAGCCAAACCACGGCAAGATCGTCAATCCGGCGGGGATCATCATGGCCATTTCCGGCGCGAATCGCGGCCGGCGGCTCTCGATCTACACGATCGGCATTGCCCCGGGCGCGGCCGAAGGGGCGAACGAGTCATTTATGAAAACCCTGGCGGAAGAGAATTTCGGCCTGTACAAGCGGGTGGATGAATAGACCGGCGTTTACTTTGCCTTTTCCACGACCGGCGTGAATTGGCGGTTGCCGGTGTTGTAGACCACCAGCGACTTGAGCGGCTCATTGCCGAGTGCTTTGGCCTGGTGTGGCATGCCGGCGGGAATGCGCAGCGTGTCGCCCGCCTTGAGAATCACGGTTTCGTCGCCGACCCGCTGTTCGCAGGAACCGGAGAGCACGTAGATCACTTCGTCGCAGTTGCCGTGCAAGTGCGCCGGGTTCGACTGGCCGGGCTTGATCTCGGCGATCCCGACCGTGAGTGGCGAGTTCGCGTCGAGCTTGGCGTTCATGATCCAGCGGAGCGAGCCCCAAGGAGTCGTTTCTGCGGTAATCTTGTCGGCATGCTGCACGCATTCGGCAAGTGGCTTATGCGGAGCCGGCTTGTCGCTCGCTCCCACGCGCACGGCAACGGCCAAGGCGAGCGCGGTGGCGAGAATCGCGAGAACGCAGGCGAATTTCCGGTGGATTGAGCTAACGATTTTGGGCATCATCGATGGTTTCCTATTCGATTTTTGCTTGATGGCGTTATTCCCTGCTTGTATGGTAGACCTTTTCGCGGCGCTAGCAAGAGTTATTTCCCGCCGGCGTAGTCGATCTCGTACCAGACCGTCGCATATGCCGGGCCGATCTGGAACTGCGTTGCTGCGTCGCCGGCCGCCGTGGGGGAGATGCCCTGGCCGCGCTGGCCGTGGTCATCGAGTGGATACAAGACGGGCATCGCGGCGCCGCGCGGAATCTGAATGGTCGCGGCGATCGGCTCGACGAGGCTGGGCGGCCTGCCCCAGTCCCGGCCCACCGTGCTTCGCGCGTTGTCCTTCCAGCCCATGTTCGTGTTCTGGGTGACACCGGTGGCCACCAGCAACGCGCGGCGCGGGTTGCGATCGAACGAGTCGCCTTCCAACAGCGTGAGCGAGACCGTACACCAGTTGCCGAGCGTCTTGCCCACGGTCACCTGCACGCCGTGCCCCAAGTCGATGCGCTGATGGTCCACGTGCCCGATGACGGCCTTGGTCTTCAAGCCGCGGAGTTCCAGGACGCCCTGGTCCTTGCCCGGCAAGCGCCAAGTCAACTCGCCCGTATCCGACGTCTGCCGCTGCCTGGCCAGCGGCGCCGCGGCCGGCAGGGGCGACTTGCCGGATAGGTCCAGGGCAATACGGTGGACGATGGCGTTCTTGAGATCCGGGCCGAGTTCTTCCACCGGGAGCACGCCCCAGGCATGCCCTTTCCGTGCCACAAGGTCGATCTCCCTTGCGGGCGGCAGCGGCACGCGCAGCACCTCCTTCGCCAGGGCCAGGTCGCCGCGGCGGAAGAGAAGCGAGGCAACGGGAATGTTGGCCATGATCGTCGGATGCTGGCCGATGCTGAAGAAACCGGGGATGCAGCCGGCCTTGGTCTCCTTTTCTTCGTGCGAATACGTGTACAGGAAAATCGCGTCCCAGTCTTGCAGTGCGGCAAAGGCGGCGACGAAGAGCGGACCTTCGCCGGCATGCGTGTTCGGCGCGGGGTGGTTGTATTCGCTCACCATGTGCGGCTTGCCCGCCACGCGCTGAAAGGCCAATCGCGTGACCGTGTCGTCGCCCGGATAGTCGACCATCGAGATATCCTTGACGATCCAGTGGTCCATGTCCCAAGATTTACCCGGGAATTGCGGATGCTGCCAATAGGCATGCGAGTCCACGACGTCGAGATCGGCCATCAGGTTCGGCGTGGACGTTGCCACGATGGTCCCCACGATGGGCACTTTGACGCCCAGTTCTTCTTTCAGGAACCGCCGCATGCCGGTCCAGTGCCGGCGTTCAGTTTCCCACAAGAAGCGGATCCAGTCTTGGCGCCCGCCGGGCGGCAAGGTGCGCGATTCAGCAACCTTCGGCACGCGGATGTTGCCGCTTTCGAGCGATTCGCCTGCGGCCAGCCCGACCCGTCCGCCGGATTTGAGCGAGAACTGGCCCAGGCGAAACTCGGCGCCTTCCTGGTTCAAATCGCTGAAGTTCAGCCGCACATTGTCGTCGTCGTCGGTGGCGATGAAGGTGAAGGTAAATGCCTGCGGTTTCTTCGTCAGCGTGAGATTCGTCTCAAGGCCCAGGTCCCGCCAAGGGTCGTGGGCCTGCATGAGGCTGAGATGCAGCCTGCGCGGGCGGTCGGCCGCGGCACGAAAGCTGACCGTGTAGACGCCGCCCCGCTTGACGGCCAGGTTCGACTGGTTAAACTGCACGTGCCAGTTCTCAGTACCCGGTTTGCGGACGCGGAGGACGGCCGTGCCGCCTTGGACGGACCCATCGACCGCCGCGTCCTGGTGCCGCTCGACGTTCCAGCCGTCCAGGTTCCGGGCCAGGCTGGCGTTGACGAGCATTTCCGCGCCGGGCGGTTCGTCGCGCGCCCCCCACGCGGCAGAGAGCGCGGCCGTGTCGGTATGTCGTTTGCCGAGCCACTGGTTCCATTGCCTCTGTAGATCCTGCGCAAACACGTCCGGCAGCACATCGAAGTCGCCGCCCAGCCAGGTGTGGATCAGGCCGTTTTCGTTGTTGATCTCGACCAGCGCCACGGCGGGATCTGCGGCGTAGGTGAGTTTCGTATAGGGATTGAGGTGCGTGAGCAACTGCCGCGCATATCGCTTCTGCGCCTCCACGTGCGGCGCATGAAAGAAACCGACGGCGTGCGCGGCCTTCCAGTCGAGTTGGTTCACGCTGCTGTCCACGCCGTCGCCGACGCCGAAGCGGTGGCCGACCAGCAGGTTCAAATTAGCGTAGACCCCATGCCCCTTGAGCCGGGCGATGAAGTAATCCAGGCGATCGAGGGCATCGGCGTTCCAGTTTCGACTATCGCCGGACTCGTAGTCGATCAGCCTGGGCGTGCCCCACGTGGCGTCGAGAAAATGCAATCGCACCGCGTTCAGCCCGAATTTGGCCATCCGCGCGGCCACCTTTTCGGCGGTCGCATGGTCCGGCATGCCGGCGGCCGCCGTGAAATTCGCGCCGAACAGCCGCAATCGATGGTTGCCAGTATAGAGGTGGCCGTCGTTGACGTGTACGAAACCGAACTTCCCGGCGGGTTTGTCCAACGTGCCGCTGATATCGGTGGGCCCCGCCGCGGTGTCGTCCCAAGGCGGCGCGAAGGGCGCCAAATCGGCGGTCCGGCCAATCGTACAGAGAAGCAGAAACACCAACACGGTCTCAAGTAGTCTCATAATCGTTTTCCTCACTGTCCTTGTTTTCCGCCCAGCGAGACGACCGCCAGGCGAATCACGGTTACTTGCGCCAGGTCAGACGTCGCCACCAATCGCTGTCGCAGCGCCTCGGCGGCGTCCGGGTCGGCATGCACGATCATCAGCGCCAGCGCCCGCCGCTTCTCGTCCAGGTCGGCAAGGAACTCGGCCCGGGCCTCGAACATCACCGAGCGGTAGGCGTGGGAACATTGGCCGGGCAGGTAGCCGCGGTCCTCGATCACTTGTCCCCAGACGCGCGGATTGGCCTGCAACATCTCGATCTTCCGCCCCTGCGGCGCGCTGTGGACGTAGAAGCAGTTCTCCGCCTCGCTGAAGGCGTAGTTCAAGGAGACCAGGTACGGGCGGTTGTCGCAGGCCATCGCCAGCGACAAGTACTTCTGGCCACGGAGGACCGCCAGTTGATCCGCCCGGTCGGGCATGTCGCGCTCGATCCGCCGCAGGTGATACGTTTCGTCGGCCATCGCACGGTCTTCCTCCCTCGCAAACTATAAACGACAGATGTGCATTATAGACGAGATCCGGTCTACAGTAATGGCCCTAAATCCAACACAACCTAGGGGGTTATGTTTCGGCCCTTTGCACGTCGTCAGTTCTTGAGCTATAAGTATTTCGTGGGAGTGTTCGTGCTTGGAATCAAAAGGAAGCGAGAGATATGAGACAGAACTGTTGGGAGTACAAGAAATGTGGCAGGGAGCCGGGTGGCGTCAAGTCGAAGGAGTTGGGAGTTTGCCCAGCGGCGGTCGAACCGCGCTTGAATAGCGTGAATTCGGGCAAGAACGGTGGCCGTGCATGTTGGGCACTGGCGGGAACACTCTGCGGCGGAAAAGTACAGGGCACTTTCGCCTCAAAACTCGCCAACTGTTTGCAGTGCGAGTTCTATGGACTGGTTGCCAAAGAGGAAGGCCCGACTCTTCAGGGTTCAAAGCAGATTCTAACGATTTTGGCTTAGGCCGGTCTCACGCCAATATCTCCCTGCGGCGCTTGACGTAGTCCCAGACCACGTAACGGTCGAGATCCTTGCCGGCGGTAAAGAATACGCGGCCCGTGGTCGATTCCGATAGCTTTTGGGCGAACTGCACGTCCTCGCTCGATTGCCACCAGCTTTGCAACAAGAAAGTGTTGATGGTAATCCCTTCGCGGTGGCAAAGTTGCCCCTCGCGGAGAGTGGCCTCTTCGGTCCGCGCGTCGGGCGGATAGAGCAAGTACAGATCCTTGCCCTCGAAATGGGCCGTGGGCAGACCGTCGGTAATGAGAATGATCTGGCGGTTAGGCGTGTCCTGTGCCGCCAGTAGTTGCCGGGCAAGTTGCAGGCCGTGCTGGATATTGGTGAAGTGCGGCGGGATCTGCATCTCGCTCACCCGCTCGTCGCTCATATCGGCCTTCAATCGCACCACCGGATCGAAGAGCGTGACCGGCTTGGGCATGAGCGAGACCACTTCGCCCGCCTGCCGCAGCTTGGCGAAGGTGAAGACCTCGATGAACCGCAGCCAGTCGCCGGGATACTCGCGGCGGATCAGGCCGTCCAGGGCCAGTCCCATCCGCTTGACGTTGATGTACAACCCGTCGTAGCGCATCGAGCCGCTCATGTCGAGGAGCACGGCGGTGGCGCACTTGGGCGAGTTGCGGGTGCGATGCACGATGATGTCTTCAGATTTCATCCGCAAAGGCATGCTGGGGCCGTCACGGAGCATGGTGTTGATCAAGGAGCCGGGGATGTCCATGTTGGCCAGCGAGTCGCCGAATTCGTAGCTCTTGGTCTGCTGCAGTTCGACAGCCCCTTCGCCCAGGATAGGCCCCTGGTGCCGCCCACTGCGGGCGGCCTGCAGGTTGCTGAAAATCCGCTCCAGCAGCCGGCCCTGGAAGAGCCGATAGGCCTTGGGTGTGAGCCGGTAGCCCTGGGCAGTCTTCTCCAGCCCCTGCTGTTCGGCCAGGTCTTTGAGGTATTGTTCGACCATGTGGGCCAGTTCGCGGAGTTTGTCCATGTCGCCCTCTTTCGCATATTCGGCCAGCGCCTCCATGTCGATGATACCGATCTGCGCGGTCTTGGCCGCTTCTTCGAGTTGCTTGAGCAGGCGGTCGATCTCTTCCAACTCCTGCTTGACCTCAATGGCCTTGGGCACAGTCATGGGCGTGCGGCCGGTGAACTCATACTTGGCCGCCAACTCGTCGACCTGGTACTTGTCGCCCAGGCGGTCGATCAACTGCACGAGTTGCCGGGCGAAGGGGTTCCGTTCGTCCTCGACCCGGTACCAGAGCCGCTCGATGTCGTAAAGCTGCTCTTCCTTGACCGACTGGCGGAAGCGGGCTTCCAGCTTCGCGGGCGGGTTCATCGACTTGGCCAGGTCGTGGAAGCGATTGGAGGCTTCCTGCTTCACCCGCTTGGTCTCGTAGGTCTCCAGGATTTTCCGCTTGCGTTCGCGGAGCAGTTCCATCAAGGCCTCCAGGCTGGGGCCTAGGCCGGCGATCTGGCTGGGATCGAGTTGGATCGCCCGGGCGAGATCCTCGTCGGTCAATTCGCGCATACTGCCGTGGGCCAGCATGTGTTCCATGGCCCCGGAAATCGCGTCGGGTGGGGGTTGCGTGGGGCTAGGACAGGTCTTGGGGTCGTAGCGCTGGTAGGTGTGGATGATGCCGCCAATGGATCTCGACATGCTGTTCCTCATGTTATTTCGTAGACGATCTGACCGTGCTGCTGGGAGCGGGAGATGCGATCGGTGGCATACAGCCCGGCCAACACGAACTCGACGCACGACGCCCGCACGGCGGCATCGCTGGAAGCATTGACTTCAAAGGCCTTGTCCCACGCGGGGGGAACGCGTTTCAGGCGGTCGCAATAACTGCCGGAAGGCAGCAGATCGCCGACCTCGATCTTCACTCCGCGGGAGAAGATTTCGGCCACCTCGGCCAGCCCGTGGCGATCGATGTACTCTTCGAAGACGTTGCGGATGGACTCGGCCATGATGGCATCCAGCACTTGCCGCTCGGACATTTGGTGGCTGCTCATCATGTCCAGTTCGAGCTTACCCAACGACGACGAATACAGGTGGCCCAGGTCACTGATCCGCGGCACAGCCGGCCGCTCGCCCAGGATCGCCCCGCGGTGCCGGGCGCTGGCGACCATGGTGCGATAGTTGGCGATGCTGAACCGCGCGCTGACGCCGGACTGCTGGTCGATGTACTTGCTCCGCCGCGCCACCGTGCTCATTTCTTCGATGATTTCCCGCATGAAGTAGGGCACGGAGACGGGGAACTCGCCGCCCAGTTCGACCCGCGACTCCTGCTGCATGATCTCGATCCCCGTTTGCCGCTCGCGCGGGTAGTGGGTGTGGATCACCGAGCCGATACGGTCCTTGAGTTGCGGAATGACCTTGCCGCTGCGATTGTACGTGGCCGGGTTGGCCGAGAAGAGGATCAAGACATCAATGTCGAAACGGACCGGGTATCCGCGGATCTGCACGTCGCGTTCTTCGAGAATATTGAACAAACCGACCTGCACCAGTTCGTCCAACTCCGGCAACTCGTTGACGGCGAAAATGCCGCGATGCATGCGCGGGATCAGGCCGAAGTGCAGGGCCTCTTCGGCCGACATGCTCGTGCCGGAGGCCAGTTTCGAGGGGTCGATCTCGCCGATGATGTCGGCGAATTTCGTACCCGGGGCCAGCCGCTCGGCGTAGCGCTGCTCGCGCGGCCACCAGCCGATGGACACCTCGGTGTCGGGCACTTCGGCCAGCAAGCGCTTGCCCATCGAGGTGATGGGGTGACAGGGGTCCTCGTGGACGGGACACCCGGCGATTTCCAGGTAGGGGACTTTTTCGTCCAGAAATCGCGAGAGCAGCCGCATCAGCCGGCTCTTGCCCTGACCTTTTTCGCCCAGGAAGAGCATGTCGTGCTGGGCTATCAGGCCCAGGTTGATTTCCGGCACGACCGTGTCTTCATAACCGATGATGCCGGGGAACAACTCCTCGCCGCCGGCGAGCATCCGCATGAAGTTGTCGTATATTTCCCGCTTGACGGGCTTGGAACGCCAGCCGCTCTGGCGCAACTCGCGGAGGTTGGTGGGTTGCTCGGAGGTCCGAGTCGCCTTGCTTTCAACAGTCGCCATGAAATCTGCCTGTCGGGTTCCGTGTGATCTGGTTCTAGTCCTTGAAGTGAAGCGTTCAATGCCGGGCATCGATGCCCAATCCATGAGTTATTGTACGGGCGAGAGAATAAGAGCCAAGGAAAAAAGTTTTACTGGCGGTGTACAAGGGTAAAAACGTAGGCCGGAACAAGCTTGGCGTAGGGGGAAACAAGGCGTTGGCCGGAACAAGCCTGCGCAGTGCCGGCGGTCGCGCCCGCGGCCTTGGAGGAAGGTGGACGCAGGAAAGAAGACTGCAATTATTGCGCCGAATCAGCGCAACATGAGTTTAATGTCGTGGCCACCTATTGGGGGAGCATGAAGGAATTAAAACAAGGGGGGAGTAGGCATTGGCATCGGCCTGACAGACATGGCTCGGAGGCACCGATTGTACGCCAAAGATGCGAAAGACGCCATTGATCCGCGGCGAAACGGAACTTCCATGTGTTTGGCAGCAGAAATGTTGTGGGATTTTTCTTTACCCCCTACGCGGGCTAAATCACTTGTCGCACGGGAATGGGCAGATCCTCCCAACGATTGGCGGATTGACGAGGCTGTCGTGTCCTTCTAGACTATACCGCTTGCGAGACTTTTTCCGTCCACCGCTTCTTTTTCCAACCACGCAAACCCCCATGCAACCGATCGAATCGCTCTCTATCAATACCATCCGCACTCTCGCGATGGACGCCGTGCAGGCGGCCAACAGTGGCCATCCGGGCACGCCCATGGCCCTGGCCCCGGCGGCTTACGTGCTCTTCCACGAAGTCCTGCGTTACGACCCGGCGCAGCCGCTTTGGCCCAATCGCGACCGCTTCATTCTCTCCTGCGGCCACGCCTCGATGCTGCTCTACGCTACGCTGCACTTGTGCGGCGTGAAGCAGGCCGACGCGGCCGGCTACGGCACGGAGCAGCCCGCCGTGTCGCTGGACGACATCCGCCAGTTCCGCCAGTTGGGAAGCCGCTGCCCCGGACATCCTGAACATGGTCACACCAGCGGCGTGGAGACGACGACCGGTCCGCTGGGCCAGGGCATCTCCACCAGCGTGGGCATGGCCATCGCCCAGCGCTGGCTGGCCGCGCGGTACAACCGCCCCGGTTTCGACCTGTTCGACTACAACGTTTACGCCCTGTGCAGCGACGGCGACCTGATGGAGGGCGTGGGGGCCGAGGCCGCGTCCCTGGCAGGGCACCTCAAGCTTGCGAACCTTTGCTGGATCTACGACGACAACAAGATCACGATCGAAGGGCACACCGACCTGGCCTTCAGCGAGTGCGTACAAGAGCGCTTCGCCGGCTATGGCTGGAACGTGTTGAAGGTCGACGACGTCAACGACCTGGCCGCCCTCCGCGCAGCAATCGCCCGTTTCCAGGCGACGAGCGATCGGCCGACCCTGATCGTGGTCCGCAGCGTGATCGCCTGGGGCGCGCCCCACAAGCAGAACACCCACGGCGCCCATGGCAGCCCCCTGGGTGACGAGGAGATCCGCCTGACCAAGCGGGCCTACGGCTGGCCGGAAGAGCAGAAGTTCCTTGTGCCCGAGGAGGTGCCGGCCCACTTCCGCGCGAACATCGGTGCGCGGGGCGAGTCGCTCCACCGGGCCTGGGAAGCCCGATTTGCCCAGTATGCCTCTCAGTTCCCCGAACAGGCCAAGGAATTGGAACTCATCCGCAATCACGAATTACCCGCCGACTGGAACGCGGAAATGAAACCCTTTGTCGCCGACGCCAAGGGGCTGGCCACGCGGGCCAGTTCGGGCAAGGTGCTCAACCAGATTGCCAAGCGCTTGCCCTGGCTGGTGGGCGGGTCGGCCGATCTGGCCCCCTCGACGCTCACGCTGATCGACGGCGGCGGTGATTTCGAGGCCGGAGGCTACGGCGGCCGCAACCTGCACTTCGGCATCCGCGAGCACGCCATGGGCGCGATTCTCAATGGCATGGCCCTCAGCGGGTTGCGCGCCTTCGGAGCCACCTTCTTCGTCTTCACCGATTACATGCGGCCGGCGATCCGCATGGCCGCACTGATGGGCCTGCCGGCAATTTACGTCTTCACCCACGATTCGATCGGTGTGGGTGAGGACGGCCCCACGCACCAACCGATCGAGCAACTGGCCTCGTTGCGGGCGATCCCCAATCTCACGGTCATCCGGCCCGGCGATGCCAATGAAGTGGCCGAGGCCTACCGCGCGGCAATGGAGAACACCGCGGGGCCGACAGCCTTGGTGCTCTCGCGGCAGAACCTGCCGACATTGGATCGCGGCAAGTATGCCCCCGCCGCGGGCGCGCGGCAGGGCGGCTACGTGCTGGCCGACGCGTCTGACGGCAAGCCGGAGGTGATCCTCATTGGAACCGGTAGCGAGCTTTCGCTCTGCCTAAGCGCCTACGAGAAGCTCCTGGCGGAAGGCGTCCAGGCCCGCGTCGTGAGCCTGCCGAGTTGGGAACTCTTCGACGCCCAGCCGCAGGCTTATCGCGATGCCGTCTTGCCGCCGGCGGTCAACAAGCGGGTGGCGGTGGAACTGGGCATCGAGCAGGGCTGGTGCAAGTACATTGGCCGTTGCGGGCGGTTCCTGGGCATGACCTCGTACGGGGCCTCAGCGCCGGTGGGCGTTCTCTTGAAGCACTATGGTTTCACGGTCGAGAACCTCGTAACCCTGGCGAAGGAAACGGCCTGGCCAGCCAGGAAGTTCTAGCCAAAGACTGGCTTCGGCCGGAGGAAGTCGAAGCATGGGAAGATTTGTGAAATGAAAGAGTTGTCGAGATCCTTCGTCGCTAATTGAGTTGATTGGTACGTCAACGGTGCGTTCCCGATGCTGCAATCGAGGGGCAATTTGTTGCACCGGCCGGCGGGGCCGGCTTGAGATTCGGCTGATAGTAGGTTGCGCGGCAGTGATTCTTGGGCGCGAAGCGCGACCCCAGGTCCAAGAGCGACTCGGAACTGCCGACCAGGATCGCCCCGGGGGGCGCGAGCCGGTCGGCTAGGCGAAGGAAGAGGTCGCGCCGCCGCGGACCGTCGAAGTAGATCGCCACGTTGCGGCAGAAGATCACGTCGAACGTGCCCAACTCGGTGAACGGCTGCAAGAGATTTCGCCGCTGGAAAGAAACCATCCCGCGGATCTCGTCCTTGACCTGCCAGCCACCTTGCCTCGATTGGAAGTACTTCGCAAGCAGCGGCCCCCGCATGCCCCGCTCGATCTCGTGCGCGGCATACCAACCGCGGCTGGCCTGGGCGATGGCGGCGTCGGAAATGTCGGTTGCCAGGATCGTCACGTTCCATGAGGCCAGGTTGGGAATCGTCTCGCGCAAGACCATCGCCAGGCTGTATGCCTCCTGGCCAGTGCTGCTTGCCGCCGACCAGAATCGCAGTTTCCGCGGCCCGCCGCCGCGCGTGCAGGCATCGATCAGATCGGGCAGGATGCGGTTCTGCAGGGCGTCGAAGGGACTGCTGTCGCGGAAGAAAAGGGTCTCCTGCGTGGTGATCGCGTTGATGATCTTCTGCTGCAGCGCGCGATCGCTCGTGGCCCTGGCCCGCTGGCAGAGTTCTCGATACGACGCGCAGCCCTGGTCCTTGGCAAGTTGCCCCAGGCGGCTTTCGACCAGGTAGCCCTTGCTCTCGTCGAGCACGACGCCGCAAAGCTGGTCGACGAGTTGGGCCACAAACTGGATGTCCTCGCGGGTTACTTGCACAATACTGCTCCCTGCCCGGCAAGGCGGGCGATTTCCGCCGCGATGCGGCCCAGGGGAGCGACGACGTCGGCGACGCCCGTTTCGATCGGTTCGCGCGGCATGCCGAAGACCACGCACGTGGCGGCGTCCTGGGCGATGATCCGCGCCCCGCAATGTTTCAGCCGGCGGCAGCCCAGCGAGCCGTCGTTGCCCATGCCGGTCATGATCACACCCACGGCGCGGCCGCCGTAGACCTCGGCTACGCTGCGGAAGAGGTAATCGACCGAGGGCCGGCAACTGTTTTCCGGCGGATCGTCGGTAATCCGCAGCACGACCTCATCATTCTGCCGCTGGACCTTCATCTGTCGGCCGCCCGGGGCGATCCAGATTTCGCCGCCGTGGACCGGCTGGCCGTCGACGCCCTCGCGGACGGTCAATTGCGTGCGGCGATTCAGATCGTCGGCCAACGACTTGGTGAAGACCGGCGGCATGTGCTGCACGAGCAGCAGCGGCACGGGCAGGTTGGCCGGCAGTTGGGGCACGATTTCCGTCAGGGCCTTGGGACCACCGGTGGAAATGCCCAGGGCGATCACTTGCGGCGGACCGGCGGCCGGCGGCGAAACTGGCGGCCGGGGCGCAGGATTGGCGGCCGCTGGGCATTGGCCCTGGTTGCCATTCTTGCCGTACAGGATCTGCTTGACGTTGTGGCGGCGGGCATACGCTGTCAGCTTGTCGCTCAGTTCGCGACGCAATTGTTGGACATTGGCCTCCATGCTCTGGCCGCTGGGCTTCAAGACGAAATCGAAGGCCCCGGTTTCCAACGCCGCCAGCGTAGCTGCCGCGCCCTGCGCGGTGAAGGCGCTGAGCATGATTGCGCCCGCTGGCGATTTCCGCCGCCGCAATTCCTCAAGCACAGCCTGGCCGCTCATCTCCGGCATCTCCAGGTCCAGTACCAACAGGTCGGCGCCCTGTTGGTCGAGCCGTTGCAGGGCAATCTTGCCGTTGGCCGCCGTGCCCACCACTTCCACGTCGGGGCAGCCGGCAAGCACCTCGCTGACGATCTTGCGATACGTCACCGTGTCGTCAACAATCAGTACTCGAAGTCGTTGATCCATCATTCAATTCACGCACTGGTTTTGAACTGTGCCACAAGGGAATGCAACTGCTCGGTCACGTCACTGACCTTGCCGCTGGCGGTCTGTGTTACGACAGCGCCTTCTGCCGTCTGCCTGGCGGCGGCGTCGACCTCGCAGATGTTCTTGGCGATTTCCTTGGTCACCGCGGCCGATTCAGCCACGCCGCGGGCCACCGTCTGCGCGGCGGCGGAGGTCTCGGACACGGTCTTGGCAATTTGGCGGGTCGTGATGCTCTGTTCCTCAACAGCCGAGGCGATCGTCCGCGAGACATCGTTGACCTTCTTGATCACATCGGTGATCTCGCCGATGGAACGTACCGCCTGACCGGTGGAGGTTTGAATGCCTCCAATGCGGCGACGGATATCGTCCGTGGCGGCGGCGGTTTGTCTGGCCAGCTCCTTGACCTCGCTGGCCACGACGGCGAAGCCCTTGCCCGCATCGCCGGCTCGAGCGGCCTCGATCGTGGCGTTCAATGCCAGGAGGTTAGTCTGCTCGGCGATATCCTGGATGACCTCGATGACCTTGCCGATTTCGCTGGCGGCGGCGCCCAGTTCGCTGATCTTGGCGTTGCCGTCGCCGGCCATGCCGGCGGCCGTGCTGGCCACACTGGCGGCCTGCTCGGCGCTGCGGGCGACCTCGCTGATGCTGGTGGTGAGTTGTTCCACGGCCGACGCCACCATGTTCACGTTGACCGACATCTGCTCGGTGGAGGCGGCCATGCCATTCATGTTGGCCGACATCTCCCCGGCAGCCGTCGCCACGACCATCGACTGATTGGTAGTTTGCGCCGCGCCGCTGGCCAGTTGCCTGGCCGTCGACGACAATTCGTCGGCCGAGCCCGTCAACGTCTCGGTATTCTCCACAATATGGGCGAACATCTGCCGCAGCTTGCCACCCATGATGTTCAGAGCCGCAATCAACTGGCCGATCTCATCCTTCCGTGTGACTTCCAACGTGCTGGTCAGATCACCGGCAGCCATCGCTTGGGCAAATACCACGCACTTGGAAACCGGGCGACTTACGGAAAGGGCGATGATCACTCCGAGGCCAATCGCCAGGCCAACGCCCACGACCGTTCCCATAACCAGTTCGGAAAGCCCCGCATGGTAGGCCTTTTCCGCGGTCTTCAGACCTTGGTCCGAGTCGGCAACATTGCGGTCGATAAGTCTGCCCAGGGCGGCCATTGCCTTTTTTTCCGTGGGAACACACCTTTCGCTCGTGATCTGATAAAGTTTCGCGGTCAATTCTTGCATCTCCGCGGTCTTCGACTCGACGCTCTTCGCGAGCTTTTCAAAGCCGGCGATGGGAGGCACGGCGACGTCGTGAAGTGCATCATCGAGCCTTCTCAAGTTTTCTGCATTTCGAGTTTTGAGTCCTCGCCGCGCGGCCGAGAACTTGTCCGCCATCGTCACATAGAGCGTTTCGGCATCCGTGATGGACTTCTGCCCCAGCCCGATCTTGGGGGCAATCACTTTCAGGGCATCGACGTTCGCACGGACGCGTCGGGAGCAGGCATCCATTTCAGCCACATACTTGGAATACTCTTGCGGTTTCTCGCCGCGCAAGAGGAGGTTTTTCCAGGCCTTGATGTGACTTGAGATGTCGACTTCCACGCTGCGCACTAAACTATTGGCCTCGAGCGTATGGTCCAAGAGCCTGCCGGGATTGGGCACTTGAGGCGATGCGACGCGATCGAACACGTTGGCAAAACCAGCAGCCACGTGGAAGTATTCGTCGTTTGCCTTGCGCCAATCGGCCCACATAGCCTGGAAGTCGTTCCACATGACGGTTTCCTCCGGCGTCATGTGCCGAGCGGCGAAGATCCTGAAAGCGTTTTCGTTGGATTCCTGTGTCTTCGCAATTCGATCGAGCATCGCGCGATAGTCTTTCAAGTCGAGGTTCGGGTCCTTCGTAGCCCGCCGTGCCAGCTTGTATGTCTCCAGACTGAGGCGGACTTCGCCCAGGCTGCGGACACCGGGCAAGTGATTGTTGGCAACGTCCGACAGTTTTCCGCGAAGAACGCCGAGATTCCACCAGGCGATCGCGGCCACGATGCACGTGATCGAAGCAATCGCCACGAACGCTGCGACCAGCTTTTTCTTAAGACTGAAGGTTGAGAAAGCAATCATTGCAGTGTTCCATTACGCTTAATGCTTGCGGGGAAATGGTCCATGATCTACTCATGCACTGGTCTTGAATTGCCCGACGAGGGAATGCAACTGCTCGGTTACGTCGCCGACCTTGCCGCTGGCCGTCTGCGTTACGACAGCGCCTTGTGCCGTCTGCCTGGCGGCGGCGTCGACCTCGCCGATGTTCTTGGCGATTTCCTTGGTGACTGAGGCCGATTCGGCCACGCCGCGGGCCACCGTCTGCGCGGCGACGGAGGTTTCGGCCACGTTCTTGGCGATCTCCCGCGTGGTGATGCTCTGCTCCTCGACGGCCGAAGCGATGGTCCGCGAGACCTCGTTGACCTTCTTGATCACGGCGGTGATCTCGCCCAGGGAACGCACAGCCTGGCTGGAGGAGGTTTGAATGCCTTCGATGCGGCGGCGGATGTCGTCCGTGGCGGCGGCCGTCTGCTTGGCCAGTTCCTTGACCTCGCTGGCCACGACGGCGAATCCTTTGCCCGCATCGCCCGCTCGAGCGGCCTCGATCGTGGCGTTCAGCGCCAGCAGATTGGTCTGCTCGGCGATGTCCTGGATGACCTCGATGACCTTGCCGATTTCGCTGGCCGCGGCACCCAATTCGCCGATCTTGGCGTTGCCATCACCGGCCAAGCCGGCGGCGGTGCCGGCCACGCTGGCAGCCTGCTCGGCGCTGCGGGCGACCTCCGTGATGCTGGCGGTGAGTTGTTCCACGGCCGAAGCCACCACGTTGACGTTAGCCGACATCTGCTCGGTGGAAGCGGCCACGCTGTTCATGTTGGCCGACATTTCCTCGGCGGCCGCCGCCACACTGTTCGACTGGTCGGTGGTTCGCTCCGCGCCGCCGGCCAGTTGCCTGGCCGTGTCCGACAACGACGCCGAGCACTGCCCCAGCAAACCGGTGTTTGCGGTCAGGCCCTCGACAAGCGATCGTAGTCCCTGGACCATTTCCTGCAAACTGCGGGCGAGCCGGCCGACCTCGTCACCGCGGCGACAGAGCGCGGGTGGAATGTCTTCGCGAAGGTCGCCGGTGGCGACGCTGCCAAGAAAGCCGACGATGCGCTTGATCGGTCGCGTCAGGTTCCGTGCGGCGAAGGCCGCGGCAGCAGCGCCGACCAGCGCCAACACGACGGCACAATACAAAGCAATTCGCGTGCCGGCGGTCAAGGAATCCTCGGCGGTGCGGACGAAGTCATTGAAGTCGTCTTCATAAGCGCTGACGCCGATGACCCAGTCCCACGGTTTGTAATAGACTCCGGAGTTGATCTTGGTACGCGCAACCGCGTCCCCAGGGTTCTTCCAGGGTACGCGTACCGAGGCTGACTGGCCGGGATCGGCCTGCATGGCACTGGTCATGAACGACTGTACGAATAGCCGTCCGGAATCGTCCTTTGCGTTCCAGATATTCTCGCCGTCCCGGGCGCCATCCTTGGAGAGAATATACTTTCCCCGATCGTTGCCGTTTCCTTGCAGCACGAAAACGTAGCCGGATTTACCCAGTTTTGTCGCGCGGAAGCAACTGCGGAGCTCTTGGGTCATCTCCATTTGGCCAACGCCGACGAACAACATACCCACCACTTTCTGTTTCTTATCGGAATCCCAAATCGGCTCGTAGCAGGTGTTGTACCACTGGTCGACAACCCAATTCCGGCCGATGAACGTCTTGCCTCGGAGCACGGTCGTTACGGTCGCGTCTTCCGTCCCGTCCGGATGAATGCGGGGGATATACGTGCCGATGGCCCGTTGGCCCTTGGCGGTGGGCACGTTGGTACAGACGCGCAGCATGTCGCCGTCGTCGTTCATGCGCTGGAAGATCGTGCAACAATCGCGGGTGTAGCGTTTGACGGCATCCACCACGGGCGAGGGTTGGCCCATGTCGGAGTTCTGGCCGAGCCATTGGCCGCCCAGCAGCATTTTCGGTAATTCCACGCCGCGCGACGCGTGGTCGTATTGGTTGATCACATTCCACTTGATCTTTTCTCCAAAGGCGATGCAGCCCGCTTTGGCCACTTCGTCATGCGCCACGCCGGTGCTGTGGTCCAATCGTCGCCTTGTGCGTTGGTCCGATGCGGCACACAATTGATACAGGGTCTTGCTCAGTTCGCTCGTCGAGTTGGTGGCCATGGTCGCCACTTGCTCCTGCATTTGACTGCGAAGCTTACCGGCCGACCAACTGACCGCGATCAGCAGGACGACCGCCGTCGCCAGCACGGCCCCGAGGACAAGAATCTGGATCTTCGTTTGGATCGAGAACGATTTCATCTTCATGGCGAATTACCTTTCAGGCACTGACCTTGAATTGGCCGACCAGCGAGCTTAGTGTTTCGGCAAGCTGCGTGAACTTGCCGCTGGCAGTCTGCGTGGTAGTCGCGCCTTGCGCCGTTTGCCGGGCGGCCGCATCGACTTCGCTGATGCTCTTGGCAATTTCCTTGGTGACCGAGGCCGATTCGGCCACGCCGCGGGCCACCGTCTGCGCGGCGGTGGACGTCTCGGCCACGTTCTTGGCGATTTCCCGCGTGGTGATGCTCTGCTCCTCGACAGCCGAGGCGATCGTGCGTGAGACCTCGTTGACCTTCTTGATTGCATCGGTAATCTCGCCCAGGGAACGGACTGCCTGGCTGGAGGAGGTTTGAATGCCTTCGATGCGGCGGCGGATGTCGTCAGTGGCGGCGGCGGTCTGCTTGGCCAGTTCCTTGACCTCAGTGGCCACGACGGCAAAGCCCTTGCCGGCATCGCCCGCTCGGGCCGCCTCAATGGTGGCGTTCAGGGCCAGGAGATTGGTCTGCTCGGCGATGTCCTGGATGACTTCAATGACCTTGCCGATTTCGCTGGCGGCGGCGCCCAGTTCGCCGATCTTGGCGTTGCCGTCGCCGGCCAGGCCGGCGGCTGTGCCGGCCACGCTGGCCGCCTGTTCGGCGCTGCGGGCGACCTCGCCGATGCTGGCAGTGAGTTCTTCCACGGCCGCGGCCACCACGTTGACGTTGGCCGACATCTGCTCCGTAGAAGCGGCCACGCCATTCATATTGGCCGACATTTGCTCGGCAGCCGCGGCCACCGTGTTCGACTGGTTAGTGGTCTCTTCCGCCCCGCTCGCCAGTTGTGCGGCCGTGGACGCCAATTCGCCGGCCGAACCGGACATAGTCTGCGTGCTTTCCACGATATTGGTGAACATTTGCCGCAGCTTGCCGCCCATGCTGTTCATGGCCGTGGCCAGTTGGCCAAATTCATCAGTCGAGATAATCTCCAAGGTCTGGGTCAGATCGCCCGCAGCCATGCGCTCGGCGAAGACAACGCCCTTGGCCAAGGACCGGCTGATGGAGATTGCCAAGGTGGCGCCGATCGCGACAGCCAGGACAAATGCGCCCAGCGAGATGCCGATTAGCAAGAATAACGCTTGTTGGAAGTTGCTGTCCGCCCGGGCGGTTGCCGCGGCGGTCTCGGCGGCCGTATGCTCGATCAGATTGTCCATGATGTCCGCGGCGATCTTTTGCAGTGGAGTACACGTGTATAAGGTCTGCTTCGTCAATGCCCCAGCCATTTTCGTGAATCGCTCGGACCGATCTTTCAGCGATTTGGTAATAGCCTCGACAGATGCCACAAGTGGACCATCGATGCCTTGCACAGTTCGAGCCAGCGCTACCAGGCTCTGTGAGTCTCGCTTCTTCAGACCCTTGAGGCCCGTCTTGTACCTCTCCATCAGGTCGCTGGACACCTGCGCCGCATCGACGGCCGGCTGGCTAGCAACTCCAATCTGCCCGAGGACAGTTTTCAGGCCGTCCAGGTTGCTTTGGATCTGCTTTTGATAGTTGGTAACTTGGTCAAGGTATTTGGTCCAGTCGTCGGGATTCGACCCGCAAAGCAGCAGATTTTTCCAAGAGTGCGTCTGTTTTTTCACGGCGATTTCCGCTTCGCGCCCCAGTTCGATGGCGTAGTTGAGCTTGTTGAAATACTCGCCAGGATTGGCGTCTTTTTCCGTGACGCAGCTTTCCAGGGTGGGCTGATAATCGCCGCCCAGGCGGAAATACACGTCGTTCGATTCTTCGAATTTATCCCAAGCGGCCACAAATTCTTTCCACTGGGCTGTCTCCGCGGATGTCTTGGGAAGATCCGTAAAGGCCTTGATGGCGGCCTGGGCCGAACTCCGAGCCTTCTCTTTGTTTTCCAGCAACGTCTTGACCTCGCTGAGGCGCAGATTCGGACTCATCATGGTCCGCCGGGAAGACCGTATCGCCTCCGCGCCAAGCTGGATCTTGCCGAGGGCCTGGACAGCCGGTAACTGCTTCTCGGCGATTTCCTTGAGGTCGCTGCGGAGACCGGTAAGACTCCACCAGGCGACGACCCCGACCACAGTTGCGATCATTGCCACGGCCACAAAGGCGCTCAAAAGTTTCGTTCGTATGCGAAGGTTTCGAAATATGTTCATGACTTTCTCCCATTCGGACTAATTGTTGCAAACCGTAAATTGTTCCACCATCGACCCCAGCCGTCCGGAGAGTTCGGTCAGCAACACGCCGGCGTTTTGCGTGCGCGCCGCGTCTTCGGCCGTATGCCGGGCATTCTGGTCGACACGGGCGATGTTCTCGCTCACCTCGCGGGTGGCGGTCGCCGTTTCCGACACGTTGGCGCAGACCGTTTGCGCGCCGCTGGCCGCCTGCACGAGGTTCTTGGAGATCTCCTTGGTGGTGATGCTCTGTTCCTCGACGGCCGAGGCGATCGTCCGCGAGG
>CAZTPX010000127.1:0-27622 GCA_964615095.1 uncultured Planctomycetaceae bacterium | reverse complement strand
ATACATGCTCCAAGTCCTTACTGGAACAAGCCTTTAGTACGCGCTGGCCCTGCAATCATTACCCAACAAAAATCAAAGTAAGCGACGACCAACTGCGACAACTACGCCTCAAACGACATGAATTCCATGGCGACTGGAACTACACCCTATCGCCACGGAAATAATATTTGTACAACTAATTTTGACGCACACTCTTACGGTCCATCTCGGTGACGGTCCCGCCAAGCAACGCCACCAAGAAGAGCATCCCGAGAGAATACCGCGCCCCCCATCCTTGCGATTGATCCTGCTGGCTCGTGCGACAACCATCTGGCGGCCGGCGCGGGAAGAAAAAGGTGCCAACGACGGGCGAAGGTCCTGCAATTCAAGCAGTGCTGGCCGCTGCCGCCGCCAATTGCCTCGCATTCCGCATGCCGTGTGCGAAGTCGAACCGTTACTTGAGGAACTGTTTGCGCTAACTCTGCGAACAAGGAATCGCCGGGGCACGGCGACAAGGCAGCCCTTGCGCCACGCGGCATAGCCCGTCATCCCCGTCATCGCACATGTTCGCGACTTGCTGCAGGACCCAACGAAGCTTGGGCCGCTTTGCCTCCGCGCTGGTGCGCGCTTGCGCCGCGGCGGCGGCCTGTTTCACTTTTTCGTCAAAGTAGAAGCCACAATAGCTCCCATAACGCAAATCGCAGCTTGTGCCCGTTGTCTCGTGCGGATCGGTCTTATGTATCTCTCGCTCCGTAGGCTGAGCAGCTATTTATCCAACAGCACCTTCTGGGCGGGCTTCAAATGGGCCGCATCCAGTTTGCCGACCGACCAGAGGAGGCCGCGGGTCACAAGGTCCAGATACCGCGAATCGGCACAGGTGTCGTTGTTGTGCCCCAGCGTCGTGCCGAAGACCTTCGCCTTGCCGTTGTAAATGTTGGTCCAGACCACGACGAACTGGTCGGCAGCTTCCTTGCCGCCACGCTGGAACGTCTGCTTGCCCTTGGCCAACGGCTGGGTCGTTTCCAACAGCTTGCCGCCGCCGTTGTTGTAGAGTTCTTCATTGATCGTCGTCCAGTCCTGCAAGGGCTTGATGATGGGGTTGTCCTTGTCGAGATAGGTAACGGCGATGGGCAACTGGGCGCCGTGACCCGTCGAAGGCAGCCCCGTGAATTCGAACCAGGGAGTCACCTTTTGCGGCCAGCCGGCGCTGCGATAGCAGTGCATGGCGCAGTGCAACACCACGGCCGGCAGGCCCTCGCGATGCGGCTTTAGAATGCGGTCGATGACCTTCAGGTCCTTCACGTCGGCCGAGCACTCGTCGTGCAACACGACGTCGAAGCCCTTGGCCCAGTCGTCTTGCTGATAGACGGGATTGAGGTGGCTGGTGCTGCCGTCGGGATCGTAGGCGATCGTCCACTGGACGTTGGCCCGGGCGGAGATGCCTTCCGTGAGAATGTCTTTCTGCCGCTTGTAATCGTGGCAGCAGCCGCCGGCGACCAGCAGGGCGCGGATCGGCTTGTCATCGGCGCGGGCCGCGGGGAGAAGGCTGAGTGTGCTGAGGGTCAAAACCAGGGAAAGACAGAGTTGCGAACGGATCATGCGTAGGCTCCTTGGCCGGCGCGGCCGGCAGTTGGTGGGAGGGACTGGGGATGCCCAGGTTGGACGTACGGATTCCTATTATAATCACCGCCGGGCCGGATGGAAGGTCATGAAGGTGGTGGAATTGTAGAGTGGGCCTGGCCTGCGCAAGGTCAATCTGGCAGAGGCCGTGCGGTTTATCCCATTTTTGTTCCATTGGCTGTTCCGGAGACTTGGTCCGGGTACCATGTACCCATGGTACTGCGCGGACGGCGGCGACGGCCGGAAAATCCTGATGCTGCCAATTGAATACTGAGAAAGCCCCGCCCAGGAAGAGAGCCGTTTGTGGCGACGATCACCCCTCTTCGTCCCTTGGTATCACGGGCAACTCGACCGTGATGCGGGTGCCTTTGCCCGCCGAGCTTCGGATATGGCATTTTCCACCCAGCAGCCTTGCCCGTTGTCGAATGCCCTCCAGCCCAAAACGATTCTTCGGAGCGGTCTTGGGGTCGAATCCTACGCCCCAATCACGAATCTCGATACGCAGACGATCCTCCCGCTGCAAGAGGCTGACCGATATTCTTTCGCTCTTGCCGTGCTTGCAGGCATTCGTCAAAGCTTCCTGGGCAATCCGGTAGATGGCATTCTCCAGGGTCGGGTCCAGCCGGTCGAAATCAACCCTGCTACGATTTTCGATCTTCGGCCCTTTGTCACGGCCCAACTCATGGACCAAGTGGGCGACAGCTTCCACGATGCCTTCCTCATCGAGTATCGGCGGCCTGACACCGGCAATCAGGCGGCGGGTCTCAAAATGCCCTTGTTGGAGCATGGTCAGCCCTGCATCGTAAGCCTTCGCCGCTTGCTTGGGCTGCGTGTCCTTTAGGTGACCGTAAGCTTGAAACTGCATAATGGCCCCGGCTAGCTGTTGGGCCAGCCCATCGTGAATTTCGTAGGCGATGAGTTGCCGTTCGTTATCGCTGGATCGGAGCATGTGTCGGAGGTTGCGGTGTTCCTTCGCCAAAGCCTCCTCGGCCTGCTTGCGTTCGGTGATGTCGCTAATCACGACCGCAGTGCGAATGGGATTCCCAGTTTCGTCGCGAATCAAGGAACTGGTTTGCTGAACTGAGATCGGTTTCCCGTGTCGTTGCAAGACCCGCGTTTCAGTGTGCCAATCTCCTTCTCGTAGCAAGGCGGGGATCATTTCATCCTTCCGCCTTTGCAAATAATCCTCGGGATAGTACGCAGATATGTTCTTACCGAGCACATCTTCCAGCTTTTCTTCGCCCATCAGCCGACACAATGCCGGGTTTGCGTAGGCGATTGTGCCATCAAGATCCGCCATGCCAAAACCCTCTCCCGAGGCTTCCACAAACTTGCGGAAGATGTTGAGGCTTTCGTTCGCCTTCGCCAGTTCCACAGTACGCTCCTTGACCCGTTGTTCCAGTTCGTCGTGGGCCTTCCGCAACGCTTCTTCGGACTGCCTGAGTGCCTCCTCGCCCTGCTTACGCTCCGTAATGTCCTGAATGGTGCCAAGCATGAAAACGGGCTGGCCGTTTGCGTTCAATTGCAATCGGCCAAGCCCATGAACCCAACGTACCTGCTTGTCCCCATAGCGGACGATCCGGTACTCGCGATCACAGGGCTTTCTCTCTCCCACGACTTCCTTGAGCAAGTGATCCAGCATTGCCTGGCGTTCATCGCGATGCACCAGATTTGCCCATCCGTCAACCGTCTTTTCATAATCAGCAGGAATGTCAAGAATCTGGTCGAGAACCGGCGAACTCGTCCATCGGCCTGCGGCAATATCAAGGACATAGAAACCGAGGCGGGCAACCTCCTGAGCCTCGAAAAGTTGTATCTCTCTTTCCCGCAACGCCTCCTCGGCAATCTTGCGTTCGGCGTCGATACGCTCCAACGCCGCAACCCTTCGCCGCATTTCCGGCAGGTCTTCGATGAGTCCCTGCTTGCTTTTGTCCTGACCTGACATGATCAACCCCCTAGTTTTCGGAATTACGAGCGAACAAAGGCGCAGTTAGAGGTAATTTTATCCGATTGCCCTAAACGAGAGGAGGGGTCGTCAGCATCCCGCTGGGGTTAGAGCGGGAAGCCGAATCGGAGCGGTGCTCTCGACCCTAGTACCGGTAACGGCCGGGCGGTGATTTTCCGGAGCGACGCGGATTGACTGCGGTTTCTGATGTCTGCCATCTTCCTGTCATCGAATCTGGATGGAACTTGTGTTGCTCGGCCTGCCCGACAAATATGCCACAACGGAAACGACCTAATTGGCCAGCGTCCTCAGGATTTCCCGGATCGAGAACCGCGCCCCGCAGATTACGCTGTCGGACGCGCCATAGTAAATCGTCACTTCGTCGCCGTCGACCACGTGGCCGTTGGTGAAGACCACGTTGCCGAAAAAGCCGACCTTCTCGTATTCGGCTAGCGGTTCCATGATTGGATCCGCGGACCGCGCCAGCACTTTCCAGGGCTGCTCCAGGTCGAGCAGCAAGGCCCCCAGGCAGTAAAGTGTCGGGTTGGCTGCCGCGCCGTGGTAGATTTCCAGCCAACCCTGCGCGGTTCGGACCGGCGCGGCCCCCGCCCCTACGCGGATACTGTCCCACATGCCTTTGCGGCTGTGGGCGATGCAGCGGTGGTTTCCCCAGTGCAGCAGATCGGGCGATTCGGCGATCCAGATGAAGTTGCCGCCAAGCACGGGGCTGCTGGGCCGGTGCAGCGCATAGTACAGGCCGCCGATCTTCTCGCTGAAAATGGCACAGTCCTTGTTGTGCGGCGGGAAGATCATGCCGTGTGGGCGGAATACCGTTCACGGCGAGACGCCCATTCGCTTGCGTTTGCGCTCCGCCGGCCGGTGTCACAACAATCACGACGGCGGAGTCGGGAGGAATAACGAGAATTGTCTTGCCATGAACGTTCCCGGCCACGAAATGGCTGGCGACTGTACAATAAAGATCCGCGCTTGCCGGCCCAACGTCGAAGACAACTCGTTTTGCTTCAAGATACGGATTGAAGAAGAGATAGGTTGGATAGGCCTTGTCGTGACGAAAATCGGTGGCGAGGCAGTCGATCTGCAATATCCTGGCGTCGCTGGTCCGGCCGGTCACGGCAGCGAGAAAACCGACATGACTCGAACCATACAACGTGAAATCCGACGGCATGGGTATTCCCCAGCGGCCGGGCAAGGGGTCTCCGCAGGCGCAGGGAGTTTTCGACTGGTCTTCCGGGCGAAAGCCGGTCTTCCGCAACCCTTCGTAGGCGATTACGTTGCGGGTGGAACCGCACTGGTCGTGACAGGTCTGGTTTTCCGACGGCAGGCGGTTGGCATAGAAGTATCTGCTGGCATTGGTGGCATTGAGGATGTACTTTCCGACCGCACGGGCGAAACGGGCGTCGTAACGCGGGAGCGGCGCTAGCGCCGCCACCGTATCGAACGTATTCATGGCAAATCCATATCCGCCAGCCTTCGTTGTTGCCCAGACGGCGGTTGTCTTCGAGTTCAGCGGGCCACGGCGGCATCATCCCGTCATCATACCAGGTGAATCGGACCGGCGGAGCATCGCCGCGGGCCGAAAACTCATAGTAGATGTTATGCTTTTCAGACGGCGCCTTGTACCCCGGCCCTCCCAAGAAATGTCGGGGAACCAAGTAAAACAGGCTGGCACTCGCTGCGGCAGCGGTTGCACTCTTAAGAAACGTACAACGGGACAATTGATTCATGGTACTTTCCTCTTGTGGTTGTTTTTGACTCATCGTCTTCATTTATCTTCTTTGATTTCGATAATCGCATAAGAATACGCAGGAAAGACATGCACGAATTCCGGCGCGATGCCGTCGCGCCGGGCACTCACCGGCACAATGCGGTTTGGCTCGCCGACTGTGTTCTCCAGCTTCAAATTGTTGCCAGTCAGCAGGACCGTCCGTGCCGTAGGCGCGAGTTTTCCCATGCCGGCGATATTGATCTTGGTTTTAATTGAAAACGGCGCGAAGTTGACGACTTTCAGCGAAAGCACGTCGCCTTTCTCGCTCCGGGCGGCGCTGGCCGCCAGCACATCGACAACCGGCACGCCGTACAGCACCGGCTCCTTGAACGTCATCTTCGGGCACGTGGTCGTCGTTGCCACCGCCAACGGCTGGTAGTGCTCGCGGGCTATGCGGATTGTCCAGGCATGCGATTGCAGCCAAGCATGGTGATTGTCGAAGAAGATGCGGCCCTGGTCCTAGCCGTTGTCGGCCTCCGTCCCATCCGTTTCGAGCATGTTACAGTAGGTGACGATATCCACAAGCTCGGCGTTCCGCTCGGTCACGTTGGCAAAGGCCGCGTCGGCAAGGCCGCGGAGCAAGTTGCGATTGCCGCCATTGACTTCCTGCGAATAGACTTTCATCGCCCCGCGCAAGGGCGACAAGCGGTCGAGCATCGCCTGCCAACTTGCCGGTCCGGTGACCTCGAAGTTGTAGGGGAACACCGCCATGGTATGCACCTTGCCGGCCAGCTTTTCTTTGATTTCCGCCAGGCGCGCCGTGTCGGGAAGCACGGCGGCCTCGTGCCCTATCGAGCCGCTCAAAAGTCTCGCCGCCGGATCGACGGCATGCATCGCGCGCCACATGTATCATGGTTCTCCCTTCAATCCGATATTGTACTTCGTGCCGTGGTCGCCTCGCAAGCACTCCGTGGCCCACTCCCCGGAGCTAAGGGGAATCCGTGGCTAATGGTTCCGCATTTCCTTAGGGCGGTTATCCGGCTCTCGGGGATTTTACCTTTTGCAAATGAGTATATGCTATGTTTTCGAGGTTACGATCAACGCGAAAGGATACGGACGATGGTAAGTGCAGAACAAGACAGCGGAACGGCCAGATCGCAGTCGCGGCAGAAAATGTCGAGTCGCACGGGATTGGGCGTGAAGACCCAATCTTGCTTGGCACACGCCGCATGCACCGGTCTGCAGCGCGTCGCCTGCCAGTTTTCGGACGGCATAGTTACCCTTTGCGGCCAAGTGCCGTGCTGGAAAACCGACCGCTACTGCATTCGCCTCAAGGTCTCCTTGGAGGCCCGGGAGGACGTCTGGGACGTCTGCCTGCTGGCAATGAGTTGCGGTGGCGTGAAGATCCGCGAGTATTGTTTCGCCTATGCCGACGAAGACCAGTGGCTGGCTGCCTTGGAATCGCTGCAGTTTCGCTTTGGCGCCGAGTACTTCGAGTCTTTCGACTCGGCGGCAAACCTTGTGCATGAAGGTTAGGCTGAGATGAACGCTTATCGCCGTCTTGAACTGCTTGAGTGCGGACCTCGCACCATCATCCGTCCGTTAAGTTGCAGGCTGGTCCAGCGTGACGAAATCGAGGGACTGGCTCGGCAGTGGAATTACGTGGCCGACCTTACGGAGTGCCAAACGTTGGTCATCGATTGTTCCAATTTGGAAGTCATGAGCACGGTCATGTTGAGTAAGCTGGTCCTGCTCCAACAGCGGCTCGAGCAAAGAGGGGCCGAACTCGTGCTTCGTGGGATTCACGAGGGAATTCGCGGGGTCCTCAACTGGACCCAACTCGACCGGTTGTTTGCGATTCAGGAAGACGACCAGGAAGAAGTCGCCGTAGTCGCCTAGGAGCAGCGACGCAAGAATTATCGGGGCCTTAATGTATCCGGCACACTCCGTGTGCCGCCTGCAACGGGACACGGAGTGTGCCGGATGCATTCTTGTGACGCCAAATTGGCCGAGAACTTTCCGGATAGCCTCTTACTTCGGAATCCCGTCTCGTGGTCCCTTCTCGGCCATCACGCGACTTGACAGGGCCGCGCGCCGTAGCAACAATCGGTTGAGTCTCGCGCAATCACCTTGCAAGGCACAATCCCATGAGAATCGACTTCCGGCTTTTCTTGATCACCTGTATCGGGCTTTTTATGGCTTGCCATCCGATCGCTGCCTGCGGCGCGGAGCGGGACGCCGCTGTGGCCGCACCGCGCTGGACGCTCAGGACGGATGATACCAGGTTGACCGTCGGCATCGGCGCGGACCAGTCGCTCTACATCTATGAGCTGCGCGGGCCGGACGGCTGGAACTGGACCGCGGCCGGTTCTCCTATTCCTTTGCTCGGCCGGATTGACGTTGCGGGCGTGCATGTGACACCGAAATGGACGTTCCGCGACGCCCTCGTGGAGAAGAGCGACGGCGTGAAAGTGACGATCGTGTTTGCCAACGCCGATCCGGCCATGGAGTTGAGGTCCGTCTGGCAGGCCCTTCCGGGACCGGGGCCAGTCCATCATGCCATGTTCATTGTCAATAAATCCGGCAAGCCGCTGACGATCTACCGTCAGGAGAGTCTCGACATCCATGTTGCCGGCCCGGGAAGCGACACGAGCGTATGGTACATCAAGAACGATGCAAGTATTCCTGACGACACGGGAGTTTATTGCGACCGGCTAGTCCCCGGCTATCAAAAGGCGCTGACGATTGCGGAAGCCGACAAGCTCTTCATCCCCTTTGCGGTTGTCGATGCCGGCGGAGCCCGCGGCACGTATATCGGCTGGGAATGGAGCATCGGACGGATGATTATCGCGGCGGATAAAGCGCCGGGCGGCGCGGCGCTGAAGGCCGGCAGCGGCGACGGCTTCAAGACGGATCTGGCCGCCGGCGAGACGTTCGCGGTCCCTCCGGGCTTCATCGGCACGTACCAGGGCGATCTGGACGATGCCGCCAATAGCCTGCACAAGTACCTCTTCAACCACTGCATGCCCGCCACGGTGAGGAATGATCTCACCTATCCCAAGGTGGAATGGAACGCCTTCGCCGCAACGGGCCAAGGCCAAGGGAGTTGGCAGCCCACGGAAACGAAGTATTATCCGCTCATTGACGACATCGCGCCGTTGGGCTTCGAGGACGTCGTGATCGACGTCGGCTGGTGGAATGGCGATACCACGCACCAGCCGCACCCGGCCGTCAGCCACGCGAAGTTTTGGCCCAAGGGCATACTGGCGGCATGCGAATATGCCCACCGGCATGGGATGCGTTTTGGCTTGTATTGGAACTGCAACCCGCCCATGACCACCGCGGAGGGAATCCAGCACCGCAAGGACGACTTCAAGTACTTGCACGACAAGTTCCAAATCGACTTCTATCGCACTGATAGCACTGCCGGCCTGGTTTTGCAGACGGGCGGCTTTGGCCCCACGTGCCGTACGCACTATGCGGAAGACCAGGGCTACTGGCAGACGAAGGGCTTTTACGAGGTCGCCGACTGGCTGGCGGCGAACGTCCCCAACTACGCTTACGAGAACTGCTCCAGCGGCGGCAGCCTCAAGGACTACGGCGTCATGCGGCGGGCGCTGCGGATCCAGGACCAGGACCGGTATTATCCGATCGACGCGCGGCGGGCGTTCTTCGACACGTCCTACGCCCTGCACCCCGCGCAAATTGCGACCCTTTCCGGTTCCTGGGCGGATTGGCAAGCCTCGGGCACGGTCTATGAATTCCGCTCCGCTTCGCTGGGCGCGCCCTGTTGGCATCCCGACGCGCCCAACGGCGGCAACGGCGGCCCGAAATGGACCCCCGCGCAGCGAACGGCCATCGCCCGGGCGGTGAAAACCTACAAGACGAAGATCCGGCCGCTGGTGAGGACAGGCAATATTTATCACGTCTTCCCTCGCCCGGACGACAAGCATTGGGACGGCATCGAGTACTTCGATCCAGCGGCGAAAAGAGGCGCTGTCTATGTCTTCCGGCCCGGCAATCCCGACGGCGGCGCGAGCATCAAGCTCAAGGGGTTGGATGGGAAAGCCCGTTATTGGCTCTGGTGCGAGGACGGCTCGATTCCGCCGGCGCAGATTGCGGGAGACGAACTCATGACGCAGGGTTTTGCCATGCGGCTGCCGGCACCCTTTTCCAGCGATATTGTCTTTATTCAGGACGCCATGCTGGGTAAGCCGGCAGAGCTTTCTTGTCCGCTCCAGGCTGTTGAAATCACGGCCCAGCGATCGGATCGCGGCGCGACGGTGAAAATCGACGGCCGCCCCTTCACCGAATACGTCATTCAGTCCGGCACCAAGCCCATCCTCTGGCCCATTATCGGACCGGCCGGTGAACCGTTGACCCGCGCCTATCCCATGATCAAGGACACCAAGGAAACCAAGGATCACGTCCACCACCGTTCACTATGGTTTACGCACGGCGACGTCAACGGCATCGATTTCTGGGGCGAAACGCCGCCGGGCAAGACCGGCACGATCGTCCATCGCAAGTTCGTCAAGATCGCCGGTGGCAGCCAGGCGGAGATCGTGACGGAGAATGATTGGCTTAGCCCTGCCGGCAAGAAAGTCTTGGAAGACCGGCGGCGGCTCGTCTTCGGCGCGCAGGGCGACACCCGCTGGATCGACTTCGACATCACGCTCCGCGCCAGCGAGGGCCCCGTCACCTTCGGCGACACCAAGGAAGGGAGTTTCGGCCTCCGCGTTGCCGAGTCGCTGCAGGTCGAGGCCAAGCTGGGCGGGCAGATCGTCAATAGCTCCGGCCAGACCAACGCCGAAGCTTGGGGCAAGCCGGCCAGTTGGGTCGATTATCATGGCCCGGTCGGCGGCAAGACAGTCGGCATCGCCATCTTCAACCACCCCAGCAGCTTTCGCTACCCGACTGGCTGGCACGTGCGCACCTATGGGTTGTTCGCCGCCAACCCGTTCGCCCAGCGGGGTTTTGCCGGCAAGGGGAGCAAGGCCGTCTCGTACACTTTGCCCCAGGGCAAGGAAATCGTCCTCCGCTACCGCGTCTTCCTGCACCGCGGCGACGATAAGGAAGGCAAGGTCGCCGAGGCGTTTGCGGAATATGCCGGGCTGAAAAAGTAAGGGAGACCGACGAATAACTTCCCGATTTGGGTGGCATGCCACCCTCGCAGAAACACGGAAGTTACTTATCGTCCGGTTCTAAAGGAGACGCTGGCAGTCTCAGATCATCGACTTGGTCGTGGCGAACAGCAAGCTTTGCAGAAAGGACCGGCACTCGCTGTACTGCTGTGGCGGGATCTCCGCAATCTGCGACTTCATCCCCTCGACCATGGCCGCGATGTTTTGGCGCAATTGCCGTTGATCGGCGCTGTCCAGTCCGCCGTACTTCCTCCACTTGGCCACGCACTTGTCGACCGCGGCCCGCTGCGCATCGTACTGGGCTTCTTGCAACGCCCCAGGCCAAAACAAGGTGCCGGTGGCTGGATCGATCTGGCTTGCGCTGAGGCCGCGGGGGGCTGCCGCAACGGCCCGTGCCGTAGCGTCTTTCGCTCCCCCCAAGTGTGCTTGTTCCGCCTCGCGTCCGGCATGACCCGCGTCGCGCAGGGCATAGAAAGTCCGCACCTGCTCGACGCGGTTCCGCAATTCATTGCCCTGGGCCTGGGTCATGTTGACGGCGGCTGCCGACGTGGCCAGGTTGTATTGTGCCGCGGCATTGGCGAGTTCCGCCGCGCCTTGCAGGGCGGCCCCGGGCGCGGTCTGCCCCAGCCCGTCGAAATCTTCCACGGGCGCCTCCACGGGAAATGCCCCACTGCCAAGGCTCGGCAGGCTGAAGCCCGACGTCGCGGCGCTGTAACCGAGCCCCGGCGTGTAGCTGCCCGAGTTCAAGGAGGTCACCCCCAGCGTTGCCGGTGTGATCGAGCCGTTTTGCGCCAGGAGCGTGCTGGAGGTGGGCAATTGCGGCGCAAAGGCCGATATTTCCTGGGCAGCAAAATTATAGGCCTGCCGGTACGTCAGCCGGGGATTCTGCGCGAGAATCTGCGATGCTAATACGCCGGTCGCATTGATGGTATTGCCGATTTGCGCGGCAACTTGCGCGGTCTGGCCGAGCCCTAGGATGGAGCCCTGTTGCAGGCTGAGCTTTTGATTCTGGACGGCCAGTTGGCCCGCCAGCGTGAACGTGGTTTGGTTGGGCGCGACGAGCTGCGAAGCTACGGCCGAATTAAGAAGGTTGGCTTGCTGCTGCTGTGCGAAAAGCGATCGATTCGGCCAGGCGAACTGGGCGGAATAGCTCGACTGCCGCGTGACATTCACGTGGTTGGTCGAATGGCCGGACCATGTCCCCGGTCCATTGGCGTAGGTCGTATTTATTCCGGAAAACGACAGCGCGAGAACAGCCGCAGTCGCTGCTTTTAGGCCACAGGGTCGCATGATCGGCTCCTTGGATATCTCTTGAGACTCACAACGACCGAGTTGAAAAAGCAACTGTTATACCGAATTTCAAAGATTTTGGTGTGAAAAATGCTATCCTCAGATTGACCGCGAAATCGTTTTTCGATGCGATTTTTCGCTTGAATTCGCGGCGTTTCTCGCGACTGCGCCGCGACTCGTGCTTTCGCCGGTTGCCATCCGTCGGTGAGCAGGAGCAATTACGTGCGCACAAAGCAACCAAGGTGGCCGCGCGGCATCCCCGCTGGCACGTGTAAAACCGCATGCCTGTTGGAGAAGCAAAGTATCCGGCACACTCCGTGTGCCATCGACAACGGCACATGGAGTGTGCCGGATACATTCTTGCGCCCCTTATTCTTTCGCCGGGTGGGACTTGGCGGCCACGCGGGCCATCTTCTCGCGCAAGAAGGCCACGCAACCGGGCACCTGCGCCGCGCTCAGTCCGTGCAGCAAGAGCGGCCCCTTGAATCCGTAGGCGTGCAGGAGGGTGATATAGCGGTCGTAGTCCAGCTTTCCGTGCCCCGCCGGTTCATGGCCGGCGTCGCCGTCGTGGCTGACGTCCTTGGCATGCGCCATCACGATGTCCTTGCCCACCAGCGCAAACGCCTTGTCCAGCACTTCGCTCATGTGGGCCAATTCGCCGGCGTGAAACAAGTTCGCAGCATCCATGGTGACCTTTAGATATGGGGAGCCGACTTCGTCCATTAGGCGTCGCGCCTTCTTGGCCGAATCGACCACGTTATTGACCTCCGGCTCGAAGCCCAAGGTCACGCCAAACGGCTTGGCAACCTCGACAGCCGCTCGCACGCAGGCGAGCATGTCGCGCCAGGCCTCCGGCGTATTGTTGTCGGGATGGCGCCGCCACATGTTGTCCCGATCGCGCGTGCCCGTGCAGATGTGGATCTTGGAAACGCCCAACTGTTTGCAGGCCGCGGCCATCACGCCCAGTTGCCGCACGCCCGCACTGCGCTCATCGGTGTTGGGATGGGTCATGTTGAACGTGCCCTGGAGAGAAGCGATCTCGATCTTTCGGGCAGTTGCCGCGCGGCGGATGCGATCGATCGACTCCGGGGCGATCCGCTCGGGCATCGACGGCAGGCCGGCACAATCCAGGCTGAGTTGCACGCAATTCAGCCCGCAGGCCTTCGCGGCGTCCAGCCGCGCTTCCAGCGAGGGGCCGCCGAACGTGCCCAGCAGGATGCCGATTTGAATGATGGGGGCGTCCTGCTTGGCGGCTTTGTCACCGGATTCCGCCCGGGCGATCTTCGCGCAGGTCGTTCCGGCGGCCAGGGCCGCTGCCGCCTTGAGCAAGTGGCGGCGAGTCCAGAGATCGTCGTTCTTGGGAATTGGATTGAACATAGGGCACCTCTTGGCAAAAGGTTGGCGAATTGAAGGTAAAAGGCACGTTTGCCGGGCACTTGCAGGTTAACACCGTCTTATGTCCGCCGCAAGTAGGCGTTTTGCGGTAGGCGTTTTGCGGTTTTCGCAGCCGCGTAGGGTGGGCCGAGCAGCCCGAGTCCCACCGGATTCCGGATCGAATCTGGTGGGACTCGTGTTACTCGACCCACACTACGTCTGGTGTTACTCGGCCACCCTGCGCGGCTCCAACAGGCCAGAACCCTTGACCTTTTTTGCATGGACGAAACGGCATGCCTGGAAGTACAATAGGAACACCATTATCCCACCATCCCAGAGCACATCGAGTCATGATGATGATCGAGTTGAACGCCTCCAAATCCGCCGGCATCGTATTGTGCCTGCTCGCGCTCGCTAGCCGCGCCGACGCATTACCGCCCGGACTGGAAAACGTGGCCCGCAAAAGCCCGCTCAGCATGTTTGTGATCCAGCCGACGCGGGTTGTCTGGGTCTCCGCGCAAGGCGTCGAGAATGCCAAGAATCTTCTCCTGCCTCACAGCGGCCAGGCCGTGCTCAGCGACCCCGTGAAACCGCTGGTGCTGAAGCCGGGCGGCGCCATCGTGATCGACTTCGGCCGGGAAATCACCGGCTCGGTCGAACTCTTCACGCCCATGTCCCAAGCAAAGGGAGCGTCGGTCCGCATCCGTTTCGGAGAATCCGTGGCCGAGGCCATGGCGGATATCGGCGAGCGCGGCGCACAAAACGATCATGCCCTGCGCGACCAGGTCGTGAAGCTCCCCTGGCTGGGCAAGACCAACGTCGGCCCCAGTGGCTTTCGCTTCGTCCGCATCGACAACGCCGATGCGAAGATTATCGTCCAGCTTAGCCATGTCCGCGCGATCCTGACGTTGCGCGACATCCCCTATGTCGGTTCCTTCAAGTGCTCGGACCAGCGGCTCAACAAGATCTGGCAGACCGGCGCCTACACTGTCCACCTCAACATGCAGGATTACCTTTGGGACGGCATCAAGCGCGACCGCCTCGTCTGGCTCGGCGACATGTACCCGGAAGTCAGCGTGATCGATTGCGTTTTCGGCTTCAACGAGGTCGTGCCCAAGAGCCTGGACCTGACGCGCGACGTCACGCCCGTCACTGCGTGGATGAACGGCATCAGCTCCTATTCGATGTGGTGGGTTCTGATCCACGAGCAATGGTATCTCCATCATGGCAACCTCGACTACCTCAGGCAGCAGCAGTTCTACCTGGCTCCGTTGCTCCGGCGTCTCGCCACGTTTGTCGATGCTGACGGCCAGGAGGTCCTCGACGGCATGCGGTTCCTCGATTGGCCCACTGCATCGGACCCTGTCGCCGTCCACGAAGGTCTGCAGGCCATGTTGACCCTCACCTTGGAAAGCGGCGCAAGGCTCAGCGAGATCCTTGACGACAAGGAGACCGCGAAGGTGTGCGTCGAGCGTGCGAAAGGCCTCCGTCGGCACAGCCCCAAGCCCAGCGGGCGGAAGGCCCCCGCCGCGCTGCTTTCGATTGCCGGTTTCCGCGATGCGGCCGAAGTGTCGGCAAACGTGCTCAAGATAGGCGGTCCCAAAGACCTCAGCACTTTTTACGGTTTTTTCGTCCTCAGCGCCTTGGCCAGGTCCAACGATACCGACACGGCGCTGGATTTCATCAGCCAATACTGGGGCGGTATGCTGGATTTCGGCGCGACCACGTTTTGGGAGGACTTCGATCTCGACTGGACCAAGAAAGCAGGCCGTATCGATGAGCTGGTTGCCGTTGGCAAAAAGGACCTTCACGGCGATTTCGGGGCCTATTGTTACCTGGGCTTCCGCCACAGTTTCTGCCATGGCTGGGCCGGCGGACCCACCGCCTGGCTGAGTAGGTACGTGCTTGGCGTCGCCCCCGTCGCGCCTGGCTTTGCGCAAGTGAGAATCGCGCCCCATCTTGGCCGCCTGGCCTGGGCGGAAGGTACCTATCCCACGCCCAAAGGCCCGATCTACGTTCGCCACGACAAGCAGCCCGATGGAAGCGTCAAATCTATCGTCAAGCTTCCCGACGGCGTTGTGCAGGTGAAATGAATCGCCGGATCGCCACGGCGGTTTAAGTTGAAACCCCAGCAAGGCAATTAATGAAACGAGTTTTAGCTCCCCCGGATTGACACACCGCGATAATCGGGTATCATGCTAGTGGCGGGTTGCGGTACGTAGGAGCACCAGTCAATCGTTGGAGTCATGAAGATGTTCAAAGTGTCGGCGCTCGACAAGGTCTTCAATATCCGTAACGACCAGGCCGATGCCTTGTCGTCGCTTTGACCGGAGAGCGCGGGCGCAATCCCGTGCAGGAGGGCGTCATGTCGGCAACGTTGCAAGTACTGCTGGGTTCCGAAACTGGCCGCCGCTACGACTTCGGCGAGACGGAGATTCTGATCGGGCGCGACGGGAAGGAGTGCCTCGTGGCGTTGGACGACCGGGCGATCAGCCGCAAACACCTGCGCGTGTACTTCCAGGGCGATCGCTATTGGCTGATGGATATTGGCCGGAACTCGGCGTCGTTGAACCGCCGCACGGTGGCGAAGAACGAGGCTGTGGCCCTGACCCATGGAGACCGGATCGAGATCTGCGGCTGGCTGCTGGAATTCCGCTGCGATCTGCCCATCCCCGATGACAGGTTCACCGATTCGTCGAGCATTTCCCACAGCCTGGATGCGCCGTTCGACACCGACGCGATTGCCCAGACCAGCGCGGGGGATAAGTTGCGCGTGATGCTGCGAATTTCGGAGACCCTGGGCCGGACGCTCGACACCCAGTCGCTGCTGGCGAAAACGATCGACGGCTTGCTGGAGATATTCCCGCAAGCCGACCACGCCCTGGTGCTCTTGGCCGACGGCGAGCGGCTCGTGTCGCAAGTCGACCGCGACCGGCACGACGGGCAGCGCCGCTGCAAGTACAGCAGTACGATCGTTCGCGAAGCGATGGCCACGCACCGCGCTCTGTTGTACAACGACCTCGCGCTGGAGAGGACGGCCCCGGTCAGCGAGAGCATCCAGTCGTCTCAAGTCCGCTCGGTCGTGTGCGTGCCGCTGTTGTCGCAGGAACTCCAAGCGCTGGGCGTCATTGAATTGGACTCGCGCGCGCGCCACGCCGGTTTCACGGCCGAGGACCTGGAGCTTCTCAACTGCGTGGCGCGGCAAGTGTCGCTCTCGCTGGAGTATTCGCAACTGCACCGCCAATTGCTGCAACAGATGCAGCTACAGCAGGAACTGGACCTCGCGCGGGCGATCCAGTACGCCTTCCTGCCGCGGGCGTTGCCGGTGCTGCCGGGCTATGGTTTTTGGCCGTATTACAAGGCCACCGGCATGGTCGGCGGCGACTATTACGACTTCGTACGGCTGCCCGACGGCCGGCAAGTGGTGCTGCTGGGCGACGTGTCGGGCAAGGGCATCCCGGCGGCGTTGATGATGGCCCGCCTTTCGGGCATCGGCCGCAGCGCCCTGCTGGGCTGCCCCCACGACTTGTGTCGGGCGATTGCCGTGATGAACCGCGAGGTTTGCGACGTGGCCGACGACGGCGGCTTTGTGACCCTCGTGCTCTGCGCGATCGATCCAGCCCGGCATGAAATCACCGTGGCCAGCGCCGGGCACATGTCACCCATCGTACACTGCGGCAAGGGCGCGGCGGCCGACGCGGTCGGCGACGAGGTCCATGGGTTCCCCCTGGGGATCGTCGCGGATGCCGAGTACAAGGCGGTCACTCGTGCGATCGCGCCGGGAGAGTGCCTGACGCTGTTCAGCGACGGCATCACCGATGCCATGGACGCCCAGGGCCAGCGGTATTCGACCGAACGTCTCCGCACGCGGATTGCCGCCGTGGCAGCCGATCCGGCCACTATCGGCGAGGCGGTGCTGGAAGACGTGCAACGGCATTCGGCAGGCCAGCCGCAGTACGACGACATGACGATGGTCGTCTTCGGCCGGATGCAATGAACGTAACGGCGTGAAACGGTTGCGGACGCCCATGGGGGATGGTATCATAGCAGCGTCCACATTCCCGTATTTCGGAGACCCGCCATGAAACGTCGCCAAATGTTGCAGGCGGCTTCGGCCGCTGTCGTGGGATTATCGGCCTTTCCCTTGAGTTGGGTGGCCGCCGCCCAGGCCAAGAAGCAGAGAATCCTGTACTTTACCCGCAGCGCGGGCTTTGTACATTCCGTCGTCAACCGCAACGGCGGCCCCTTGAGCCACTCGGAAAAGGTCCTCACCGAAATGGGCCGGCGGGCCGGCATCGAGATCGAATGCAGCCAGGACGGGACGGTTTTCGACGGCGACCTCGATCGTTACGACGCCATCGCCTTCTTCACCAGCGGCGACCTCTGCATCCCCGGCGGAACGGGCAAGCCGATGACGCTGCGGGGCAAGCAGAACCTGTTGGCCGCGGTGGCCGCGGGCAAGGGTTTCGTGGGCTTCCACGCCTGTACCGACTCGTTCCACTCCAAGGGCGACCAGATCGATCCCTACCCGGCCATGGTCGGCGCCGAGTTCCTCACGCACGGCGCGCAGCAGGATGCCTCGCTGATCATTGCCTCAAGATTCCCCGGTCTGAGAGACTTGGCTATGGCCGAGGGGATCTCTTTCCACGAGGAGTGGTACGCGCAGAAGAATTTCGCCAAAGACCTGCACGTGATCCTGGTGCAGGAGACGCGGCACATGCAGGGCGATTGCTACCGCCGCCCCGACTACCCCTGCACTTGGGCGCGAAAGCAGGGCCAAGGCCGCGTCTTCTACACCTCGCTGGGACATCGTGAGGACATCTGGATCAATCCGTTCTTCCAGGCGATTGTCATGGGCGGTTTTGCCTGGATCTTGGGCAACGTCCAATACGACGTGACGCCGAACATCGACCGCGTAACCCCCAAAGCCAACCAGTTGCATGCCTAATGTAGTGTCTCCGAATTGCCGCACCTGTTGGAGTTCCGGCTTTAGCCGGGAAATGCCGCCGACCACGAGTACGCGGTGCCCGGGCGGAACTCCAGCGCGGCGCATTAATGCCAATCTGCGTGAGACACTACACTAGGGGCACTTTTTCAGGAGATCATGTATGGATCAAGATTCTGTGACTCGACGTGAATTTGTGCGGCACACGGCAGCCGCGGCGGCAGGCGCGTCGGTGGCTGGCCGTCTCATGGTCCAGCCGGTTGCGGCGGCCGGCCCGGCGACCGATGCCACCAAGCCCCGCAGCTACCACGAGAACATGGAATACCGCCGCCTGGGCCGCACGGGCCTGATGGTTTCGGCGGTGGGTATTGGCGGCCACGTGAAGCGAATCGCCTCCCGCGAGGGCAGCCCCGAGTTCAAGACGAACCGCCGCGAGGTGCTGGCGGCCTGCATCGACCACGGCATCAACTATGCCGATCCTTGCGGCGCGAACGAAGTCCTCTTCGTGGCCGAGGCCCTGGGCAAGAACCGCGAGAAGATGTACCTGGGGTTCGACTGGTGGGGCGCCCGCGACCCCAACCTGGCCGGCAGTTTCGAGAAGATGAAGGACCAGCTCGACACGGGCCTGCGGCAGGCGAAACTGGAGTATGTCGACCTGTGGCGTGTGACCATGCGCGAGCAGACCAGCCGCAACAGCGAGCGGGAAATCGAGACCGTGGCCCGCACGCTGGAATGGGCCAAAAAGAGCGGCAAGGCCCGTTTCACCGGTCTTTCCACGCACCACCGGCCGTGGATCGCCGCGGCCGTGGCCAAGTACCCGCAGTTCGAGGTGATCGTGACGCCCTACAGCGCCGGCAGCAAGGAGAAGCCCGAGGGCAGTATGTTCGACGCCCTGCGCAAGCACGACGTGGGGCTGATCGGCATCAAGCCCTTTGCCAGCGGCACGATCTTCCAGTCCGCCGGCGCGCCCGATTCGGCGACGAAGCGGGAGGACGACGAGCGGGCGCGGCTGGCCATTCGCTACGTATTGGCCTGCGACGCGCTGCACTGCACGATTCCAGGGTTGGTGACGGTCGACCAGGTGCTAAACGCGGCTGCCGCGGTGCGCGAGCGGCGGCAGTTCGATCTGGCCGAGACGCAACGCTTGGAGCAGATGGTCCGGCAGATGTGGGCCAATCTGCCGCACAGCTACGAGTGGCTGCGGGACTGGGAGTGGGTGTAGAGGCGAGTCACTGACTTTCCTCGCGCACGACGAAGACATTCACTTTTCCCGTTTCCAGGCGGAACCGTTTCAGGCCCAGTCGATGATCGGGCAGCAGCGCCGCCAGCGACGTCGCAGCGCCGGGCGGCAAGAGTAGTTCCGCCTCGCAACCCTTAGGCACGGTCACGGAAATCTGCCGTCCCGCGGGCCGCTTCCCAGCCATGAACTGGATCGGGCCGCGGACCGTGTAGTAGGTCAGGTCGAGATCCGCGAGGTCGCCCAATTGCGGGCGGACCTGAAAACGGGCGAAACCGGGCGCGGTGGGCCGGATACCGGCGATGTCCATGAAGAGCACATAGAGCGGCGCTACCGCGCAATGGCTCCATTGCCAGGTAGAATCGGGCGGCGCAACCCAGTCCTCTTGCAGCGTGTTGTTCAAGACAACCGACGGCAATTTCGCCCAGCGGCGACGAAACTCGCCGACCACCAGGTCGGCACGGCCCAGCCGGGCCAAGGCCCAGTAGCGCCAACAGGCGTTGCACGGGTAGGAAATCCCCAGCTCGGGCGGGCACTCGACCAGCGCCCGACGCGCCGCCGCCACGTTGCCGTCGGGGCACTGGTCGAACAACACAGCCGTGGCCAACGAGCGGTCGCACAGCCGGGGCTTCTTCTCCTCGTCCAGCCACGGCAGATTATTGACGAACAGGCCCCGCGATGCGTCCCAGAACCGCCGCACCGCCGCGGCCCGGATCTCGCGGCCGCGGCGGGCGAATTCCTCGGCCCGCTGGTCGCCGCGGGCATGGGCCATCGGCGCTAAGGCATGTTCCAACATCGCCGCCGTATACAGATTGAACGCGCACTGCTTGTGCCGCTGCCGCTGGTAGGCGATGTGATCGATCCAGACCTGCGGTACGCCCAGGTTCTCGACCGGCAACAGGCCGTCCTTGCCGCGAATCGATTCCAGGTAGTCGGCGAACCGCACCAGCCGCGGATACGGCTCGTCGAGGGCCGTGAGGTCACCCGTCTCCAGGTAATGGTTCCAGCAATCGAAGTTGAATCCGACGCCGTGGTCCAAAAGCGGCCCCCAGTAGGCGCCGTCGATCTGCCGCTGCATGAGCCGCGCGAGCCGATCGAACGCCGGCCAGCAGTCGAGGAAGAACCCTTCCTGCGTCTGGCCTTCGCTGAACGTGCGGAGGAACCGCCGTGAGAGCCGCGGCTCGCCCATGGCGGAGCGAATGGCCAGCAACTGGTGGCCGCCGTCGCCGCTATACTGTTGCCGTTCCCGGGCCATGCCGTCGACACACGTCTCCTGGGCGCAGTTGCGGATGGTGTTGACGGTCGCGTCGAACAGCCGCTGCATCGCCGGCTCGGAGCAGCGGATCCGCGGCTCCACCGCCCAATCGAACATCCGCCGCCGCACACCGACGTCGCGGATCACGACCGGGCCGCCCGGGTTGCGGACATGGAGCTGGAGCCAGCGCAACGACTCGAAGTCGAACGTCTCGAAGCGGTTGACGCCCTTGCGGCAGATAAACCGCGTCCAGTTGAAGTATTGGCTGTCCAGCCACTCCGGTCCGGCCGGATCGTGCGCCTCCTGGCACATCAACTCAACAATTGTGCCCTCAGGCGCTTCGATCGTGAAGTACGGCCAGCCGACGATCTGTTCCTTGAACTCGAAGGTCACGAACTGCCCTTGCCGCGGCTCGCCGGTGGGCAATCGCCAGGCCGCGTCGCCGGCCTCCGAGGCGAGCGGTGTGGCAACCGGCGCACGCCGGGCGCGAAACGAGTCGGGCATGCGGAACTCGAACCAGTCGGCCGGATCGCGCAGCCACTCGATGCGGCCCGCATCGGCCAGACGAATAGCCGGCACCAGGCTCTCCCGCAAAGGCGGGATCTCGCGGACCCGCAACCCGCTACGCTGCGGATCGGCACGTTCCAATAGATCGCCTCCGGCGTAGTTGCTGCACGCCGGCGGCATATCCGCCGGGCAATCCAATGTCATGGCCGGGGTCCATTGCCGGTCCGGCTGGAACGACAGCGAGTTCCAGCCCGCCAGGTATTGCCGCGCATCGGACTCCTCTTGCAAGGCGCGAAGATACCAGCGCTTGAACTGTCCCGGGCGGTGTGCCCGATCGATCGTCACCTGCCACGCGGGGTCCGAGACAATCTGTTGGCGGTGGCCGTCGGACGTTTCGATCGCGAGGTGGAAGATGAACCCCGGCTTGCCCGCCGGCCAGGTCCCGTCGCCTACTCCGTAATGCAGCACTTCCACGCCTAGGACGTTCTTGCCCGCGGTGAGTAAGGCCGTCAGGTCGATCGGATCGGCGTCAAGGCTGCGTGGGTCGCAGGGAGCGGGACCCCATTGCACCCGCCGGCCGTTGACCGTTAGCAGGTAGCGGCTGTCGGCCGTGATGAAGCCCCGGGCCTTGCGGGGCGGGCCGCTGAGCGTCACTTCGCGGCGAAACAGGAGGAACGTGTTGGGCAGTGTTCGCTGCGACGGCAGCCAGATCCAGCGTGCCGGCGCGAGATCGATTCGCCACGGCCGCCAGGGCGGCGCACCGACAACCGGATGGAGAGCCTTGTCCGCCTCGTCGACCGATAGCACACGCTCCGCAGCGGTGATACCGAGGGTACCTGGCAAGGTCATGGCAAACAACAGACTAGCGAGACATATTCTACACATGTTTGAAGTTGCTCCGAGGAAACTTTTATGGCTCTTCCGCTCTTAGGTGTAAACCGGACGGGCGACTGTGCTGGAGTCCCGCCTTTAGGCGGAATTCCGCTCGATTCCGCCTAAAGGCGGGACTCCAGCGGGTTCCGTTTGGCGATCCGTCGATCATACGCCGGTCCACCGGCGGTGTCGAGAGTCGGCGGCCCTTTGGAGCGCGAGGGCTTGTCCTCGCTTTCCAAGACGGCTGGCGGGGAGACACCGCAGATGGTGGGGCTGGATAAAATGAAAGGAGTTGCTGTGGTGGTCGAACATCGCTCCACCGACACAGGGAGACCGCTGAAAAAGTCGAGGCAGATACGAGATATAGTACTGAGTACTCAGTACGGAGTACTATTCGTTGTCTTCCCGCGAGACTTTTCTAGCGGTCTCACAGGTCGGTGCGGGCGTTAACAGCACCAGTGACTTTGCCCTTGCTGGATCCAATGAAACAGGGGGCTAGGAACGCCGCATTTGTAATCTCACCCCCCTGAATGCTATATTCAATTTCCGTCAAATTCTAATAAAAATAAACCAGGGAAACTATTTGACAGAAACCTCTCCCATCGGATACAATCACGGGCGCATGGAGGGAAGGGGCTTCTCGTCCAAAACGCGCTGATTCCTTTGATATATTCTTCCTAAAGAACGGTTTTCGCCGAAGAAGTACTTAGGTCCATCCTACGGAAAGGGCGCGGAAGGACGGGCTCAGGTTTATCGATTGGTTCTCATATCTCTTCATTTAGTTCAGGGTTTCGTTCGCTGCGGCGATGGTCGCCGCACGGTTTTTTATTTATCTCTTATTCAATGGAGGTGACTCATGGTCACAACACGATTGAGGCGAGGTTTCACCCTCGTCGAGCTGCTGGTGGTGATTGCCATCATCGGCATTCTGATTGGCCTGCTCCTGCCCGCGATCAACGCGGCCCGTGAAGCAGGGCGGCGTGCGGCCTGCTCGAACAAGGTCAAGCAGATCGGTCTGGGCTTCCAGAACTACGCCAGCACGTTCAACAACACCTTCCCGGCGTCGGCCCAGTTGATCAAGACGTCTGCGACGGCTACGACGTCGCAAGTGGGCGGTTACAGCTTCCTGGTGAAGCTACTCTCCTTCATGGAGTACGACACCATGTACAAGCAGTTGCCGCAATCGTTCGGCATGTCGAACCCCAGCGTGCTCAAGGCCGCCGCTTCCCCAATCGGCACCGGCACCGGCAACGCGGCCACCGCGCTTGCCAATGCGATAAACACCTCGATGAAGGAGTTCGTCTGCCCCAGCAACGCCAATAACCTCTTCCAGGATCCGACGGCCACTCCGCCGACGGGTGCCTTCACCAACTACAAGGCCGTGGGCGCGTCCACGTACAATAGCTTGGCGTTTGCCGCAAATTCAAGCGCTTCGGTGTCAACCGTCTACGGGACCGCGACCATCCACCCCGATGGCTCGATCTTCCCCGGCAACGGTAGCCGCGCCGCCGACATTGTCGACGGGCAGTCGCACACGATGTTCATCATCGAGACCATCGACGACTATGCCAGCCGCTGGGTGCTGGGATCGGAGTGTACCTTGACCGTCCTTCCATCGGCTTCCGGCCCGATTGGTCCGACGCCCACCCCGGCCACCTATAACTTCTTCACGCCACCGCATTTTGACAATACCTTTGGCGATGCGTCGGGATGCACAACCAATAATGTGTTTACGGACCTGATGATCGACTACAGCCCGACGGGAATGGATCCTGACTCGTCGTCCTCGTCTACATCCACGTCCGGCGCATACGGTGGCGGCGGCTCGGCTGGCAGTAAGTATCGCGGCCAACCGCAATGGACCAGTGCCGATGTCCTGCCCTCGGAGGGTCCGCACTACGGTCCTTCTTCGAGCCATCCGGCGGTGGTCATGGCCGGGTTCGGCGACGGCTCGGTGCAGCAGATCTCCAAGCGGATTGACGCCGCCAACCTGTTCTTCCTGACCACTAAGAACAACTCCGACCCGTTCTATATGCCGTAACGGTCTAGCCTGTTTCGGGTGGCATAGAACGCGGACAAAGACGGCTGCCGTCTCCTTCGGGGGGCGGCAGCTTTTTTGCGCTCGCCGTCCCGACCCCACCTCGCTTGTCGAGGTGGTGAAGCAGGTTGGGCCGCTAAGGTGGATTCCTGGATTTTCCTTGAATTACGGGGGGCGTGCCTGCGTTCTGTTTCAAATACTCATCAACGAGGGTGACGCATTTGCCAGGGATCTGCCTCATCTTTTGCAACAGGCCGCGAAGCGCGCGGGGAACTTACCGCCTTTTACCGCTGTGTTTTCGGGGTGGCACAAATCGCGGCCGGAAAAACGGTGTTGCGACTGTATGCAAAATTTGCAACAGATTGTTGCACATTCACCGTGTCACAATAGTGGATGGGTTCGAAAATAATTCCGAGCGCCGGCCAAGCTGGCCTTGATCGCAAAGCTTGCCAAGGTCGCCCGGCATCGAAACCCGTCCCGACCCCACGTCGACAAGCTGTCGATTTACTCGATCTACCAGCCGCGAAGCGGAGATATGAAATAGCCCGGAGCGTCAGCCCTCGTTGTTATACTGCCCGCGGTTGAGATTGTCCGAATCCATACCAACCCGAAGCGCCAGCGAGGGAACCACTTGAGCCCTCGCTGGCGCTTCGGGTTACTGTCAGTTTCAACCGCGGGCAGTATAACTACGAGGGCTTCCGCCCCGGGCTATTGCATATCTCCGCTTCGCGGCTAAAGACGTCCCGCCTGCCACACCAGGAACAGTACGAGACTAAATCGACAAACCGCAAGCGAGGTGGGGTCGAGACGTCGCGCGTGGCCTGCTCCCTCACAAGATGAACTTGCTCAGATCCTCGTCGTGCGAGATTTCCTCCAGCCGCTGCTGGACGTAGGCGGCGTCGATCTCCACGCGGGAATCGCCCTTTTCCGGGGCCTCGAAACTCAATTCCTCCAGCAGCCGCTCCATGATCGTGTTCAAACGCCGGGCGCCGATGTTCTGCGTCCGCTGGTTCACCTGGAAGGCATACTCGGCCAGCGAACGGATGGCGTCTTCGGTAAAGACCAACTTGCAGCCCTCGGTCTCCAGCAGGGCCTGGTACTGCTTGGTCAAAGCGCCCCGCGGCTCGGTCAAGATGCGGATGAAATCGTCGCGCGTCAGGTCGGTAAGTTCGACGCGGATGGGGAACCGCCCCTGCAATTCGGGCATCAGGTCGCTGGGCTTCGCGCGGTGGAAGGCCCCGGCGGCGATGAAAAGGATGTGGTCGCTCTTGACGTAGCCGTAGCGGGTCTGCACGGTCGTGCCTTCGACGATCGGCAGGAGGTCGCGCTGCACGCCCTGGCGGGAGACGTCGGCCCCGTGCGCCGCCTCGCTGGCTACGATCTTGTCGATCTCATCGAGGAAGATGATGCCCAGGTTCTCGGCCAGCTCGATGGCCTGGGCGTTGACCTTCTCCGCGTTGATCAGGGCGTCGCACTCCTGCTCGAAGATCACGCGGCGGGCCTCACGGACCGACATCTCCCGCCGCGAACTGTGCCGCGGCACGATCTTCTCCAGCATGCCCTGCAGATCGACGTCCATCTGCTCCATGCCCATACCGGTGAACATCATGGGCACGGCCTTCTGCTCGATGGCCATCTCCACGCGGCGCTCATCCATCGCGCCGTCGGCCAGCATGCCCCGCATCTTCTCGCGGGTCCGCTGGTAGCGCTCGGGCGACTCGGGTCCGTCGGCCGTCGTGTCGAAGGCCGGCGGCGTGGGAGCCAAGAGGTCCAGCAGCCGCTCCTCCGCCCGTCGCTGGGCCTCCTCGCGGACGGTCTCCCGCTCCTGCTGCCGCACCAGGCCGATGGCGTTCTCGACCAGTTCGCGGACCATGCTCTCCACGTCGCGGCCGTAGTAGCCGACCTCCGTATAGCGGGTGGCCTCGACCTTGATGAAGGGCGCGCCGGTGAGCTTGGCCAGCCGGCGGGCGATCTCCGTCTTGCCCACGCCGGTCGGCCCGATCATCATGATGTTCTTGGGGGCCACTTCCTGCCGCATCTCGGCCGGCACCTGCTGCCGCCGCCAGCGGTTGCGGACGGCCACGGCCACGGCCCGCTTGGCCTGGTCCTGGCCCACGATGTGCCGGTTCAGTTCGCTGACGATTTCCCGCGGGGTCAACTCGCGCACGATAGATATTCCTCTCCAAGAAGTATTGGTGATCGGCTCATGGTGTCAACCAGTCTTCCAAACGAAGACCGGGGATGTTCTGAAAGTCCGCTGTATTGTTGGTAACCAACGTTAGATCGTACACCAGAGCAACTGACGCAATCAACAAATCCAAGGGCCCGACACTCACTCCACGCCGGATCAAGTCAGCCCTTACTTGACCGAACTTCTTGGCACAATCATCGTCAAAATCCAGTCGATTGACTTCCTTGCGGAGCATCGCCTCAATGGCTGACAATGTGGCCGCAGGTTTGGCCTTTCCGAACGCCCACACGCACAACTCGGCCAACGCGATCGATGAAATATACAGGCGACCCGAATGTTGGACAAAGCGGTGTGTCAACCCTCGCGGGCGTTTGAGGTGGAACGAAACGATGTTTGTATCAAGCAAAAAACTCATTACGGCAACGCTCGCCATTTCGCAGTTTTACGGTCAACGTAAATTTGGCCTAGGAGCCTGTCGTCTTCCTCGGTCCATTCCTCCGCCAACAGTCCTGCCGTCGCCGACGTATCGCTGGACTTCCAGTCGATCGGCGGTCCCGGTAGTTCCTTCGTCGATAATTCCCGCTGAACTACCTGCGGTGACGTTTCGACAGAACCCGCAGGCATGACAATCAGGTCCACAGCTTGCCCGTCCGACAGCCCGAGATCTTCGCTCAATTCAATGGTTTTCCCGTGGATAATTCCATGCATCAATTTAGTCATGGCCTTTCTCCCCTCGTTTCTCGAGTTTCTCTAATGACTTTCGTCAAATGTGTCTGTGCCCGCTAAGCGTCCAGCTTCTTGTTTCTCGCCGCCTTTCGCGCCGGCTTCTTGACTTTGCCGGCCGCCTTGACGCTCTTTTTCGCCTTTGCCGTGCCGACGGCGCTCTTTTTGGCGCGGACTTTCTTGGCAGCCGCCGGGCCTTGCACATCGCCGGCGGGAGTGTCGTCTGGAGCGGCGACTGGCGGCGACTCGGCGCTGCCGACGTCGAGCTCGATGCCGAAGACATCGCTGATTTCCTCGGCGGCCAGACGCTTCGACTTGCCGCGCGAGGTTGCCGCGCTGACAGCCTGCTGGGCGTTGGCTGCAATCAACTCGTCATGGTTCACGCCGCGGAGCGTGAAGAGCAACTCGGGCTTGTCGTCCAGGCGGGCGCCGATGCCGTAGAGCACGGCCGCCACGTGCTTGCACATGTGGGCCGAGTCCGGGCAGCTACAGCGGAAGGACATCTCGCCGGGCAGGGGGAACAGTCCCTCCTTGTGGTCGGTCACAACCTCCATGACGTGGTCGGAAAGCTTGCCCTGCAGCAGTTCCAGGAGCGAACTGATCTGTCCGCTGCAGCGGCCCTTGATGGCGGTCCACTTAGCGCCGGGCAGGGTCTTGATCTTGACCTCGACCGTGTAAAGCTCCGAGCCGGAGACCTTGGCCTCGATAGCGCCCTTGCTCACGGCCAGGTGGCAGACCGAGCCGTTGCGGACGTAGGTGCGGCCGCGGGGCAGGC